>NZ_JAGYHC010000001.1:671892-1343785 GCF_019837165.1 Virgibacillus sp. NKC19-3
AACCATCCCGACAACAAACGAGACGATAGTCAGTAAATATACACGTTTATCCATAAAAGATGACTTCCTTCTTCTAAATAAAACTATCTATCCAATCGTAATCCTATTTGAAGTGAAAGACAAGAAGAATTTCTCGTGTATTCGACAAAATGTGGGGTGTGCCAGGTACTGTTTTTTTTGATATAATAGCTTTACCTACATGAAGAAAGGGGACTGCCTCGTTGAATAATGACGCGAAATTATATAAAGATGCCATGCGCGTCTTGAAACTTACAAGTAGAACGTTTTATATTCCAATTAAATTATTGAAGCCAACACTGAAAGAGACAGTGGCTTCGTCTTATCTATGCATGCGTGCTGTTGATGAAATCGAGGACCATGAGCAATTGGACGCGAAGACAAAGCAATACCTACTAAGGTCCACGAGTGAGCTATTACGGACAGAATTTGATAAAGAGGCATATCGTCAATTCGTTCAGCCCTACGAGTCTCTCCTTCCTGAAGTTACAGTAAGACTGGGGGATTGGATCGATTTTTGTCCTACAGGATTTGTGGAAAAAATGAAAGAGTCAACAAGTGTCATGGCTGATGGTATGGCGGATTGGGTAGAGAAGGATTGGCGCATTAGAACGAAAGCGGATCTGGATGATTATACGTATTATGTCGCAGGTTTAGTTGGTGTTATGTTGTCCGATGCTTGGGAATGGTATGATCAGACAGAAACAGATAGAGAATTTGCTATCGGATATGGTAGAGGCTTACAAGCGGTTAACATTCTACGTAATCAAGGGGAAGATGAAGAACGCGGGGTACGGTTCGTTCCGGATAATTGGACTAGAGACGACCTATTTGCCTACGCATCAAACAATTTAAAGCAAGGTGATAGATACATAGAAAGTATCGAGAATAAAAATATTATTTTATTTTCTAAAATTCCATTAGAACTAGCGAAAAAAACGCTAAAGGCTATGAAAAATGGCAATGAAAAAATGACACGTCAAGAAGTGGAATCAACAGTGGATGAGATTATAAATAAATAAAAAAACGGTTAGGCCCGTCCTAATCGTTTTTTTAGATTGCCACATTGTTGAGCATGCCTGAACCACCCGCAGCGCTGAGCGAAGTTTGTACGTTGCTAACCGGGCGCCCTGTGCCTTTGTTCTATGAAGGTCGAGGCTTTCCAAATTTAATACTATTTTTTTTACATCCAGCATATAGTAAATTTTAAAGTGGTAATGGAGGTGACCATTCATTATATTATAAAAGTTTGACTAGCTATTGGATTATTCCTATAATAATAAAATATGTTACTTAATTGAGCAAGCCGGTGGTACTTGTCAATGGGTATTATAACGTGAGACATAATAGTCATTTGCCATCCAACGGTCTTTAATGGCAAAGGAACACAAAATTATAGACACTTGCTCCTAAAACAAATTAGGAGGAAAAGCGTGAAATCAAAAAAGAAGAAGGAATTAGATTGGCCGGTATTTATCGTAAGTGGCGGATTTTTAATTGCATTTATTATTATATCATTCGTAAACAGCGAAATGGTTGGAAATGCTGTTGACACGTTATTTACGTATGCTTCCGATCTATTTGGAGCGTACTGGCAATTATTATTACTCGCAAACTTTTTCATTGGCCTGGGATTGGCTGTTTCAAGATATGGAAAGGTAAAATTAGGGCGGCAGGATAAACCGAAATATAGTTATTTTGGTTGGGTTTCTATGATTTTAGTAACATTGCTCGCAAGTGGTGGTGTGTTCTGGGCTGCCGCTGAACCGATGTACCATTATATGGATACTCCCCCATTATTTGGCGGCGGTCAGTTCGATAATATGAATGCAGCATTTGCACATGCATTTATGCACTGGGGGTTTACTGCTTGGGCAATTCTTGGAACACTTGCTGTCGTTGTTATGATGTATGTTCATTACAGTAAAGGGTATCCGCTGAAGCCAAGAGGACTATTATATCCAATCTTTGGTGAAAAAATATATGGAAAAAGTTTGCTTGGATCATCAGCTGATATTTTTTCTATTATTGCAACAGTTGCCGGTACACTCGGACCTTTAGGCTTCTTGGGTTTACAGATATCCTATGGATTAAATCATTTGTTTGATGTGCCAAATACATTGACAGTTAGTATCATTGTCGTATTAGTACTTGTTGGGGTTGCCGCTATTTCTGCTGCTACAGGGGTGGATCGAGGGATTTACCATCTCAGTAATTATAATGTGAAGTTTACAATTTTATTGGCCATTATTGTTCTCATTATTGGACCTACGATGTTTATTATCGATGCATTTGTGGGAGGAACAGGTTTCCATTTGCAAAACTTCTTCACGATGAGTATGTTTCGCGGAGACGAAGGCTGGCTTTCATCATGGACGATCTTCTTCTGGGGATGGTTTATTGGCTATGCTCCAATGTTAATTGTATTCATCAGTCGAATTTCTCGGGGGAGAACGATTCGAGAATTAGTTATCGCTGTTTCCATTGTTGCACCAATCGTTAATAACTTTTGGTTTTCTGTCGTAGGTGGGACAGGCGTATTTTTCGAAAGGGAAAATCCCGGTTCTATTTCAGATGCGTTAAATGCAGGAGGGATGCCAGCATCCGTAATGGCAATTACGGATCAACTGCCAATTGGTATGGTAATGGGATTAGGATTTTTACTCGTGTCTATTGTCTTTGTTGCAACTACTACAGATACCATGTCCTATACCGTGGCTGCTACAATAACAGGGAATGACCATCCCAAACGATGGTTGCGCGTATTTTGGGCAATTATTTTTGGTCTTACGACAGTGGTCATACTAACGATAGGAGAAGATAGCGTTACATCGATCCAGAATTCCATTATTATAACTGCAGTTCCCGTATCGCTGCTACTGTTGCCGCCACTCTGGAATGCTCCGAGAATAGCGAAAAAGATGGCGTTAGAACAAGGACTTATCTGGCAACGGGAAATGCGGAAAAAAGTAAATAAATTCGATAGTTAATAAAAGCATTAGTACGTAAGCAGGAAATTTTGCAGTGAAAACTAGAGTACAAGTTTTAGAAGAGGCCGTATCATATGACTACGGTCTCTTTTTTGAATGGTTATATCCGATTCAATAAAACGCAGCTCGTGCTGTTTCTATTGAAGAAACGTTTGTTTACATTGTTAAAAACATTGAAAAGATTGGATTCGGTTTAAATCAATGCCGAAATAAACCCACCTGAATCCTTGCCAACGAAAGCCTGCAATGGAATTAGCACCTAAAAATGTTGGAAAAAACCAGAAAGCATCATTTCTTAGCCATATATAGGTGAAACGAAACATGCAACCGCGAATCCCCCCGGGATCCACTGCATAGGCTTGGAATGAAGGTTGCTCCGGTGTAAAAGGTGGCGGTGGGGTAGCAGGAGCGCTAACTTGCCCGCCAGGAATCCCTCCCGGAGGCTGCTGTCCCGGAAATTGCTGCTGGCCTCCCGGTCCAAATAATTGCCCCCATATAAATCCAGGAAAATTAAACTGCCTCTGATCATCAAACGGTGGTTTGTTATCATTCATTTGCTATATCCTCCCTTATAAATACGTTCTCTTTACTATATGGGTTATTGCTCTAAATAGGGAATATTTTTTGAAGAATGGGCGGGTTGATAACATCGGATGAGAAGTTGGAGCACATAGATTTATTTACTTGTATTGTAAGTAGAACTTGACTCTAACGTTACGTCATGCTTTACCATGAATCATGAAAGGAGGCAGCTCGTTTTGAAAGTGAAAGAAGTTTCCGATTTAGTGGGAATTAGTGTGCGTACACTACATTATTATGATGAAATTGGATTATTAATCCCGGAAGATACTACGGAGTCTGGGTATCGACAATATTCACAAGGTGATCTTGAGACATTGCAACAGATTTTATTTTTCAGAGAACTGGGTTTCCCGTTGAAAAAAATTAAACAAATTATCAATGATCCTTTATTTGACCAATACGAAGCACTTGATTTGCATCGTAACATGCTGCTTGAAAAACGAAACAGGCTGGATCATATGATTCGGAATGTTGATAAAACAATCCAACACAAGAAAGGAGAAATACAAATGAGCGATAAAGAGAAATTTGAAGGCTTTGACTTCAGCCATAACCCATATGAGCAGGAAGCGCGCGAACGATGGGGAGACAAAGCTGTTGAGGAATCGAATACGACAATAAATACCATGTCCAAAAGTGAAAAAGAAGCATTTGAAACAGAGTTCAACGATATTTATCGTAAATTAGCTGCGATTCGCCATGAGTCTCCTGCATCAGATGTAGCTCAAGAAGGTATAAAAATGTGGTATGATTTCTTGAACCGAATAGGCAACTATTCATTAGATGCTTTTAAAGGACTTGGCCAGATGTATGTTGACGACGGGCGTTTCACTAAAAATATAGACCAATTTGGCGATGGATTAGCAGTGTTTATGCGTGATGCTATGGCGGTTTATGCAGATCAACATAAGAAATAACTCCTTGTGTCATTCTTGAATATAAAAATGTGAGGCTGGGACAAAACAAAAGTGTTTAATTAAAAAAACGAACATTGCCAAACTTAGCGTAGGAAATATGCGGAGACTCCAGCGGGAGAAAAGGCATAGGTGAGACACCGAAGTGTGAAAGCACAAGGGGGCTCACCAGCCGCCCTAAGGTGCGCGAAGTATATTTCCGAAGCGATGTATATTCGGAATATATTTGTTAAAAACACTTTTGTCCCAGCCCCTTTTAACACCATTCATATCTATAAGGCTCGAACTGCTTCCCTTATATTTTCAGCTTGGGTAATCGCCGAGATAACCGAAACCCCATTTGCACCTGCGTCGATCACAGAAGTAGCATTGTGTGTTGTGATACCGCCAATTCCTACAATAGGTAATGTCGGGAATCTTTTTCGTAATGCAGTAATCCACTCAACGCCAACGGCTTTCTTAGCGTCAATCTTTGAATTGGTTGCAAAAACTGGACCAGCACCAACGTAATCGATTAGAGACAGCGGGCTACTCGCAATCTCACGCGCATTCGATACAGAAAGCCCGATAATTTTATCAGGGAAAAGGTCACGGATTGCTTGAACGGATTGGTCGTCCTGACCAACGTGGATCCCGTCCGCATCTAAGGATTTACCTAGTTTAACATCATCATTTACAATGAAGGGGATGTTATATCTCTGGCAAATTTCACGCAATGAAATACCTAATTTTAGTTTCGCTTCTCCCGTTAGTGATCCTTTTCCTTTTTCCCGAAATTGAAAGGCTGTTATTCCAGCTAATGCAGCGGTTTCCAGTATTTCTGCAGGATCCCGATCACAATTTTGACTGCCCATGATAAAATATTTACGTAAGCTCGTGTTTATTTGTAATGCCATTGGCTATCTCCTCTCCAGTACACTGGGTTCCAGGGAAAGAGCATCGATGAACTGAGGTAAAAAGGTTCCAGGCCCTTTCGTACTTTCATGAGCAGCGGCATACGCAGCCGCTACCCCATAAAAATAAACGGCTGTTAAAACCTGTTCCTCGATTTGTGCCTTCGTTGTTAAGCAGGCAGTTAAAATGGATCCCAATAAGCACCCAGCTCCGGTGATTTTTTCCAAAAGTGGATCACCGGTTTCATTTTTGATCACATTTTTTCCTACGCAGATCATATCTGTTTCTCCGGTTATAACAGCGGCTGTTTCATAGGCTTCTGCAACTTTCATAGCGATTTCCTCCGTGTCTCCTTTCCCAACCGATTCCACGCCTCTTGTTTCCCAAGGAATTTGTACGAGTTGTGCCATTTCCCCTGCGTTTCCTTTGATTACGGTTGGTTTGACTTCCTCCAAGATTTTCCTCACAGCAGATGTACGAAAGGAGGTGGCTGCTATTCCTACCGGGTCGAGTACTACCGGAATTCCTTTTTCATTTGCAGCTTTTCCTGCTAGGAGCATTGCTGGAAGTTCAACGGATGTCAGTGTGCCAATATTAAGAAGAACGCCGTCACTAGCGGAAGCCATGGCCGCAGCCTCTTCCTCTGCTTTTGCCATAACTGGTGCCCCGCCAAAGGATAAAAGCCCGTTTGCTGTAAAATTCATGACAACCTGATTGGTTAGATGGTGAATCAATGGACTATTTCCCCGTACTTCCTGAATAATGTTTGGATTCATAGTATCACCTCTTCACGGTCTGCCCAATGATTCGTAGGACCATTTCCGGAACCAAGAGAAAAGGAATGCTTAATTGCTGCTGTTATAAAACGTTTTGCCTGTGAAATAGCATCCTGAAGCGCTATGCCTTGACCTAAAAAGGCTGTAATCGCAGCGGAATACGTACATCCAGTTCCATGCGTATTGTTGGTATTCATGCGATCAGCTGAGAAGGTTTTTATGTCCATCCCGTCGTATAAAAAATCCACTGCACTCCCCGACATATGTCCACCTTTAATAAGAGCTGCTCCAGCACCGAAATTCTTTACGATCGTTTCAGCAGCTTGTTTCATGTCATCGGTTGTCTCAATTGTATTGCCGGTAATAAATTCAGCCTCCGGAATATTTGGTGTTACTAGGGTTGTCAGTGGCAAAAGATTTTCACGTAAAAAAAGACGTGAATCCTGATCAATTAAGGAATCTCCACTTGTTGCAACCATAACTGGATCCATGACATAAGATGCATCCAATTCTGAAACATATCCTGCAATGACTTCCATCATGTCCCTATTTGCAATCATCCCTGTTTTACATGCGTGAACCGGAATATCGGAAATCACGGAATCCAGCTGCTGTTTGATCATGTCGATGGGTAGGTGGTGAACATTTTGAACGCCTGTGGTGTTTTGGGCAACGACAGATGTAATGACGGACATGCCATAGCTTTTTAATTCTTGAAACGTTTTTAAGTCTGCTTGAATGCCAGCTCCACCACTTGGGTCGGTTCCAGCAATGGTAAGAGCCGTTGAAACGTGTTTCATTTATAAAACCTCCTCTGATGGATTCGGAAGGACGAAAGAATAGTAGTTTTCCGGGTTATATATCATTATTTTTCATTGTGCAGTCATTGACCGCTATTAAATGAAAACAGCCATGGTTGTTAATAGATACGTTCGATTCATCCATGACTTCTTCCCAGAGAGAACTAAAAAAAGCCAAATCCCATGGGGGACCTGGCTTCGAATTTGAAAATAGATAAGACATTTCGTCAAACTACTTCCCTCCGCTGGTATGATCCAGATCAGGTCCGTAAGAGTCAGAAAGCCTCAATGCGCTTTCCTCTCAGCCCACGTATTATTGGGCACCCCTAGTAGTTACTTTTATTGATTATTTACCTTTAGTTTAACAAATAGGCTCGCACTTGTCATGGAAATTGAATAAGTGGAAAGTGTACCTATATTCAAATCCATATCATTCCCTTTTCCGGATAATAAAGCAGATGAAAAATACATACAGAATGCTAGGAAACTTTCCTGTTATCACTTTTTGGTCAAAAGAAAAGACCTAATTGGATAGCCTGTTTTCTGTCAAAAGTATGACATTTCTCGTTTTTATAGGAGTGAATATTACTTTTGACTTGTTGTTTGCGGTTAATTTTCATATGCTTATGGAAAGGAATTTTATATTGGAGTGAAAAAACAGATGCCTAATGACATTAACTATACTAGACAGCGCAATTATAATCCGCTGATTTGGATTTTATCTATATTGATTGTAGGCGTTATTTTGGGAACGTATTTCTTGCCAACAAACCCAGACGCAACAATAGCTGGCATGGAGTTAACCGTATTGCCCATGTTAAATGCTATTTTGAATAGCTTCACCTTTATCTTTTTGTTGATTGCTTTAATCATGATTAAAAAGAAAAACATCAAAGTGCACCGCAGATTTATTATTGCTGCATTCGTAACAACCTTTTTATTCTTCATCTTCTATTTGACGTATCATTCTATGGCTGAGTCTACAAGCTTCGGCGGAGACGGTCCTATGATGTACATTTATTATTTTATACTAATTACACACATTGTTCTGGCTGCATTGATTGTGCCGCTTGCGCTAATCACACTTGGAAGAGGTTTGAATATGAAAGTAGAAAAACACCGGAAAATTGCACGTTGGACAATGCCACTATGGCTGTATGTCAGCTTTACTGGCGTGTTGGTCTACTTCATGATTTCGCCATACTATTAAGCTTTTTGGTAATATCATTATATGCCAATGACATACTGGCACGTTTTAAAAGTTCTTCCGGCAATTATGGGTAGTGTCATGACTAAGAATCGTCTCGTGCTTTGCCTATGATTGATCAAACGATTGATTAAACCATTGATAATGGCGCTCGTTTGTATTCTATAATGGGTTTTAACGTGTATTTGAAGGATAAAAGGATAAAAGGGGGAGATAAAATGGGGGTCCCAAAATCTTTGCTGGATTGGGTTAAACAACAAGTACATATAAACGCGTCTGTACAATCCGTGGAACCATTAAAAGGTAGCACTTCCTCTATATTACATCGTATAACGCTTCATGTTGATGAAAATCCTGTGGAAGTAGTGGTGCGGCAATTTAATGATCAAGAATGGTTGGACAAAGAGCCTGATCTTGCTATGCATGAAGCGGCAAGTTTGCAAATGGCATCTAAAGTTGGTTTCCCTACGCCTGAGATCATCGCCTATGATGAGAAGGGGGAGATATGTGGGATCCCGGTAGTTGTAATGTCAAAGCTTGAGGGGAACGTTAATCTAAAGCCAAGGGATAGGGATGAATGGCTGGCTGGTCTGGCAGAGGCACTTGCCAATATTCATACTGCTGAAGCAAGTAATTTTCCATGGACTTACTTTCCTTATAATGCTATTTCGGAGACAGAAATTCCGGAATGGTCCAGCGTTCCAGATGTATGGGAAAAAGCAATAGCTATAGCAAAGGGGCCTCGCCCTAATATGAAAAATAACTTTATTCATCGAGATTTTCATCCTGCAAACGTTATGTGGCGTGATGAGAAAGTCAGTGGCATTGTGGATTGGGTAAACGCCTGCTTGGGTCCAGCAGGAATTGATGTCGGACACTGCAGAGTAAATCTGGCGATGTTATATGATGTAGAAACTGCTGCTGGATTCTTAGAAGCATATAAGCAATTTGCCGGAAAAACGTATAAACATGCCCTCCATTGGGATCTTATTTCCGCCATGGATATGCTTTCTGGAAAGCGCCCAAGCGTATACCTGGGATGGAAGGATTTTGGTATAACAGGGTTAACGGATCACATGATGGAGGAGCGGTTGGACAGGTATATCGTGCATCTGATGCAGGGGAGATAGTTTTATAGTTTTATTTAAGCGGCTCGTCCCTCTGATCCTAATGCTTAAGTGAGCGAGAGAATCTTTCGATGTATTTTTGTATAGATGATGGTATACTATTAGGAAAAGAAGGGAGGGATGAAGGTGGAGGAAAAGCTTAATATTATTTTAGAACATTTGGAAATAATCCAACAAGGACAAGCTCGGTTTGAAGATAACTTAAATGCTTTTGGGAAGCGACTGGATCGAGTGGAAGAGAAAGTGAATGCCTTTGGAGAAAGGCTGGACCGATTTGAGGAAAGCTTAAATGTCTTTGGAGAAAGGCAAGATCGGTTTGAGGAAAGTTTAAATGCGTTTGGAGAAAGGCAAGATCGATTTGAGGAAAGCTTAAATGCGTTTGGAGAAAGGCAAGATCGGTTTGAGGAAAGTTTAAATGCGTTTGGAGAAAGGCAAGATCGATTTGAAGAAAATTTAAATAGATTTGGAAAGAGACTTGGTCAAGTAGAAAAAAGCCAAGAGCACCTTGCTATTAATCAAGCTCGTATGGAAGAGAGGCAAATTCGTTTTGAAGAAAATCAAAATTCATTTGCATTAAGTCAGGCTCGTATAGAGGAGAAACTTGATCATTTTATAGTTGAAGCGAGAAGTCATTTTAAACATGTTCAATCGCAATTGGATAGGCATACGAATTTATTCAGAAAAGTGCAGCTCAAGCATTAAAGAAAAGTATGTTGTTAACTGTATATTTTAACCCCAAGTATTTCATCTTACGCAATAATCTTCAGAAAAACACTATATATCAATCTCCTAAGAAACCTTCCTGAAAAGTATTGTGGGGAAACAAAGGTTAGCTGGATTCAAGTATAATGTCCAGCTAACCTTTTCTTTAATCGCATAGGAAATTATAAAATTATTTGCTTGGGCATCATGGGTTATAGATAAACAGCTATGTTCAGCTGCAAGCGCAACAAACGGTGAGGTTCCATGTATTCTAAAAATGTGGGAATCAGTTGGAACGTCTGGGAATCGTTCGTCCGGTCTGAGAATCAACCGGAAGCGTGAAGAATCGACCGTATGTGTAAAATAATTCTTGGGCCTTTGGATGGGTAATATTTCTCGTAATGATATAAGTCAGGTATACACTCATGTTGCTTTTGCTATCAATAAGGCTGATTTGATAGCATATATAATAAATTAGTGAAATGGAGAGTGAACATCTTAACTGGTCGTCCTAGGGATGAAAGGGTAAGAAGTCTATTTATGATCCGAATGGTTATAAGTTCGAATTTCATATTGGTACTTTGCATGATAGGATAGATTATTATAAGCAGGAAAAGCCGTATATGGAGGTTTATGTTTAAAAAGCATGAATGATTTTCTTGAACAGATAACGCCCTAAAATTATATTTTCAGATGAAGAAGGTGCTGCGTTGAGTAATTTATTTGAGGGGATGCAAATGGGTAATAAAAAGCAACAAAAAGCGTATGCAGTTATCAGGGAACTGAATATTTGTGATGACTTAAGTTCATGCAATCCGGTTCTATGCGGAACTTTGCCCATCGGTATAGATATATTAGGATCAGACCTAGACATCGTAATGGAAGTACAGGATTTAGATTATTTTGAGGAACGGCTACAAATACTATATCATAGCAAAGGCAATTTTAAGTTAAAAAGGACAACTATAAGAGGTAATCCGGTCGTTAAAGCAAATTTTTTCTTCAGAAATTTTGAGTTTGAATTGTTTGGTCAATCTCAACCTGTACTTAAACAAAATGCATATTTACATATGTTAATTGAACATAAGTTATTAGAAAAGCGCCCCAACCTTAAAGAAAAAGTGATAAATCTTAAAAAGCAAGGATACAAGACTGAACCAGCATTTTGTACACTTTTAGGCATTCCTGGTGATCCTTACGAGGGTCTTATTCAATATGGGATTAAAGAAGGAATCATAACAGAAGTAGTATAAACACAGTATGCCGCAATCAGTCGTTACTCCGGTTATTAGTCTTTACCCCGTATTGCACGTAACGATTATCTTGTGCTTGTGGAGGATAGACAGGGATTATGTACACTGAACTATACCGCATTTGCGGTTCTTTTTAAGAAAAAATGTAAAGCAAACTTGACGTAAAGTTTGCTTTACTATAAGATTAAGGAAAGGAGGCGCAACGGTGGGTGAAAAATAAAGTTATGAATTATAGAAAACGAAATGGCTATTCACAAGATAAACTGGCTTTAATTCTCGGAGTATCAAGACAAACGATTATTTCGATTGAAAAAGGAAAATATAATCCCTCACTTCCATTAGCATTACAAATGGCAAGGGAATTTCATACTGCTGTTGAGGACATTTTTTTCTTGGAGGATAATGAATGAAAATAAGGGAGGGATAAATATGAACTACCGTCGTATTTACTTTATTCTTGGCTGCTTATTTCTTATATTTACTGGAATTGGGATAGCAATATCTTTTGGAGCAGGGGAGTTCCGAATAATGCAAATTTATCCACCTACAATGATTTCGGTAATTTGTATTTGTAATGGGTATCTTGCCCCGCAGATGGCAAAACAGGATGAGCGAACAACATTCATTCGGCAAAAAGGGATGTTTTATTCTTATTTTGCGATTATCTTTTATCTTATTCTCCTCATGTCGCTTATTTATTTTAACATCTTGGTTATCAGTGCCCTTCATGCGGTCATGTTGATAACATTTTTGGTTGTTAGTACGGTATTTATTTCAATGGTTGTCGTGTCTAAAATTTACTAGAAGGGGTGATTCCATGTCTACTGCTGCATATTTCATTTGGGGAATTGCATTGATAGTATCTGTTGGAAGTGCTGTAATTTTACACAAGAACCGAAAAGATAACGGGGACGTTTCCAAAAAAGGAATGAAACTGTTTTGGATGTTACTTACTGCATTATTCATCGTGATAATTGTTGTCATAACAAACGATAACTGAAATACATAAAGGGAACAAGAGAGAATTGACTTGGAAAGAAAAAGATTTAGAAGAGAAAAATGATTCGTTCAAATATAGTCGATATACGTTTGTCGCAAATGCTTGGATTGCCAAAAAAGTAAGGTTTTTAAGCATCTTGGACAGAAGATTGGCTGGGAAAGTTTTCCTTGGAGGATGGAATATTAAGTGTTTAAAATACAATTCCCAAAAGCGAGTAAATACGATAAACAGTTAAAATGGTAATTCAAAATATTTTTAACACAAACGAATCTTATCTATAGTATATCAGAATCATTTGTTACCCCAATTTAAGGGGAGGAGATAATTTTGGCTCTCTTAGCAGAAATTTTACAATATACAGCTTACTTATTATTTCTTTTTGTAACAGTTTTCTTTATAAGAAAGATTGATAAAGTTAAGAAGCAGAGGTAGCTTTCGACTTCTGAGAAAGTAATGTATACCATGGCAATGACAGGAATGTTATTTATCGCAATTAGTATGATAATTACAACGTTTGTTAGTTAATCAGACGAACCATTTATTTCTGTTATTGGACGCTGGTACATAAGGAAGGGTACGAAGAAAATATTTGATTAAAAATACGCTTACCCATTCTAAAAATTAGAAATAAGCAAGCGTGCTTTTTGTAGAATATGGAGCTGACGGGGCTCGAACCCGTGACCTTTTGTCTGCCAGACAAATATTCTCCCTACTGAACTACAGCCCCCGATGGATATTTTTTATCATATCATCCAGAATATAGTTTACATGCTTTTTACGCCTTTTTCAAGTATATTGATAGAAGAATTCGTGGTGAATTTTGAAAGAAATGGGGCTTATTGGCTTAGAGAAAATAAATACGGCGCACTTGCCTCGATGATTGCGGGAGTGGATTGTATGTGTTATCGATACATTTTCTCCCACAGCCACTGGGGTTGCTTTCGATCGTGCTGCTGTTACCCTTTTCGCTTATAGCTTATGTTGTGGTGGGGCGTAATGAAACGCAGATGAAAAATGGGTTCTCTGTCAAATGTTGGGGTGAGCGTATGCTCACTCCTTATTATTATGCCACCCGAATATCCAGCTTTTTATATTGATGATGCAGTAATACCTTCGCCCGAAAGCGATCAAATCGTTTAAAGCCAAATGCATTACGCTTAAGAACCTTGGTTTGGTTATTAATCCCCTCAATATAGCCGTTATGCAGTTCAAAACCAAACGTATTCATAATTTCCTTCTGCCAATTCTGCAGGGTCCCGATAGCCTGTTCAAATTCCGTAACACCCGATTCTCGAACTAGGTCATAGAATTCATAAAGATGCGCTTTCGTTGCACCCAAGTGTTTCGAGCCATTCTCTTTAGCTGTCTCAAACCATAATCGATAAGCCTCTTTAAGTTGGTAAGCCCGTTTCAAATAGGCAGATTTTTGTAAGTATCGTTCCAGATACCAGGCTTGTTTGTCTGTTAATGTCTCCGGCTGTTTATAAAATACATGTTTCATCCGTTTACATTTTTTGCGATCATAATCATCAAAAGCATTTTGTTCCTGTCTTCTGACCCTTTCTAAAGCCCAATAGATATACCGACAAAAATGGAAGCGATCCGCGATGATAATAGGATGCCCCAAAGCTTGATCAACAGCGGCCTTAAACGAATGGCTCATATCCATCACGACCATCTTTACGCGTTCACCATGTTTCCGTAAATAATTCTTTACCGTTTCTTTCCTACGGTCTGCCAGTATTTCCAACGGTTTTCTATTTACGGGATCGGCAATAATCGTCTGATATGTTTCTCCACCGGCATCCCCTTTGTATTCATCAATGGCAATCACATCCGGTAATGTTTGTGTTTCATCCAACAGCGGGGCCGTAATATAATCGAACCGTCGAATAACGGTGGTTGGGGATGTATCAAATCGATGAGCAACATCCCTGAAACTTTTTCCGTGAATAAGCTCCATCGCTACGGCCTGTTTCATCTCCATGGACTGTCGCTGATAACGCTCCACTAAGGGGTTATCCTCATAAAAACGCTTCCCGCAACCGGATCGGCAAACATAGCGTCGCTTACGATAGAAAACATAAACCTGTCTGCCAAATATACGGGTATGTTGAATCTTTTGTACCCGGTAATCATGGACATTTGATGTATAAGCACCACAAGCCGGACAACGATGGTTTTTTACTTCCCTATCAACATGAAGATAATAGATGCCGTCAACTTCTTCTGACTTTTGGATCGTAAAGGCTTCAAATCCTGGTAAATGAATGTTAGAATTCAATTGCACGCACTCCTTTTGTATCTGTTTTTTCGCTAACTTCAGTTTAACAAATAAGGAGCTCGCGTGCTTTATATTATTCAGAAAATGATTCACACCCCAACATATATTGTAGAACCGAAAATGTTGGATGTAAAATAGAAAGGGCGAGCTTGCATTAGCTCGCCCGTATTGTTCTTGCCTAGGAAATTATAAAATTATTTGCTTGGGCATAATTTGATTTCCAAAAGTAGCCACATCCGGCTCCAGCGCCCAGCAATAGCAAGTCTTTTGGTGGGACGAGCTTTAGCGCAGTCCCAAGTCTTTTGGTGGGACGAGCATCCGCGCAGTCCCAAACTTCACACTTCTCTATTACGATAAAGAAGACTTGCCGATTGGCTCTGCCAGAGGCTTAGTCGCACTTATACCCTTGGGGTGAAAGTCAACATCGGCTCACTTGACAAAGGAAGGCCGACTAGGAACGGCCTTGCCGGCCAACGCACGGCTCCCCTGATGCAGGGGCATGTTTCCTTTTCGCCTTCCAAGCATAAGATTCACTTTGACTTTCACCACTACTGGTGATAAGTCAAGTTCATCTAATCTCACTGCGAAGTGTTCCAGTTTGTGCGTTGCTAACCGGGCACCTTCGCCTTTGTTCTTCATTTATTTTATTTCCTGATTAAAATTCATAAAATAATTTAAAGACGCATCGTTCGCTAAGGAGCCTATATTAACGACCTGTTCAAGTGGCTTTCCCATTAATAGTTTTTTAACGGGAATTTCTAACTTTTTGCCGTTTAATGTTTTGGGTAAATCAGGCACTTCATAAATGCCAGTTGGAACATGACGTGGTGAACATTGTTCCTTGATTTGGTGTTTAATCTCTTGATAAATGTCATCTGTCAGCTTATAGCCGTCCGCCATTACAACAAACAGTGGTGTGAACGAATCACTATTATTCGTTGGAATATCCACGATCAAACTATCCGCGATTTCCTTTATCTGATCGACTGCCCGGTAGATTTCGCTTGTTCCGATTCGAACGCCACCACGGTTAATCGTCGCATCGGAGCGCCCGTAAATAACACATGTCCCACGGTCTGTGATTTTTAAGTAATCACCATGTCGCCAAATTCCCGGATACATATCGAAATAACTGTCATGCAGACGACTTCCGTCCGCATCATTCCAAAAGTAAATCGGCATCGATGGAAAAGGTTCGGTGAGTACTAATTCGCCTACTTCTTCTATTTCAGGCTCGCCATTATCGTTAAAACTTTCAATTTTAGCACCAAGCCCCCGGCACTGTAATTCTCCGGCATAAACCGGTAAAATCGGTGCACCTAAAATAAAAGCGGTGCATACGTCCGTCCCTCCACTCGAGGAAGCAATCCACAAATCCTCTTTTACATTTTCGTAGCACCACTGAAAGCCTTCTGGTGGTAATGGCGATCCTGTGGAACTAATATTTTTTAAATAACGAAGGTCAAATTCTTCGCCCGGTTTGAATGCATCATCTTTCATACAAGATGTGATATAGCTGGCGCTCGTTCCAAAGACGGTCATTTTTGTGTCTGCAGCAAACTTCCATAGCATCTTTTTATCCGGATAGGCGGGATTTCCATCATATAAAATAATCGTGCTACCTGTAAGAAGTCCTCCTACCAGGAAATTCCACATCATCCAACCGGTTGTTGTAAACCAGAAGAACCGATCATCTTCACCTAAGTCTACATGGAAGGTGAGCGCTTTTAGATGTTCGATTAAAATGCCGCCTTGGCTTTGAACGATGGGTTTCGGCCTTCCAGTTGTTCCCGATGAAAATAATACCCATAATGGGTCATTGAATGGAACGTGAACATATGTGAGCGTGTGTTGTTCATTTGTTTGTACAGCGTCTGACCAAGGTATAACATTTTTCCAGCCACGTAAATCCGGATTGCCGTTTAGATAAGGAACGACAATGGTTGCTTCCAAGCTTGGTAGCTCTGATTGAATGTTTGCTACAACGCTTGTACGGTCATAATTCTTTCCGTTATAGCTATAGCCGTCAACGGTAATCATCACTTTTGGCTCGATTTGTTTAAAACGGTCGATGACACTTTGTGTTCCGAAATCAGGGGAAGCACTTGACCAAATAGCACCCAAACTGGCTGTTGCTAAGAAGGCAACCACGGATTCATAGATATTAGCCACATAGGCGACAACACGATCCCCTTTTTGGACGCCTAAATGTTGCAGAGTATGCTGTAGTGCTGCGGTTTCTTGATAAAGTTGCTTCCAGGTAACTTCCGATTTCTCCCGTATTTCAGAAGCATGAATAATCGCTGCTTTATTCGCGTCTCGGTTTCTGAAAATATGCTCCGTATAATTAATGGTTGCATTCGGAAACCATTTGGCACCAGGCATTTGATGTGACGTCAATACCGCCTCATAAGATTGTTTGGATTGAATATCAAAGTATTCCCACTGTGACTGCCAGAAAGCTTCGACCTCATTTACGGACCATTTCCACAAGGAATGATAATCGTCAAAATAAATGTCTTTTTGTTCTCTTAACCACTTCATATAATCGTAAAGGAATGATTGCTGTTTCCAGTCCTCATTAGGTTCCCATAGTAATGTACCTTCCTCTATATGCCCCATCTAACCCCTCCTGAATATAATGATCATTAACTCCATTATATGAAATCGCTTACCTCTATGTAAAGCGAAGGATATTTGACAAAATACGGGGAGTGCCAAGCTCCTTCATTTCTTTTTCCGTACTTCTTCATTTAACGAGGCTTCTATTTTTTTAAAGTATATAAACCACCCAGTCCAAACGAGGATATAGATCAGGATCCATATGAGTGCGCTCGTAATAATGGCAAATGGTGTAAATGGCACCCATTCAGCAGAAAACGCAATGATAAAATAAACAGCGATTGATAGGCTAAAATGGATAGCGGTCGTTTTTAAATGACTCCAATTATCCACCTCAAAGATAAACGAAGATAATCCAAAATAAATGCCGATAATCAAACTTCCCAGCATACTTATCCAAATGTCGGATACCGTAGCTTCTATGTGATTAAATTTGAGAATGGAAAGAACAACAAAGGTCCAAACGCCACCAACAGCGATCCCGCTCGTAACCCGCTTTAACGCTTCAACGATCATCAGCTTGCCCACCCTTCGCCAGCTTTTCTTTTATAGCTGCTACATATTTCCTTGTAACGTATTCCTTGTTCCCTGTATGAAAGTAAACACAAAGGCCATTAAAGGATAATTCAAAGCGCTCAATACGATTGATATTGCCAATAACAGATTTGGAAAAGCGTGTAAAATCATGAGGAGCAAGCATTTCTTCTACTTCATAAAGCTTCATTTTTATTTCAATCGTACGATCGTTTAATACGGCAAATATCTTTCTTTTTTCCGCATAGACATAATCAATCTCACTAGGATCCAGCAGCACTGTCTGATCGGATTCAATGCCAAATAAACGCTGCTGTTTGCGCTTCTTTACGACCTTTACAATTTCCTCCAGCTCCTCTGTCCATTCCTTCGCTTGAATGGTTACCGAAGTTTCCTCATACGTATCGTCGATATCAATATTTACTTTCATCAGGTCATTCCCCCAGTATTTCTAACCTCTGGCCTGTTTTAAAAAGAAAGGATAACGCAGTAATGCGATGATAAATCCTACCAATCCAAATCCAAATAGGATGAGGGCAATTTGAAAGAGTTCCATAGCTGGCAATGTGCCTTTCATAGCTTCCTGGAACCCCTGATGTGCCCAGAATTGTGGCAGGAATTTACTGATCGTTTGCATGAATGCAGGCATCGTCTCGAGTGGCATCATCTGTCCGCCAAGAAACCCTCCACCAAGCGCGACTACCTGTGTGATCGCTATCCCCATGTTATTTGTTTTTACAAGTAACGCAAGCGCAAGTCCTATTCCAGTTACCGTAAATGTTAAGAATACAGCTAATAGCAGCAAGTAAAATGGCTGCTCCAAAGGGATATTATAGACGAGCTTGCCGAATAACAGCAAGATGACAATCTGTATAAAAACAATAATCATGTTCGGAATCCATTTCCCCAGTAAATATAAATAGGGGGAGAGCGGCGTGCTTGCGATCCTGGCTGTCATCCCGAGATTCCGATCCCTCAGCACCGCCTCAGCCATGTTAATCAGGATGAAAAACACAAACATAACCGTATAGCCCGGTACAATCGATAGAATAATTTGGTCGCGTACGGCTGCTTCCGTTCCAGAAGTAAGCCCAGCGATAAATAAAACCGTGAAAATAATTGGCAAAATCAACATCCAAAATAATAGACCTCTGTCTTGCAGGTACTTTTTCATGTCGATAAAAATCAATGCGCCCATGGTAAAACCTCCCTATTAGTGTAACATACTTAATCTCGCAGTTGACTGCCGGTTAAATCAAAGAAAACGTCTTCCAGTCGCGGCTGAACGAGTGCTAATTGTTCTAATGGCACGTTGTTGCTTTGACAATGTTGTAAAACGGCTTTCATTGCTTCCAGTGGGGTGCTGGTGGATAGTACATATCCGCCGTCCTTGTTTCCAACTGTCCCAAACTTCCGGATGTTGTCCGGCAAACTGTTTTCCCCTTTTATAAAAATAGAAGGGGATGCATGCATTTGTAGTAAATGTTCAATACTTCCCTTTTCAACGATTTCTCCCTGATCGATGAATGCCACTTCATCACATAGCTGTTCGACTTCTTCCATATAATGGCTGGCATACAAAACCGTACAACCTTTTTGGGTGAGCTGTTCGATCATTTGGAAAATATATCGGCGAGATTGTGGGTCAATTCCAACAGTTGGTTCATCCATAATAATGATTTTTGGTGCATGCATGAGACCGCATCCAATATTTAGGCGGCGTTTCATGCCACCTGAGAATGTCAGCACTTTATCATTCCCTCGTCCGGATAATCCGACATCTTTTAAAACTTTATTTGCGCTATTTTTTAAGTGTTTTCCTTTTATGCCATACAGCCTTCCGAAGAAGTATAAATTATCTAACGCGGTCAATGTTTGTTCCAGACAAATTTCTTGAGGAATATAGCCAATCTGTTCTTTCATTTCTTTGCCGATTATGGATTTACCGATAGAAAATTTCCCTTTATAGTCTTGAATGACGGAAGCAAGAATTTTCAATAGCGTTGATTTTCCAGCCCCGTTTGGCCCGACAAGACCGTAGGCAATCCCATCCGGAATAGTTAGAGAGATATCTTTCAATGCCTGCATATCACCGTACTGTTTTTGTACATGATTCACTGTCAACAATACGTTCACATCCTTCTCTTTTTTAACTATTATGGCATGCGAATTATTTTATTACTTGAAAAAGGGAATAACATACTGTGATTGATGTATGAAGAAACAAAAATCATGCATAAAAAAACATCACCTATTTATTAAGTGATGTTTCATGAAACGGTCGTTCAGTTTCCGCTATATTCCCCGTATTTGATAAATGTTTTCTCATCTTCTATCAAACCACAGGAGCCGCATTGAATTCTGTATTTTGGTCCATTATACGTTGTATGGAAAACTTCCACATTTTCATTGGTATAATCATTCATAACCTCACCAGTCTGTGCATCTAATTTGACGGGATTTGCCACTTGTTCAATAATGTTGAATCTGGAACGATTGGTTTTGCAATTTGGACATCGGTATGGTTGACTCACGGGTAAACACCTCCATCCATTAGTATCCCACATTGTCATTCTTTTATTTACGGCTTCTTAAGGCAAATAAAAATCGCCTACGTCCATCGAAACGTAGGCGATTTACTCAAACCAATACTTGATTTTAGAAATAAAGGATTTCTTTTCCGTTTCATTCGTTTCTTCTGATTCCTTTTCCGGTTCATTGTCAATAAAAATTTCCTCTTTATCGATAGCGTAATCATAGGTTAGTACTGCACCAATATCTGTCTCATTTTCCTTGTTTGTGATGGTAGTGTAAGGGATGTTATATTTATTCGCTAGCTCTCTTTCTCCTTTTAAAAATCGATAAGCAACCTGACCATTAATGAGTAGTTTGGCTTGCGTGTTCCGCTTCATTGCTTCTTCTAATTCCCCGAGTGCTTTATCTGACATTACCTGTCCTATGGTTAAAGCTATTACAATACGTTCTCGAAGCGTTCCAAGGAACCGTTCGCGTTCCTCCTCCTTTGGCCTTCGTTTTCCGTACATTCCCTCTGTGAGATAATCGTCTACATTCTTCTTTCCCATAGCTGTGCCTCACTTCCTTATCTTTCTACTTCAATTGTACAAAGTCGCCTGTAGAGAAGCAAATAAAAGGAGGTATCCCTATCGTTTGGATAAGAATACCTCAGGCTGTATTTATTCTTTCTTTTTCGCCCGCTTATCAGCCACGCGACTTCTTGCTTGTGCCTCTTTATCCGCATGATCAGCAAATTCTTCTGCAAATTCCACATCTTTGCCATCTGTCAATTGCCTTTTTGGTGTCTGTGCAAGGAAGCTATTTTTCGCTTTATTGTGTTCATCTCTGCCCAAAGGAATCACCTCATTTCATTATTTTCATGCTTAGTATGTGTAGAAGCTTTTTTTCACATACTAGGAGTATCCAAACAAATATAGGAGGGACTTCCATTGGACAGAGAGAAGACATGTAAGGCTTGCGAAGGAACAGGCCTACTTTCAGATGATGAGGGTTGGCAATACAGGTGTAGTGTTTGTGATGGGGACGGTGAATATTCCAAGAATGATGCTTCCAATCCTGCGAGAGTAATGTCCGTTGATGAGAATAACCGATTGTTGGATTAGATCAAATTTTATACTTTCTTAGCTTTAAGAAAAGACTACCTGTTTTGTAAGAAAACAGGTAGTCTTTTGGAAGCGAGGTGCGGATTCACCGTCTAAGCCAAATTCCTTGAGAAAGGGTACTCATTCGAGTAATGAAGTCTCGACCCGAGCTGAGTTCCTTAAGAAAGGGGACTCATTCGAGTAATGAAGTCCCGACCTAAGCCAAATTCCTTAAGAAAGGGCACTCATTTGAGTAATGAAGTCCCGACCCGATCCAAATTCCTTAAGAAAGGGCACTCATTTGAGTAATGAAGTCCCGACCCGATCCAAATTCATTAAGAAAGGGAACTCATTCGAGTAATGAAGTCCCGACCTAAGCCAAATTCCTTAAGAAAGGGCACTCATTCGAGTAATGAAGTCCCGACCTAAGCCAAATTCCTTAAGAAAGGGAACTCATTCGAGTAATGAGCATTTCCCTCATAAGGGCTGGGGCATCTGTACTGTGCTTTATTCGCAAATTGGCCTCTCTACCAGCTTCCCTTAATTGCTCTTCATTAATGCGGCATAGTTCCTGGCATTGGTGCAAAACCATTTATGATCGCCTGCATATCGGTTTGTTTTAGTTGTGGCACTTGATAATATTGATTCTTATTTTGGTATAAAAACACTTCATAAGCCATTTCCACCAAATTTGGAATACTATCTGCAAAAACCCTTCTTAAAACAGGGTTTGTAGTCTCGAATGCGGTTGTGGTAAAAACAGTCGCTCCTGTTTTAAGCACGTCAATCATATAACCGGAAACATGTTGATCATTAATTTCATTTACAGACTGAGCAGGTGTTTTTGGTTGCGATGGCTGCATGCCGTATATGACGTTATTACTTTGCCCCATATTGTAATTTTTTGTTTTTACAGTAGGTTCCTGCCCGGTTTGCATTGTTTCAACAATCGTGTTATACGTTTGTGTTAAAAATGTTTTTTGTTGTTGAAGGATCGCTTTTAATTCTGGATCTTGAATATGCTGCTCATATAATAAATATTGTTCCATACCTCCAGCTAAAGTGGATATAGCTTCATGGGCATCAAAAAGTTCGTGTCCACCATGGCTTTGCTGAGCAGGCATTTCTTGGGAGCCTTGAAAGTTTTGTTGCTGGTTTTGCATTTGTTCATTACCTCCTTAACGTAGTCTTCTTTATTTTGATCAGTCGGGGGAAAGTTATGCGCCTTTTTAACGTCCATTATTTATCAAAGTATGTTACGATTTTCACATAAATAATTTCATTTTTACTGACGACATTGTATAATATAATTCTGCATATAAGGTTTTTTAGGAGGCAATACATATGTCTAAAACAAAAAATGTAGAACAGGATAAAGGCAAAAATATTGAGGTATGGGAAGATTTGGTGAATATTAAAGAGCTGCTTTTAAGTATGGTGATATGCAGTGTTTTAGCACTTGGTGGTTACCTTATAGCACCCAATGAACCTCCTCGTCCGCTCATCTATGGGTTGGTTGGAGTTGTCGCAGGGTTTATCATCAGCAGTTTTATTATTAAACCGAAACGAACGCTTCGTTATGAGGATGAGGAGATCTAGTCTATGGAACTGACACTAATTTTTGAAATGATTACTGTGTCCGTTTTAGGGGCAGTATTATATACGATCATTGGCATTGCACCAGGAACAGATGAAACCGCAGTCTTGGCTCCAGTAACGCTAGTTCTGGTACTAACTGGTATGGAACCAATTGTTATCTTAGCCTTTTTCATATCTTCCATTGTCGCCAAAAAACTAACGGATTCTATTCCTGTAGCGATAGCTGGAATCCCGGGTGGCGTATTATCTGCACCCATGGTTGATCATGCAATGGTGTTGAAAAAATACGGGTTGCCTGACGTCAGTATTCGCAAAATGGCATCAGGATCGGTTATTGGAACAATCATTGCTGTCCCATTAAGTTTAATCCTGGCAAATTTAATCGCGCCACTAGGGGACGTCATTGCGGATTATTCCAGCCAGATTTTCTTTTTTGGTGCAGTGTTCCTGGCACTAATGACAAAAAATCGCTGGCTTGCACTCATTTCCATTGTTCCGTTTGCATTGCTTATCCAAGGATTAAGGCATCTCTACTGGGGAGTAGGTGCCGTGGAGGAGGATGTCACCGTATTTACTTCCTTCTTTCTGGGAATAACCATTGGGCCAATCATTTTACGCTTATTTGAATTGTTAAATAAAGAGATTCTAAGGACCTTACCACGCCGTCATACGAATGACATCGTTATAAAAAAGCAAAAGCCTGTAAAAGGATTCCCGAATCCGTTTACGATTTTAGATAAAAAGGAAATCGGCTCCTCTTCCTTGGGCTCCGTTTTAGGTGTCTTTACGTTTTTCATGAGCCCAGCAGGGATGACAATATTTTTAGGAGAGACATTATCAAGTCGGATAAAAGATCCCATTAAAAAGGCATCACGAGCCATTTCAAGTATGGATGGAGTAACCAATGCTGCATATATTGCAGGGACGTTAATCCCATTAATTGCAATCGGGGTTCCTGTTTCTCCGACAGCACTTGGGCCGGGTATTGCGTTGTTTAATGCGCCACCGGTTTTTACAGAGGATCATAATTTACATCATCTTCTGTCCACAGGTGACTTTATTGTGGCGACGGTAATCGGGGCTACCATTGCAATCAGTCTAACCTATTTTGTTGCCATCAAGTATACGCAACAAATTGTTTCTTTCGTTTTCAAATATATTCCCCATGAAGCATTACTGGGTGTGTTTTTTGGTCTTGTGTTAATGCTTAGCTATATGGATGCAGGTTTCATTAATATTGGTGGCGTTTTGCTAATAGGTCTTGTAGCCGGATTACTACATCGTTGGGGTGTTAATTATGGTGTGCAATTTATGGTATTATATGCAGCACCCTGGATTGTGAGTCAGTTGGTATTATAAGTGTAAAGAAGCTAGTAGGAGCTTTAGATAAAAGCTTCATAATCAAAGGAAATTCCGAACTTGACGTTATTTAAAACCCGCTCCGGAAATATACTTCGCCTTCCGTGGGCGGCTGGTGAGCCCCTTGTGCTGGTGCACTTCGGTGTCTCACCTTGCCTTTCCTCCGCTAGTGTATCATTCGTCTAAACTGTGTTCGTGCTTCCTTTTCTGAAACCTTTTTTCATGTTGCACGTAGGACTAATAGGAGAATGATACATGGGGATGATTAGGGTGAAAAAAGGAATTATTGTTATTTTATGCATGTTGATTTTTGGAGTAGGTTGTAGTGAGGATACGGAAGAGGAATCTGCTAATGGAGGTGATTCATCCATGGAGGTAACTGGGTATTGGACTGGTGCTATTGACATTCCAAATCAGCCGTTGCAAATAAATGTAGAATTTGAAAGTGAGGATGAGTTCACTGGTGTAATCAGTATCCCTGCACAAGGTGTTCAGGATTATCCTTTATCGTCACTTTCATTAGATGGAGAAAGTATCGCCTTCGTCATGGAAATGCCAGGAAAAAGCGCATCATTTGATGGAGAAGTGGGCGAAGAAACAATAACAGGGACATTTGCGCAGGGCGGGCAATCATTTCCGTTTGAATTAACGAAGGGAGAACCGCCTGCTGCAGCGGATGCAGAGGAAGAAGGCGAATTCCTTGAGATTGAAACAGATCTTGGAACACTCACTGGTGAACTTGAAACACCAGATGGAGATGGGCCATTTCCTGTTATGCTTCTTATCCCAGGGTCCGGCCCGGCGGATCGGAATGGAAACGCACAAGGCGTAAACGCTGACAGCTTAAAGCTTGTAGCTGAAAACCTTGCAGAAGCGGGAGTGGCAAGTGTGCGCTATGGGAAGCGAGGTGCTGGAAAAAATCAGCAAGCTATCATTTCAGAGGAAGAGATGAATTTTGACCAATTTGTTGAAGATGCTAAACTTTGGGTGGAATCGCTTGATGCGAATGACAACTATACAGATGTTGGCATCATCGGACATAGTCAGGGATCGTTGGTTGGAATGCTAGCAGCACACGAGAGCAATGTCGACGCTTTTGTTTCGATTGCAGGAGCCGGCAGTTCGATTGATAAAGTCATATATGATCAACTTAGTGAACAACTCCCGGAAAATTTGCTTAGCGAAAGTGAAGAAATTTTGCAACAGGTAAAAGAAGGGAATCAGGTTGAAGATGTTACTCAAGAACTAGAAAGCATATTTCGTCCATCGGTTCAGCCTTTCCTGACGTCCTGGATGCAGTATGACCCAGCGGTAGAAATTCAAAAGCTGGATATCCCGACATTGCTTGTGAATGGGGATCGAGACATTCAAGTCCCTGTCAGTGAAGCAGAAACGCTGTATGAGGCAAAAGATGATTCGGAATTAATCATTATTGAAGATTTGAATCATGTCTTAAAAGAAGCGCCGGAAGACCGGGAAGGGAATGTCGCAACGTATGCGGACCCGAATCTGCCATTGGCAGATGGGTTGATGGACGGGATAGTTGAATTTTTAAGGGAGAGTGCCACATTTGATTTTTAGGTGGTAATAGGTTATGTAAATTTGAATTTTCAGCTGAGGAATTTTCAATTATTGAGGTCTTTACCACAGCTATAATTAAATTTTACCCATTCGCCGTAAAAGTAGATCAATAGTATAATTTCAAGCATCTTGAAAAAATGAGGTGTTGAAATATGGGATTTGATGAGTATGATTTTGAATTGGAACGAGAGTTAAGGGAACAGCGAGAATGGGAACAGAAAATAGCCAGGGAGAAAAATCAATCGCGTTACAGGAAATCTATTTTCCGCTATTTCAAAAATGTGTGGATTATTATTTTGAGCAAAAAAAGGCTCACAACGTAAAAGAATGAAAATTTGTTCAATTATGCGTATAATAGAATTATCTGAAGTATGTTTGGAGGTTAAGCGATGGAGGAGAAGGAGCCAATCCGGTTGGATGATCGTATCCATATCATTGACGGGTTTGATTTAGGTGTACCAAAACGGACGGGGTCATATGTGATTGATGAGGAAGCATTAACTATTGTGGAAACAGGACCAAGTCCATCGATTAAGCATGTGAAAGAAGGATTGAAAAAACTGGGATTTTCTCTAGAACAGGTCAAATATATCATTGTTACACATATTCATCTTGACCATGCTGGAGGAGCAGGTTTATTGATACAAGAATGTCCGAATGCCACCATTGTTGTCCACCCACGAGGGGAGAAGCATTTGGTGAATCCGAAAAAATTAACAGCGAGCGCAAGAGCTGTATACGGGGAAAGTTTTTCGGATTTATTTGACCCAATTATTCCTGTAGCAGAAGATCGATTACTGGTGAAGGGGGAAGGGGATACCCTGAAAATCGGGCCTGCATGTACACTTGAGTTTCTAGATACACCAGGACATGCCAAGCATCATTTCAGCATTTACGACCCAGTGAGTAACGGAATGTTTACAGGCGATATAGTTGGTATTCGTTACGAGCAATTAATTAGTGAAGGCGTTGACCTATTTCTTCCGACAACTTCGCCCAATCAGTTTGACCCGAATGCGATGCAAATGGCGATTGATCGGATGATGGAGATGAATCTTGATCGTATTTATTATGGCCATTTTGGTATGACGACAAAAACGGATCAAGCACTAAAACAAGTTTCAGCGTGGTTGGATGTGTTCATGGAAGTCAGTGAACAAATGGTGGCAGAGCGTAAAGGATACGATGATCTTGCTCAAGCATTATTAAAAAGCGTAAGAGCGTATCTCCGAGAATTTGGTATTCCGGATGAGCATGAGTCATATATTGTGATCAACTTAGATATGCAAGTTAGCGCACTTGGCTTGATTGATTATTTTAAGAAACGGAAGCACTAAAAGAAGCACCCATACGTTTGCTGCGTACGGGTGCTTGTGCCAGGGTTATCCCATCCGTAATCAAGTCTATATCATAAGTGGAATAGTTATTCCGTGTGTATATTTCTACTGATAAACCACCAACAATTATTGGCTTTATATTATCTTTTTGGAAATATTCCGTTAACAAAGCGCATATTTCCATCATTCTTTCATGTTTTGGTAAGTTTCCAAGCTCCGCAAATTCCCTTTTTAGTTCATTCAGCTGGATCATAATACATCTTTCGCTTCCCAATCATTTTCATCTTACCTTCACGTTTTGCTCGTTCTACGCTAGCTCTGGTGATTTCTGTTAATGCAACTCGTTCATCTAATGACCGTGGCCTGTTTCTTTTGACACGTGGATTATCTTTTTGTTCGGATCGAATTTGGGTATTTACTTTTTTACGTTTCCTTTTAATGTTATGAATAATATAAAAAGGTCAATAAGCCAAACCATTAAAGCTAGCAAGAGGAGCGTCTGTCATTGATGAACGATCTGAATAACGAAAACACACTAAAGCAACGGTTATATATCATGACGATATTGCAGCCTGATGGTATCCTCCAAGAAATGAATTGATCTATGGGCAATGGCTCCGAGAAGAGTGTGCGAAAGGGAAAATCCAGGAACCAGCTTATGACTCTGATTTAGCCATTGTTTTAGCACAGGTAAGAGAAATTAGCGTTTCTCTTGTTGGTCCTTCAGCTTTAGATATACTCGTCCCTGTGCCGGGTCAGCTCATTCTTCTGTCTTCATAAATGTCAACATCAGGAAGAATATGAAGCTTAGTAGTAAAATACTTCCACCAATAATAAAGAAAACTGTTGTAAATGTATCAGCCAGATTGAACGGACGGACATAATAGAACCACATGCCAATCGTTAAGCCAATGGCGCCAATAATTGCTGAGTAAACATGTAGCGCAGATAAAAGCTTACTTGCTGGGGTGAATATTTTATAATAAACAGCAAAGGCAAATAAAGACAGCCAGCCGACAACGAGAATATGGGCATGGACCGTTTTAAATTCAAGTCCACCCGCACCAGCCATATGTGAACCTAGAAAGGCTCCCAGTAATGCAAAAATGGCAGAAAATCGAAGTAATGTTTTGCTGTACATATTCATGGATAACACTCCTTTTATTTCGTAAGTGAAGCATAATTCATTTATATGAATGCAATGTGAATAACCGATTACAATTTAGTCAGGTGCCTCCATTTCCAGCATTACTGGACAATGGTCACTTCCCATCACGTGCTGATGAACCTGGGAATCTATAAGTGCGTTTTTCCATCTTTCGGATACGATGAGATAATCAATTCTCCACCCAACATTTCTTTCGCGGATTGTTTTCATGTAAGACCACCACGAGTAAAGTCCCTCTGTTTCAGGATGAAAATATCGTAAACTATCAATAAATCCAGCATCCAGGAGACGTGTCATTTTGCCGCGTTCTTCTGTCGTGAATCCTGAATTGCCGTGATTCGTTTTATCATTCTTTAAATCAATTTCATGGTGTGCAACGTTTAGATCACCACAGTAAATAATCGGTTTGTGCTCGTCTAGTTTTCTTAAATAGCTATAGAGTTCGTCTTCCCATTCTAATCGGTAATCCAGCCGTGTTAGATCTCTTTTTGAATTCGGGGTATAGACATTAACCAAATAAAAATCTTCGAATTCGAGTGTGATAATCCTTCCTTCTTCCTGTATTTCCTCATCTTTCATCCCATATTTTACAGATAATGGCTTTTTCTTTGTGAAAACAGCTGTGCCGGAGTATCCCTTTCGCACAGCATAATTCCAATACTGATAATATCCTTTCAAATCCAGGTTAATTTGTCCTTCCTGTACCTTTGTTTCCTGAAGACAGAAGATATCTGCATCCACTTCATGAAAATAATCCAAAAATCCCTTCCGTACACAGGCTCGAATTCCATTTACATTCCAAGATACCAGTTTCATAGATGTATTGTGTCTCCCTTTGTTTAAATGTGTTATCCTTCTATTTTAGCATACTTAGTGATAGGCACGACTCGAATTTTGTCTGATTTTTAGTGGGAAATATTTATTTTGGTGTATTGACATCTTAGTGTATTATCCGTATAATACAGTTCGAAATTGTATTAACAGCTTAATACATTATTTTTTTGCAAGAAGTGTATTAAACACATAATACATAAAAAGCAAACATACCTAAGGAAATATATAGGAGACGGGGCTATGACAATGAATTTCAACAATCGGGATCCGGTGTATGTGCAGGTTGTACGTCATTTTAAAGAACAGATTGCAACAGGAAGCTTAGAACCGGGTGAAGAAATCCCGTCACGGAGAGAACTGGCGAATAGATTGAAAATTAATCCAAATACGGCACAACGAGCATATAAGGAAATGGAGGAACAGGGATTGATTTATACAGAACGGAATAACCCCAGTAAAATTACAAAAGATGAAAAAACGCTAGGATCCGTCCGGGAAGAACTCATCATCGAAGCGGTGGATTCCTTTGTTTCATCTATCCGTCCCATAAACGTTCCACTTGATGAAATCGTAGGATTGATCAAGGAAACGTACAACAAGGAGGGAGATAAGCATGATTGAGGTGAAAGAGATCACGAAAAAGTATGGCCGAAAAAAAGTATTGCATGACGTTTCGTTTACTGCAAATAAAGGGGAAATCACCTGTCTTATTGGAATAAACGGCGTGGGTAAGACAACGATTTTAAATGCGATTATGGCGCTAACACCAATTAATGGTGGTCAGATTCTAATGAATGGAGAAAAGATCAAAAAGGGTAGTTATGAAAAAGTCACTTTCATTCCGGATGCCATAACCATGCTTCCGGAAATGACAATTGCGGATGCGACACAATTTATGCGAGATTTTTATGATAATTGGAATCAAGAACGTGCGATGGAATTACTTACATTTTTTAAATTAGAGGGAAGGGAACGGATCTCGGATTTATCCAAAGGGAATACAGCTAAAGTAAATCTGCTGCTTGGGCTGGCATTGGATGTTGATTTCCTGTTAATGGATGAGCCCTTCTCGGGGATAGATATTTTCAGTAGGGAACAAATTGCCGAAGTATTTGCCAGTCACTTGGTGGAAGATCGTGGTGTGATTATTACTACCCATGAAATTAATGATATTGAGCATTTGATTGATAAAGTTGTACTGCTTGATAATGGAGCTGTTTTAAAGGAATTTAATAGCGAGGAAGTCCGCGAAAAGGAAGGAAAATCTGTTGTTGATGTAATGAGAGAGGTGTATCAGCCATGAACCGGTATGTAAAATTAGTTCATTTTGAATTAGGACGTTTTATGAAAATGTATCTTGTACTCATTGCAATCACCGTTGTTTCGCAAATTGCAGGGGTCATTGTAAGATCAAGAAGTTACGTAAGTGATGCAAATGAGACAATCTATGAAGATCTGGTACCGATAGATCAATTTTTGGAGCAAACGGGACCAATGAGTATGGTACAGATCAATCAAAGTATATGGTTTGTGGGACCGATTATGTTATGTATTGTCGCATTACTCTTCTATTCTTTCTTCATCTGGTATCGAGATTGGTTGGGGAAAAATACATTTATTTACCGGTTGTTGATGCTGCCAACTGCCCGTCTCAATATTTTCCTGGCAAAGGCCACGGCCATCTTTTTAATGGTCTTAGGCTTGGTTGCATTGCAACTCATTTTACTGCCGGTGGAGAGCACGGTGCTTTCATGGATGATACCACAGGACCTTCGAATGGATATGACCGTCTCTGAGATGATTAATACCTCCGTGAATGGTTGGAATAGTGTGTTACAATTATTAATTCCTCAAAGCTTTATTCAGTTTATGATCAATTACGGAATTGGTTTCATGGCGGTGTTTGTTCTATTTACAGCTATTTTGTTTGAAAGAAGTTTTCGTTGGAAGGGAGTTCTGTTAGGCGTTATTTATAGTGTGTGCGCGTTTACTATTTTCTTGTTCCCCATGATATTGGAGATGATTTTTCTCATTAATTATCTTTATCCGGTCGAGTTGCTGATAGTTGAAACGATATTAGGAATCCTTGTCATCAGTGTAACGATTTGGATGAGCAATTACTTATTAAATAAGAAAGTAACCGTATAGGGGGAATAAAAATGAAGCGTTATTGGAAGTTAATCTCCATAATAGTCGTTGTCATAGTTACAATCGGGACGTATTATGTTCAGTCAGCTGTGGCAGATAACGCATATCCTGCATTTGGATTTGAACATAAGAGTGGGGACAAGGAGGAAATAAATGACCTTACCCTAGATGCAAATTATAGAGAGGGCACACAGGGTGATAATCCCTTGCAAATAACAGCGGACGAAACGGTATATCATGACGAACAGTCCTATTTTGATCGTTTAAATGACTTTTATCCAACTAAGATCAAAGAACTTCAAGAAGAATATCGCGGATTTATGCGTGGTAAAGGGGCAACCCCTTCACAGTTTTATGAGAATGGGTCGATGCTCATTTACGCAAATGTAGATTCCACAAGTTCCGGTAATCATGCCTTTGAATTGGAGATAATGCAAAAGGAATCCAGTGAGACGACAGCTTTTAAACTGGATGTTCCGGCATCAGATAACATCCAATCTATAAGTATCGAAGCTATTCAAGTGATGAATCATGAAGTGAAAGTTATGACGCGTAACTTTTCCGGAATGGACCCAACCGGTTTTAATACCCAAGAGGACATGCATGTATACGATGTAGATGTCGCTAACCAGAAGATAACAAATGACGAGGTCATCTCACCCAATTTGGAACAAAATAATGCAGACAGCGCTAATGGTACGATCATCAACAACGCTACCGATGAGGATTCAAAGGCATTTATGCTCATTAACTTTGATTATATGGAGAATAGTCAACAAGAAGATGGGATTTCTTACTCCGAACAAACGGGGAAAGAAATCATTGCTTTTAATCTGGAAACAAACGAGACTGAGCAACTCGATTTACCAGCAGAATTAGAGAATTCGGCCCATACAGCTGTGTTGCATGATTCTACGATTTATTTCAGTGCGATAACGGATACGGATGTAGAGGTTTCCGCCTTTTCGATGGACAGCCAAGAGATCGAGCGAAACATACAGATGGATCAATTAGAAGCAGAGGCGGGTCAACCACATATGCAAATAAAGGATAACAAAATGTATCTAGTTAGTTCGCATAAAGACAATGACGTACAGGCAGCTATACTAGTTGTGGATTTGGACACTGGTGACACGTTGTATGAAGGGACTATTGAACAACAAGGCAATGAGCAAGTAGCATACGACATGGATATTTCTAATGTCTCTATAGAATGATAGGGCGCACAGTAAGCGTTTCAGACAAATAGATGTGTTAAAAGCGATGCGCAGGGCACTCTAATTCCATTGACCCTTTGACAGAAATGTTTAAACAAACCTCAAAAAGGATATAGATTTTTAAGTGGGAATTGAGGTGATATAGATGCGTGAGCATGATAAAAAATCGCCAAATAAAAAAGAGAATAAAGCAGAAAATGAAATAGAAGAGAGGACGGCATTAGATGAGTTTGAAGACCAGATGCATGTCGATGATGTTCCGCTGGAGGATTTGAAAATAGAACAAAAAGATGAAAAGAAAAAGTTTAAATCAAAGGATGCTTCACAAAGCGAAAGGAAGATGAAGAGTAAGCTGGATGACAAAAAGGAATGATCTACCTGAGTAATGGCCCTCGAAGCTAATAAATGTGTCGTTGTCTTAGTGGATAAGCCGAGTCAATCTAGTGTTATGAAACATAAAGTAATATAAATCGATACAAGTCTTGTTGAAGATTTAATCCATGAATTTCACCCTTGTAGAAAGCTAGCTGATCACTAGCTTTCTATTTTTTTAAAAGATAAGAAAGGATAAATTTAGATGGTTCTACTCTTACTAACAGATGATCTACGTCCGGCGCAAGTGCCCAGCAACTAGCAGGTTTTGAGTGAGGATAGCTTAAGCGCCCCAGGTCTTTTAGTGGTCTTTGTTAGGATGAATAGAAATGGAGGGATTATGTTGAGAGATATAACTGCTATTCTCGTACATTATACAAATCAAACCGTATTGCACAAGGCTTTAGCTTCTTTAGAAACAATCACTTCCAGACTAGAATCTATTATCGTCCTTCAGAAACGGGGACATCCTTTACATGGAAGTCATCAAACTCATTCGTTTCCCCCCATTTCATACATTACCATTGAAGGTGATGATACGGGGGAAACATTAAATCAAGCTGTTACTGGCATACACAGTTCCTATGTATTATTTCTCCATGAGACGGATTACCTTTCTCCTACGATCCATGTCGATTCACTTCAGATTTCCCAGCAGGCAACTGTTTTAGGAACCTGCAATCATAATCAAAATAGTACTTCCCATCATCCGTTGCTTGTTCGTACCTCATTTCTAAAGCAGCAGCCCTTTTTCTCAACTTTTCAGTTACCATTTAAGGAAGCATTTTTCCCTGCTTGGCTTTCTACTATAGAATATTCCATCATATGCTTTAAAGAGGATCTTGTGAGGCAAATGAGAAAAAATACTTCTACTACTACCTTAGAAAAACAAAAAATCATGCAGAAATATCAGCTGGAAAAAGCGAACACAAATCATCCAAGCCTTTCCGTTGTTATTTCAACGTATAATATGGAGAACTATGTGGAAACGGCCGTTGCTTCCTGCCTTCTACAAAATGAACAACCGGATCAGCTATTAATCATTGATGACGGTTCAACAGATAACTCTTACAGGCGTCTACAACGTTGGAATGATAGAGAAGGCGTAATGGTTCTTACGAAATATAATGGAGGAAAGGCAAGGGCGTTAAACGAGTTACTACCTCATGTTACATCTGAATTTATCTTGGAACTGGATGCGGATGATTGGCTAGACCCTGATGCTGTTTCTGTTATAAAAAAACACCTATCCAACCTCCCAGAGGATATTGCCGTTTTATATGGCAATCTTAAAAAGTGGAAGCAATCACGAGGGGAAATTTTCTATAAAGGAGTTGCAAAGGGGAGACTTGTTAAGGGAAGGGATGATCTACTAGCTTATCGTTTTCCGCTGGGACCTAGGATATATCGAACGTCATCATTGAAAATGGGAGGAGGATTTCCGGTAACTTCATTTGAAAATGGAAGAATGTACGAAGACGTAAGTGTATTAAATCGATTACTAAAGAACGCTCGATTTTGGTACCACGATTTTTCCATATACAATGTACGGGAACATCCAGAAAGCATTACGAAAAATAACGTTTCCAACTGGAACGATTTTATAAAAATATTAAAGTAATCGAATAGTGGCTGGGGACAAAACAAAATTGTTTAACTAAAAAGCGAACATTTCTAAACTTAGCGAAGCATATTTCCGAAGTGGTATACATTCGGAATCTTATTTGCTCAAAAAATTTTGCCCCAGCCTCTTTAAAAAAGGGTTAGTTGTTGTGATGAAATCTTGCTGTTGGTCTTGACGAGATGATGTCTCGCGTTAGGTTTGTTGATCTATGAACCAATTTACCGTACTTGTAAGACCATCATGGAACGAAACAGAAGGGTGATAACCAATTATCTCCTTCGCAAGTTGAATATCAGCCAACGAATGTTTGACATCACCCTGACGTTCGATTGTATATTTCGGTGAGATATTTTTTCCTAACATGGTATTGATACGTGTTACCAGGTTATTTAAACTGATGCGTGATCCACTCCCGATATTGATGACTTCTCCTTGCAATTTGGGAGCCTCCGCTGCTAATAAATTTGCTAAAACAACGTTATCAATATAGGTGAAGTCTCGAGATTGTGTCCCATCACCATAAATGAATGGATGTTGGTCATTTAACATGGACGTAATAAATGCTGGGATAACTGCTGCATACTCGGAATGAGGGTCTTGATGAGGCCCAAAGACGTTAAAGTAGCGAAGCGATATGGTTTCGAGACCATGTAAATCATGAAAAACCCTACAATAATGTTCTCCCACATACTTACTGACAGCATAAGGAGACATGGGCATTCCAGGCATATGCTCATGTTTAGGAAGCGTCTCATTATACCCATATGCTGATGAGGATGCTGCATAAATGAATCGTTTTACGTTCGCCTCCACGGCCGCATGTAAAAGTTTAAGTGTTCCATCTACATTCGCGTGATTTGTCTTAATGGGGTCTATGATCGATTTGGGGACAGAGGGAATCGCACCTTGATGAAAGATAATATCAACATCTTTAACAGCTTCTTTGAGCGTTTGATCATTGGTGAAATCACCTTCAACCACGTTAATATAATGCATCAAATCATGTATATTTTCCTTTTTCCCTGTATGAAAGTTATCAAGAACCTTCACTTTTTCTCCTTTTGCGATTAATTTACGAACAATATTTGAGCCTATGAAACCTCCACCACCAGTTACAAGATACGTTGCCACGGTAAAACCTCCTGATTTTAATTCTACTTATGTTTATTTTATGTTGATAGAATGGGAGTGTTTGGACAGAAACATAAAGATAAGAAAAATGGTGTTATGTGGCTGTCTAATGCTCGAATAGAATGATAAGTTATTATTCATCATTGGAAGAAGAGAAATCCATTAGCGAGATGGGCAATGTTTTGGTGGTATATCCAAAACATTGCCCATTTATATAGTAACAAAAGACGGATAATCATCCGTATAAACAACATCACTGCACATCTTAATTAGTTGGTTTTCGTTTATTTTCCACGTATGATTTTGATACCTGCTTCGAATGATAGCGTGGTTATATCTATCTGTTGCAAAAATATGATACCCGTTTCTTTTACAATCCTGTTGAAACCTTTTATCGGAACCAACTTTCTGTTTGGGAAAGCGCACATGGGAAAAGATATCCTTTTTGAATACCAATGTTGAATCAGCAACATTGTCTGTCCATGTGTGTTCCGTTAAAGATGGAAATAAGCAGAGGCGTTTGCTTTCTGGAAAATAGTAATAGACGCTGCTTTTTCCTACAATATCTGCTTCTTTATGCTTTGTGAAAATCGTCCAAGCGGATTGTAAATAGGAAGGGGCATAGTAATCATCATCATCGAATTTTGCGATATGGTCATACCTTGCTTTTTGAACCGCATCATTCTTACAGTCACTAACCAGCATTCTTTCAGGCATTTGGTAAACAGATACAGCGGGGTATTTCTTCGCTTCCATTCTCCAAATGTTAAGGTCCATATCATCCTTATTTAAGACGATGATCAGTTCCTTATTTCTCATCGTCTGTATGGAATAATTATGGAAGATATTTTCCATCATCGTATTTCTGTTTGTACAGGTGATTACAGAAATCATTGGAATAATCCTTTCCTATAGAATTAACTGTCTCCACCACCCAGAACAATAATCTGAGCGTTACCTTTCAGTCCCTTGGTAAGGTTTTTGGTATCATAAACGAGCTTGGAATGATTGATGATCTTTTCTACTTGCAGATCGGAATGGTCTGTTAAAATGACGACAATGTCCATTTCTTTTACGTTTTTAGATGAGAGAGAAAGACTATGAAACACATTTTGGTTGATTTCAATAACTGGCACATGGGGATCGTGATACATAACGTCGGCGCCAAGTTGTAAAAGATGTTGCATGATACGAACAGGTGGAGAACTTCTTACATCATTGGAATCCTTTTTGTAGGTGATGCCACATAATAATATCTTGGCATTTGTTATCGTTTGATTTTTTTCAACTAACGTTGTCACCTGTGCCGTGATATAGGAAGCAATATCATTGTTTGTTTTCTCGGCTAGAGATAGAAATTGGTTATGGAACCCATGTTTTTGCCCTACCCAATACAAATACAACGGGTCGATCGGAATACAGTGTCCGCCAATCCCCGGGCCGGGATAAAAGGGTTGAAATCCATAGGGCTTTGAGCTTGCAGCAGAAATAGCTTCCCATAAGTTAATATTTAATTTGTCACAAAGCATAGCCATCTCATTGATAAAAGAAATATTAATAAAACGGTAGCTGTTCTCCAAGAGCTTGGATAATTCTGCAACTTCCACAGAAGTAGAAGGTATGATTTTATTAAAAATACGCCTGTAGAAATCAGTTGCATAGGATAAGCATGCTGTTGTAAGGCCACTCACGATTTTAGGGATTTCTTCCACTTTTAGGCTTTGATTCCCTGGGTCGATACGTTCAGGAGAGTAGGCTAAGTGAACTTCCTTTCCGATTTGCAACTGGCTTTTTGCTAAAATGGGTTGAATAACATCACGGGTGGTTCCAGGATAGGTAGAACTCTCCAATATGACTAATTGCCCTTTTTGCAGTCTGGGATAAAGCGCTTTACTGACCTCTTTTATATAGCGCAATTCAGGGTTTTGGTTGATCGTTAAGGGAGTTGGTACACAAATAACGATAATGTTTAGAGATTCGATAGACGTATAGTTGGTTGCTAGTGTTAATTGACCCGAGGACAAAGCTGCCTTGATATCGGTATTTTTAATATCAGGAATATAACTAGCGAATTTTTGTAAATGGTCTATTTTATCTTTATTAATATCAATTCCTGTCACCTGGTATCCCTTTTGTACAAATAATAGGGCTAACGGGAGTCCTACATATCCTAAACCAATGACACCGATTTTTGTTTTTTTCGGTTCCGTATGATAATGATTCAATTTGCATCGCCTCTTTGTATAAAAATTCATTGTTACTTTGATGTTTCTTTATCATATTAGAGTTTGTATTAATAGAAACGGCACTTATCTTGCTTATTCAACGATTTATGGAGAAGTAATGAGATAGATTTGTATATTGTTGGTTCTGGCTTAGAAAGCATATGAACGTCTTTGTTCACATATAATTTCAAAGCGACATTGTAGGTGATTTCTGGTTGAATAGACAATAATGGAAATCTAGTCGGTTTGAGAACAAAAAAAGAGAATTGACGTAGGATAAAGGAAGGAGGAGACTCATGGCCGCTCACTTGCTGGTGTATGATTATAGCTGGTGGATTTTAGGGCAAAAAGCAAAAATTATTCAGCATTATCATCCGGATTTGCATATTATTTCCGTCCAAGGGTTGAAACAGATAATCCAACAAAGAGGCTTAGCTTATGTGAATGCTTCTTATGAAGTGATTTCAACGCTTGGTTTAGGTCTAGCCGATTGCCTCATGCGCTTAGGTGTCAGGGTGGATACGTCACAAGTAGGCTCGTACAATTACCTTGCGAAAAATCATCTTTCGTATCGGGAATGGGCCGATTTTGTGAAACCGAATCTTTCTTTTATAAAAAAAATAAAGAAACTCGACCACTATGGTGTAATCAGTCCAAAATTGAGAGAGGAAACGCAGAGGTTATTTCCAAGCAAGAAGGTAAACTTCATTCGCCCCTTTGTAGATAGTCAGCGGTTCTGTCCTCCTCCTTCGCGGCAAGCGAAAGAAAAGTTTGTGATTGGATGGGTAGGGAATGACAAGAGGAAAGTAAAGAACTACAATTCGTTGTATCGGCCAATTGTAAAAGCGTTTAGGAAGGATCCGAACATCCAATTTATAGAAGCTTCGCGTTCTTCTCCCAAAGCAGTCAAAGAAATGCCATATTTTTACCAAGCGCTGGACCTGCTTGTCATTACTTCTTCGAATGAAGGAGGACCGGCCCCAGCGCTGGAGGCGCTCTCGAGTGGTGTACCTGTACTTTCGACAAATGTCGGTTATGTGAAACACATTACCGGACAAGAAGGGAAATCCTTTGTGTTAAACAGTCTTCAACCAGCTCTTTTTGCTGAAAAGATCAATACGTTAAAAAAGGATAAGGACCTCCACACAACTTTGAAAAAAGAAGGAAGAGCGCGCGTCCTAACACATTTTACGGTAGATAAGGCGATGGGGGAATGGCTGGATGCTTTATTTCACATCAAAAACGGAAAGGGATAAGATTTTCCCTTTTGAGCGTAGGAAAAGTAAGCAGTCTATCATGAATTGAAAAACTACTATTTCATATAGAGGAGAAAGGATCGAAAAAAATGAATCGTATGCCATTATGTATTTCTGTCTTTGTCTTTGGAAGTTACAAAAATATATTCCTTATTATATTTACAGTATCTTGAAGAGTTACCCGAATTATTACGTCAAGGTATTTCTGAAAGATAGCCTTTCCCCGCCGGAAAAGAAGAGTTTGCAATTGATTAATAAGCGGTTATCCCAGAATTTTGAAGTTAAGGAAAATTATTATACCAATCTAAAGTTTAACGCTTTAGCTGGAAAAGTCATGAGGTTCTTACTCCCCTCTTATGAATTCAAGGATTTTGCAAATGTATATATTGGGGATGTTGACTTTTTGATTATCAATGAGCACCCTTCTCTTTTGGAATCACACCTCGATCATTGCCAACAAATCAGCCTTCCATATAGCAACCAAATTCGTCCCGGATCAAAGAGATTAACAGGGTTGCATTTTTATCAAGTTGATGAATACTATGAAAAAATGAATTCGGCAATTCAACACTATGTAGATGATCCGGAAAAAATTACACAAGCATTTCAAACGTTAAAAAGGGATGAAGAATTTTTATATCAAATGATTGAAAAGAATATCGGTTTCCGCGATATGAAGAAATATCACTACCGTCCTCATCACGGTTTCCATTTAGGAATTTTGCGAAAGGGATCCGCTAAATTTAGGGATTATGTTAGGGAAGGACCCAAAAACCCATTTCACCGTCTTCCAGAATACCCGGTTTTACGAAAACAACTTCTCCAATATTACAATGACCCATTATTTCAGGATATCGAAAATACACACCGAATCCAAGAAGTACAGCTCTTAAGAAAATTAATCGTATAAAAATTGAAGCTAAAAGGTGGAGATCATCATGATCAGTATAGGAATGGCTACTGTCCCTTCCCGGTTTAAATATTTAAGAGAGATTGTCCCTCCTCTTTTAAAGCAATGTGATAACATGTATATCCATGTTAATGGATCGCATCATTGCCCAGAGTTTTTGAAAAAGGAATCAAAAATCAACCTTTCCTTTTCCAATATCAATAAGGGAGGGCAAATGGCCTTCAAGGGAATACAGCAAACCAGTGGTTATTATTTTTGTGTTGATGATGACCTCATTTATCCTGATAACTACGTTGAAAAAATGATCGAGCTCATGAAAACGTATCAGGATCAAGTGATTGCTTGTGTCCATGGATCGAGTTTTGATCCGTACGTACCTGTCCATCAAGTATTCAAAAACAAAAAGAACGCCCATCTCTCTTATAAAGGTCTAGATAGACATCGTCGTGTAATGATTCCTGGTGTCGGCACGTCTTGCATGCATACAAACACCTTTACAGTGACACCAGACGAATTCACGCGAAAAAATATGAGAGATGCGGTTGTTTCATGTAAAGCAGCCAAGGCAGGTATCCCGATTATCGCAATCAAAAGAAAGGAAGACTGGATCCAAAAAATCCCTGTAAAAACAGAAATCAATAAAAATAAGGCTTATGACCATCATATTGATGAATTATTCTTGAGGCATATTCCGTATTTCCAAGCAGGAGCCGTTGCTTTAGATGAGGAAGAATCTTGATTTTCCCTTAAACGTGCCCGAAAGGAGAAGAACAACATGAAAATATTACTGGTTCCAGGAGGCCCCGGATGGGCTTTTGATCACCGGGCAAAGGATTTGTTATCCCTCCGCTTTTCAACTATACAGTTTGAATTGAAGTATGTGAACAAGGTAAAAACAGCTGATCAGTTTGCGTTCGACATCATCTATCCCATGTCTATAAACATTGCAAAAAAGTTACATGAAAGAACCGGAATTCCTTACAAGCGAATGGCTACAGGGATTACTTCCGTTCGGGTGATGGAGAAGTATATGCTGGAAGGCAGTAAAATCCCTCCCTTCATCCATGCGTTTCGAGGGATAAATACGGCATCAGATGAAATCATACAGCAATTTAAAAACGAATTGTCTATTTATAAAACAAGGGTTGGCATTAATGAAAAACAGTTCAAGCCGCGAGCAACGAAAAAGGGTACAGATGAATTTGTTGTTGGTTGGGTGGGGAGAACGGATCAACACGATTATCGAAAATTGAAAGGCTATGATATCGCATTAGCCGCATTAAAGGATTTACCTGTTACTTTCCAGACCAGAACTTTCAAACATAAGGTCCCAAGAGAAGAGATGGTGAATTTTTATCAAGGCCTTGACTGCTTCATTTGTTCCAGCTCTTCTGAACACATTCCCTTGCCTGTATTGGAGGCTGCCTCCTGTGGTGTTCCGGTCATTTCTACAAAGGTAGGGATTGTTCCTGAATTGATTACAAACAACAAAAACGGACTCATCGTTCCTAGAAAGTCAGCTGCATTTAGGGAGGCCGTAGAAAACTTGATCGACAACCCCAAAATGAGAAGGAATATATCAAAAAATAGTAGAAAAACGGTTTTATCTGCCTGGACATTGGAGAAGTGTAAAAGTGAATGGGAAAGCTTTTTCCTATCTTTAAGGTGATCCAAGCATAAATCACTGCAAAAGGTTACTTTTATAGCCGTAGATATTTTAAATAGAGATGTAAAAGGAATGATCATAGAGATTTTCTAATAGTAATTATAAAACACCCTGGTTCAGGAAGATGAACCAGGGTGTTTGTCCCGAAGAAGGTTAATGTTATGCTGCTACAGGGAAACGGATGAAATTAATCGCATTTACTGCTACATTCATTTTTACATTACCGCCATAACCACTATTAACCTCGATAACTAGGACCAGATCCGGGGTAACCGTTGAAAGTAGCCCCTCTATTAAATTATTATCGGTAGTTACCTCAACGGTTGAACCGATTCGTTTGGCTAATTCAGCGGCAAACGTTTCTTCAAACATTTAAATTCCTCCTTTACAATTCACTGACGAGTTCAATATTATCTATCCGAACCAGTACCTGTGCTCCAGATGCTTCAACAATAACTATATAATCGTCTTTCACAGTGAGTAAGGTTCCGGTTACTGTACCAAAAGGAACAAAAACTTCCACTTGTTCATTTGTTAAATTTAATAACACTTCCCGAATAGTGGTTGGCGTGCTTGGTGGTGTATCCGTTCCGTGGTTAAAACCAAAGTTTAAATTCATCCCTGCATCGGCACTAAAACCTGGTAAATCAATGGAAAAATTCTCGCTCATTCCACTATTATTCGTTTGAGATAGTTGATTTATTAATCTCAATAAATTATTTCTTTGGTTACTTGTTAGATTTGCCAATTATATCCTTCCTTTCATATAATAATGAAGTGGGAAAGGGAATGATGGTTCATCCGCTTTCCCCGACAGTATTTCCTCCCTTGGTTACAGGATGTCTAAGCTAACAACAATAGCAACAAGAACTTGGATCAATAATTGGATGTTTACTGCTATATCTGTATCTGTTGTGGTGATTTCAACGTTTTTTGATTTTTCAACAATTGTTTTTTGGCGATTGCTTTGCCTTGTTCTACTAATCTGATTGAGATCTTGCGTAATCCTGTCCGCCTGGTCCGCATCTGCAATGGAAATACTGATAACAGCTGCAATTGCCGCTTGAATTCCGAGTTGTAAGGAGACTGCTGCTTTTGTGTCTGTTGTTACAACATCGACACCCTCGGAATCTTTAATGATAATCCATTCATCAGATACTTGTTCAGTAGATACAGTTTGTTCGCCTTCCTGATCTGCAGGAGCATTATCTTCTACATCGTCACAGTGATCCAGCGCACGCCATTCCTTAAGTTTCGTCATACATGATTCACCTCTTCTCATTTCATTTATAAAATATCAACGATTACTACTAGTGCCAGTAGTAATTGCAGTAAAACCTGAATATTGATGACCAAATCTGTGTCTGTAGTGGTTACATTAATGTCTTTGGAATTACAGATGAATACCTTTTGTTTATTTATTTGTTCAGCATTAAAATTCTGCATGAGCTCGTTGCTCACAGCTTCTCCCCGATTACTATCTCCAAGGGTTATACTAAGAACCAAGGTAATCGCTAATTGCAGGCCTGCTTGAAGGGAGATCCCTGCTTGTGTGTCAGTTGAGTTAACCGTGATATTGCATGATTCTTTCACCCAGATTATCTCGGCGGATTCTTGATCCATGAAATCGTATTGATCCCCTTCTTGTAAGACGGTGGCATCGGAGTTACCGGTATTCCTTTCAAATCTCTCTGCGTGTTCATATTTGTCATCTTTTTTATACGAATACTTATTACATTTGTCGCATCCCTTACTACATTTATCACAACCAGTACTGCATTTATCACAACCAGTACTGCAATTGTCACATCCTGTATGACACTTATCATAGCCTGTATTGCACCTGCGACAACCTGTAGTGCACTTGCCATTACAATGATGCTGGTCTTTTTGATACATGTCTCTATAGTAATAGAATTTATTTTTCTTACCGTAGAGGTAGGCGGTATTTTCATGATGTTTTGACGTCATATTAACACTCCTTTCTTATAGTTATAGATTAATCTATGGATTTTTTTCATAGTCAGATTGTACACATTCACTAGAATCTTGTTTTTTTAGAAAAATAAAGAAAACACCTATTAATAGGTGTTTTCCTTAATAGACTATCATTCACTTGACTTATTCGTATTTTTCTCCCCTTTATTGAATTGTTCAACCTGTTTTTGCAAATCTTCAACCATCTTCCTTAGCGCCTGTTTCTGTTCATCTGGTATATTTCTTTTCACTTCTTCCGGTTGAACGCCATTCTTCCTTAATATATCTTGGATCATTAGTTGAATTACCTGATCGGGGACTGCTTGCTGTTTAGAAGAATCATCGGCCATATGCATTTCACCTGCCTCATTTTTCATATATTTGTAGATAAGGAAGCATAAAACCCTTTATATCTACATAAGTGTGGGCTTTGGTTATCACTGTAAGTAATAGCGATAAGCCAGGCTTTTTCACTGCCGAGGAAATTATAAAAATATTTGCTTGGGCATAACCTGGTTTCCAAAAGCAGCCACATCCGGCTACAGCGCCTTTGTTCTATTTTATGGCATTTCGCTTATTTTGCCTGTGTTGTTGTCTACGTCCGGTTAATCTGATGAGTAGAAAAACATATAGCAATAGGGAATTGTATTCCACCTTCTATTGAGCGATCATATTTCCGTTAACGTATACGAAAAAACTTTCATTAAAAAGAAATATGCTTAAAAATGTATTGAAATGGTAATTGTATGATATAGAGGTGATAAAAATGGCAACAGAATATGTTATCCGTATCATTTTGTCGATTATCATTCTAATCGTTATCATGATTATCCTTCACCGTTTCAGGGTGAATAAAGGCCAAACGCCTCCAAGTGATTCACTTGAAATAATGGAGAAACGATTGGAAAAAGGAGAAATAACACAAAAGGAATATGATAAAGCGAAAAGAAGGCGGGGGAAATAATGTTGTAAAGACAGGAACTATTTTCCGTCATTTCCCGGGAAATATTGATGGGATTCTACAATTATTTTATATAAAACGGGGGTGTAGGCACTGGTTTTCGTCAAACGCGCATGGAAATATTCATGTGTTTAGTGCTTTACACCTTTTCGTTGCCACAGTGAACAATTTCCACCTACTTTCATATTGATAATGTAGTTATTTTTAGAATAGAGAGTAGGGTTGATTTTGGACTATTCTTATCTTAACAGTCTGGCACAGTTTGGAGTTGGTGGTGCACATCCCGGTGGACTTAAGCTTACGAGATATATCTTGTCAAAGGAAACATTAGATGCAACGATGTCCGTGCTCGATGTTGGTTGTGGGACTGGTCAAACGGCTGCATATATTGCCAAGCAGTACCAATGTCATGTTATAGCTTTAGATTCCAGCGAAATTATGTTGGAAAAGGCCAAACAAAGGTTTTCATCCTTAAATATACCTGTTGAAGTGAAGCAGGGGGATGCAGAATATCTTCCTTTCGAGACATCGGTATTTGATATCATCCTTTGTGAATCGGTGGCATTATTTACGGATATTCCATTAACTATATCGGAATATAAAAGAGTATTAAAGCCAAATGGTGTATTGCTTGCAATCGAAATGGTACTTGAAAAGGAATGCTCTGAAGAAAAAATAAAACCAATACGTCAATTTTACGGAGTTGATCGGATACTAACGGAATCAGAGTGGTATACTCATTTTAAAAGTGTCGGTTTCAGCCATATAACGACAAGCAAATACAACGGATTGTTTGATGGCAATGATCTGCAGAATGCTCCTGATTTTTCCCTTTCTGAACATATAGATGACGCACATGTTGAAGTTCTTGAGAAACATGCGCAATTGGTGAAAGCGTATAGGGATATATTGGGGTTTCGTATATTTAGATGTAGGTAGGTTTTATGAAGAGGCGTCATTGGTCACTTGACAAATATTGTATCGCCAAGTGACTTGCATCTACAGATGTTTATCGCAGTTCTCTAGTTCAAGAATAGAAGGACTTCGAAGTGGAAGAACAAAACAGCCAGTAACGCTCCTAATGTTCAACGAGTATGTCGCGGGGGATACAAAGGCCCTAAGACATACTCGTTTCATTTTATAAACTATCATGGATTAGCTTTTTAACTTCATCCGTTTTCCCATCATGTAATAAACGAACAATTTGACTCCCGACAATAACACCATCACCATAAGAGCTTAATTTCTGAGCTTGTTCTGTGTTGGAAACGCCAAACCCGGCCAGCACTGGAACAGAACTAGTCCTTTTAAGCATCTGCAGATAATCTTTGACCGCTTTATCATGTGTCGCACGTGCTCCGGTGGTCCCAGTCACAGAAACAGCATATAGGAACCCTTCTGATCGGTTTGCCAGTTCGGTTAACCGTTCTTGCGGACTTGTCATTGCAGCAAGCCGGATAAAAGCGATTGCGTTATTCTGTAAGACTTCTGCTAAAAGTGCTTCCTCTTCCATTGGTAAATCCGGGATGATAACACCATCAACGCCGGATTCTTTACAGTCAGCAGCAAATTTTTCCCGCCCATATGTAAATATCGGATTTACATAGGTCATTAAAATAATAGGGACGGACCGCTTTTCTTTAAAGTCTTTTAACATTTTCAATATAGAAGGGAGCGTGGTGCCATTTTCCAATGCACGAATTCCTGCTTCTTGAATGGTCGGGCCGTCTGCAACCGGATCGGAAAATGGAATACCGAGTTCAATGGCTGCCGCCCCACATTCCTGCAAAAAGGTAATCCGTTCTTCTAGAATGTTCAGTCCACCATCTCCAGCCATGATGTAAGGGACAAATATATTTTCATTGCCTGCTTGTTTTTCCTGTAAAGATTGATCTATTTTTGATTTCCCCATCTTATTTTTCCTCCAGTCTATCTTTTACTTGTTCAACATCCTTATCACCACGGCCGGAGAGGCAAATGACTAATGTTTGATCCTTTTGCATTTCTGCAGCGAGCTTCATGGCATAGGATACAGCGTGCGCACTTTCCAGTGCAGGGATAATACCTTCTGTTTTCGATAAATATTGAAAAGCATCCAGTGCTTCTTCATCCGTGATGGAGACGTATTGAACGCGCTCTGTTTGATGCAAATGGCTATGTTCAGGACCAACACCCGGATAATCAAGGCCTGCTGAGATGGAGAAGGCTTCTTTAATTTGTCCATCCCCGTCCTGTAGTAGATTGCTTAATGCACCATGCAAAACACCGGCGTTTCCATTTGATAATGTCGCAGCATGATTACCGGTTTCAAGACCTTCACCGCCAGCTTCCACACCAAACAATTCTACATTCTGATCCTCAATAAAGGGATAAAACATCCCCATTGCATTACTGCCGCCACCGACACAAGCAATCACTGCATCAGGTAGCTTTTTCGTAGCCTCAAGCGCTTGCTTTTTCGTTTCCTCCCCGATCACAGATTGAAAGTCGCGAACGATTTTCGGAAAAGGGTGAGGGCCAACAACCGAGCCGATAATATAATGGGTGTCATTCACATGACTTACCCAGTAACGCAATGCTTCATTGACCGCATCTTTTAATGTTCCACTTCCCTGGGAGACACTTCGAACTTCCGCACCTAGTAGCTCCATTCGAAAGACATTCAGTTTTTGACGGTGAATATCTTCTTCGCCCATAAACACAACACATTCAAGCCCCAAAAGTGCGCATACGGTTGCGGTTGCAACACCATGCTGACCTGCGCCTGTTTCAGCGACGGCTTTTTTCTTTCCCATTCGCTTGGTTAAAAGAGCTTGCCCGATTGTATTGTTAATTTTATGTGCGCCCGTATGGTTCAGGTCTTCCCGTTTTAAATAGATTTGTGGACCGCCGAGTTTTTCGGATAGCTTTTTTGCATAATAAAGCGGAGTTTCTCTGCCTACATACTGTTTCAAGTAATAGTCAAGCTCACTTATAAAATTAGGATCATTTTTTGCTTCCTCATATGCTTTTTCCAGTTCAATTACTGCCGGCATTAAAAGCTCCGGAACAAATCGTCCACCAAAATCCCCATATTTTCCATGTGCATCAGGCATTGTGTATGTTGTCAATTGACTCATCCTTTCGCGTGTCTTTTGCATATTTAATAAATTGTTTTATTTTTTCCATGTCCTTTTCCCCATTCGTTTCAACGCCGCTTGATACATCAATACCGGCGGGATTAACGCATTGGATAGCTTGTTGAATATTGTCCGGTGTGAGCCCACCGGCTAAAATAATTTTATCCCGATGGAAGGGGAGATGGTGCATTATATTCCAGTCAAATATAGTACCGTTTCCACCACGATTTTTCCCGAAAGGACTATCGATGAGATAATAGTCACAAGGAAATGTGGAGATCTGAGTAAAATGGTCAGGTTCAGCCGGAAATGCTTTAATAACTTTACATGGAAGTTCCTTAGCAATTGCAGCTGATTCGTCCCCGTGAAGTTGAATAACGTCTAATCCTACTATTTTTGCTATTTTCTTCATGTTATCCACTGTTTCATTTACAAAGACGCCTACCTTCTGAATAGAAGGGGGAGCTTTTTAGCAATTGCAGCAGCATTTTCGGCAGTAATTTGCCGTTTACTTGGAGCAAAAACAAAACCAATAAAGTCCGCTCCCGCATCTGCTGCAGTGAGGGCTGCATCACTAGTTTTTATCCCACAAATTTTAATCAACATATCTATCTCACTCCTTCTTGAGTAGATATTTGTAATTCCTGAAAGGTTTCCGTTACATTACTGGAGAGCATTAATGTTTCTCCAACCAGAATGGCATTTGCACCAGCTTCCTTGACACGTATGACATCTTCTCTTTTTTTTATACCACTTTCACTGACAAGGATGGTATTCGGATTTGTCACCATAGATGCTAAATGATTCGTCGTCATTAAATCAACGTCGAATGTTTTTAAATCACGATTGTTTATGCCGATAATTTCTGGATCGAGCTTAAGTGCTCGTTCCATTTCTTCTTCATTATGCACTTCGCAAAGCACCTCTAAATCTAAATTGTCCGCATAGCGGTAAAGATTTTTCAAATCTTCATCTGATAAAGCAGCAACAATTAATAAAATGATGCCGGCACCAGCTGCCTTAGCCTGGTCAATTTGAATCGGGTCGATGATGAAGTCCTTACATAATATCGGTAAATCGACCGCTTCCCGAATCGCACGTAGGTCATCCATGGAGCCATGAAAAAAGGTTTTATCCGTCAATATAGAAATTGCTGCTGCACCGGAAGCTTCGTATTTTTTTGCTTGCTCGACCGGGTTGACCTCCATATCAATCTCCCCTTTAGAAGGGGAAGAACGTTTTATTTCCGAGATCACGTTCATCATGTCTGATGTTGTTACTTTTTCTTTGAACGTTGTTATCGCCTGCTTCGGTAATTGATCAAACGTTTGATCAGCAAGCATGGCTACTTCCTTTTCTTTTTCTACTAAAATTTTATCTAACATAGTCATTTACTACACCTCGCTCGGAATTTTCCTACTATATTCAATTAAATGTTGCAAGCTTTCCATTGCAGCACCTGAGTCGATGCTTTCTTTTGCCCGGGCAATTCCGGTTTTGATCGTCTCTGCACTGCCATTGGCATACAGTGCCAAACCTGCATTGAAAAGAACTGTGTCATAATAAGCTCCTTTTACTCCACGTAATACATTTCGTAAAATAGTTGCATTTTCTTTCGCATCGCCACCACGGATTTGATTATTTGGATACAGTGGTAAACCAACTTCTTCTGGGTTTAGTGTGAAGGTTGTAATCTCACCCTGATCAAGAAGGGCGAGTTTGTTTTCTCCTGCAAGGGAGGCCTCATCCATTGATCCTGCCCCATTCACAACAACGGCACGTCGTCGGCCTAATTTATGCAAACTTTTAGCTAGCATCTGCACCATATCCGGGTGATAAACACCAAGTAACTGAGAATCCAGGAACACGGGATTTGTTAATGGTCCGATCGCATTAAAAATGGTTGGCAGTCCGAGCTCCCTGCGAACCTTTGAAAAAGGCTTCAATGCTTCGTGAACATGTGGGGCAAATAAAAAAGTGATCTTATTTTCCTGCAGCATTTCTTCCACATGATTATTTGCAAAAGTTAGGGATACACCTAAATGTTCCAACACATCGGCGCTGCCGGTTTTGCTCGAGATACTGCGATTGCCATGTTTTGCTACTGGAATACCAGCGCCTGCGATGACAAATGCAGATGTTGTACTGATATTAAAACTATAGGATTTATCCCCGCCAGTGCCGCAATTATCCATCGCATTTGGTATATGAGCCGTGCTAAACGAAGACTTGGAGCGAATAACATCCACAATTCCAGCAACCTCATCCGCTGTTTCGCCTTTCATTTTTAGCGCGGTTAAAAAAGAAGCAATTTCCGAATCAGTGACGGTGTCGGTGAAACAATAATGGCTCACGTCCTTCATTTCCTCTATCGATAGGTCTTCTTGATTGATGAGTTTTTCAAGATAATGTTTCATTTTACTCCGCTCTCCTTTCTGATTGCATATAAAAAGTTTCGAATTAGCTGTTTCCCAGCGATCGTGCCAATGGATTCCGGATGAAATTGCACACCGTATACTGGGTATTTATAATGCTGAATTGCCATAATCTCATCGTCCTCAAGCGATGTTGCAGTAACTTCCAAATCCTCAGGAAGCGTTTTTCGATCAACGACAAAGGAATGGTAGCGCATGACCTCTAATGGTTGAGGGAGGTTATGGAAGAGTCCGGATGCCTTATGCGTAATTAGTGATGTTTTTCCATGTTTAATTTCTTTCGCTTTTGTTACACTTCCGCCTAAGCTTTGAGCAATAATTTGCTCCCCTAAACAAATTCCAAGAATCGGAATTTGTTTATAAAGTGCGTTGACCATAGTGAGACAAATTCCAGTCTGATTCGGTAACCCCGGTCCAGGGGAAATGACGATTGCTTCCGGCTGAAGCCCTTCGATTTCTGATAATGTGATTTGATCGTTTCGAACGACATGAACCTCTTTCTTTTCCTCTGAAAAATACTGGTAAATGTTATAGGTGAATGAATCGTAGTTATCCATTAATAAGATCAAGATGATTCACCTCCATGAGTGATTTTGCTTTTTGTAATGTCTCTGCTAATTCATTTTCAGGTATCGAGTCATGAACAATGCCGGCACCAGTCTGTAAATAGGCTATATGTTCTTTAATGACAAGGGAGCGAATAGCTAGGGATATATTGATATCATGATTAAAGTTGATATAACCAATCCCGCCAGCGTAAGCACCGCGTTTCTCCGCTTCTAGGTCGTTAATAATCTGCATCGCCCGTATTTTCGGTGCACCGGAAACGGTTCCTGCCGGTAAGCAAGCAATTAGGGCGTCCATACCAGTGAAATTAGCTTTTAATCTCCCGTGTACTTCTGAGACGATATGCATGACATGTTGATATTTTTCTACTTTCATATAGGTGGGAATCTCAATACTGCCAATTTCGCATACCCGACCCAGATCATTTCTGCTTAAGTCCACCAGCATTCGGTGCTCCGCAATTTCCTTCTCATCTGCAAGAAGTTCTTTCACTAGTGCCTCGTCTTTGGCAACCGTTTCGCCTCGGGCTCGGGTTCCGGCAATCGGATTGGCTATGACTTCATTCCCCGTCGTTTGAATAAGACTCTCCGGTGAAGCTCCCAATACGAGATAATCTTCAAAGTCAATATAAAACATATAGGGGGAGGGATTAGCTTTTCTTAGTTTTCGGTAAAACGAAAAGGGATTCCCGTCAAAAGAGGCCTTCATCCGATGTGATAAAACAATTTGAAAAATATCACCTGCATGAATGTGCTTTTTAGCTATCTCCACTTTTTCCTTAAATTGTTCTTCCGGAATCTCGGGTTGAAACTGTACATTGCTGAGATCATCTTCCGTTTCATCCGTATATGCAATCAACGTAGCTTGTAGGGTATGCAATCGATTATCGAGTTCAGTTACCGGTGCTTGATCAGGATTCATGGCAATCAAATAGACGACTTCCTTCGTGTGATCAAATACAATGACATTTTTATAAACCATTAAATGGATATCAGGCATATGCCGTTCATCTGGTAAGACCTCTCCGATATTCTCAAATTGTCTGATTGTGTCATAGCCAATATATCCAATTGCTCCGCCATAAAAAGGGAGGGGGAGGTCTATATCGATTTTCGGTAATTGTTCCTGGATATACGATAACGCATGTTGATGTATGGTCTCTGTTGTCCCTTTTTCATGTTTGATATCTGTTGTCATGTCTTCTTGACCGATGATTTCCCGGTAGGGGTCTGACCCAATAAAGGAAAACTTCCCCTTTTTCTCATGCTGAAAGGAACTCTCCAATAAAAACTTCTTCTTTCCGGATAACTGTTTGAAAATACTTATTGGGGTTAATGTATCGGCATTTTGCTTAATTAATTTATAGGGAACTGTTTTTGAATGAGTAACTTTCATCAATATCATCCTTTCTTTTGTAAAATAAATGGACGTTTTCTAAACGCTTTTTCCTTTTGACGTAAAAGCCTATAACTGCGACGTAATTATTGTGTTTGCAATGACCGCCGTGTATTCCTGTAGCGGTATACAAGCACACAACCAGCATTAGAACAAGAAACTTCACCTGATAAAGAATTTTCACTACGTCGCAGTTCCTATCAACTGTGAAGATTTCATCGTTGAAAAGAATAACAAAGGCGCTGGAGCCGGATGTGGCTACTTTTGGAAATCAAGTTATGCCCAAGCAAATAATTTTATAATTTCCTAGGAAGTAAAAAAGTCCTCTATAAACCCATTAGGTAATGGGTTTATAGAGGACGATTGTGACCGCGGTGCCACCTCTGTTGAAAAGACATGCTTTTCATCTTAATCGGATACGGGACTTGCCATTTTGACGGGTGCGTCTTGATAAAGTCCGATATCCTATCCGTATAACGGCGGAACTCCGTGTTTCCTTACGTCAAAAGTTCAGGAAACCTCTCATAAGTCCATTCGGCATCATTCGCGTACTGGAATCCCACCTGCACCAGCTCTCTGTAACACATAAATAGATGCTTACTACTCTTATTCAACGATTTACTTATATATTTTTTTAGAATACAAAAAAGCCCCCATCCCAAAAAGGACGAGGGACCGTGGTACCACCTTTATTAGCTGAAGAACAGCTCACTCTTACAATATGAAGCAAATTTGCTTCATATTTGTCTCGTATAACGATGAGACTGGATCGCCAAAGCCTACTACAATAACGGTTCGGTTTGGAAGCTCCAAAGCCCATTCATCTATCTAAATCACACTGATTTGCACCACCCACCAGCTCTCTATAGTGTTTACATAGACTACTATCTTCTTCAACGCCGTCGTTCGTTTAAGTTATTAACATACATGATAGGGGAGACCGGATAAAAAGTCAAGGGGATTTGCGAAAAAAAATGTACTATGTTTGTGAATTTTACTTCTACATACAGGCTGATTTATGCTATTTTAAATATATAGCGTTTTAGGAAGGATGTCAGTATGAAAAAGACAAAAGTTGGAATTATATTTGGCGGAAAATCAGCTGAACATGAAGTTTCGCTGCAGTCTGCTAAAAATATTGTAGAAGCAATTGACAGTGATAAATATGAAATTGTATTAATTGGAATTGATAAAGATGGAAAATGGCATTTGAACGATCAATCCTCTTATTTGTTGCATGCTGAAAATCCGAAGCTGATTCAGTTAAATAAGTCGAACGATACGATCGCACTTGTCCCGGGTGAATCAACGGATCAATTAATCCATGCCAGTGATGCACTGAGCTTGGATCAACTAGACGTCGTATTTCCAATCGTCCACGGAACATTAGGGGAAGATGGAAGTCTACAGGGAATGCTTCGTCTGGCTAATATTCCTTTTGTAGGATCAAATGTCTTAGGTTCATCCATCAGTATGGATAAAGACATCGCGAAACGATTGTTAAAAGAAGCGGGTATTCATGTAGCAAAAGGCTTTGCATATACGAGGTCGAAGCGAAATCTTATAAACTATGAGGAAGCGGTAGCGCAACTAGGAACACCAATGTTTATCAAACCCGCAAATCAAGGCTCATCTGTCGGTGTTAGCAAGGTATCCACAAGAGAGGAGTTTGAAGCAGGAATAGAGTCTGCTTTTCATTATGACCACAAAGTTATTGTTGAAGAGAGTCTTGTTGGACGTGAAATTGAATGCTCTGTTTTAGGAAATGCTGATCCAAAAGCTTCGTTATTAGGAGAAATACTTCCTCAAACAGAATTCTATTCATATGAGTCTAAATATATTGATGAAAAGGGTGCTGACTTAGCAATCCCAGCAGATGTATCAGATGAAGTAACAAAGCGGATGCAAAAAGTTGCTGTCCATGCATTTGAAACCCTTCAATGTGAAGGCATGGCCCGGGTTGATTTTTTCTTGACCGATGATGGTGAGATCTACGTAAATGAAGTAAATACACTACCTGGTTTTACGAAAATCAGCATGTATCCAAAATTATGGGAAATAAGCGGTATCCCATACTCGGATTTAATCAGTGAATTAATCGAACTTGCTATCGAACGTCAGCGAAATGATAGTAAGCTAAAGAGCACGGTTTGGGATGATTAAAAACAGTATCGAATGTGAGCGTGGGTCACATTCGATACTGTTTTTTTAATCTTTATAATGGGTGAATGTATCGCTGGATTTCATTTTCACGAATGCTGAATCAAGTGCTGCGAATGCCGAACCAAACGGCACGAAACCTGAACCAATAGCATCGAATGCCGAACTGAACGATTCTAATGCTGAATCAAGCGACACTACCCTTATAATTAACCGCGCATATCTTAAAATAAAATAAAGAAAATTTCATAAAATACTTGAAATGCGAAGAAATTAACGTAATAATAAATACGAAATCAGTTCGATAATAGCAAATATGTGAATTAATTCACAATATGGGGGAGAAAAGTATGCGAGATTTTTTACAAAGAAAAGGGGTTACACTTTCGATTAGAGAATATTTGATCACTGCCTTAAGCTATATGGCTTTGGGGCTATTTTCATCACTTATTATTGGACTTATTATTAAAACAATCGGTGAGCAGGTAACATTTTTAGCCTTTTTTGTTGAAATGGGAACGTTTGCCATGGATCCTAAAATTATGGGTGGAGCCATTGGGGTTGCGATAGCGTATGGACTAAAAGCACCGCCCTTGGTATTGTTTTCAGTGTTATTTGCAGGGGCATTTGGATCGGAATTAGGTGGGCCTGCCGGTAGCTATATCACTGCCTTATTTGCAACGGAAATAGGAAAGTTAGTGTATAAGGAAACACGTATAGACATTATCGTTACCCCTTTTGTAACGATATTCATAGGTTTTACAGTAGGGAAGTTTATTGGCCCGCCGATAGATTCGTTTATGGTTGGCTTTGGTGAGATCATTAACTGGTCGACCACGCAGCAGCCATTTATCATGGGAATTCTAGTAGCTGTCCTTATGGGCTGGGCGTTAACAGCACCAATATCCGCGTTGGCTATCTCTATGATGCTATCCTTAGATGGACTTGCCGCCGGTGCAGCTACGATTGGATGTGCTGCTCAAATGATAGGATTTGCTGTGTCGAGTTATCGGGATAATGGATTTGGGGGATTGTTAGCGCAAGGAATAGGAACATCGATGTTACAGGTTGCAAATATATTAAAAAAACCGATCATTATCCTACCTCCAACCATTGCTGGAGCGGCTTTGGCACCGATTGCTACGGTATGGTTTGGTTTAACAAATAATGCATCAGGAGCAGGAATGGGAACGAGTGGCCTGGTAGGTCAGATTATGACCTTTGAATCCATGGGTGTTTCCATGCATATTTTTTGGAGTGTTTTACTTTTGCATGTTATTGCTCCGGCTATTATTAGTTTGGCGATTTCTGAATGGTTTCGGATAAAAGGATGGATTAAAGCGGGAGACATGAAGATAAGGTATGAATAAAACATTGTTATAAGCATTTAGCGTTGATGCTCTTGCCTGAGAGGGATTCGACTATGTGATATAAATATATGTAATGCATGTCGTGTCACGAATTTGTTACAATTAAGTTAGGGAATGTGTGGTATATCACGTCCTCCGATATATATAGGTCTTAGGATTAAATGGGAAAGGTTTTAGGAGGATGATGTCCATGACATTTTACGAGCTACTTTTATTTGTTCATATTTTCTCCGCGATTTTAGGTATGGGGCCTGGGTTTGTCATGACTAATATTGCAACAAGAGCGACAAACATGACTGAATTAAAACATGCGTATAGCATTCGAAGTCGATTGCATACCTTTGTTATGGTTGGCGGCACGCTGTTACTTATCACTGGTTTATGGATGGGATTTATACATCCCTATTTATTTACGACAGGGTGGTTCGTGGTAAGTCTGATATTGTATTTAATTGCCCTAGCGTTCGGCCCGTTCGTTTTATCTCCCAGGTCTAAGCCCATTAAAGTATTGTTGAAAACACATAAGGGGGAAGATATTCCAGAAGAATATGATGCACTAGCAAAGAAATTATTCCTTTATGAGCGGATCGAGAACGGCCTGTTTGTAATTATCATTGCGTTGATGATATGGAAACCTTTTTAAAAAAATTAGCACATCCGCATGGGTTGGACGTGTTGTTGGTGTTTGAAAAAACGAGTAAAAGGAAAAAGCCTTGCAAAGGGATATAGAAAATGATATAGTCATTAAAATTAATTTTAGAAAGGAGCGGAAAATGCATGAGACATGTAACCTTGGAACAAATATTTACACATCCTATAACGCAGAAATATTTGGGGCGGTCTGGTGTGGCACACGCTATTGCAGTAGCTGAATATGCGTATATATTTGCCAAACGATTTGATATAAATACGGATGATGCCACAAAAGCTGCATTGCTACATGATGTCGGCCATTACACATGGTATCGTGATGGAGAGTGGGATTATGACCTGTATAAAGAGAATGATATTCATGCGATCAAGGGTGCAAGTCGAGCGCATAAGCTACTGATTCGGATTGGGGAAGATCGCCATAAGGCAAAGGAAATTGCGGTTGCGATTTTACTGCATACCGACTCGTATTTACCAGAAGGCGAGCTCAAATTAAAGCCACTGCAACAAATTGTCGCACTTGCTGATGAAGCGGATGAGGAAAATGGTGGAAATCATCATTATAAAGTAATCGACGACCAAGTGGCATTAGAACGCATTCGTGCGTTGGATATACAAATAGAACAGGAAGAGACCCCCTCAAATGGCAAACAATCGAGAAAAGTTGTATAAGCCATTTCCTTCTCGCTTAACCCTCTTTTCATTTTTCCTCGAAAATTGTTATTCCTTTAGATAGGTGAACATGATAGAAACATATGGGGTGGGTATACAGATGAAAACATGGTCGCATGATACAGAAATAAATGCTCCAATTGAACGAATCTGGACATTATTTACCGGATCGGTGGAAGATATGCAAAAGGTTTTGCCTGGTTTAATGGAAAACGAGCCCATTACCGAAATAAAAAAGGGCAAAGGCAGCGTCCACAGGCAAAAATACCAAGGGAATAAAGGTGTACAGGAATATGATGTGGAAACATTAGCATATGTGGACAACCCTGAATATAAACAGGTAAAAGAAACCTTTTCCCTAGCGAATACGTTTGAAATCACCACAGAATACGAGCTAAAACAAATCGATGACCATACAACCTATTTCTCCTATACGACCACCAATAAGCCCCTAAGCTGGATGTTGAAACTGTTGATGATATTTGTAAGCAATAAAGTCGTCGTTCAATTTGTTGACCGCGTCAAACGCGTTGCGGAATCCGAGGGGTAAATTTACATTGGTAAAGATTGTTTTCTAAAGGATTATTGCTTTTGTCACAGAAGATAAAAACTGCGACGTAAGTGGTTGTTGATTTCCGCTACGAAACGTTGCGCGCTTTAGGGCACGGATTCACCCTCTTCGCGGAAGACCATCGCTGCTCAGGACTGGACACGTTGTTCTGAGCAGGAGTCGACGGTTTTTCGCTCTAGATACCTGTTGCTTCTTTTAAAAACACATCATCAGTGAAGCCCCCGCGGGAGGAAAAGTCTAGGTAAGACTCCGTAGTGCGCTAGCAATCTTTTTGGCAAGGAAGGATGCTCTCTCGAAATTACTTGCAACACGATGAGCACAAGGGAGCTTACCAGCTGCCCTATAGGGTACGCGAAATATATTTCCGTAGCACAATTCCTGCTCCCAGCCAGTGTTTGCAAAACTGTCACTACGCCGCAGTTTCCATCAACGGGAAGATTTAAAAGTAACCATACATACGAAAGGCGTATTGTTTAGCCAGCTTAGGAGCAGGTTTTTATTACTCCTCATCCAAGTACGCTTCCAGCGTGATTTCTTGGGACATGATTTCCTGGGCTGGCTTTTCACCAACATATCGCAGGTGCCATGGCTCATATTGATACTCCGTAATCTCTTCTTGTCCTTCGAGGTATCGAATAATAAATCCATAGTCAGCTGCATGTTCCGCTACCCATTTTCCCTCATCGGTCTCACCGAATTCAGTAGTTAGCTCATTGTTTATACTAGGGGTTGTAACATCCATGGTTAAACCTGTCTGATGCTCACTTTGCCCAGGTTGAGCGCTAAATTGGTTTGCGGCTTCTTCTCCGTGCTCATTAGCATTTGATGCAAAAATAGCCTCTTGTCGCTCGTAGGAACGGTACCCGGATTGTGCAACTAAATCAAGTCCAGCTTCATCCGCTGCTTGGAATAAATCTTCCAAAGCATCGGAAGCTACTTCTCGCATTTGCTTTTTTGGTAAATCCTCCGTAAATGGAAACGGGATGTCCGGCACTACCAGATCATCTGGATCGTAATCGGATGGCAGGGTGTTCTGCTTGTTTACTAATGCTAATTGATCATATGGGTTAGCGACTACGTTTGCTTCTTCATCTGATGTGCTAGCTTCTACTTCTTGCGGGAGCCCTGCGCCTACATCGATTTCATCTCCTGCGGCAAGCACATCTTCCAACGCTTTTTTCGTTTCTTCATTATACGCACCAATTGCCTGTAAATTTTCCTGTTGTAATTGAAAATCGGTCACTGCCCAGGTCGTAGCCTCATCAAAATTCCCATTTAGCTTTAAGGAATAGCCAATCTCATTTAAACCTTCCTGCAATGTTTGCACCGCTTCTCCTTGATCCATTTTGTTTAGCTCTTCCTCAGGAAGTTCGTTGATTCCTTCTTCGGTTTCAGATTCAGAAGACTGCTGAGCTTCATTACTAGCGTCATTACCATTCGTGTTTTCGCTATTACAAGCTGTGATGAAAAATAATAGACTTAACATTACAATGGATAATACTGTGCGCTTTTTAAACATACTGATTCTCTCCCCGTGCATTTCTTTTCTAAACAGGTTTTATTTTCTCATAGAACAGATGCAATGAGCAATATAAATTTTTCGCAAAAAAGAAGGGACATTCATGAAGTTGACTCTGGTCTTTCTTTTTTACCTCGATTCAAATAGTTTACAGATCTCCACGATGACATTTGTTGCTTTTTCCATATTATCAACAGAAATATATTCATATTTGCCGTGGAAATTCTCTCCTCCTGTAAAGATATTTGGTGTAGGCAATCCCTTATACGAAAGTTGTGAACCATCAGTTCCGCCGCGGACAGGTTTTACTAGTGGTTGAACATCAAGGTTTTCCATTGCTTGATGGGCGATATTCACGATTTCCTTCACAGGTTCGATTTTCTCACGCATGTTGTAGTATTGATCAGTCATTTGCAACTCGACATTTGCTTCCCCGCACATCTCTTTCATTTCGTTGACGAATTTTTCAAATATAGCTTTTCGTGCGGCAAAGTTTTCTTTATCAAAATCACGAATAATATAAGTCACTTGTGTATTTTCCACATCACCATTTATAGAGATCAGGTGGTAAAATCCTTCGTATTTCTCTGTATGTTCGGGCGCCTCCTTCTCTGGAAACTTCCCGATAAATGCAGCGGCCATTTTCCCAGCGTTGATCATTTTATGTTTCGCTGTACCAGGGTGAACACTGTTTCCTTTGAAAGTCACCTTGGCAGCGGCTGCGTTGAAGCTTTCATATTGCAATTCTCCTAGTGGACCGCCGTCAATGGTATAGGCATAGGCTGCATCGAAGCGATTGACATCAAATTTATGCGGCCCGCGACCGATTTCTTCATCCGGGGTAAAAGCAACACGGATCCGGCCATGTTTGATTTGGGGATGTTGGATGAGATAATCCATTGCGGTCATGATTTCGGTGATGCCTGCTTTGTCGTCAGCTCCAAGAAGTGTTGTGCCATCGGTAGTGATCAGGGTATTTCCCTTATAGCTGGGAAGTTCCGGGAATTCCTTTGCTGACAAAACAACTTGTAAATCTTCATGAAGCGTAATATCCGTTCCATCAAAATTTTCAACGACTTGTGGATTAACATTTTTACCGGTGAAGTCTGTTGCCGTGTCTACATGTGCCATAAATCCGATCGTTGGTACTTCCTTTTGGGTGTTGGAAGGCAGTGTTGCCATCACATATCCGTTTTCATCAACGGACACGTCCTCCATACCGATTTCCTTTAATTCATCTACCAATTTATTTGCCAAATCAAACTGGCCAGGAGTCGAAGGGGTATCCTGATTAGTGTCATCTGATTGCGTGTCTATTTTTGCATATGTTGTAAAGCGCTTGATAATTTCTTCCTTCATTATCTGGTCATCTCCTTATGTTTATTTCTTTTATAGTACCATAATATGTATAGATCATAAGGGATAAATACTTTTTGTGGGTTATGTGCTTGGAGAATCCCTATTGGATGACACGGAAGAGGTAGCTTATGTCTGATAAAAGAATGGAAAGATGGGGCTGTTACAAATGCCTTTCATCAGTTAAAATTAAAAGTAATTACAAAAAACAGAGCAGGCATAAAATGAAACGAAAAAGCTGGTTTCAACATAAAAGGTGCAAAAGGGTTTTGTTGTACGTATTACAAGAATACTGGAGGGATACCATTGACTTATCTAATAAGTGTGAATCGACTGAAGAAGCGACTGGAAAATAATCAAAGGAACACAGTGATTGTGGATGTCCGTTTTCAACTGGATGATCCGGATGCCGGAAGGAAAATGTATTTAGAAAATCATCTCCCCGGTGCGGTCTATATGGATTTGAACAAAGATCTAGCTGACAGAGCCCAAAAGCACGGTGGAAAGCATCCATTGCCGGACATGGATATGTTTACAGCCAAAATAGGCAAGATCGGTATTGACCATCAAACTTCAGTGGTTATTTACGATCAAGAAAATGACATGTTTGCGGCAAGGTTGTGGTGGCTGCTACATTATTTAGGACATGAAAAAGCATATGTTTTAGATGGCGGTTATGCACGCTGGGTAGCGGAAGGGAATGACGTTACAGACGAAATTCCAATATTGGAAGAAAAAGATTTCCACCCAGCAGTTCGTGAAAATCAGATCGCAGACATAGAAGAAGTAAAAGAGAAATTGGAGGAAAACGCAGCTGTTTTAATCGATTCACGTGCAAAAGATAGATACCTAGGTAAAACCGAACCCTTATATGTGAAAGCCGGACACATCCCGGGAGCCAGAAATTTCTTTTGGAAGGATGTCTTAACAGAGAAAGGCTCTTGGAAAAAGAAGGAGGAACTGCAAACCCATTTTGAATCGTTACCAAAAGATAAAGAGATTATTGTTTCCTGTGGATCGGGTATTTCGGCATGCCCGAATGTACTTGCATTAAAAGCAGCAGGATACACCAATGTTAAACTTTATCCCGGTAGTTTCAGTGATTGGATTTCCTATGAAGAGAATGAAGTTGCAATGGGGGAAGCGTAGAATATGGATAAAAGACGCTGCAAATGGGTTACAGCAGATCAGCTTTATATCGATTATCATGATTACGAATGGGGAAGACCAACCCATGATGACCGGAAATTGTTTGAAATGTTGTGCTTGGAAGGTGCTCAAGCCGGTTTGAGTTGGATTACTATTCTGAAACGCCGTGAGAATTACCGCAAGGCATTTGATGGTTTTGATCCTAAGGTCATTAGCACATACGGGGAAGATAACATAGCAGAGCTTTTGCAAGATGAAGGTATTATTAGGAATAAGCTAAAAGTTCGCTCGGTTGTTACAAATGCGCAAGCCTTTTTAAGCGTGGTAGAAGAATTTGGAAGTTTTGATGCGTATATTTGGCAATTTGTAGAGGGAGAACCGATTATCAATGAGTGGCAGTCCCATGAAAAAGTGCCTGCTACAACGAAAGAATCGGAGCAAATGAGCAAGGATTTGAAAAAGCGTGGATTTAAATTTGTAGGACCTACCATTTGTTACGCATTCATGCAAGCAACCGGGATGGTGAATGATCATACAAAGGAATGTTTTCTATACGCTGGTAAATAGCAGCACTGGAGTTTAGAACAAAAGGAATCCAGAAAAAGAGGTTGGAACAAAACAAAAGTGTTTAACTAAAAAAACACATATTTCCAAAGCGGAATACATTCGGAATTTATTTGTTAAAAATACTTTTGTCCCAGCCTATTTTTCTCTTTCAAATAATTTTATAATGCTTGAACTCCTCAGGTATACCCTTTAAAATGGCAAATTGTGTGTGCTGTTGAAGGAGGGTTATTTTGAATCAACCAGAGGTCGTGGAAAAAGATGAAGTCAAACAAGAACAAGATAGCTTGGAATTTCAACTTTTCCGTATGCAGGAAAATATGAAGAAAATAGCAAAGAAGAATGAAATAATTAGTATTGACCAAACAAACAAAGGCCAATGGGTTATTATCTATTCGCATAAATGGAAGAATAAATTTCAAATAATGCTTCATGACTGCTCCAGTCCTTATCGGGGAAAATGGGACGGGGCTATTGAAGCGACATATAAGGATCAACATACACTCCATATTGCTGACATAAAAGGGGAAAAGAATAAAGGGTATGGGTCCGTTTTAATGAAATATATAAAAGAAATTGCAGAGGAAGCAAATGTACAATCGATTACTGGTGATATCGCCAAGCGGGATTTTGATCATATGGAACGATTAAAGCATTTTTATTGGAAGCATGATTTTGATATGAAAATTGATTATGAGGAGCAGTTTGGCGAGATTGTTTGGTGAAAGTTCTTCTATTGACACGATGCATTATTTTCCATAAACTAAAGGTAACTTAAATTGGAGGTGGGTTAGATGAATCATGCTGATAGTTGTATAACAACATTCATAGAATATCTGTGGATTCGTTATGCAATTTTTTCCGGAAATTTTGTCCAAGGGATACGTATGTCCCTTTTTAATACAAAATAGGAAAAAATTACCAGCAAGAGACATCTGCCTGCCAACGGTATCGTTTCAAACGTCAGGGGATCTCTCTGACGTTTTTTCGTGTGGCGAAAGTTGTCTCTTCTAAACGGAGGAAGAGAAAATGATTGTTTGCAGTATACAAAATGTGACACAAACGCTTGGGGCAAATACGATATTTAGTAATATGGCTTGTGAGATAAAGCAAGGTGAACGAATTGGATTAATTGGTCGAAATGGAGAAGGGAAAACAACATTATTACATGTAATTGCAAAGCAAGTAGCGCCTGTTTCAGGAAATATTACGTGGAAAAAGGGTTTGTCTGTTGGGCTCTTGCAACAAAATCCAGATATTGATCAGCGGAAAAACGTGCAGACATTGCTTTTTGATGTGTTTTCTAACTTAAATCGCTTGCGTGATGAGATGATTGATTTGGAACGAAAGATGTCTGAAGAAACAACTCCTGATCAATTGGATCGTCACATGGGAAAGTACGGAGAATTACAAGAAAAATTCCAGCAAGATGGCGGCTATGAAATAGATGCACAAGTAAGACGAATAATGAGTGGCCTACAGATAGAAGATTTAGCTGAAAAAGAATGGAAGCAGCTAAGTGGCGGGGAAAGGACAAAGGTTGGTTTAGCCATGCTACTGCTAAAGGCGCCGGACCTCTTATTACTTGATGAACCAACGAACCATTTGGACTTTCTGGCAATCGAATGGTTGACTGAATTTATCAAACACTATCATGGGACAATCCTGATGGTTTCCCATGACCGCTACTTTTTAGATGAAACAGTGACATCCATACTAGAGATGGACCAAGGTGAGTTAATTCGATATGATACAAATTACACTAATTATGTAAAAGAGCGGGAAGAACGTTTACTTCAGGAATTTCAGCAATATCAAGATCAGCAAAAGAAAATGAAAAAGATGAGGGAAACCATTAAACGGCTGAAGGAGTGGGCAAATCAGGCAAATCCGCCTAATGATGGTCTGCATCGTCGTGCGAAAAGTATGGAAAAGGCGCTTGCTCGAATGGATGTCATGAAAAGACCTATGCTTGAGCAGAAAAAGATCAATCTTGATTTTCAGATGAATAAACGGAGTGGAAAAGACGTCTTAACGATGGAAAATGTGAGCAAACAATATGGGCAAAAAATATTGTTTCATCATGTGCATATGCATGTGCGCTTTCAAGAGCGAATTGCTATTATTGGGGAGAATGGAACCGGGAAAACCACGTTATTAAACATGATATTGCAGGCAGAGATGCCGGATAAGGGTACGATTCAGCAGGGAAGTAATCTCTCGATTGGATTTTTGTCACAACATATGCTGGAGATGGAAAGTGAACGAACTGTTTTAGCTGAATTTCGTGAACATGTTCAGGTTGCAGAGGGTGAAGCCAGAGGAATTTTAGCAAAATTCCTCTTTTACGGCAACACTGTGTTCCAAAAGGTACAATGGTTAAGTGGAGGGGAGAAAATGCGCCTTCGGTTGGCTGAGCTTGTTCATCAAAATCATAATTTATTGATCTTGGATGAGCCGACAAATCATCTGGATATTGCGTCTAAAGAAGTTCTGGAGGAAGCATTAGAGCAATTTGACGGCACTATCATTGCTGTTTCCCATGATCGCTACTTCTTGGATCGGCTTTTTCCTGTGACGTATTTATTGTCAGAAGGAAAGCTGATGCGATATGAAGGAAACTACACGTATGCTCGAAAGAAATGGAAGCAAATGAATGCGTAAAGGTGGACCACTTCTCGTTAGAGGAGTGGTTATTTTTTGATAACGGGTATACATAAACGAAATGCAACCCCCAATTAAAAAAAGGGAGTTGCATGTATAACTCGTATTTAGCTCAATGCATTTAACGCTTCTTTAATCGATTTCGTTCCAGACACTACCTGAAACTCTTTTCCAATTGTTGTATCGTTTTCCAAGCTGGAGGCGATGACACTCGCGATATCCTCTCTAGGAACTTCACCTCTTTCAACATTGGATCCTAACTCGACTTGACCGGTACCCTCATCGTTTGTTAATAGACCGGGATGGATAATGGTATAATCCAGATTGGAGTTTCTCAACCATTCATCCGCATAGTGTTTAGCTGCAACATAAGGGGCGAAAGATGAAGAGGCCGTCTGTATAGCTTCACGTCTGGTGTCAAACGAACTAATCATAATAAACCGTTTTACATTCGCGTTTTTAGCTGCTTCTATGGTTTTAACTGCGCCATCCAAATCCACCATCATCGTTTTATCTTTTCCAGTGTGTCCGCCTGAACCGGCTGTGAATACGACCGCGTCAACGCCTTTTGCAGCATTGGTAATAGCATCGACGTCTTGTTCCAAATCTACGATACTAAGTTCCGCACCAAGATCTTTGAAAAAGGAAGCCTGCTCTTCATTACGGATCATCGCTTTCGCTTGCAGGTTATCATTTTTCTGAATCAGTTTAACCAGATGTTTTCCTATTTGACCATTGGCTCCTACAACAAGAATTTCCATTTTGAACATCCTTTCTGTTTTATCATCTATATTCCCATTTTCACGTATTTTCCATTGTACAACAACTATCTTGCTTATTATTCTGGTTTTTCTGTAACTGAACCATAAAAGACCCCCTTCATACAATGTACAAAAGGGGGATATTTTTATAAGTACTCGCTGCGCAATTCTTCCGCTGATTTTGGAGAGATGTATCCAGGAGCTACATCGTAAACGGTTTTCGCGCCTTTTTGCCCTTCTTGATTTAGCCGGTACGCTGCACGTGCATAGGCGGTGAGAACGCTTGAGGTGAATTCGGGATTACTATCCAATTTTAAATTATATTCGACGATTTGGTTACTTCCTTCACCGGTTTTACCACTGCGAATGACAAACCCACCGTGTGGCATGGAGGAATGATTCCGCGCTAGTTCATCTTCTGTGATAAAGTGAACGGTCGTTTCATAATCAGCAAAGTAATTGGGCATTGTTACAATTTCTTGTTCAATCTTGGCTGTATCTGCATCTTCTTCGGCTACAATATAGCAGGTGCGCACATGACGATCAACCTTGGATACAGCTGGATTTTCCCCATTTCTAACTTGGTCCATTACTTTATCAGACGGGATGGTGTACTGAACGCCCTTTTTAACACCTTCAACTCTGCGGACAGCATCAGAATGGCCTTGACTCAAGCCTTTCCCCCAAAATGTATACGTCTCTCCTTCAGGTAGAAGGGCCTCTGACATGACGCGATTCATGGAAAACATACCAGGATCCCAACCAACGGAGATAATGCTTGTTTTCCCACTATTTTGTGCTACTTTGTCAACAGATGCAAAGAATTCAGGGATTTTAGCATGTGTATCATAACTATCTACGGTATTAAACATTTCCGCAAAAGCGGGGACCTGTTCAGGCAGATCTGTTGCAGAACCACCACATAGGAGCATGACATCGATTTTATCGGTGTAGTTTTTCGCTTCATCGATGTGTAGCACATCTATATCCGAATGAAGATTATCTATACTATCCGGGTTTCTTCTTGTAAAAATAGCAACAAGTTCCATATCCGGTTGTTGCCCGATCGAAGCTTCTGTGCCTCTTCCTAAATTACCGTACCCCACAATACCAACTCTAATTTTATTCTCCATATATTCCCCTCCATTAGCTCATGTTAATTTACGTTTCTCTTATACTATCGTTTTTTATTTTTATGTGCAATGTGTAAGAGATGAGAATGGTAGAAAATTAGCATGCATGTTATTAAAAAGGAGCAGTAATGGGAATTACTTTTAATGTCTAAACGGGATATCCTATCGAACGCGCGTCAAAATCGAGCATCACATCAAATCGATTGAGAGTGCGTTAAAACCGATCAACAGGCTGCCTCAAAATACGAGGAGGAACCGGCCAAATCCGCTATCTACAGCCGCAGCATCAGCCTGCTCCAAAAACCCGCTCCACAGCCTCTTCAAATTCTCCAAAATAGTCCGGCGCATCATTAGGATCTAATCCAACATACATATTTGTAGCAATCGATTGATTATACCATTTCTGTTTTTCAAATCCTGCACTAAATTTATCCCATGCTGCATCACCTTGCAGTTTCAAGTCTCTTTCCATTTCAAGAAGGTTATCCAATTTGTCAGCAACGATCAGGTATTTTATTTCTTTTTGAGCATATGTAATGGTATCGATCGTATGTTGTTTGCGCTCCTGCCACGATTTGGATTTATCCTCAGTGTGGGCGGCAACAAGCTTTGCAACCCGCTCCCCAAACTCGCACTTGATATCTTTCATTTCATAAGGTGTATCTTCAACCACGTCATGTAAATATCCTGCGCAAACAACCTCGTCTGTAAACCCATTCTCCTCAAGCCTTTCAGCAACCCGAATGGGATGGCTAATGTAAGGGGCATCTGAACTTTTCCGTTTTTGACCAGCGTGCGCTTTTTCTGCAAAAGTCTTAGCATATTGTTTCAAAACACTCATCTCCCTACTGTCACGTCGTTTATCCCAGCTATATCATTTTTCTGAAAAATAAACAAGTATTTAAAAAAACAGATGGAGGCTTTCCCATTACATTTGCCAGAAATATTGGTATGATAAAAGATATAGGACTATAAATAAAAATGGGGGTCGCTTTTAAATGGAAGAGGGTATAAATAAACGAAAGACAGAGCATATTCGGCTTTGTTTGACAGAAAATGTAGAGGGCATCAACAAATCAACAGGGTTGGAAGGTATAAATTTTATACATAACGCCTTGCCTGAGATTAATTTTGAAGATATTCAAATAGATACCCATTTTTTAAAAAAGAGAATAAATGCACCGTTTCTTGTCAGTTCGATGACTGGTGGATCAGAGCTTGCAACTAAAATTAATCAAAATTTGGCAACAGCTGCTCAGGAAAAGGGCTGGGCGGTTGCACTTGGTTCAACAAGAGCTTTGCTTGAAAGTGATGCACATAAGGAGTCTTTCTTAATACGTAAACAAGCATCAACTGTACCCATAATTGCGAATTTAGGAGCGGTACAATTAAATTATGGTTATGGCGCCGAAGAGGCTATGCGTATTGTTGATATGACGGGAGCAGACTCAATTGTGCTCCATTTCAACCCGCTGCAGGAAGCAGTGCAGGATGGAGGAGACTTAAATTTTGAAAATCTGCTACCAAAAATTGAAAAAGTCACCAATGCATTGAACGTTCCGGTTGCAGCAAAAGAGGTTGGATTTGGAATTGATGGTACGGTGGCCAAAAGGTTATATGATGCTGGAATCTCCTATATTGATGTTGCTGGGGCGGGTGGAACGTCCTGGAGTCAGGTGGAAAAGCTCCGTTCTGAGAATCCATTGAAGAAAGCAGCTGCAGAAGCTTTTAATAATTGGGGAATTCCAACGAAAGATTGTATTGTTTCTGTTCGTAGCGAATTACCTGATGTTCCACTTGTAGCAAGTGGTGGAATGAAGTCTGGTGTTGATGCAGCAAAAGCGATAACTATTGGTGCGGACGTTATTGGTTTCGCCCGACAACTGCTACAAGCTGCAACGGAATCAGCAGAAACAGTCGCCCAGACCATGGAGCAAATCGAACTTGAATTGAAGATGACAATGTTTGGTATCGGCGCGCGAACATTGGATGAATTAAAGAATACGAAGCGCGTAGATATTATGGGGAGATCGCTGTTGAATGAAAATAGCTAAGGGAACTTTCCCTTAGCTATGGCTTGGATATTCGCTCTCCCGAATTGGCTATGCTGTCTCCCGATATGGATGCTTTCTCTCCCGAATTGAAGAAACTCTCCATGTTTGCCTCAAATATAAATGGGAATGTACATAGTAGAAAGCTTGGTGTTCCCCGTTTTTATGGTGGATGCCTTAGTTGCACTTATGCAGTAAGAAATATAGATATACTTACTTAACTGCCAAACAAAAATTTGAGGGAGGGCCCACAATGCCTTGGACATTAAATGATTATCCATCATCCATGAAAAATTTAGATGAAGCGACAAAAAAGAAAGCAATTGATATTGCGAATTCCATGATCGATGAAGGTTATGAAGAAGGAAGAGCCATTCCAATCGCTACGGAACAAGCAAAGGAATGGTATCAAAATGCAAGTGAGGATGAAATTGAAACATATAAAAAACGTGGCAAGCCAACGCAACGTGCTGAAGAAGGGAAGAGATATGAAAATAATCCGGAACGTTTAGAAGAGGCTGAAGAGGTTGTGGCCCATGAAAACGGTTGGGCTGTACAATCGAGCAATGCAGATCGGGCCAGCGATATTTTTGAAAACAAGGATGAAGCGATCAACCGCGGCAGGGAGATTGCAAAAAATAAAGGAACCTCCTTAATCATTTACAAACAGGATGGATCAATCCAGGAAAGATATTCCTATAAGGATAATTGATCTGTGAAATAGCTGGTTTTTATGCAAAATATCTCCATGGTATAGCGTATATATTCTGCTTCTGTTCAAATCCTAAGAAAAAAGGAGGATTGATTTTCATGGATAAAGAAATGCATGAAAGCAGTGATAATAAATTCATACCGATGTCATCTATAGAAAGTAGAACAGGACAAGCGGTAAGAGAAGATGTTTATTACTACACGGATCAGATCGCAAATATATGTTTTATCGGAGCCCCAACGGATGAGAAGTGGGTTTTAATAGATGCGGGTCTGCCGACTGCTGCATCTGAAATAAAAGCAGTAGTAAAAGAACGCTACGGGGAGCATCGTAAGCCAGCAGCAATTATTCTAACCCATGGGCATTTTGACCACGTGGGAGGTTTAGTTGACTTAGTGCAAGAATGGGATGTTCCCGTATACGCGCATGAACTTGAACTGCCGTTTCTAACCGGAAAAGAACGTTACCCTGAACCGGATTCTACGGTAGAAGGCGGTTTATTAGCTAAAATATCGCCGATGTATCCGAATGAACCGATTAATCTGGGAGATAATATTAAGCCATTACCGGCAGATAATAGTGTACCTGAACTTTCTAATTGGAAGTGGGTGCATACACCAGGTCATTCAGCAGGTCATGTGTCCTTTTTTCGGGAGAAAGATGCCTTGCTATTATCAGGAGATGCGTTTATCACCGTAAGACAGGATTCCGTTTACAATGTATTAATGCAAAATAAGGAAATCAATGGTCCTCCCAGATACTTAACTACGGATTGGCAGGCTGCCTGGGATTCCGTGAAAAAATTAGCTGATTTAAAACCGAATATAGTAGTTCCTGGTCATGGAAGATTCATGGAAGGACAAGAGCTAACAGAAGGATTAAACAAGCTTGTTACCGAATTTGACCGGCTTGCCATTCCGGACTATGGCAAGTATGTCGATGATGGAGTGGACGAAGGCAATAATAGAATAACGTAACAGCACGAAATCAGTGTCACTTCGGCTGATTTCTACCAATCCAATTTTCGCATCTCCACCCCGTTTTTCAGGCATATTATTTAATCAATTTTTGACGCTGTGCTACAATATCCTCAGAAATGAGGTGGATGATATGAAAATAGAAGTATGGTCAGATTTCGTATGCCCGTTTTGTTATATTGGTAAGCGAAGATTAGAAAAAGCCATAGAGGATTTCCCGCAAAAAGATGATGTAACGATAGAATATAAAAGCTATGAATTGGATCCGAACGCTGAAGTAAATCCTGGATTGAATATGCATGAATACCTTGCTACTAAAAAAGGAATGTCTGTGGAACAGGCAAAAAACATGAATGAAAGTCTCGGCGAGCAAGCAGCGGAAGTAGGATTGACCTATAACTTTGATACGATGCAACATACCAATACATTTGATGCACATCGTGTGGCACAATATGCAACTGGGCAAGGTAAGGGCAAAGAAATGACTGAACGACTTCTACATGCCTATTTCACAGAATCAAAACTCATTAGTGACCATGAGACACTTACAGCACTTGCGGAAGAAGTTGGGTTAAATGGAGATGAGGTAACAGCATTACTTGAGGTAAATAATTATGCAAATCATGTCCGAGGAGACGAGGAACAAGCTCGTGAAATAGGAGTTCAAGGCGTTCCGTTTTTTGTATTCAATGAAAAATACGCCGTCTCAGGGGCTCAACCTGCAGAAGTTTTCACAGAAGTGCTCGAACAGGTTTGGGAAGAAGAAAGAGAGAAACCTGTTTTGCAATCATTAACCCCTAAAAAGTCTAAAACAATGTATTGTACAGATGAAGGCTGTGAAATAAAAGAAAATTAAATCCGTTGTATCGTTAAGAATCACGAAGTAAGAGAGTCCCTTTCTTACTTCGTGATTTTTTACTGCATAAGTGCGGGCTTTGGCTATCAACCGAAGAACTTGATGACAACCACGTTTTCTAAGCAAAAATTCGTTTGGTTTCCCATTGACGAAGGGTTTTAATGTGTTATAATTATATCATAGGATCTAATTGATAATGAATATCATTCTTAATTAGATTGATTAAAAGGTAATAATTATTATTAATAACCACGTTATATATAGTCAAAAACAAATGGGGAGTAATAGAAAAACACGTTTTAAGGCCTTTTACAAACGTGGTTAAGAGGAAGTTTTTCTAGAGAAGGTCGGTCTATGAAATTAAGATACTTATTTATCGCACTTATTATTCTCTCAGTTACATCTGTGTTTCTTGGTGTTTCTGAAATGACACCACTAGATCTGTTCAGTTTAACAGAAGGTCAGGCACAAATATTATTGGTTAGCAGAATCCCCAGGTTATTAAGTATTTTAATTGCAGGGATGAGTATGAGTATTTGTGGCTTAATCATGCAGCAGTTAAGCAGAAATAAATTTGTTTCTCCAACAACTGCAGGAACATTGGATTCCGCAAGGCTTGGAATTCTTGTTTCCATGTTGATTTTTACATCAGCTAGCCAATTTCAGCAAATGCTTGTGGCTTTTGGGTTTGCACTTTTAGGTACCTTCATATTCATGAACATCTTAGAGAGAGTTAAATTTAAAGATGCGATATTCATCCCACTAATCGGATTAATGTTTGGTAATATAATTAGTTCTGTGTCAACCTTTATTGCCTATCAGAATGATCTTATACAAAACATGTCATCATGGATGCAAGGCGATTTCTCGATGATCATGAGTGGAAATTATGAATTGATGTTTGTCAGTATCCCCATTCTCATTTTAGCGTATTTTTATGCAAATAAATTTACAATCGCAGGAATGGGAGAGGATTTTTCCAAAAACTTAGGTCTCAATTATCGACAGGTTGTAAATCTTGGCTTGATTATCACGGCACTAGTAACGGCCTCCGTGGTACTATCGGTTGGGGTGATACCATTTCTTGGTTTAATCATTCCAAATATCGTTACGATTTACCAGGGTGATCACCTGAAGAAAAGCTTAATACATACTGCATTGCTAGGGGCCGTATTTGTTTTAATGTGTGATGTCATCGGTAGAATTATCATCTATCCATATGAGATTCCAATCAGCTTAACCGTAGGGGTTATAGGTAGCGGTATATTTCTCTACCTATTGTTAAGGAGAAAGAAATATGGATTATAAGAAAAAGTTAACTGCCCTTGTCGTCATTACAGTATTACTAGCATTGTTATTTATTTTTTATGACCTGAGTGGAAATATTGGCTACATTTTACCAAGAAGAGTTATTAAAGTAACGGCCATCGTTCTGACAGGTGGTGCAATCGCTTTTGCAACAACGATCTTTATGACAATAACGCATAATCGGATTTTAACCCCAAGTATACTGGGGCTTGACTCCCTGTATATGCTGCTGCAGACAATTATTATCTTCATATTTGGTGCAAATTCTATTGTCATGATGAGCAGCCATATTAATTACTTGATCTCGATTGGAATTATGGTGGTATTTTCATTATTGCTTTACCGTTTTCTCTTTAAAGGGGAGAAGAACAACATTTACTTCCTTTTATTAATTGGTATGATTTTAGGAACATTCTTTAGCAGCTTCACGGATTTCATGCAAGTATTGATCGATCCAAACGAATTTACAATGGCTCAGGATCGTATGTTTGCAAGTGTGAACAATGTGAATACAGATCTTATCTATCTCTCTATTGTACTTGTGTTGTTCGTCGGATTGTACTTTATGCGTTTTTATAAGTACTTGGATGTATTGGCATTAGGGAAGGATCAAGCGGTTAATCTTGGTGTTCCGTATAATTATGTCGTGAAGCGATTACTGATTATTGTGGCTGTATTAATTTCTATAGCAACAGCACTCATTGGTCCGATCATGTTCCTTGGACTACTGGTCGTAAATTTGGCATATGAATTTTTAAAAACGTTCCGTCACTTTTATATTATCATTGGCTCTATGTTAATCAGTATCATTGCACTACTTGGCGGACAATTTGTTGTAGAGAACATATTCACATTTCAAACGACAATTAGTGTTATTATCAATTTTGTCGGTGGCGTGTACTTCATATATCTTTTGTTAAAGGAGAATAAATCATGGTAGATATTAAAAACGTTGTCAAAACGTATAACCAGAAAAGGGTTGTAGAAGATGTTTCCGTTAAAATAGAAAAGGGGACTATTACTTCGTTTATCGGCCCTAATGGTGCAGGAAAGAGTACGTTAATCTCGATGATTAGTCGGCTTATTGCGAAAGATGATGGGGAAATTACGATTGATGGAGAAGACATTTTAGAATCCAAGAATAATGAGCTCGCAAAGAAAATTTCCATATTAAAACAGTCGAATGCCATCAATTTGAAACTGACGGTTCGCGAGCTTGTGTCCTTTGGACGTTTTCCTTATTCTCAGGGTAAATTGAAAAAAGAAGATTGGGAAAAGGTAGATCAGGCTATTGATTATATGGAGCTTGGCGATATGCAGGAAAAATTCCTTGATGAACTTAGTGGTGGGCAACAGCAACGTGCGCATATTGCTATGATTATCGCACAGGATACAGAATATATTTTGCTTGATGAGCCATTAAATAATTTGGATATGCGCCACTCTGTGTCGATAATGAAAACATTGCGCAAGCTTGTAGATGAACTCGGTAAAACGATTGTCATTGTCATTCATGATATCAATTTTGCTTCCTGTTATTCGGACAATATTGTTGCACTCAAAAACGGGAAAATAGTCAAGCATGGACCCACTTGTGATGTTATTGATAAATGTGTATTGAAGGATATCTATGATATGGATATTGATATAAAAGAAATCGATAATCGCCGCATTTGTGTATATTTTTAACCAATGGAAAAAATTGATCGAAACGTAAAGGAGGTGATAAGTTGTATCGGTACTGCTTAAAAGAGGGGGGATAATATAAATACATGCACCGTCTTTCCATAAAAAAATCCCTTATATGGAAGTGCTCCTAAGATCACTTCCGATATAAAGGAAACCTACATTTTTAATTTTACCTTACTTTTTTAAGGAGGTAAATCTATTTGCTTGAATAGACATAAAAAATTTAAATATAACGTTATTTCATTGTAGAGGAGCAGATAAGATGAAACGATTTTCCTTATTGTTGATCATGAGTCTTTTCCTAATGGTACTTGCCGCTTGTGGTTCATCTGAAGAAAGCAGTGAAGGGGAAGGAGAAAACGCCGAAGGGGAAGAAACCAGTGAAGAAACAAATGAAACTGTTACAGTAAACCATGAGCTTGGCGAAACGGAAGTACCTAAAAACCCGGAGAATGTTGTCGTTTTTGATTTTGGGATTTTAGATACATTGGATACATTAGGTGTTGACGTAGCTGGTGTTGCCCAAGGAAACATTCCTTCGTATTTAGAAAAATATGAAAGTGATACTTACGAAAATATAGGAAGCTTGAAGGAACCAGATTTTGATAAAGTTGCAGAAATCGACCCGGATGTGATTATTATTTCCGGACGACAGGCATCTGTAGCGGATCAATTGGAAGAAATCGCTCCGACCATCCATCTTGGCGTAGATACCACACGTTACATGGATTCATTTGAAGAAAACATGGAAACCGTTGGAGAGATATTTGGAAAAGAAGCGGAGATAGAAGAAGAATTAACTCGTATTGAAGATTCGATTGCTTCTGTAAATGATAAGGCAGCAGAAAATGAGGAAAACGGTCTGATTATTTTAGCAAATGATGATAAAATCAGTGCATATGGGCCAAGCTCTCGATTTGGATTAATTCATGATGTGCTTGGTGTTCCGGCAGTTGATGAGGGTATTGAAGCTTCAACACATGGCATGAATGTATCGCCTGAATATGTCATGGAAGAAGACCCAGATCTCCTATACGTTGTCGATAGAACCGCTGCTATTACTGACGATAATTCAGCAGCAGAACAAATCGTGGAAAATGACTTAATTAAAAACACGAAAGCGTATGAAAATGATAATATCTTTTATCTGGACCCGGATTACTGGTACCTATCCGGAGGTGGACTTGCTTCTGTATCTGAAATGATTAATGAAATTGATGCAAGTTTGGAGTAAACGAAGAAAAAAGACAATCCATCGTTATGGGTTGTCTTTTTTTTAGTGCTGTTTTCGAACATATTGTTACTTTTGAGACAAACGTAATGATTTTTTAGAAAAAGGCCTTCTCCTTTATGTTCCCCCTCATTGCCAATTGATTGTGGCAGAAATAAGGGTGTTATGTTAAATGTGTTATTCAAATGTAAACAACCCTTCGGAATCCTTTTTAGCCGCGCTTTTTAGTGAATTTATACCAATAACCCACCCTTGAAAGATGCAGAGGCTTTGTGTTTGAATAAAGGGACATTGACTTGAAATGAGGGAATAATAAATGAAAAACCTTGTCATATTAGTGTTGACGTTAAGTATAACGATCGTATTAGCTGCCTGTGGAGAAGATGATCCCTCCTCACAGGAAAGGGAAGGATCAAATGGTGAAAACACAGAAGAGCAAGCGCAGCCATCAGCACAAGAACCGATAGAATTTACGGATGAGGAAAAAGCAGAGGAAGATGAATCAGTAGCAGATGTAAATGGCACTGAAATAAAAGGAAATGAATATAACGCCCTATATCCACAAGTAAAAATGTCTCTGCAGCAGGATGAGCAAGCCTCCGATGAACAGGATCAGGTTAAAGAACTTACGGTTAATATGCTCGTAGAACAAGAATTAATCAAGCAAGCAGCTGAGGAACAAGGCATAGAAGTCACCAATGATGAAATTCAATCTGAATATGAAGCAATGGAAGAAGAGGCTGGGGAACAATTGACGTCAGTCTTGGATCAGTTTCACTTAACAGAAGAAGATCTTAAAGACCAATTAACCAAGGATATACGCACAACCAAATATATAGAATCTGAATTTGATATTGAAGTAACGGATGAAGAAATAAAGGAATACTATGATCAGCTAGCAGAACAAAGTGACGAAGTCGGGGAATTAGAAGAAGTAGAAGAACAGATTAGAGAGCAGCTGACAGTGACGAAATCACAGGAACAATTGCAAACGAAATTAGAAGAATTAAAAGAACAAGCAGAAGTTGAAACCCTGGTTTAAACGTCGTAGTGAGATTAAACAATACAATATAGTAGTAAAAACGCTCAGAGGTAGGTGACTACCCCGAAAGTTAGATTTTTCACTTCAACTTTCGGGGGGTGGTACCGTATTCTGAGCGTTTTTAGATGAGGATTTACCTGGAGTTGATTCTAGAAAAGTATGCGGAGGGAAAAAAAGGGAGAGATTCGCATTTTACATATTTCTCGCTGATTGCTCTAGTTTTTCAGTCTATTTATCAGATGATTTCTACTTAACAATTTTCGACATATTTCGCAGCTTTTATTGACAAAAAATATGATAGCGAATACAATATATGTACGTACAATATATGTATGTATTTTTAAAAAGGTGGTGATTATATTGGATGAGAAGCGTATTGCTATCTTGGGAAGTAGTGGTGGGAATCTTTATAATTTGGGTGGAAAGGATCCAGATTCTTTATTAGGGGAAATTGTTCAGCAAGCAAATAAAGCGGATATTCAAGTTGCCCGTATACAATTTATTGCTGCTTCCGCTTCCATGGACAAAGTTTCCAACAGTACAGATGCATCATTGTATGAATGGGATGAAACAGCAGGAGTTGCAATCAGAGAAAAAAGCGCCAGTTTAGAAGAAATCAATCAGTTTGCCGAAGAAAAAGATAAGAAAATCGCAGAAGATATAAAAAATGGGCTGATTGACGGGGTTGTGTTAGTGAGCGCGGACCCTGAAGGTTCGAACCAAAATTCGTTAGAAGCAGCAGCACAGCAAAATCTTCCAATTGTTGGTACAGGTGGTACTTCAATGGCAAATACAAATGCCATGGGGGGTAATGTAATTTCTTCATCTGGAACTACAGGAACAACAAATCGTACAAGAGCCATATCATTTATTAGTAATCTGGCAAAATATTGGGGGATCAAGTATAGTCCTTCCATAGGATCAACGGATAGTGGTGGATCTGACAGTCCATTTAAGCGGATACAGTTCCGTGGTATCATGATGGCTGCAATGCCTGCTTTTATATCATTAGCCATTATTTTGGCTATAAGTAAGATACCAGGTTTAGAGGGTTTGAGTGACGTATTTGACCTTTTAATTTCTGCCCTTCCGGTAGTACTATCCGCTATTGCTGCTAAACAAATTTCCGGACTTGATGAAGTCGGTATAGTAGCTGGAGTTGTCGCGGGTGTATTATCTGTAGAAGGCGGTATTATCGGTGGTTTAGTTGCTGGTATTTTAGCTGGAATTCTAGCACATTACATTTTTCAACGAGCAATTTCCTGGAATTTTCCAATGACCACAGTGAATATCGTGACAGGTGGATTTGCAGGTTTAATTTCCGGTTTATTTGTTTATGAATTGATTTCTCCAATTGCACTGTATTTAGGAGAACAAATTCGATTATTAATTGAAGCAACAATTGGAGTAAGCCCTATTCTCGCTGGTGCTGTAGCAGGTCTACTTATATGGCCGGCTATATTAGGCGGTGTCTACCACGCGGCGATATTGCCAATCATTTTGCTAGAAATGGAAAATGCCGGTATGAGCTTTTTAGGTGCTGTTGATATTGTTGGTTTGACCATGGTTGCAGCTGGAATAAACTTGGCAAATATTATTTTTCCGCGGAAAAAAGGTGAATCAGCTGTTGCTCTACCTGGGTTTTTAGTAAATATGGGATTTGGAACGTATGTAGAATCTGCATATCCTTTTATGTTTTCCAATAAGTTGATTTTTGGAGGCGCTATCCTATCTGGCGGTTTGGGAGGATTGTTTATCGGATTATTTAATGCGAGAGGAACGGCTTATGTGCCATCATTTGCTGCCCCATTCCTTTCCAATAACATTTTAGGTATGACTATTGCAATGTTGATCACAATAATATCAGCATTTACGATAACATTAATAGCAAATAAAATTGGTAAAAACAGCGATTTAAAAAATAACTAGAGGAGTTTTGGTATGTTTAAAGGAGATATGGAAAGAAAAAGAAAAGTTGCTATACAGAAAGTATGGAATGCCATTGAGGAACATGGCGGAAAAACGATTCTCAGCACTGGTATAACTGGGGACGATGCGAGAGTGGCAAAAGCAGTTATTGAATCCGGTGTAAAAATGCTTGAACCCAATCATCCGGCAGTAGCACTTGCCAAAGGGTATAAAGGTGTTGATAATATGCATGATGCGGAACATATCCGGCATGAAGTGGAATTATCGGAAATGGCCAAGGTTGTTAGTGGAGTCAGGGGTGTAATCGGTGAAGAGCCTTTTATTACAGTAGGGATTCCCGGAGGATTTACCGAAGAAAAGCCCGTTCCCATTTCACAAGAAGACTTTTATAATATGTCACTTGCCGGAACAGATGGCCTGCACACGCATAAGTGCGATATAGATGATTTAGAAGAAATTGTAAAGGCTGCTCATCATTACGGGTTGTTGGTTGATGCTTATATTGCCCATCCAGAAGATAAGCATCCATTTGGACTACCGGCATCAACTGCGGAAGAAGTTGCTGCTACAGCAAAAAAGATGGAAAACATTGGTGTAGATATGATTGGATTAATGACGGGAATGAGTTATGGAGGTGTAGCAGCTGGAGAAATACCTGAAGTAATTCGTGAAAGACTGGAAGCACTGGTTTCATCGGTATCCGTTCCAACGCTTGCAGAAGGTGGAATAAATACAGAAAACTATCAGGCCTTTCAGAATACAGGTGTTCATATTCTTGTAGTAGGAACCTCTATTGATCAAATGGTGCAGAAGTCAGCACAGGATGCAGTAAAACAATTTTTATCATAAAGTAATCAACAAAGGAGCTACCTTCAATAGCTCCTTTGTTGATTGAAATTATATATCATCTTCTTCTTGGCATGTTTACCGTGAATATGTAGCGGTCCTTGGGATATCTTGCAAACGTAATAAAAAGAGGACGTGAATTTCTCGTATAATTAATACTTTCCATATGTAAAATAGATTTATTAGAGGTTACCTCTAATAATGTGGCTTCCTTTTCGGTTATTTCATCTGGTTCAATAGAAATACTTCCATTAAGAACAGGATGATTATAATCATTTTCAATAATGTGGTACATGGACTTATTAGACAGGTCATATTTTTCTAAGCCCACACATAGCTTTTCATCGATATATACTGTTTCCAATGACATCGGAACATCATCGCCAAATCTTAGACGTACGATTTTTATAATTCTATCATTTGCTGTTAACCCTAGCTTTAACTGAAGATAAGAGTCAGGAACTAGATTTGTAGTAAATTCAAGTAATTTAGAAGAAGGACGCTTCCCTTTCGCCATCATTTGTTCCGTGAAGCTGGTTAAAACAGTTAATTCATACCGTGAGCGTTTACTATGAATAAATGTACCCTTTCCTTGTTGCTGGTAACATATACCTTCGTCAATCAATAGTTGAAGTGCTTGGCGCAACGTGGAACGACTGACTCCTAAGTCCCTGCTTAACGTGGGTTCGGGAGGGAGTTGCCTCCCCATTTCAAAGTGACCACTATCAATATTAGCTTTTATCCAATCGTATACTTGTTTATATAAAGGTGTACCTTTTTTTGCTTTGAACGGATTCATAAATAATTCTCCCAGAATACTGTATAGTAATTCTATTTTAGCATTATAGAATAGGTTACTCAAATTTCATCTGTCTAATTTACTACGAGTTCATTATTGTATCCAATTTACGAAAGAAAACTTCCATATCTTCATCCGTTCCAATTGTAATACGCAGATAGTTATCGATACCCGGTTTTTTAAAATGCCGTACAAGCACATCATTCTGTTTAAGCTTCGTATAGACCTCTTCGGCTGTTCGATGATAATGACTTGCAAAAATGAAGTTTGCTTGGGAGGGGAGAACATAAAATCCACGTTTTTTCATTTCTGTTACCACCCATTCCCTCGTATGGATTACTTTTTCGATGGTAGCTGTAAAATAGTCAGTATCTTTTACAGCAGCTTCTGCACCGGCAATAGCGAGTCGATCCAGCGTATAGGAATTGAATGAATCCTTTATCCGAGTTAATGCTTCGATAAGATCGGGATTTCCCATTGCAAATCCAATCCGGAGACCTGCGAGTGATCGTGATTTTGACATGGTTTGTACGATAAGTGCATTATCGTATTGATGAATGAGCGATGCTGCAGATTTTGATGCAAAATCAATATAGGCCTCATCAATAACCACTACCTGATTCGGGTTATTTTCTAAGATCTCCGTAACACCTTTCAAATCCAAATAGATACTCGTAGGCGCATTTGGATTTGGAAAAATGACGCCACCTTCCGATTGAAAAAAAGCTTCTACAGGTAATGTGAAATCCCTGTTTAAGGGGACTTCTTCATAGGAAATCTGGAATAGTTTGGCATAAACCGGATAAAAGCTATATGAAATAGCTGGAAAGCGAATGGCTTTTCCTGGTTCAAAAAAAGCCATAAAGGAAAATGCCAATACCTCATCAGATCCGTTTCCAACAAAAATGTTATCCTGTGATAGATTATAGTACGTAGCAATGTCCCGTTTTAGCTGATCGGCAGTGGGTGATGGGTATAGATTTAATTTCTGGTCAAGCTCATGTTTAATCGCATCAATCACGTTTGGTGATGGTGGATATGGATTTTCGTTTGTGTTCAACTTGATGATGTCTTGCTTGTCCATCTGTTCACCAGGTACGTAAGGTTCCGTTCGTTTTGCAAGTGTGCTCCAAAAGTTACTCATTTGCATGCCCTTCTTTTTGAATATGTCTGCTATGAAGTTCTTTTTTGAGATCCTCGATGCGCACATCTAGTAATTCCATTAACACAAGGTTGTGGTAAATGAGATCTGAAATCTCCCATGTCACTTCCTTTTTGCTTGTATTTTTGGCACCGATGATAACTTCACTTGCTTCTTCGCCTATTTTTTTCAGAACCTTATCGATACCTTCATGGAAAAGATAGGTAGTATAGGATCCCTCAACAGGTTGCTGGCGACGCGCTTTTATTTTGCGGGCGATGGTGTGTATGACGTCCGTCGTGACTGCTTCTTGTTCATGCAGTACCTGATGAAAGCATGTATCCGCTCCGGTATGGCACGCAGGCCCCAGTGGTTTTACTTGGATTAATAGTGCATCAGTGTCACAATCAAATGTTATTTTTTTAACCTGTTGTTTGTTTCCGGAAGTTTCACCTTTATTCCAAAGCTCCTGACGTTTTCTGCTGAAAAACCATGTTTCATTGGTTTGGATGGTTTTCAGGATAGAGGCTTCATTCATATAGGCCAGGGTTAGTACATTTCCGGTTTCTGCGTCCTGTACGATTGCTGGTATAAGCCCATGTTCATCAAATGTAAGTTGTTTCATATTTACTTCCATTACGTATCCCTCCTTACGATGATATCTTTTGCTTCCAGGTATTTTTTCAATGCTGGTAGTTGGATTTCGCTGTAGTGAAAAACAGATGCTGCTAGTGCAGCGTCTGCACCGCCTTCCTTTAATACATTGTAGAAATGTGCTTTTGTCCCCGCGCCGCCACTGGCTACAATAGGGATATTAACCGAATCTGCAATTGCTCTTGTTAAGGCCAGATGATAACCATTTTTTTCGCCGTCTACATCCATGGCGTTTACAACGATTTCACCTGCGCCAAGTTGCTCCCCTCGTTGTGCCCACTCGATCACATCCATACATGTATTATTACGGCCCCCTTTGGTATATACTTGCCAAGCATCCGCAGTTGCTTCTTTTGCGTCAATGGATAACACAATACATTGTGATCCGAATTTCAAGGCCGCTTCTCGAATAAGTGCTGGATTGCTAACAGCAGCACTATTGATGGACACTTTATCTGCGCCTGCGCGCAGGACGTTATGAATATCGTCCAACGTGCGAATGCCACCCCCTACTGTAAAAGGGATCGCAATTTCTGCTGCAACTTTTTCAACAACATCCAGGAAAATATCTCTATCCTCATTAGATGCAGTGATATCATAGAAAACCAGCTCGTCGGCGCCAGCTTGATTGTATTGTTTAGCCAAGTCGACAGGATCCGCAACATCCTGGATATTTTGAAATTTTTTTCCTTTGACAACCCGGCCATTGTCGACGTCCAGGCAGGGGATAATTCGTTTAGCGAGCATTTCGATCACCACCCATGATTGTTTCAAAATCTAATGTCCCATCATATAAAGCTTTTCCGATAATGGCTCCATGTAGATGTAAATGTTCTAACTGCTCGATGTCGCTCTGGGAAGTAATTCCGCCTGAGGCAATAACATTCATCGAGGATGCCTCATTCATCGTCTGTAATTCACTGAAATTCGGACCTTCCAACATCCCGTCTTTTGCAATATCGGTATAAATAATCGTCTGGACTCCAGTAGCTTCTAACTCTTTAACGAGATCAATAGCTTTTATGGTGCTTGTTTTTGTCCAACCATCTGTAGCAACATAGCCATGACGTGCATCAATGGATACGGCTATTTTATCCCCATATGTTTGTACAGCCTTTTTTAAAAATTCCTTGTCATGAATAGCTGCGGTTCCGATGATGACCCGATCGGCCCCAGCAGTGATATATTCTTCAATGATTTCTAAGGAACGAATGCCACCTCCGATTTGAACTGGGATGGAAGTTTGATCTGTGATCGCTTTGATTAACGCTTTATTGCTGGTTTCTCCCGTTTTTGCTGCGTCAAGGTCAACGATATGCAAATACGCAGCAAGTTGTGCCTCCCAGCTTGCTGCAATTTCTGCTGGATCTTCGCTATAGATTTTTTCTTTTTTGTAATCACCCTGAACTAGGCGGACGCATTTTCCATCTTTAATGTCAATTGCTGGAAAAAGAATCATGACATCATCTCCCCGAAGTTTTGTAAAAGCTGCATTCCTGTTGTTCCACTTTTTTCCGGATGGAATTGTATGCCGGTAATATTGTCCTTTTGTACGATGGCAGGAACTTTTCCACCGTAATCCGTGCTTGCCAGTAATGTTTCTTCTCGAAAGCTTGAGACGGCATAGGAATGGACGAAATACACATACGCGTTGTCAGTAATGGAAGTAAACCAAGGACTTTCTTTTTCCTGTGTTATATTGTTCCATCCCATATGTGGAACCTTGACGGAGCTGCTAATACGGCTAACTTCACCCTGAAGCAAGCCAAGCCCATCCCATGAGCCGTCTTCATAGCTAGTCTCGTAAAATAGCTGCATACCTAAACAAATCCCGAGCACCGGCTTGCCAGCAGCCACTTCCTGTTTTAACACTTCTATTAATCCTAACTTATGAAGTGTTTCCATGGCATCGTTAAATGCCCCGACTCCAGGAAGAATGATGGCCTTGCTGTTTTGGATCCTTTTAGGATCTGTGGTTAAACAAGAATCCATATTTTCCTTTGTTAAAGCAAATTGTAGACTCTTAACATTGCCTGCACCATAGTCTATAATTGCAATCATAAATTACACCCCTTACTGCTAATAGTTCCACAAGGGACAAGGGGACAGGCCCATTGTCCCTGCTACATCAGAAGGAAAGTGGGACAAAGGACCTGTCCCTGTGTCCCACTATAAAATCCCTTTTGTTGAGGGGATTCCTTTCATTCTTTCATTTTTCTGACTGGCATGATCTAGTGCTCGGCCGAAGCCTTTGAAAATTGATTCGATAATATGGTGTGCGTTTTTCCCGTATGCGAGATTAATATGAAGGGTTACGCCTGCATGACGCACAAACCCTAGGAAAAAATCTTCTACTAATTCGGTATCAAATACACCAACCTTATCCTTTAGTCCTTCAACATGATACACAAGATAGGGACGTCCGCTGATATCCAATGAAATCGTAGCTAAGGCCTCATCCATTGGCGAAGTGACTGTTGCATAACGTGTAATGCCTTCTTTATTTCCTAGTGCCTGATGAAAGGCTTGGCCCATGACAATTCCAATATCTTCTACAGAATGGTGCTGATCTACTTCCAAATCTCCAACACATGATACTTGAAGATCAAATAAACCATGTTTGGTCATTAATGTAAGCATATGGTCGAGGAAACCAACACCGGTATCGACCTGAGAATGTCCCGTACCATCAATCGTAAAATCCAAATCAATTGCTGTCTCGGTCGTTGTTCTATTCAGCGTATATTTACGCATCCAGATCATCCTTTCTGACTTCAATGGCACTTGCATGTGCGGTTAGTTCTTCTGTATTTGCTAATGTTTTAATTTGATCCGCGCTTTTAAGCAATGCCTCTTGTGAATAACTAATAACACTTGATTTTTTCACGAAATCATAGACACCAAGTGGAGATGCGAATCGAGCCGTACCATTTGTTGGTAAGGTGTGATTTGGCCCCGCCAAGTAATCACCTAAAGGCTCGGGAGTATAATTTCCTAGAAAAATGGCTCCGGCATGTTTAATGTATGGTAATTTTTCAGATGGATTTTCAACCATTAGTTCCAGATGTTCAGGCGCAATTTCATTAGCAACGGAGAGTGCATCGATTATATTTTCTGCAATAATTATTTTCCCATTTTGATCCAACGATTGCTGAATGGTTGCCTTTCGCTCAAGGGTGGCAGACTGTCTTTCTATTTCTGCGATTACGTTATCGGCTAACTCTGCACTTGTTGTGACACATATTGCACTTGCTGATTCATCATGCTCTGCTTGGGATAGTAGATCCGCAGCGATAAATGTAGGATTGGCTGTTTCGTCTGCTACTACGCAAATTTCGCTAGGTCCCGCAATCATATCGATAGCTACATCGCCGAACACCCATTTTTTCGCTCTAGCAACATAAGCATTCCCAGGGCCAACAATCTTTGCAACTTTTTCTATTGTTTCTGTGCCATAAGCAAGTGCAGCGATTGCCTGGGCACCCCCAACTTTATAAATTCTATCAACACCGGATTCTGCTGCGGCAACAAGCACATAGGGATTTACTTTCCCGTTTTTAAGTGGAGGAGTAACGATTTGAATGTTTTCCACACCGGCTAACTTTGCTGGTATCACGTTCATTAAAACCGAGGAAGGATAAGCGGCTTTCCCACCTGGTATATAGACACCCACGGTCTCTAATGGCGTCACTTTTTGTCCCAGCATGATCTCGGTGCCTTGATTTAGAAACCATGATTGTTCGGTTTGTGCTTGATGAAATATGGTGATATTTTCCTTAGCCTGTTGGATAGACGTTAGAAATTCGGAATCAACCCATTGTCTGGCTTCATCAAATTCTTGTTCGGATACGATAAGGTCATTTAATTTCACGCCATCCAACGTTTCAGTGTAGGCAGATAGCGCTTCATCTCCATTTTCCCTCACTTTTTGTATTATCTCTAATACAGTTTGATCCAGTTCCGTATCCTCCGTTTGTATGGAAGTACGCTCATCAACGGTTCTGAACGCTTCTGCCGTTATTATTTTCATGTATCATCACTCCAAGACAGATTTTAAATTGGTTATAAAATAATCGATAGATGCAGACTTCGTAGCAAAACTTGCTTTATTAACAATTAATCTTGTACTAATATCCTCTAACTCTTCGAAAATGGTCAATCCATTTTCATTAATGGTGTTTCCTGTTTCCACAATATCGACAATCAAATCAGCCAATCCGATAAGTGGGGCAAGTTCAACCGATCCATTTAATTTCACGGTTTCAATAGCTGTCCCTCTTTTCTGAAAATGTTTTTTGGCAACGGTTGGGTATTTGGATGCGATTGTAAGATTTTTATCCGGATATTGACCCGGTTTTCCGGCAACCACGAATTTACATTTTCCTAGTTTTAGATCAAGCATCTCGTATACATCCGTCTGAGCTTCGAGAATATTGTCTTTCCCCACGATCCCGATATCCGCTGCTCCTTTCTCCACGTATGTCGGGACATCGACGGCTTTAACAAATATTAATTTAATGCTTTCATCCGTATTATAAAAGACTAATTTTCTACTACTCTCGTTGATATCTGTAAAATATATACCTGCAGCTTCCAAAAGCGCCATTGTTTTTTCCGTTGTCCGTCCTTTGGCCATGGCGAGTGTTATTGCTTCCACTTCCAAATTCCCCCTATTCGTTTTGAAGCAGTGCAATGAGTTCATCTGCATTCGTGAAATCTTGCGTTCTGTTGTTCCGGCAAACCAACTGCTGGTTATTTATATAATGGACTGTATACAGGGCTTTAACTTCCTTGTTTGTGTCGTTTGGAAATGTTAGGACTTGATAGCCCTCTTCCCGTAATTGATAAGACATAGCTAAAGCTTCTCTTTGTTTATCAATCTCGTAATAAATCACCATATCTGCAGGAGAGTGTTGCTGCCTGGCTAAATTTTGCTGATGCAGTGCGTCTACGAGATAATCAACCTCAAAGGCAAAACCAATTGCTGGCGTTTGCTCGTCGTTCTGCACGATCAAATTATCATATCTTCCACCCATCAACACAGGTTTGCCAACGTTGTTTACAAACCCTTGGAAGATAATACCAGTATAATAATCCATATGATTAACTAAGCCAAGGTTGAACACGACATTATCTTCTGCCTGATAATCCTTCAGTACGTCGTAAACATGGATAAGGTTCCTTAGAATTGCTTGCATTTTCTCATTTTGAATAATTTCTTTTGCCTGTTTTATCACATTTAAGGGATCGCCGTACAACAGTGGTATCGCCTGTATAGCTGCTCGTATATCTGAGGCGATAGGTAGTTTCTCCAGGAAAGGCTTTATTTCTACGGTGTTTTTTGATTGAATGAGTTCCAGTAATACATTTAAATCTTCCTGCTCAATAGCTGCTTGTTCTACCAGTTCTTTAAAAAAACCTGCATGGCCTATTTCTATTTTAAAATTAGAAAAGCCTAAATCCTTCAATGTATGGACCGCCAGCATAAGTACTTCAGCATTGCTTTGAGGCGTGTTTGCATCAAAATATTCAATCCCAGCTTGAGTTCTCTCTTTTTGGTCATCCTCAGTGAAGGTTTGACGAAAAACATCCAGTACATAGAAAACGCGCGGATGGTTGGTGCTGTTTAATGCTGTCATTCGGCTTATCGGGATGGTCACGTCAGGTCTTAGTACCATCACTTTTCCGGAAGTATCAATAACTTTTATCATTTCGTCTTTATTTACCGTTCCAGGAAAATCTGCATACAAATCATATGATTCAAATGTAGAGGTCCGTATTTGTTTATAGCCATAAGTAGTAAAGCGAGTCCTGAGCGTTTCTATAAGCCTATCTCTTATCTGAAAATCTTCAACCCCCGTATGCTGACCGTTATCCATCATGTATGGTTGCATGGTAAATCTCCTTTCCCATTCGCTTTATCACTTTATTGCTTTATTTAAGTAAAGTTATATAGTATTCTAATAAGTATACAGAAAAAAGTCAATAAAAAATAAGGAGAATTTTCATGTTTGATTATCATATTCATAGTAATTTTTCCGCTGATTGTGAGACATCAATGGAAAATACAATAGAACAAGCGATAAAATTGGGTCTGAAGGAAGTCTGTTTTACCGAGCATATCGATTACGATTACCCGGATACCACCATTCATTTCGAATTTGATTTGGATCAATATGATCGAAAATTAAAAGAAATGCAAGCTGCTTATGCTGGAAGACTTCGAATAAAAAAGGGAATCGAAATTGGCGTGCAGCCTCATTTATTACATCGATATGAAACACTAATGCGAGAGAGGGCGTTTGATTTTGTCATTTGTTCCATGCATACAGCTGAAGGAAAGGACTTACATTCCGGATCTTTTTTAAAAAATTATACCGTAAATGAGGCACATCAAGCGTATTATGAGGAGCTTCTGGATTGTGTGAAAAACTATAAAAACTTTGATGTATTAGGACATGTTGATTTGATTAAACGATATACGAAAGAAAAAAGCAGTAATAATTTTCATGATATCCTCGCAGCTATTTTCAAAGAAATTATTCCAGAGGGCAAGGGGATTGAATTAAATACATCCGGAATTCGATATGGTCTGGAAGGTGGCATGCCGAGTGTGGATATTTTACATTTATATAAAGAATGCGGTGGCGAAATAGTAACATTAGGCTCCGACTCTCATATAGAAACAACAGTGGCCTATCAGTTTAAAGAATCGCTGGAAATGCTTGAAGCCATTGGATTTAAATATGTGGCTACTTTTGCGAACCGTAAGCCGACGTTTCATTCGATTGCAAATCTAATATCATCATTCACATAATCGCCTTCCTCATAACTGCTAATACATGGTATAATAAAGAGAGGAAAATTATTGTATAAGTGTGTGCTCAAAAAAGGGGATAAAAGGACCGAGGTTAAGTGCGCCACGTTCTGGGACTGCGCGTAAATGCTCGTCCCACCGAAAACATTTGGGACTGCGCTAAAAGCTCGTCCCACCGGAAACATTTGGGACTGCGTGTAAATGCTTGTCTCATCGAGGTGTTATTTTTACGGGCTTTTTTGACATCCACTATAAACATGGGTTCAGTAAGTGAGGGGAAAATGTTTGAATAAGAAAATCATTATAAGTTTAACATCATCTTTAATTATGATTGTAGGTGTTATTACTATTTTATATACACCAAGTAAAGCCAAATCGGAACATTACAGCGGGGATCCAACGGTGTTTGTTCATGGTTATAAAGGAACATCCAACTCATTTGGCTTTATGTTGGATCGGTTTGAAAACTCCTACCAATGGGGAAATAAAGCGTTGGTATATTATGTTTCCTCCCAAGGCAGGGTAGAGGAATACAATTTGAATAAAGGGAAACAGGAGCCAGCATTTGTACAAGTGGTTTTTGAAAATAACCGAGCTAGTATTGATGATACAACATATTGGTTATCTTCCGCTTTACATCATATGAAGGAGTCTTATTCTATTGATTCTATTAACCTTGTAGGCCACTCGATGGGCGGAATTACTGGTTTGCAGTATTTGCAGGATTATGCGGGAGGAGAATATCCGAATGTAACTAAACTGGTTACGATCGGCAGCCCTTTTAATGGGATTTACAGCCATGAATATTTTCAAATTCATCAGGATGCAGGAGCCATCGATTTAAAACCGGATTCCCTTGCGCTCCAGCTGCTGCATGATAAGACGATTCCGGAAAATACGAATGTGCTTAGTGTTGGCAGTACAGGAGATACAGTGGCCATGCCGGAGAGTGTACAAGCCATACAATCCATTGTACCGAGTCATCAATTGGAAGAGATTATGATTGAAAACAAGCGTCTTGGACATAGTGCTCTGCATGAAAGTAAGCAGGTTGATAAAATAATTCATTCTTTTCTGTGGCAAGATGATCGCAGATAACTTACAATAGTACAGATGAATATAATCAAATACAAACGGAAAAATTTCTAAAGGAATGATATAGGTGGTAAATTATCATCATATGTACGACAAATTAATAAAGCTAACACCAGAGACAAATGTGATGGTGAATGAACCTTTAAAAAATCATACGTACACTCATCTTGGCGGAGAGGCTGATTTTTTAGTAACACCAGAAACATATGAACAAGTGCAAGAAATTGTAAAGCTTGCAAATACAGAAACAATTCCATTTACTTTACTTGGAAACGGATCTAATTTGATTGTTAAAGATGGAGGGATTCGCGGAATTGTCATGAATCTGAAAAAGCTGACCTCCGTTCAAACAGATGGGGCGATCATTGTTGCACAAAGTGGCGCTAGAATTATCGATGTTTCCAGGGAAGCATTACGCGTGAAACTTTCTGGTTTGGAATTCGCTTGTGGCATTCCAGGTTCTGTAGGTGGCGCATTGTTTATGAATGCAGGTGCGTATGGTGGAGAAATTAAGGATGTTCTCATACGTACAAAGGTTGTTGATCGAGAAGGAACCCTCCTGGATCTATCTGCTGAGCAACTGGACCTCACATACCGCGCCAGTAACATACCGGAAAAGGGATATATCGTATTAGAAGCTACATTTTCATTAAAAGTAGGTGAATACGAGGAAATAAAAGCAATGATGGATGATCTAACCTATAAGCGTGAATCGAAGCAACCATTGGAATATCCGTCGTGTGGAAGCGTATTTAAACGTCCACCAGGCTATTTTGCTGGGAAATTAATTCAGGACAGCGCACTTCAGGGACAAGAAATCGGAGGAGCCCAAGTGTCATTGAAACATGCTGGTTTCATTGTAAATAAAAATGATGCAACAGCAAAAGAATACATTGCTTTAATTCACCATGTGCAGGATACGGTAAAAGGAAAATTCGGCGTTAACCTTGAACGCGAAGTGAAGATTATTGGGGAAGACTGATGAACATAATAGGAAAAGCTGCAGGTATGCTCAGTGAGGAGCCTGTAGCTTTTTTGTGAGGTTGAACAGGTAGACAAATCAGTCTATGCGACTGAACGGAGAGGGATAAACTTAGAGTCCATTCTCAGGTACATGATTCGGGTAAATTAAGTCCTAGCATGTACCTGATAGTCTATCTCAAGTACATGATTCGAGCCAATCGAGTGCAAGCATGTACCTGATAGCTCATCTCAAGTACATGATTCGAGCCAATCGAGTGCAAGCATGTACCTGATAGTCTATCTCAAGTATATGATTCGAGCCAATCGAGTGCAAGCATGTACCTGATAGCTGTTTTCTGGCACGTGCTTCGGTCCATTCGCTTCCTTTTCAACACCACATAAATGAAAAGCGTCCCTGCCACATATGACAGAGACACTATTCTATCTTCTAAAACGATGCAAAAAGCTTTGCAGGCGTTCATTTGTTGAATGCTCCAGCACCTGGCTTGGAGATCCTTGCTCAGCAATGACCCCATCATCCAGGAATAAGACTTTATCGGCAATATCAAGTGCAAATTCCATTTCATGGGTGACGAGTATCATTGCCATTTCACCTTCTTTTGCCAGATCTCGAATGACTTCAAGCACTTCCCCAACAAGTTCAGGATCAAGTGCTGAAGTTACTTCATCAAATAACATCACTTTTGGACGCATCACCAATGCCCGTGCCATTGCTACCCGCTGCTTCTGTCCACCGGAGAGTTGACTTGGGTACATATCCAGCTTATCACCAAGCCCAACCTTTTCCAGCATTTCAGCAGATTGCTTCCGTGCTTCTTCTTTATCGGATTTACGAACATGGATGAGTGCCGACATGCAGTTTTTTAAAATAGTCATATGCGGAAATAGATTAAAATGCTGGAACACCATCCCAATATTGTCACGTACTTCTCGTAGATGTTTTTCATTTGCTTGGACCATTTTACCGTTCTTTTCCATCTTCCAAAGATTGACGCCATCGACGATGATGTCACCTGATGTTGGTGTCTCCAATGTCATTAACATACGAATAATTGTCGTTTTACCAGAACCACTTGGTCCAATAACAGCCACTTTTTCAGCCGGTTTAATGTCCAGGTCAATTCCAGTTAATACTTTCACATCACCAAATGATTTGTGAACATCTTTAAATTGTACAATAGGTTCTAACATTAGGCTGCTCCCCTTTTTTCAATGGTACTTAGTGCTGACTTTTTATTGAAGTTTCCATTTACTCTATTCTCTAATTTTTTAATTAGAATGGCAGATGGATAACTCAATATCAGGAATAGAATTGCCACAATGGTTAATGGCTCTATATATGTCCAATGTTGCGCTCCGTAATCGTTCGCCATTTGCAAAATACCTACAACACCGATGGTTGATGCTAGTGGAACTTCCTTAAACATGATAATCAAGTAATTTCCAAGCATCGGAATGGTGGGTGGTATCGCTTGTGGTAATACAATCTTAGTCCATTTCTGCCTCGTTGAAAAATTTAATGCACGAGAAGCTTCCCATTGCCCCTTATCAACACCATCGATTCCTGAACGGTAGACCTCTCCAATATATGTACTAAAATGTATTCCAAGACCTAATACAGCACTTGTAAATGGACTTAAGGCTACCCCGACAACAGGGATCATCGGCCATGCATAATAAAGAAAGAATAATTGAACAAGTGGCGGAGTGGAACGAATGAATTCCATTATCCATGTAATCACCCAGTTGAAGGGTTTATTGGGTACTCTTCTTAAAAGTGTCCAAACAAGGCCAAATACTAATGCAAATAAGTAGCACGCAATGGTTAGCCCCAACGTTATGCCAATCCCCTGGATAACGATAGGGAAGGCATCAGCAAATGTCTCCCAGCTCCAGCTATTGTTATTCATTAGTTAGCCACTCCCTTCTTGGAAACTTGCTCCATTTTCCGGGTTAGCCATATTAGTGGGAGTGCCATAATAAAGTAGAATACGAGCACTAACAGGTACACCATTGGTGCTTGTGACAAATCGTTGCTTCTTAAAATATCACCGTAATATAATATGTCTGTCATACCAATTAACGATACGAGGGATGTAGCTTTTAACATCTGGATAAGGTAATTCCCGAACTCCGGTAACATCATACGTACAGCTTGCGGGAAAATAACAAGCCGCATTCGTTGCAAGCGAGACATATTAAGTGCTGTGGCAGCTTCCGTTTGCCCCTTCGCTATAGAAAGAATCGACCCGCGTACGACTTCAGACATGTATGCGCCGTAGTTTAAGGCAATAGCAATAACACCTGCCCACCAATTACTGCCAAGTTCAATTCCAAAAAGAATAGGGATGGCATAAAATAACCAGAATAATTGGACGATTAAAGAAGTACCACGAAATATTTCTACATAAAAACCGGTGAATTTACGAAGTACAATATTATTTGAAAGGCGGCATAATCCGGCAATAAATGCCATCAGATATCCAAAAAAGGCAGAAGCAAGAAGAACAGTAATTGTGATGGTAATTCCTTGCATTAACACCGGGAATATATCAATGATTGCATTAATGGTAATCACTCCTTTGTCGTATTGGATGTGAAAAAATATAGGTCCAGTTCTCCTCGGGCGAGGAGCCAGACCCTATGGAGCAACTATTTTCATACGTTTTTAATGTAAATTAATAATTTTCTCCGTTGCATACGGACTCTGCTGTAATTTCTCCAGCAGCCACGGAGTTACTGTCTGGATCAAATCCATTTGCTTCCAGGAGTTCCTCTACCGTCCCATCTTCTTTTAAATCTTGAAGTGCTTCATTGTAGGCGTCACGAAGATCGGTATTATCCGGATGGAATGCCGGTGCTCCCCAGCTTGGCACACCCTCAATATCCGGTTGCTCAAAGTTCTCTACGAATTCAAGCTGTGATTCATCAGACGTTTCCATGGCCAGTCTAAGCGTCATTTCTGTTGCCGTTGTAACGTCAGCTCTATCTGCTTGAATAGCAGAAAAGGTTGCTGGAATATCCGGAGCATTTGTTATTTGATCTTCACTTACCCCCATTGTTTCCAAATAGCCAATTTCTGTTGTACCAGACATGACTGAAACCCTAACATCAGGATTTTCAGCAATATCCTCATAGCTTTCTATACCTAATGGGTTTCCTGCTTGAACAACAAGCCCTTCACCATACACCATTTCCGGTTCAGCAAATATCGCATTCTCACAACGCTCTGGTGTGATTGCCATTCCCGAAGTAACAACATCATATTGTCCTGCGTTTAATCCAGGAATTAATTGGCTGTAATCCTGTAGTTGTGAATCCATATCATCTACCCCAAGCTCTGCAAATACGGCTTTCGCTATATCTACGGCTGCTCCTTTTAGCTCCCCGTCATCTCCTTGGTAACCATATGGCTCTTCATTGGCAAAACCAACTGTAACTGTACCAGACTCCTGTAATTCTGCTAGTTTATCATCTGGTTGGGAACTGCCTTCCCCGCCTCCATTATCTCCGCCTGCTTCTTCATCTGATCCCCCGCAAGCTGCTAGTACAACAATCGTTAGCAAAAATAAGAAAATAAGTAATGATTTTTTCATTTCTAAATGACCTCCCTTTAAATTTGAAAAAATAATTTCGCTAGTAGTGAAAAGACTGTTTAAAAAGCTAAGAAAGTATAAATGTCTGCGCTTTTGTTCCTAGGTATAAATCACCTATCAATTTCGAAAAAAAAACTGCAGGATAGAAGGGGGGATTCTTGACAATCCAAGCATTATTGGAGTGGCTTCAGAATGCCAAATTTTCTAACGAGCAATATAATCTTATGTTATAGGTAAATTTTCATTCGTACAAATCCAATATTTATAAATTATTTGTAAAATGGCCGCAAATTCTTTGGTTAAAAGAATGAGTGAAGCATATACCGAAAAATCCTCCGTTTAATTTTGATTTGCTTGTAAATAGATAAAATTTGCACAAATATGCATGTCATTTTTCCATTTACGAATAAGTTTATATGAATAGACAGAATGATAGAAAGCAAGATATGATAACAATAAGCAACGTCTACGTATTAGGTAAAGTGAGGGTTTAAAATGGGAGATTATTTACTTGTTGGGATTATTTCCATTATTGCTGTAGTAGGAGTCCTGTTGTTGTCACTATTGACGCTGTCCAAGGGATATGCGTATAAGCATTCGATTGATCCTCATCCGGATGAAGAGCAATCAGAAGAATCACAAGAGGAAAGGGGCAATTCAGGTTGAAATTTTCTACAATTGGAACAAGCTGGATAACAGAAACGTTCATTGCAGCTGCTCATCGAACAGGGAAAGCAACGCTTACATCTGTATATTCACGTTCAGCTGAAAAAGCTAGAGCATTTGCTGAGAAAAATGGGGCGAAAAGCTGGTATACGGACATGAATGCAATGCTAGAAGAAGAAACGGATTATATTTATATTGCTTCACCAAATAGCATACATGTGGCGCATGTATTAAATTGTCTGGCATATAAAAAGCATATTTTCTGTGAGAAGCCGATGGTATATACAAAGCAACAATTAGATGAAATAAAGACGCAAGCAAAAAAGCAAGGGGTATTTATTTTTGAAGGATATAGACACTTATTTTCTCCTAATTATAAAACGCTAAAAAATACATTACCAAAATTAGGACAGGTTCGTAGTGTATTGTTGCAGTACATACAGTATTCCTCGCGCTATGATGCTTACAAGGAGGGGAGCGTTCCAAATGTATTTTCTAAGGAGTTTGCGGGTGGGGCATTAATGGATCTGGGAGTCTATCCGTTAAGTATGGCAATCGATTTGTTCGGGAAACCAACGAACGTTGATTATTTCCCTGTGTTTCTATCAAATGGGATTGATGGAAGTGGGACATTAATGGTCACGTATGAGGATTTCAATGTAACCATTATGTGTTCGAAAATCGCTCAAGGTATGATCCCTTCCGAAATTCATGGAGAGAATGGGACACTGACCATGGATCATCTTGCTCCAATTCAATCGTTGAAGTTGTATGATCTAACATCGAAGGAAACCCGTGAGCTTGCACAGTCCCAATATGATTTGGACATGGTGTATGAGATTGAAGCGTTTGTGAAAATGGTGGAAACGAATGATAGTGTGTATCATGATTGGTTATTGGAAAGAAGCGGCCATGTCGCAGATGAACTGGAGAAGGCTAGAAAGAGCCAAGGGATTTTATTTCCAGGAGATTCGAACTTAGCTTAGTCGCTCGACTACTGTTTTCGTTTTATAGATGAATTTTTCAACTTAAATAAAAAGATGTTGGGATATTTAAGATGTTAAGTCTTGACATCGATTCCGTATAGAAACAGTAAAAGCCAATCTTCTGAACTTATATCTAAAGATTGGCTTTTATGTTCATCTATGCATTAAAACCGCTTTAATCACCCCTTTTATCTCTTATAGAAAATTATCCTGACGGAAATATAGGAGAACAAATACAGTAGGATTTTCTATTTGGATAAATGGCAGTGTTTACGTGTTATAAATGGGTTGCGGAATGGCTTATTTTTGAGTTCTCTATATTTTATTGACAGATATACGCAGTTTCAGAAGGAATTCCTGTTTGAATTACGAATGGTTATTTTCCTAAGGGGAGGTGTATTCCACCATGGCCAACTACTGGCCTGCCTCATTTTGGCTACCGTCAGGATCTGGTCGCATTCCTCTTTGCAGTTGGTCAATACGTAATCCGAAATCCATTTGCAGGTGGGGGTAATCTTTAAAGCTCTCCCAGTCTCCACCCCAGTCAAATCCTAATTCTTTTGCAAGGTCAGCGACTTCAAACCAGTCAGATTTTCCATTATCATTTCCATCATAGTGAATATCCCAGATCAGCTCCCCATTATCATCACGGAGTGCATAATCGATAGCTAGTCCATAATTATGATATGACTGGCCGCCCCTTGCATTTGTAACAATATTACCGCTTGTTGATCTTCCTTGCTCATAAAGCTCATTTTGTCTATCGATCGAGCGTATTTCCTCTGTAATAACAACATCAATATCTATTTCAGCTGCTTGCTCTAGCAATTCGTTTTTCTTTTCTTCTACAATTGGATGCAGTTCAGTTGGGAGGGATGCATCCTCATCCATGTCTATATCGTTATCTTCTATTCGGTTATATAATAGGAATAGAGTAGTTACAAATAGAATTATAATCATCCAAGGGAGGAGTATTTTTCGAATGCCTTTCATATGGGTTCGATCCTACTTTCTAGAAGTTTACTACGCTTTATTTTATCATTTCTTTGCAGGTGGCTTCGACTTTTTTCCCCTGAGGAAATCTCTGAGTACAATCGAAATGATAAAAGAGAGCCTGGCCTTTGGACATTTTTGACGTTGTAACCATGTTGATTTCCCAAATACTAGTATGAAACATGCACGTTTTCCCTTGAAAAATAAACCGTTTACATATATGATGATAATATATAGTTTGTTTGGTAAACAAAATAATGTTGTAATGGAATAATAAAAGCACGTTATTTGGAGAATGAAGCGAGGAACGACACACTATTTTCAACAAATGAAGAAAGGCTGATGAAGAATGAAAACATTTATTACCGACGATTTTTTATTGTATAATGAAACAGCAAAAGAACTCTATCATAATACAGCAAAGCATTTACCAATCATCGATTATCATAATCACTTAAACCATGAAGAAATTCTGCAAGATAAACATTACCATAATTTGTCCGAAATCTGGCTGGCTGGAGATCATTATAAATGGAGAGCGATGCGTGCAAACGGTACGGATGAAGCTTATATAACCGGGGATAAAAGTGATTATGAGAAATTTCTGGCATGGGCTAAAACAGTGCCAAATACATTTGGTAACCCACTGTATCACTGGACGCACCTGGAACTATTGCGTTATTTTGATATAGATGTTGTATTTAATGAAGATACTGCACCAGCCATTTGGGAGGAAGCAAACCGAAAGCTTCGTGCACCAGAACGTTCCGTAAGATCTATGCTTAAAAAAGATAATGTGGAGTTTGTCGGAACAACAGACGATCCAACAGATGACCTCGCAAACCACATCCAATTAGCAGCGGAAGGGTTTTCGCCTAAAGTATCACCATCTTTCCGTCCGGATAAAGGGTTGGGCATTGAAAAAGACGACTTCCTTCCATGGGTAGAAAAACTAGGAAAGGTTACCAATGCGGAGATTGAAACCTATGATGCTTTTCTTGGTGCATTAGCAAAACGAGTCGACTATTTTGATAAACATGGCTGCAGAAGTTCCGACCATGGCATTAATGTTTTATATTATGAAAAAGCATCAAAAGCTGAAGTAGCTTCCATTTTTGCGAAACGCTTAAAAGGAGAAGAGCTTCCTACTAAAGAAGTGGATCAATTTAAAACATATACATTGCTTACACTCGGGGAATTATACGCGGATAAAGGGTGGGCCATGCAACTTCATATTAGCCCGCTTCGAAATAATAATACGAAGATGTTTAAAAAACTTGGAGCTGACAGTGGTTTCGATTCCATTAATGACCCACAGATTGCTGAAAAATTAGCAGCATTACTGGATGCATTGGAAGAAAGAGATAAACTTCCAAAAACCATTTTGTATAGTCTAAACGCGAATGATTATGATGTGCTCGCTGCGATGGCAGGAAATTATCAAAACGCTGAAATCCCCGGAAAGGTTCAGTTTGGAACTGCATGGTGGTTTAATGATACAATAGATGGCATGGAGAACCAAATGAAGACATTAGCAAATATCGGGCTAATCCGTCATTTTATTGGAATGCTGACGGATTCGAGAAGTTTCCTGTCATTCTCACGTCATGAATATTTCAGAAGAATCTTATGTAATTTGCTGGGATCCTGGGTGGAAGAAGGAAAAGTACCAAAAGATATGGGACTACTTGAGAAGTACGTTCGCGGAATTTGTTACGAAAATGCAAAGCGGTATTTTTCTCTCTAAGCATTAAACTATAGGTAAGGAAGGTAAAGAATATGGCACAACAAATTGGCGTTATTGGTTTAGCGGTTATGGGGAAAAACCTGGCCCTCAATATTGAAAGCAGAGGATACTCCGTTTCTGTATTTAATCGTTCTTCAGAGAAAACAGAAGCTTTCTTGGAAGACGAAGCAAAAGGTAAGAATTTTGTAGGAGCTACCAGTGTTGAAGAATTTGTTCATTCATTGGAAAAGCCACGCAAAATTTTATTAATGGTTAAAGCAGGTCCTGCCACAGATGCAACTATTGAATCACTGCAACCCTATTTGGAAAAAGGCGATATTTTGATTGATGGTGGAAATACATTATTTGAAGATACCATTCGCCGTAATAAAGAACTTGAAAAAACAGGCATTCATTTCATTGGAACCGGAGTTTCCGGTGGGGAAGAAGGTGCACTAAATGGCCCTTCGATTATGCCTGGTGGGCAAAAGGAAGCTTATGACCTTGTTGCACCTATTTTCGAAGCTATTTCTGCAAAAGTAGATGGTGATCCTTGTACAACATATATAGGTCCTAATGGCGCCGGTCATTTCGTAAAAATGGTGCATAATGGGATTGAATATGGCGATATGCAATTAATCTCGGAAGCGTATTACATTTTAAAACATGTACTTGGTCTTGATACACAGGAACTTCATGAGGTGTTTTCGGAGTGGAATAAAGGTGAACTGGATAGTTACCTGATTGAAATCACGGCGGATATTTTCACTAAAAAAGATGAGGAAACAGGTAAGCCGCTTGTTGATGTGATTCTAGATACAGCAGGTCAGAAGGGTACCGGGAAATGGACGAGCAAGAACGCCTTGGATTTAGGTGTCCCACTTCCATTGATTACAGAATCTGTATTTGCTCGTTTTATTTCTGCCATGAAGGAAGAGCGTGTAAAGGCAAGTAAAGTATTAAGTGGCCCGGAAGTTTCCAAATTTGATGGGAATAAAGATGAATTAATAGAAGCTGTACGTAAAGCCCTGTACATGAGTAAAATTGTTTCCTATGCCCAAGGTTTTGCGCAAATGCGTGCACAATCCGAAGAGAACGACTGGAACTTACGCTATGGTGATATTGCCATGATTTGGCGTGGCGGCTGCATTATTCGTGCCAATTTCCTGCAAAAAATCAAAGATGCATATGATCGTGAGCCAGGTTTAACAAACCTATTGCTGGATCCTTATTTCAAGGAAATTGTGGAAGAGTATCAGTCTGCATTGCGTGAGGTTGTTTCCGTAGCGGTCAAACATGGTATTGCTGTACCATCATTCTCCAGTGCAATTGCATATTATGACAGCTATCGCTCACACGATTTGCCAGCTAATCTATTGCAAGCACAGCGCGATTATTTTGGTGCACATACGTATCAGCGTAAGGATAAAGAAGGCGTGTTTCATACAAACTGGCTCTAAGGTGAAAAGCACCTCAATCTCATATGAGATTGAGGTGCTTTTGATATGATTGGGGGTAGAAGAAGGCAAGCATCCAACCATTTCAGAAACTATTGCCCTGATCCCACATTCATTTCACTTGTACTACCTGATGGAATATGATCCTCTGTTATGGTTAAAAAGAGTTCGGGAACTTCCAAGAATCGCTGAATCGCTAACGCATTTGCCCCCATTCCACATGCTTTACTACCAAGTTCGGATAATGTAATTTCACGGTACTGACTCATGTTTGAAGTTAGCTTCGCTTCAATTTTATCTATAATATTTGGATACATTTGCAGGACTTCACAATTCAGGACAATGGTTTCCGGATTGTACAAATTGATCGTATTGTTCAGGCCAATGGACAGGTAATCAATATACGTATCCATTTGTTCCAAGGTGGTTGGATCTTGATTGGCGATTAATTTTCTCATATCTTGATGTGTGATTGTTGATCGATTAAGTTTTTCAGCTAGTTGTGCAAATAGACTGGGTTCAGAATTATACATCTCCCAGCAACCATGATTGCCACATCTACAAGCCTTACCACCAGGTGAAATAATCATATGTCCCATTTCTCCCGCATATCCATGGTACCCCTTGTGAAGTTCGCCATCTATTATTATTCCGGCACCAATACCTGATGATAGATTGATTGCAAGCAAGTTATCGCTTTGATGATGTTTATATACGCTTTCTGCATATGCCGAAAGATTAGCGCTGTTTTCAATTGAAATGTTTACATTTACTTCTTTTTGAAGATCGGCTTTTAGGTTTTTGTGATGCCACTGAAACTTAGGGACAAAATTAATATGTTCATCAATGTTCACTGTTCCATGGATTCCAATCATAACACCTACTAAGCCATAGCGGCTGTCTGTACTTTCCTTATCATATTTGTTGATTTGTCTTGCCAAGATGTGAACGATTTCCTGGTAATTATCTTTCTTTGGCGTAAAGATTTCACTGTGGACTGGATAGCCTAATAAATCGGATAATGTATACTGTATTTTGGTATAATCAAGATCGATTCCAAGCACATATCCCGCTTTCCGATTAATGGACAACATAATTGGTCTTCTGCCGATCGCATTATGTTCCTGCTGTGTTTCATAAATTAAATCTTCCTCTAATAAGTTAGCAACTTGAACCGAAATTGTTGCTTTATTTAGGCCGGTTTGTTTCGATAAATCAGCCCGCGAAATCATCCCTTGTTCAATGATTCGTTGTAAAATAACACTTCTATTGATTTTTTTAATATAAGCCCCATCGCCTGTAACCATATATATCTCCCTTCATTTCCTGATCCATTTGTGACTTTTTGAATTTATAAATAATGTCCGTTTATTTATGTATATGCCGCCGTAACATTCATTGACGGAAACGCACAACAGTGATATTCTTTCATTAATTATAACCTTGATTTGTTTGACGCACAAATTAATAATAGAAATTAGAAACTACCTACGAGTTGGTTGTTTTTAAAACGTGTTGAAAAGGGTTGCAAAACATAGGTTCAAAATAATTGCATTATTCATTGTCCATGGACATTATAACAGAAAAAGGAGATTTTGAAATGAGCGTTCTTTATTTTGATTGCTTTTCAGGAATAAGCGGCGATATGGTTATTGGAGCTCTGATTGATGCCGGAGCCGATATAACTGTTCTGGAGAGCGAATTGAAGAAGCTTCACATAGAAGACGAGTATGAACTAAAACAGAAAAAAATTGTAAAAAATGGGATCACTAGCACGAAATTTGATGTTGTATTGTTGAATGAGAAGCCTCATCATCATAATCACAGTCACGAACATGAGCATGAGCACCATCATCATAATCACAGTCACGAACATGAGCATGAGCACCATCACCATAATCACAGTCACGAGCATGAACACGGGCACCATCATGACCATCAGCATCGTTCCTATCGCGATATTGTGCAGCTTATTGAAGCAGCGGATTTTCCGGAACAGGTACAGGATATGGCGTTGAACATTTTCAAAAAGATCGGGGAAGCAGAAGGAAAGATTCACGGAATGCCTCTTGAGAATGTTCATTTTCATGAGGTTGGAGCAGTCGACTCGATTATTGATATTGTTGGAGCAGCCATTTTGATTCATGATCTTAAGATAGGTGTGTTCAAATCATCGCCGATTCCAGTAGGGTCCGGAAAAATTCATATTGATCATGGTGTATACCCAGTTCCAGCACCTGCAACGCTTGAAATATTGCAAGGCGTACCTTTAATGCACAGTGATGTAACAGCCGAGTTGACGACACCGACAGGAGCTGCTATTATAGCAGCGCTTGCCGAGGAATTTTCCAATACACCAACCATGAAAGTGAATAATATAGGCTATGGAGCTGGAACAAAAACATTTAAAGATCATCCAAATGTACTTCGCGTCATGATAGGTGAATGATTTTACAAGGGGAGAGAAATAGTGAAAATTGCATTGATCGCACATGATAAAAAGAAAGACGATATCGTTAAGTTTGCTCAAAGCTATAAATACAGCCTAGAAAAACATGAACTTTATGCTACCGGTACAACAGGTCTGAAGATAGCGGAAAACGCTGGATTATCTCTTCACCGTTTTCAATCAGGCCCACTTGGTGGGGATCAGCAAATTGGTTCCATGGTAGCAGATAATAACATGGATATAATTATATTCTTTCGTGATCCGTTGACCGCTCAACCGCATGAACCGGATATATCAGCGTTAATGCGCCTTTGTGATGTGTACAATATACCGTTGGCAACGAATATGGGTTCTGCGGAGGTATTTATCCATGCGTTAGAGCGTGGAGATTTAAAATGGCGGGATATCATTCATGAGCGGGACGAACAGTAAATTTGTTTTGAAGATGTAGGTTGTCTAACATTGGGTTTCCAGCCTAATTTTTAGGTGGTACGAAAAAGTGATGAAGTAGGAAAGGAGAGGGGTTAGAAACAAAAACTTGACTTTTCCCTAATGCAGCGTTTATATTTCTTTTTGCAGGATTGCGAAAGGGGATAACAGGAAATGAAAAAGAACCAACCATTAGCACTTATCATTGTATTAATAAATTTATTTTTGGCATTTTTAGGGGTTAGTCTTGTTATTCCCGTTGTACCGACCATTATGAATGACTTACATTTATCCGGATCGGTTGTGGGATATCTTGTTGCAGCATTTGCCTTTATGCAGCTGCTTGCTTCACCGGTTGCTGGAAGTTGGGTAGATCGATTCGGACGAAAAAGAATGATCGTGATTGGATTGTTCATTTTTGCTATTTCCCAATTTCTGTTCGGGATCGGCAAGGTCGTTAGTGTATTGTTCATTTCCCGTATGCTTGGTGGCATCGGTGCCGCTTTTATTATGGCTGCGGTGACGGCATATATTGCAGATATTACGACACTTGATTACCGCCCGAAAGCACTTGGATACATGTCGGCAGCCATTAACACTGGGTTTATTATCGGACCAGGAGTAGGCGGTTTTTTAGCAGGCGCTGGAACGAGGGTGCCATTTTTCTTCGCTGCTGGTTCTGGAGTGGTAGCGATTATATTATCCCTCATTTTGCTGCGTGAGCCTGAGCGACATCATGGAAGTGATGAGGTGCAAATGACAGGTGCAAAAACTGGCTGGGGCCGGGTGTTTGTACCTGTCTATCTCTTTTCCTTCTTAATTATCATTATTTTTTCGTTTGGTCTCTCGTCATTCGAATCATTGTTTTCCTTATTTGCGGATCGAAAATTTGGTTTTACACCGACAGATATTGCGATCATGATTAGTGGTGGGGCCATCCTGGGCGCGATTGTTCAGGTCTTCTTATTTGGTTATTTGGTTAAACGGTTTGGTGAAATTCGGTTGGTTCGCTATAGTTTAACTTTCTCTACTATTATGGTGTTTTTAATGACGATGGTACATGAATATTACACCATCCTGCTTGTTACGATCACCATTTTCATTGGATTTGACTTAATACGCCCGACGGTCACAAACTATTTGTCAACGATTGCGGGGAATGAGCAGGGTTTTGTTGCCGGGATGAACTCGATGTTTACCAGTCTTGGTAATGTGATTGGTCCCGTAGTAGGCGGATTTTTGTTTGATATCAACCTAGATTACCCATTTTATTTTGCAACTATTTTAATGGCATTTGGTATAGGTATCACTTTTCTTTGGGTTAACACGGAAAGGAAACGTGCGAAACAAGAAGCAACTTAAGGAAAAATAACCCAGGTGTGTGTAACTTGCGTTGGCAAGTAAAACCCTTCATAAATGTATTCGTTGACATAGTTCAAAAGTTGTGCTAAATTATAAATATAAGATAAAAGTTAACTTTTCTTAAGGAATGTAACCTTAATTGGGCATAACCTGAGTTGATTTAAAACGCTAGAGGTGCGTCTTTAAACAATTCGGGTTTTTTTATTCCCATCCGATATTTCATGCATGAGTATCGAATAGAAGGAAGAATGAAAGGGCTTCATAAGTCAGGCGTTAAGCGCATAGCGAATAGTTACTAGAATAGGGAATCTTTGATAAGATAAGTGTATTGGTTGATTGTTTTAGTAAAATGCGGATCAGGTGTGGATGGAAATGAAAATCAAAAAAATTTTAAATAACAATGTTGCTATATCCCATAATGAGTTGAATCAGGAAATCATTGTAATGGGGAGAGGCTTAGCTTTTCAAAAAAAGGAAGGGGCTTTCATTGACCCATCCAAAATCGAGAAAACATTTATTTTGGAAAGTAAAGGGATATCCAATAAAATCGCAGAGCTGCTACAAGATATTCCGGAAATCTATTTAGAACTAGCACATAAAATTATTGCATTAGCAAAGGAGAAACTTTCCTATAAGTTAGATGATTACTTGTATGTTGCACTGATTGATCACCTGAATTTTGCTGTTGAACGACACGAACGAGGGTTGGATTTGAAAAATGCCTTGTTATGGGAAGTTCGAAAGTACTATAAACAGGAATTTCAAATTTCATTAGAAGCGCTTGATATCATAAATAAAGAGCTGGATATAAATTTACCAGAAGATGAAGCGGCTTCCATTGCATTGCATTTCGTTAATAGTCAGATATCCGGGGAAAATATGGCTGAGGCCATTCAAGTGACCGAAATGGTGAATGATATATTAAACATTGTTAAATATTATTACCAAATGGACTTAGATGAAGATTCTATTAATTATGAGCGATTTTTGACACACTTACGCTTTTTCGCGATGCGTTTTGTTCGCAAAGAAAAAACGGCAAACAGTTATGATGAATTTCTATATGATCAAATTAAAAGTAAATACAACAAAGCCTTTCGTTGTGCCGAGCGTATTGCCGCGTATATCGAAAATGATTATGATTGGACCATCTCACACGATGAGCTATTATATTTAACATTGCATATTTATCGTTTAACAAGCCGAGATTAAGTCATTTGTAGAAAGAAGCGCAAGCAATGTTTAAAAAATAAAATATATAAACGGGAATGTAACCTTTTGGGCATAACCCGAATGATTTTGAAAAACACGTTCTTTTTGTGTTCTATCAAAGTCGTTCGGGTTTTTATTTTGAAAATATACAAAATGGGAGGGTGCAAGATGAAATATGAACAATTAGCCAAAGACATTATTGAAAATGTCGGCGGGAAAGATAATGTGAATAGTGTTGTTCATTGTGTTACTCGTCTTCGCTTTAAATTAAAGGATGAAAGCAAGGCAAATACGGAAGTACTAGAGAACATGGACGGTGTTGTAACTGTTAGGAAAAGTGGTGGCCAATATCAAGTTGTTATTGGAAACCATGTAGCTGATGTTTACAAAGCTGTTGTAGCTGAAGGTAATTTTGATGCTAAGAAGCCAGTGGATGCTGATGGTGCAGATGAGGAAGATAAAGGTAATTTATTTGATCGCTTTATTGATTTAATTTCCGGCATTTTTACTCCAATACTTGGAATATTAGCAGCCTCTGGTATGATTAAAGGTTTAAATGTTTTGTTTGTTTCACTTGGATGGCTTGAGGAGGCAAGTGGAACTTATCAAATTTTAAATGCGACAGGTGATGCGCTGTTTTATTTCCTACCGATTCTTTTAGGATATACAGCCATGAAAAAGTTCGGTGGAACACCATTTGTAGGTATGGTCATTGCAATGGCGCTTGTGTATCCTGCTCTTGAAGGAATACCGGATACGGCCGAACCATTGTATACATTGTTTGCAGGAACTGTGATTGAATCACCTGTCTATATTGAATTCTTTGGTATACCGGTTATATTAATGACCTACTCTATGTCTGTTATACCTATTATTATTGCAGCATTTTTTGCAGCAAAATTAGAAGGTTTCCTAACGAAAGTAATTCCATCTGTAGTAAGAATGTTTTTAGTTCCGATGTTCACATTGCTTATTATTATTCCGTTAACCTTTATTGTAATTGGTCCTATCGCTACGTGGGCAAGCCAGATACTGGGAGAAGGAACGCTTTGGATATATGATTTAAGTCCTGTTATTGCCGGGCTTTTCCTTGGTGGCCTTTGGTTAGTGCTTGTCATGTTTGGACTGCATTGGGGACTTGTTCCGATCGCAATTAATAATATCCAAGTTGCAGGTGCCGACATCATTTTACCGTTAACATTTGTGCATTCATTTGCATTGGTAGGAGCTGTTCTTGCTGTTTGGATAAAAACGAACAATCAAAAAACGAAAACACTTAGTGCACCAGCATCTATATCTGCTATATTTGGTGTAACCGAACCTGCTATGTATGGTATTGCATTGCCACTTAAGCGACCATTTATTTTCACGCTTATCTCGTCCGCGATTGGTGGGGCAATAATAGGGTTATTTGATACAAGGCAATATATATACGGAGGACTTGGCGTATTCAAATTCCCAAGTTTTATCAATCCTGAAGAAGGTTTAAACACAGCTTTCATGGGTTCTGTTATCGCAGCTGTGATTGGAACAATTTTAGCATTTCTATTAACTTATTTCTTTGGCGGCTTTAATAAAAAAGAAGAAAAAAGTACGTCAGAAGAAACGAGCCAACCAGCAGAAGAGAAGATTGAACAAAACGTAAAAAATGAAGTGATAGAAAGTCCTTTAAATGGAGAGGTTAAAAGCTTAGCTGAGATTTCCGATTCTGCTTTTTCATCAGGCGCTTTGGGTAAAGGAGTAGCTATACAGCCAACTGAAGGAAAATTGATTTCACCTGTTTCAGGTACGGTTTCTGCTTTATTCGGAACCCATCATGCGATTGGAATTGAAACAGAACGTGGCGCAGAACTATTGATTCATATTGGAATGGATACGGTTCAATTAGATGGCGAATTTTTCAAAGCCCATGTTTCTCAAGGAGATAAAGTAGAAAAAGGTCAATTGCTCATTGAGTTTGATATCGAAGCCATTGAAAAGGCTGGTTATGAGGTAATTACCCCTGTAGTAATAACAAATCATGATAAGTATAAAGTTATTGAGATTGAAGCACAAGGGAAAGTCCAGATTGATGACCCATTGATTATGCTGGAGAATGAAAAATAAAGGTTATCTAATCATTGATGAAAATAATATTGTATGTCATCCAGGCGACTGTTCACTGGATGGCAATACAATAACGAAAAAAGGAGAATTTTATAATGAAAAAACGAAACCATTCATTCCCAAAAGATTTCTTATGGGGCGGAGCAACCGCTGCTAATCAAATCGAAGGCGGGTTTGAAGAAACAGAAAAAGGTCTTTCCGTTTCAGATGTTTATATTTTTGATGAAAACACACCAAAAGAAAACTGGACGGATCAGTGGCATTTAATGACCCATAAGCAAGTAGAGGAAGCCCAAAACCCGTCAAGTACAAAATATTATCCGAAAAGACATGGAAATGATTTTTATCACCATTACAAAGAAGATATTGCATTATTTGCAGAAATGGGATTTAAAGCTTATCGAATGTCAATCGCTTGGACACGGATTTTCCCAAATGGGGACGAATTGGCCCCTAGTGAAGAAGGATTACAATTTTATGATAATGTATTTGATGAATTATTGAAATATGGGATCGAACCTGTTGTTTCTTTATCACATTATGAGATGCCACTTTACCTCGCTACAGAATATGGGGGGTGGGTCAATCGAAAAGTTATTGACTTTTATGTTCGCTTTGTCACCACAGTAGTTGATCGCTATCATGATAGGGTTAAATATTGGATGACCTTTAATGAAATTAATGCAGTTAAGCATCATCCTTTCGTAAGTTTAGGTGTTATTGAAGAAAATCATCCGCATATTGAGCAAGCAAAGTATCAAGGAGCACACCATCAATTTGTCGCAAGCGCCCTTGCTACAAAGGCGATTAAAGAAGCAAATCCAGAAGCAAAAGTTGGTTGTATGATAAGTTATCAATTTCTTGTACCTTATAGTTGTGACCCGGATGATGTTCAAGCGACTACTGAAAAGCAACGTGTGTCATTGTTTTTTAGTGATGTACAAGCAAGAGGGTATTATCCTGCTTATACTGCGAGGATGTTAGCAGAAAAGAACGTTACGCTGGAGATGGAGCCTGAGGATGAACAAATTATGAAAGACTATCCTGTTGACTTTGTTTCATTTAGTTACTATATGTCGAATGCTGTAAGTGCACATCCTGAAAAATTAGAAGATGCTGTTGGAAATTTAGTTACAGGTGGAATTCAAAATCCATATTTGCCAAGTAGTGACTGGGGCTGGCAAATTGATCCAAAAGGTTTACGCTCTGTATTAAATCAATTATATGATCGATACCAAAAACCGCTATTTGTTGCTGAAAATGGTTTAGGAGCAGTAGATGAAATTGGACAGGATGGGAAAATTCATGATGATTATCGCATTGATTATTTAAGAGAACATATCAAACAAATAAAAGAAGCTATTGCGGATGGTGTAGATGTATTTGGTTATACGTCTTGGGGATGTATTGATATGATTAGTGCTTCAAGCAATCAAATGTCTAAACGATATGGGTATATTTATGTCGATCAAGATGACATGGGTAGAGGAACGAAAAAACGCATGAAAAAGAAATCCTTTTATTGGTATCAAAAAGTCATTTCTACCAATGGTGAGGACTTAGAATAAATACCCGACTTGAAAAGCTGGGGGAACTCAACCTTTTTTGCAAAAAGTATGGAGGTGTGTAGCATGACTACAAATAATAAACCAGGATTTCCTGAAGGATTTTTATGGGGTGGAGCAATTGCTGCTAATCAAGCAGAGGGTGCATATTTGGAAGATGGCAAAGGTTTATCAACAGCTGATGTTATGCCAGATGGTGTTATGAGAGAAATAAAAGAGGAAAGTAATGAAATGAATCTTTATCATAAAGCAATAGATTTTTATCATCATTATGAAGAAGATATCGCCTTATTTGCTGAAATGGGTTTTAAAACATTTCGAACATCTATTGCATGGACAAGAATTTTCCCCTATGGTGATGAATTAGAACCAAATGAAAAAGGGCTGCAATTTTATGATGATTTATTCGATGAGTTAATCAAGCATGGAATCGAGCCTGTTGTCACGCTTTCTCATTATGAAACACCGCTGCATTTAGTTAAATCCTATGGTGGGTGGAAAAGCCGCAAACTGATTGACTTTTTTACTCGTTATGTAGAGGTTGTCTTTCATCGATATAAAGATAAAGTGAAATATTGGATGGGATTTAACGAAATAAATAATATACACAACATTCCAACGGCCGCAGGTGGGATTACTATCAAAGAAAATGAAGATCGATTACAAGCCATTTTTCAAGCAAGTCATCATCTGTTTGTGGCTAGTGCGGTGGCAACAAAACGATGTCATGAAATTATTCCGGATGCAAAAATGGGAGCGATGCTTTCTTTAAGTGGCATATACCCGAATACCTGCCATCCAGATGATGTATTTGAAGCATATGAACTAAGACGTCGCTCTTTATTCTTTAGTGATGTTTTATTACGAGGCTATTATCCAAATTATGTACAAAGGATTTGGAGAGAAAACAATATAAAATTAGATATAGAACAAAACGATTTAGCTCTTTTAGAAAAATATACGGCAGATTACTTAGGATTTAGTTATTACCGAACAACCACATATAAAGCTGGTACAACCACTTTCGGAAATACCGGGGGACTTGTGGGTACGGATAATCCTTATTTAGAAACTACTCCTTGGGGGTGGCAAATTGACTCTAAGGGCTTGCGTTATGTATTAAATGAACTATACGATCGTTATCAAAAACCGCTCTTTATTGTAGAAAATGGGCTTGGTACGAATGATAAGTTGGAAAATGGAGAAATAAATGATGATTATCGGATTAATTATGTCCGAGATCATATTAAAGAAATGAAAGAAGCTATTATTGATGGCGTTGACTTAATGGGCTACACCTATTGGGGTCCAATTGACATTGTTAGTGCAGGAACAGGTGAAATGAAAAAACGATATGGTTTTATCCATGTAGACCGGGATAATGATGGTAATGGTACACTTGAAAGGAAGAAAAAGAAAAGCTTTAACTGGTATAAAAAAGTGATTTCTTCCAATGGGAAAGATCTAGAATAAAAAATCGTTTCTTTGAATTTGGTTAGAATCTACATTTTATGAAGAAAATGGGGGTAATTTGCAATGAAAACAAATAGTGAACAAGTATTTCCAGAAGACTTTTTATGGGGTGGTGCCATCGCAGCTAATCAGGCTGAAGGGGCGTATGCAGAAGATGGAAAAGGTTTATCAGTTGTAGATGTTTCACCAGAAGGTATTATGAATGGAATAAAAGCGGACAGTGATGAGGTAAACCTATATCATGAGGGAATTGATTTCTATCACCGTTATAAAGAAGATATCGCTTTGTTTGCAGAAATGGGATTCAAAGCATTTCGAACATCTATTGCGTGGTCTAGGATTTTTCCAAAAGGTGACGAAACAGAACCAAATGAAAAAGGTCTAAAATTCTATGATGATTTGTTTGATGAATTATTAAAATATGGAATTGAACCCGTAATTACAATTTCTCACTTTGAATCACCTTTCCATTTAGTAAAAGAATATGGTGGGTGGAAAAATAGAAAAATGATTGAATTCTTCACTCGATATTGTGAAGTGATTTTTAATCGTTATAAAGATAAAGTGAAATATTGGATGGGATTTAATGAGATCAATCATGCTCATACAATGCCACATATAGCCGCTGCCACAAAAGTTGAAGAAAATGAAAACAGGTTACAAGTTATTTATCAAGCTAGTCATCATGAATTTGTAGCCAGTGCTATTGCTACAAAGCTCTGCCATGAGATTATTCCGGATGCAAAAATGGGAGCAATGTTATCGTTAAGCAGTGTTTACCCAAATACTTGCCATCCAGATGATGTTTTTGAAACCTATGAATTACGAAGAAGGACACTATTTTACAGTGACGTATTATTAAGAGGGAAGTATCCAAATTATATCTATAGAATTTGGAAAGAATATCATGTAAACGTAGAGATGGAAGAAAACGACTTGGAGCTGATTGAAAACTATACTGCTGACTATTTAGGATTTAGTTACTATCGGACCACTACGCATAAAACTGGAGATCCAATTTTGGAAAATACGGGTGGGGTGATAGGAACACCAAATCCTTATTTGGAAACTACCCCTTGGGGTTGGCAAATTGACCCTAAAGGTCTTCGTTTGGTTTTAAATGAAGTATATGACAGATATCAAAAACCGCTTTTGATCGTTGAAAATGGGCTTGGAATGACAGATGAAGTCGAAGATGGAGAAGTCAACGATGATTATCGTATTGAATATTTAAGATCTCATATAGAGGAAATGAAAGAAGCTATTAAAGACGGTGTAGACTTGATGGGGTATACGTATTGGGGACCAATTGATATTGTCAGTGCTGGAACAGGTGAAATGAAAAAGCGTTACGGATTTATTCATGTAGACAGAGATAATGATGGCAATGGAACAATGGAGCGCAAAAGGAAAAAATCATTTGATTGGTATAAAAAAGTTATTCAAAGTAATGGCGAAGATTTAGATTAAATTAAAGGATTGTTGATATATAAATACTAGGAGGTATACCATGACACAAACAACAAGATTTCCGGAAGGATTTTTATGGGGCGGAGCTACCGCTGCTAATCAATTAGAAGGCGGTTTTAATGAAGGGAATAAAGGGTTAAATATTCCCGATGTCATGCCCGGTGGTAAAATAAGGCATACGGTTAGGCAAGACCCTAGCTTAGACTTTACGATAGATCAAGAAAAATACCATTATCCAAAACATCAAGGGATTGATTTTTACCATCGTTACAAAGAAGATATTGCGCTTTTCGCAGAGATGGGGTTTAAAGCTTATCGCATGTCGATTGCCTGGAGCAGGATTTTCCCAAATGGTGATGAATTGGAACCGAATGAAGAAGGTTTAGCTTTTTATGATAATGTGTTTGATGAATTATTAAAATATGATATTGAACCGGTCGTTACGCTATCACACTATGAAATGCCGCTTCATTTAGTAAAAGAATACGGTGGCTGGAGAAACCGTGAAGTCGTCACTTTCTTTGAAAGATATGCAAGCGTTGTGTTTAACCGCTATAAAGATAAAGTGAAATATTGGTTAACATTTAATGAAATTAACAGCGGATTACGTATTCCATTATATGGACTTGGATTTGTACGTAGAAAAGAAGAAGATAAATATCAACCAACATTCCAAGCCTTTCATCATCAGTTTCTTGCTAGTGCCTTGGCTGTTCAGTTAGGTCATGAAATTATTCCGGATTCTCAAATTGGTTGCATGCTTCTATATACACCTGTTTATGCTTATGACTGTCATCCAGAAAATGTAATGTATGTACTAGAAGAAGCACGCATGTTTAATTATTTTTGCGGTGATGTTCAAGTACGTGGTAAATATCCGAGCTTTATGAATAAATATTTTAAAGAAAATAACATTGAATTAGATATACAAGACGGGGATTTGGAATTATTAGAAAAAGGCAAAGTAGACTTTATTTCACTAAGTTATTACATGTCTCGTACGGACAGAAAAGAAAATGAAGGTGCTGGAGAAGGAAATATGGTGGGGGGAATGAAAAACCCATACCTTAAAGCAAGTGATTGGGGTTGGGAAATTGACCCAACAGGTCTCCGCATTTCGTTAAATGAACTTTATGACCGTTATGAACTACCATTGTTCGTCGTAGAAAATGGATTAGGTGCTTATGATAAAGTAGAAGGAGACGGAACCATTCATGATGATTATCGTATAGAGTATTTAAGAGAACATATTGACGCAATGGGGCAGGCCATCGAAGACGGTGTTGAAATGATAGGTTATACGCCTTGGGGTTGCATTGATTTAGTTAGTGCAGGAACTGGAGAGATGGAAAAACGATATGGGTTTATTCATGTAGATTTAGACAATGAAGGGAACGGAACATTGGAACGAAAAAGGAAAAAGTCCTTTTATTGGTATAAAAATGTTATTAAAACGAATGGGGAAGAGCTATAAAAAAACAAAGGCGATAAGCCTTTGCTTTTTTATAGCATGATAATACATAATCTTTAGTGATCCATATGATATGTAAATAGACACTCGTGGATATGGCTCTATGAATAGGAAGTAAGCACAGTTGTTGCTCTAAAGTCAACTTTAGGTTGTAGACTAAGATTATTCAGATAAAGGAAAAATATTAATATTCCAATGGTGGGTTACTATGAAAAAAATACTTTATTTAATGCGTCATGGTGAAACGTTATTTAATGAAAAAAGGAAAATTCAAGGGGCTTGTGACTCTCCTTTAACAGAATTAGGAGCGAAGCAAGCTAAAATAGCAGGAGAATATCTTAAGAATATGCCATTAGACCATGCTTATTGCTCAACATCAGAAAGGAGTTGTGATACATTAGAAATTATATTAAATGATCGACTGCCATATACGCGGTTAAAAGGGTTAAAAGAAATGAATTATGGATTATTTGAAGGAGAGAGTCAAGATTTAAATCCTAAATCACTGGACGATTTTGAAACATTTTTTGTTCCTTATGGTGGAGAATCGAGAAGTGATGTGAAAGAGAGAATGGTGAAGACTTGCACCGAAATAATGGAAAAGGATAATCATGTGAATGTATTAGCTGTATCACATTCCGGTGCTTGTTTCAATTTCCTGGATGTGTGGCAGGACTCGAAGAATGAACTGGCAAAGGGATTTCCGAATTGCTGTATTTTCAAATATGAATATGAGGATCGAACGTTTACATTACTCGAAGTGATTCGACATGATTTTGAAAGTTATTTGAAATAAAAAATTAGAAAGGTGAGGAATTGGAATATGGATTATGTGAAACTAGGAAATACAGGCTTGGATGTTTCCAGGCTTTGCCTTGGCAGTATGAGTTTTGGTGAAGCAGAAAAGTGGATTCATCCATGGGTACTGAATGAAGAACAAAGTCGATCGATTATCAAAAAAGCACTTGAGCTAGGAATTAATTTTTTTGATACGGCAAATGTGTATTCCATGGGAACCAGTGAAGAATTTCTTGGACGAGCTTTAAAGGATTATGCCAATCGCGATGAAGTTGTTATTGCAACAAAAGTACATCAACGCATGCATGAAGGACCAAATGGTGCAGGCCTTTCCAGAAAAGCTATTATGAGCGAAATTGATAAAAGTCTAGAGCGTCTCGGAACCGATTATGTGGATCTGTATATCATCCATCGCTGGGATTATCATACCCCCATTGAAGAAACAATGGAAGCCTTACATGATGTGGTAAAAGCTGGGAAAGCACGATATATTGGTGCTTCTGCCATGTACGCCTGGCAGTTTCTAAAGGCAAACCACGTTGCGGAGAAAAATGGCTGGACGAAGTTTGTGTCGATGCAGAACCATTTAAACCTTTTGTATCGTGAAGAGGAACGTGAAATGTTACCTCTTTGCAGGGAGGAAAAAATTGCAGTAACACCATATAGTCCACTCGCATCAGGTAGATTGACCCGTGATTGGTCGGAAACAACGAAGCGTTCTGAAACCGATCAAGTCCAGAAATCCAAATATGGTTCAACCGCGGATACGGATCGATTAATTGTGGACCGGGTTGCCGAAATTGCAGCTAAGCGAGGCATACCGCGAATTCAAATCGCACTTGCATGGCTGCTTCAGAAAGAACCTGTGACGGCTCCAATTATCGGCGCTACAAAAATATCTCAATTAGAAGATCCTGTGGCTGCTTTATCTATTACATTATCACCAGAAGAAATCGCATTTCTGGAAGAGGCTTATGTACCACACCCAGTGGTCGGTCCGAATTAATGCCAAAAGCTTAAGTTTAAGTTCGATATAAATACGAATGTTGCCACTGGGCTGCAGCTTTTTTCTGTATCCTATGGCATGAAAATAAAATTATGTAATCATGGAAGGGTGAATAAAAATGGCGGAAAAACAAACTGCAGGAAGAAACATGCTGGGTGAATTTGCACCGAAGTTTGCCCAACTAAATGATGATGTCTTGTTCGGTGAAGTTTGGTCCAGGGAAGAAGAACTTCCTCCACGTGATCGTAGTATGATCACCGTTACTGCGTTAATTGCAGGAGGAAATGTTGAACAATTGACACCACATCTTCAAAAAGCGAAAGCAAACGGTATAACTAAAAATGAAATTGCGGAGATTATTACGCATATTTCGTTCTATGTTGGATGGCCAAAAGCTTGGTCTGCATTTAATATCGCAAAAGAAATTTATCAGGATTAAATGTTTTAGATGGAGGAATTAAAAGTGAAATATACTGTAATAACGGGAGCAAGTTCAGGAATCGGATATGCAACAGCTTTAGCATTTGCAGAACGTGGAAAAAATCTTATATTAGCTGCCCGCAGAGAAGATAAATTAGAAGAATTAAAAGGTGAAATAGCGGGGATAAATCAAAATCTCGATGTCATTGTTAAACCTGTTGATTTATCAGTAACAGAAAATGTTCATGCCTTTTATGAGTCATTAAATAAATATGAGTTGGAAACATGGATTAACAACGCTGGTTTTGGAAATTTTGACGCTGTTGAAGAGCAAAATCTAACTAAAATTGAATCAATGCTGCATTTGAATATCGAAGCATTAACCATTCTTTCCTCGTTATTTGTTAGAGATTATGCAAATGTGGAAGGCACACAGATTATAAATGTCTCTTCAGCAGCTGGCTATATTATGATTTCTAATTTAGTTACTTATTCCGCAACCAAATTTTACGTAAGTGCGTTCACAGAAGGCCTTGCGCAAGAATTAAAAAGTAAGGGCTCAAAAATGCAAGCGAAGGTTCTAGTCCCTGCTGTTACGGAAACAGAATTTGAGCAGCGATCTTTGGATTTAGAGGAATTCCAATATGAAGGACAAATCTCGAAATATCATACAGCAAAGGATATGGCTGGCTTTATGTTAGAACTTTATGATAGCAAGAATACTGTAGGATTTGTAAATGAAAATACGTATGAGTTTAACTTAAAAGATCCGATTTTCCCATTCAGGGAAGGATAAAATTATATATATCTTGAAGCTTTGTAGGACACGACGTGAAGTCTCCTACAACAAGGACCAGTAAGTGCAACCTTAAAGACTTCACCTCGGAATTAAATAAAGCAGATTACAAAACCACCTGATTGATGTTATTGATCAGGTGGTTGGCACTGAAATGATTATTCCATATCATCATCAAACCCAAAAGAAAAGATATCCTTAAAAGAGAAAGTAATATCAGGGAATAGTGTAGAAACGAAAGATGGATTCTCACTGGAATAAACTTCTTCCAAAATAAGTGTATCTTCATGAAGTACATATTTTTCAATGTATTGATTGTGAGGGTCGACAATCAGGTATTCTTTCACTCCGGCTTTTTCATAATAGTTTCGCTTAAGCAGGCGATCGTTACGACTTGTGCTGGGCGAAAGTACTTCCACAATCAAGTCTGGTGCACCGCAGCAGCGCTTGTTACGCAATTTGTTCATGTCACAGACAATGGAGATGTCTGGTAATACAACAACATCGTCTTTCCCTTTTGTGTTTTTAAATGGAAAAACAACCTGGAGATTGCTACCAAATACGTAACACGATTTACCTTCCAGTGCATTCCCGAATTCCTTACTTAAATTCGATATGACATTTTCATGTTGAAATGAAGCAGGTGCCATGAAAACAGGAGTACCTTCATATAATTCTGCGCGTTCTTCCTTGACATACAACAGGAACTCATCCAACGTGTAAGTTTCATTTTCATCCAACCGAGACATTTTGGGCCTCCTTTATTCCATTATTTATTTAAATATAGCAGGTATTCGTGGGTAAGGCAACGGTGTCCGGAACCGAAGCAATTATGGATTGTTCGGTTGCCTCACCATCGCCTTTTACTCAATGACATTTAGCCTCATTAAATAAATGGAGAAATGATGTTTCTTCCTTTTCAGATAGATAAAGAGCTTGCTAATATCCTCAAAAGAAGGAAGCATCATTCTTGACCTAGAGCCGACTCGAAGTACTATTATATAATTATAATAAAAAGAGGGAGATGAAATCTATGCAATCCAACTGGAGCCAAGAACAACTTGATGCTTTTTCCAAAGCGGATGATATGTATATATCACCTTTTTATAGTGATGGAAAAACGCCTGGTACACCAACGTGGATCTGGTCCGTTGTAACGGACAACAATCTCTATGTCAGAGCTTATAATGGTCAAAATTCACGGTGGTATAAATCCGCTGTAGAGCAAAAAGCAGGAAAGATAAAACTAGCTGGTGGGGAATACAATGTTATTTTTCAACCTATCGACAGTGGTCCTCCATTAACGGAAAAGATCGATGAAGCTTATGAAGCAAAATACGGTGGCAGCTCCTATCTTCCACCTATGTTAGGACAAGGACCGGTAAGTGCAACCGTAAAGATTTTGCCTCGAGATGAATAAAACAGTTCCGAAAGCCACCTAATCCATGTATTGATTTGGTGGATTCATTTAAAAAATGCATTGTCGAAAATACAAGGTGTTTTTAAAACAATAAACAAGGGAAACGTCACATAATGGAATTCGAAATCACACAAGGTGGTGAAACACTTGAAAAGCTTATACTTTTCTGCGGGAAGTTCTGTCTATGAAATCAAAAAAGTGGGGCAGGAATGGGTGATGAAAGAAAGATCGGCACCGGATGTATTGGTATCCCTCGCAGCAGATCCTGCACGTCTGGGAAGACTGTATGGTGGAACCTTTGATGATGGTCTTTGGATCAGTGATGACAGTGGCGAGACGTGGAAGCCTGCCGGATCAGGCATAGCCCATAACCGGATAATGAGTGTAGTCGTCAGTCCGACGGAGGAGGTGAATAGGTATCGAGTTGTATGGGCAGGTACGGAACCCAGTGGCTTGTTTCGTTCCGAAGATGGGGGCCAAACATGGACCGATTGCCCGGGATTACTGGATTTGCCGTCACGATCTACTTGGAGCTTTCCGCCACGGCCTCATACTCATCACGTGCGTTGGATTGAACCGGATCGTCATGATGAGAATCGTATTTTTGTCGGCATTGAGCTTGGTGGTGTCATGAAAAGTGAAGATAAAGGAACGCATTGGGAGGATCGAAAGCCGAATTCCCAATATGACTGCCATGCATTAACGATTCATCCCCAAGTTGCCGGACGCATATACGAAGCCGCGGGTGGCGGGTATGCCGAAAGCTTTGATGCTGGGGAAACTTGGCAGACATTCAATAAAGGACTGGAACCTTATAACTATTTGGTCAATATTGCCGTGGATTCGAGGAATGCAGATACGATGATAGCGTCGGCTGCAGAAGGGCCTCATGCAGCATATGACCCTTCACGAGCAAGCACGATTTTAGTGAGGCGCGAAAATGGAGGTCCATGGACTCGTGTATATGAAGGCCTTCCTGAATCGAAAGGATCCGCTGTTTTTGCGCTAGCCTCAGAACCTGCTGAGCCTGGTGTGTTCTACGCGATTAATAATCTCGGCTTGTATATGTCGCACGATGCAGGACGAACTTGGGGGAAAGTCCCAGTGGAATGGCCGGATCATTTGAAAGGGAAAAGAATACAAGGGCTGGCGGTGATTTAAAGGCAATAACTTGATCTCAGCTATTGAAAAACCGAAACCCCCCTAAGTTACTGCTTGTTGTTTAGGACGCTTCTTTATGTCGATGTACAAAAATTCCTTCCCAGTGAAAAGGGGCCCAACTTTTGGTAATGCAATAAGTGATTAAAACATACCAAGGGGGGCTCTTTTTATTTTGAAGAACGTTTAGGATGGTATTGACATATCGATAATTATCGAATAGTATTTACCCCATGGAAAACTTAGTAGAAATTTTTAAGGTTCTGGGTAATGAAAATAGGCTAGAGATGCTTCAATGGTTGAAAAATCCGTTAGATCATTTTGATAAACCAGTTGATGACCTTACGAAAAATTTCAGTGAGAAAGGTGGGGTTTGTGTAGGGGACATTCAAGAAAAAGCGGGAGTGTCACCATCCACTGTTTCGCATTATCTAAAGATGATGCAACAAGTCGGACTTTTAGAATCGGAACGACACGGTCAATGGACTTACTATCGTCGAAATGAAAAACGTATAGAAGAATTGTCTTCTATCATAAAAAAAGATCTGTAAGTTATTTTTTTTGGCAGTTAAGAAAGTATAAAATACTTTCTACTGCATAAGTGCAACTAAGTTGTCACCCAAAAGTTTGGTGACAACCAAGTTTTCTAATTTACCATTTCGTGATTTCTCGAATAATTGATAAAGTAATATGGCTGACTTAATCAGGTCAGGATACATGCACGTACATGTAAATTTTAGGAGGCATTATAGTAATGGATAAGAAGTTTGAACCTTTATTTGAAAAGGTAACGTTACCTAACAAAGTAGAATTAAGAAATAGAGTTGTTTTAGCACCACTTACACATGTATCTTCCAACGATGATGGTACCGTTTCTGATGTGGAAATTGAATATATCGAACAACGTTCTAAAGATGTTGGATTAGCTATTTCTGCAGCCAGTAATGTGACTGATTTGGGAAAAGCATTTCCTGGTCAGCCTTCCGTTGCACGTGATTCAGATCTTGATGGTTTAAAACGGTTAGCTGAAGCGATGAAGAAAAATGGGGCAACAGCGATTGTACAAATACATCATGGCGGGGCACAGTCAATGCCATATCTAACACCAAATGGAGATGTAGTTGCTCCAAGTCCTATAACGTTGCAAGGTGATGAGAAACATAGTCCATCCTATGAAAAAGAGGAACATCATGCCAGGGAAATGACGCAAGAAGAAATTGAATACACCATTAGAGCGTTTGGTGAGGCAACACGAAGAGTGATCGAAGCAGGATTTGATGGTGTAGAAATACACGGGGCAAACCATTATCTCATCCAACAATTTGTTTCACCATATTATAATCGTCGTGATGATGAGTGGGGAGAAAACAGATTCAAATTCCCAATGAAAGTCGTCGATGAGGTTGTTCATACGGTTAAAGCTCATGCAGATGAGAAATTCATTGTTGGATATAGATTTTCACCAGAAGAAGCAGAAACGCCAGGTATAACGATGGAAATCACAGAAGAATTGGTGAAAAATTTAATTGAAAAACCGTTAGATTTCTTACATGTTTCATTAAGCGACGTACACGCTAAAACGCGTGAAGGTAAGTATCAAGGCGAAGAAAGAATTAAATTACTTCACCAGTGGATTGATGGTCGGATGCCATTAGTTGGTATTGGGTCAATATTTACTGCTGAGGACGCATTAGAGGCTGTAGAATCAAGAAATGTTGACCTAATAGCATTAGGTAGAGAAATTCTATTAGATCACAATTTCGTTAATAAAATACAAAATGGTAAAGCGGACGAAATCATGTCGAAATTCGACCCTTATAGAGAAGATAAACATGATTTACCACCTCATTTATGGGAACAATTTAATTACGGTTTCTATTCATTACCAAGAACGGATGGTAAGTAATCCTTTAAAGTCAACGCGAGAAACGCCGTGAAGTAACATTGAAACTGTTTCGGCGTTTTTCTCATAGTCATGATTGTACCTGTTTTGTAAATCACTGTTTTTGCTGCTGGATTCTTTTTCTTATTTATATTGGACTGTTTCTTTGATCAAGTGATCCAGTAGAAGGGAATTAACAGCAATAACTTGTAAGTAGAACGATGATAGAACTTAAATATGAAAAAGATGAGTCGGCTCTTCTTTAATGTTTTAACTAAGTTATATCAATCAAAAACAGTAATTAATAGGACAGCTGGACACCTTCCCTCCATCCTTTGGCCATTTTCCAGGGAGCTGCAATTTTGGTGAATCAGCTGCAACGGCCTTTGCTTCGAGTCTCATAACTCACTAAAATCATGATTAATAATATCAACTAATTCGAACGCATGGTTCTCATATTCAAATTTCAAAATGCAACAATTACCGATCTTTTCTTGTTGTGTAATGACACTAGTATGTTCCCAATACCTCATGAAATTCTTGCAAGCTGCTCCATGAGACACAGCTAAAACAACTTTATTGTCTTGTTCCATTATGTCGCGACATGCCTCAGCAATTCTTTTCTGAAATTCTTCTTGTCCTTCACCGCCGAAAGTAACAAAGAAATCATGATAAGGAAGTGGTGGATTTAAGTCCTCACTTTCACCTTCAAAGACACCAAAGTTCCATTCCTTTAGCCCTTTTACACGTGTATAAGGCATATCCGTCACCATTTCTAACGTGTCACAGGCTCTTTCGGATGTAGAGCTATAAGCTGCGTCAAAAATGATGTTGTTTTCTTTAAAATATGCTGCAGCAACCGCTGCTTGTTTCATTCCTAATTCAGTAAGTGGTGCATCACACCAGCCTTGAATTTTTCGTCTCACATTAAATATCGTTTGTCCATGCCTCATTAAGTATAATATCTTTTTCATAGGTAAACCCCCCTCATTGTATTTAAAAAACTGGTTACATATCCACTTTACTCAAAAATAATTGTATCAAATAATGGCTAACCCCCTCACACATATTTGTCTAGGATATAAATTAACCGTATAATATAGAAAGGGGGGAGTCACAGTGGATCACTATTTAGCAATTGATATAGGTGGTACAGAAACAAAATATGGCATTTTAAATGAGCTAGGAGACATTGTAGAGTTTGGAAAATTCTCCTCACAAAATGCAGATGGATCCATTGTATTAGAAGGAATAAAGGAAATTGCACACGAAAAGTATAATGGTGTCAAAGGGCTCGCTATTAGTGCCCCCGGATTTATCGATGCAGCTTCTGGCTATATTGAAAATGGAGGAGCATTTCGGGATTTTGATAACTTTAATATGAAATCCTATCTGGAGAACGAGTTGTCCATGCCAGTTACGATTGAAAATGATGTGAATTGTGTTGCTTATGCAGAAAAATGGCTAGGTAATGCTCAAGAAAATACAGATTTTGTATGTATAACGATAGGGACTGGAGTAGGAGGAGCTCTATTCCTCAACAATCAGTTATATCGTGGTGCGTCAAACCGTGCAGGTGAATTTGGCCATATGGTTCATAGGAACAAAGCAGAAAATACACGGAAAAGTTCCTATAATTATACGTCAACCATGCGTGCTTTATGTATGCAATTTGCAACAGCTAAAAAGATACCATTACATGAAGTGAGCGGAGAGCTCTTGTTTCAATCCTTTGATGATGGAGATCAAGATGCAAAGGCTATCGTATCCGATTTCTATGAATCAATCGCAAAAATGATTTACAATATTTTCAACGCGATAAATCCTGGTAAACTATTAATAGGAGGTGGCATTTCGAGCCGTCCCTCCCTGGTGAGTGAATTGAAGAGCCAATTAAGAAAATATGGACTTCATAATGACTTATTGGAAGTAGATACATGTCATTTTAAAAACCAGGCAGGTATAGTCGGCGCTACTTATCATCATGTTCAGAATACAGATTTTTGATCCACCATGTATTTATTTTTAAATATATTGATCTATTATTTCCAATACACCACTCTCATTATTAGATGGGGCAATAGATGTTGCGCTACTTTTTACTTCATCGCTCCCGTTTTTCATTGCGAATCCATACTTCACATGCCGCAACATTTCAATATCATTGCCTCCATCTCCAAAAGCCATCGTTTCATCATTTTTGATATCCCACTGTTTCTGCAATAATTGGATTCCGTAAGCTTTATGGAAACCGGGAACGATCAAATCAATGCTCCCATGCCCACTTGAGACAGGCGTTACTATATTCCCGATTCGATGATGAAGCCAATCCTTTAGTTGAAGCGTTTCCTCTTCTGGGCATGCCAATGCAAATTTTAATATTTGATCATCAATCTGTTCAAAACTTGGTACTCTTTTTAATCGATGATAATATTTATTGATTTTTTGAAAAATGTTATCTGATATGCTATCCCGTACATAAGCACTTGCTTTTCCACATAATACGACCTGAATGCTATGATGAGTTTCCAGCTCTTCCAAAGTAAGTCTTACATCTTCTTTAGGAATTTCAACCGAGAACACCTCCTGCCCTTGGTCAACAATAAAAGCTCCATTTTCAGCAACATAACTGATTTTCTCTTGCATAGCCCCAAAGAATGATTTCAACTGGTAATATTGATTTCCACTTGCAACAACAAATCGAATGCCTTGCTCTTTCATTTGTGCATATTGCTTGGAAAATCGTTCGTAATCGTATTTCTTGTTATCATCAAGAAATGTTCCATCCATATCTACAGCAATGAGTTTTATTGTCATGTCCGTTCCTCCTTCGTAAAACCCCTTACGAAACATGTTACCTATTTACTTTTGGTTGCAGGGATAATAGACGCATGATTGTTTTCATGACAGCATCTTCTTCATTGGAGCGGGTGATGAAGTTCGCAGCATCTTTGGTTTCCTGAACGGCATTTCGCATAGCAAAGCTATACGTACTGCGAGTCATGAGTTCAATATCATTGTATCCATCTCCAAAAGCAAGTGTTTCTTCTGGTGTTACGTTTACAATTTGCTGTAATTGTTCCACGGTTGTACCTTTGTGAACATTGGCATCAGCGATGTCTATCCAAGCCGCTTCAGATGCGACAATATAAGCTGACTCGAAGAAGGGAGCTAATTTTTCTTTTGTTTCAAAACATTGCAAGGTTGGATCGTGAATGGTGATTTTAATAAAATCTTCCGTGATCGTATGAAAGTCAGATACTTGTTGTAGGTGAGCGTAGGATCCTCTGACAATGGCAGCTTCCTCCGGTGAAGTGGTATCTTTTATAATTGCCGCATTTTTTGTACACGCAATAATGGTATGGTCCGAGCTTATTTCCTCAAGTAAATGAATGATAGCTAGTCCTAATTTGTTAGGAAGAAGTGATTCATAGACAAATTCTCCATGATGCTTGATTCGGGTTGCACTATCACTTAAAATCCAAAAATCCTCTGCATCCGAACCAAATAATTCTTCTACACGTTCGCATTGTTTACCGGTAACTGGGGCAAAGGCAACACCTTTTTCCTCCATCATCCTTTTTACATCCTTGTATAGCTCCCTGTTAAAGTCACCACTATTATTCAAGAATGTCCCATCCATATCAGATAGAACTAATTTAATCATATGTGTTTCTCCTTTCAGATTGAATGGAATGAAATAGAGTGCTGGATGAACCCCAGCACTCTATTCATTTATATCATGCTAACTTTTTCTTGGTGAAATTGAGGAAGATGTTCTTTATGCGCTTCCATCATTTCATCGACAATTTGTTTCGCGGTCGCATCACTTGGTGTTAGGGGATTAATCGTTAAAGCAAGAACTGCTTTCGTATAATCTCCAGTTACGGCTGATTCTGCTGAAATTCGTTCGAATGACTTAATTTGCTGGACAAGCCCACGCGCAGCAACTGGTAGATCTCCCATCGCCAATGGTATAGGGCCATCTTTTGTAATAACACAACTGATTTCAACGGCTGATTCGTCCGGTATGCTAGCAATGGCACCACGGTTCATCGTGTTTACTGGTTGAATGTCACGTTTATCGTTGTAGATCGATGTGATCAAACGAACTGCTGCATCCGAATAATAGGCACCGCCTCGTTCTTCTAATTGGGGTGGTTTTATATCAAGGTCCGGATCCTTATAAAGCTCAAATAAATCATTTTCTAACTGCTGCACAACCTCAGCACGAGTACCTTCAGTCTTGGAACTTTCGATCGTCTTATCCAACATATCTTTCGACTTGTAGTAATACATATGGTATGGACAAGTCAGCGCATTTAAGGATTGAATAAATGCTGGTTCCCACCCCATACCTTTTATATTTTTAACGAAACTTGAGTTTTCCGGATCGGATATTTTTTGAATGACTTCATCTTTTACACTGATGCCATCAAGATATACATCCAGCCCGTATACCATATGATTTAGCCCTGCAAAATCAATGCGGATTCGGGAATGGTCTACATCTAATAATTTGGCAACGCCCATTTCCATACCAATGGGAACATTACATAACCCTACAACTCTATCAATATTGGAGTAGCGTAGTACAGCTTCTGTTACCATACCAGCAGGATTGGTGAAATTGATTAACCATGCGTTCGGACAAAGTTCTTCCATATCTTTCGTAATATCTAAAATGATAGGAATGGTACGTAATCCTTTAAATAACCCACCAGGTCCATTGGTTTCTTGTCCTAGTACGCCATATTTCACTGGAATGCGTTCGTCTTTTGCACGGGCATCTAAACCGCCTACACGGAATTGCGTTGTAACAAAATCAGCATCTTTTAAAGCTTCTTTCCGATCAAATGTTAAATGAACATCGATAGGAAGACCTGCTTTTTCAATCATCCGTTTCGCAAATTCTCCAACGATCTCCAGCTTTTCTCTTCCCGCTTCGATATCCACCAACCAAAGTTCACTCAATGGAAATTCATCGTATCGATTAATAAACCCTTCGATTAATTCTGGCGTATAACTTGATCCTCCACCGATTGTTGCAATCTTAATACCTTTTGTCATATCTATACACCTCCAAATCATGATAAGAACCTCTTATACATTAAAAGGACCTATACATCAATTGTATCCGCTTATAGGGTGAAGGTAAATAAATGAAGAGCTTTTCGTGGTTAATAACGTAAGAAGTAATTTGTTTCGTGAATGTAACAATGTGTATCTTTCCGGATAGTTATGTTAAAATGAAACTGTATGATTACGGACAGAAGGAGAGTTCTGCGTCATGTTTACCCATGAGATGATCGCTTCATTCAATGAGTTAGAGACATCTTTATACAATTATATCAGTCAACATAGTGAAAAAGTCGCTTATATGCGAATTCGCGAACTCGCAGAAGCAACCCATGTATCGACAGCTACCATTTTACGCTTTTGTAGAAAAATAAATTGTGAAGGTTTTTCTGAGTTTAAAGTAAAATTAAAAATGCATTTGGAAGAAAATAAGAAAACGGTTTTAAAGGAATCGCAACATTCCGTGATGGAATTCTTTGAGCGGACGTTAAAAGGAGATATCGAAGAAAAAATTAAACAGGCGGCAAGTCTCGTTAACGAATCAGATAGTGTCATTTTTATTGGCATAGGAAGCTCCGGCATCCTTGCTGAATACGGGGCAAGATATTTCTCAAGCCTGGGTAAATTTTCGATGTATATTAAAGATCCACTCTTTCCGATTCATTCCAAGTTACGTTATAACAGTGCAACCATTGCTTTATCCGTATCGGGAGAAACGGATTTTGCAGTTACGCACCTTAATCAAATCAAACAAGAAGGTAGTAAAATTATTAGTATTACCAACAACAAACATTCAACCGTTGCAAAAATCTCTGATATAAACATCCCATATTATGTAACGGAAGAGTGGTTTGAAAGCGCAAATATCACGACACAAGTACCTGTTCTTTATATTTTGGAATCATTGGCCCGTGAAATATATAAACTTGCGTGAAATAGAGGAGCAGCCGGAAACTAATCAAGATCGATCGGGCACGGCCTCAATAGAGGACAGCAAAAGTATAGCTGTAACAAAAAAGGAGCAAAAGTTTTTTACCAATTTTGTTTTCATTAGTAACAAGCAGAAGAAATCATTTCAGTTTGTTGTCTGTGTGATTACTTATATAACTACTTTACAATTGAAAATTTCTGTTCTAATATAGTAACTGTTCATTTATAATTTAATGGAAGAGATGAGAGGTTGTGGTATCGTTATATCCTATAATTGAATCATACCTCGAAAAAATGGCAATTGTTTATGTCCATTCATAATCTATTTATCTGATTATGATATGATGATATCATGCCAATTCTTCTAGTATATTTATTAATTGGACGGGATGTAGCTCAGCTTGGTAGAGCACTAGCATGGGGTGCTAGGGGTCGCAGGTTCAATTCCTGTCATCCCGATAGTTTACTGCGACATAGCTAATAGTATCGGAATCGGTCGAGTGCAGCTATAAACCGACCGAGCGCGCTCTCAAATCGATTGAGCACAGCAATAAATCGATCGAGAACAGCACCAAACCGATCGAGTGCGTCCCTAAATCGATCGAGTACAACATCAAATCGACATAACCGCAATAACAATCAATCACTCCTTTATCATTACATAATCATACGTCCCACTTTCATTCCTAATTTGCTGCAAGTAGTTACCAATTAAAAGAAATCACTATAAAAATTCTCGGTATAATAAGGCTGTGACTCGTCATTAAATGCCACTCCGACTCCTAAGTTCCTATAATTTTCCTGAAGGATATTTTCCCTGTGCCCTAAGGAATTCATGAGGCCCTCGTGAGCGTAGATGCTGCTGAATTGACCGTATGCAAGGTTTTCACCGGCTGTCGTAAAACGAATATCGTCTTCTTCCATGCGATCAAATGGGGATTGGCCTTCTACGTTTACATGGTCGAAATATTGATTTTCCGCCATGTCCGAGCTATGATCGTATGCCGTTTCTCTTACCTGATCATCCCATGTTAAAATAGGTAGATCGTGCTTTGCTCTTGTGGCATTTGTTAAATCAAATAATTGATATTCAAAGCCTTCTTGTAGCTTCTGATCGGGTTCGGTATAAAGTGCACTTTTGTTTTGCTCCAGACTTTCATCGATAATTTGCATAGCTGTAACCGTATCATTTTCATGGTTGTCGTAAAAAACCGTGACATAGTTGTTGTCAATTTGGAATACATCATATTCACCATTGTCATTAATTTGATAGTTGATTAACCCTTTTCTCAGCGTTGATTCTGGAGTGCCGAGGTGCTCAGCAACAGATTCCTTAGGGCTTCCTAATTCTATTCCTGTTGAAGAGGCAATTAGATCTTGATTGGTATAAAGCCCACGCGCAATATTATCTTCATCATAGGCAACCATGACAAAATTTTGGTAGTTTTCATGATAGGTTTCCCAATTCACACCATATTCATTTTCCGAAGTCCGCTGTGGCTCTCCGGTTTCTTGTTCTACTTCGGCTTTGGAGTCGCCTATTTCAATATTATGAATCGAAAATTGTTGATCGGTAGGATCCGTTAATTCCGGTGATTCCGTGTTCGTATCGTTTGATTCTGAAGGCAGATTATCAATCGTAGCAAATAGAGAATGCAATTGCTGATTTAACGTATCAAATGCAGCATTGATATCCGGATTGTCCTTTATCCAATCGACTGTAGAATGGACGGAATCCGCTACAGAAGGAATGATCTGTTGAACTGGTTCTTCCCATAGCGGTTTTGATATAAATCCGGCAAACACAATCATTAATAATAAAATAAACCGTTTCACTATGACACCTCCCATTTTATGTAAAGTACGGAACAACCAAGGGAAACAAGGCTCTTATTTAGGTCTGATGATATATTCTGATTGAGAGCATAAAGTATTTTCTTGTAAAAGTAAATAAAAAGCTTATAATCAATGATAATCAGTGTTCTTTTGAGATGAAATGAGAAGAAAAATGTTGAAGACAAAGCGACGGACTATCATGTTAGTCCGTCGAACTGTCGAATGAAGCGTTTTTATGATGAAAATGTCATAGTGAACAGCTTTCCATTAGTTCATGCGGTTTATGCTGGGTTGATTTAATAAATTTCAGCTTTACATTACTATTATATAGTATTTACATTGATTTTACGAATAATGAGATGGATGCCAATTGTTTCCTTGATTACCAAGGTTGTGTTGTTGGTCCAATTGTAAATTCATTTACATTGGTATCTTCTGGCTGGTCGATTGCAAATGCAACAACATTGGCAACACGGTCTGGACCGATTTCATATTGATTGTACATCGCATTCGCGTCTTTTGCGGTTTGTTCATCTGTGATTGTTTCAAGCAACTCGGTTCGGATGGCAGCTGGATAAATGGTTGCTGTCCGGATATTGGTTCCTTCTTGTGCAGATTCCATACGGAGAACCTCCATTAAATCGCGTACCGCCCATTTCGTTGCCCCATAAACGGCACCACCTGGATAAGCTTTGAGTCCTGCTACAGAAGAAGTTGTGATGACATGTCCAGATTTTTGTTTTTTAAATTCTGGAAGAATCGCTTCAATACCATTTAAAACACCTTTTACGTTTACATCCACCATTTGATTCCATTCATTGCTCTTTAATTCGGATAATGGTGAGTTAGGCATTAAGCCTGCATTTAAAAAGATGACATCTACGTTGCCAAATTCAGTTTTTGCTAGTTCAACTAATTTCTGATTATCTTCTATCTTGGTAACATCTGTTATTTGGTAAACTGCTTCTCCACCATCTTTGGTGATTGTTTCTGTCAATTGCTGTAATTTATCCTCTCGACGAGCACCTAATACTAATTTCGCACCTTGACTGGCCAATAATTTAGCTGTAGCTTCTCCAATTCCGGAAGAAGCACCGGTAATAAGAACGACTTTATTTTTTACTGTCATCAGTAATTCCTCCTTCGTTTGTTTATATATATAAATTGTTTTAATAAATATCTACTATAGAATAATAATCACCTATTCCATGGTGCCCACTATTCTATTTTATCCTCTACATATGCGATAAATCGTGCAGGATTTCCACCGACAATGGTGTTAGGTGCGACATCTTTGGTGACTACGGATCCAGCTGCAACAATTGAGTTTTCTCCAACTGTAACACCTGGAAGAATGGTTGAACTGGAACCGATCCACACGCTCTCTTTCAATACAATTGGTTTCAAGTACATAGTACCCCTATTTAATGGATTGTAATCATGATTTATGGTTGCAAGAACAACATTATGACCGATTAAACTTCCGTCTCCGATGATGATTTGCCCTTGATCTTGGAAACGACATCCAGAGTTAATAAACACATTTTTCCCTATTTTAATGTTTTTCCCAAAATCTGATGTAAAAGGGACAAACAAAGAAAAGCTGTCATCTAATTCTTGGCCGATGATTGTCGATACTTGTTCCCGAATCTGTTTATTTGTATAAACACCATTATTCAATTGGGCACATAAGCGTCTCGTTTCATCAGATATGGCACTCATTGCCTTATTAACTTCTGAACCACCATGAATTATCCCTTCCGTTGCCATTTTGGATAAAAGTTTTTCTAATTCCATTTTCATTGACCCCTTCTACCTATTTTATGAAAAGGAGTGGACGAAGCAATGTCACTTTCCTTTTATTCTTTATGCATGTAATTATTATTTCACTTAGCTTAACTTCAAACTCCCCTTTACCAGTATTATTATAAAAGGATATGCTTTAAATAACAAATACCTATATTGAATAAATCAATATACATAAAAGGCATAGGAAGGAGGGGAACAGGGTGGATCTTCTCCGATGTTTTTATTACTCTACCGACTTAATTTAATTTCATCCCGAAACAATTTATTGATTGAGTGATGGAAAAACATAAAGAGTATTTTATACGCATGATGAAAATAATTTGAGTGGGGAATTGGATGAATCCATTTTCCATGATCAAATTGAGGATTTTTATCGGATACTTGGAACTATATTAGATGAAAAAAGAAATCCGGAACTTGATCATTATTACGAAAAAAATGGAAACGATATCAACAATTATCAATTTAGCCACGCACATTTTTCTTTTCAACATAAAAATGGATTGCATATTCAGCTGGATTTCACCTATGCACTCTTATTTTATTGAAGGAAAGGTGTTGGTGGAGGAATTCTTTACGGAGCCAGTTCTGTTGAATGGGCTATTTCGAAATTCGGCGATAGCTAATAAATTAGCGGGATGTATGGTAAGTGGGATGTTGGTTAAAAAATCATAAGAAAGAACGATATGATTAACATAAACCTCCGTATGGACTCACAACTAGGAAGGGATGTGGTAGAATGGCACTAGATCAACTATATGATGAAAAGCGTGCTCGTGAGACGACAATTTTCAACGTGAAAGAGAAGCCTAGCGATTACAACAATAAGAATCAGAAAAGAAAAACAAAATCATTGAAACGAATTCCGCTAGATAAACTGATGGATTTAAAAGTGGATTATGCGTTTAAACAACTTTTTGGAAATGAAAAGAATAAAGACATCACAGTCGTGTTTTTAAATGCTATTTTGCAAAAAACAGGCAGAGATCGGGTCAGAGATATTTCTTTTACGAATACAGAATTAGCCCGTGAATATGCTGATGATAAGGAGTCAAGATTGGATTTAATGGTATTTACTGACTCTGATGAATGGATTAATGTTGAAATGCAATTTGGGAATAAATACTATATGATTAAGCGTTCTGTTTTCTACTGGTCCAAGGCTTATCAGGCCCCACTGGGAAAAGGTATGTCGTATAAAGAATTACGCCCTGTCATTGCGATTAACATTCTTAATTTTGATCTTTTCAAACAAACGGAGCGCTTCCATACCTCTTATCATCTGTACGAAGATGATAAGCAATTCAAAATGACAGACATAATGGAGTACCACTTCATTGAGATGGGTAAGTTAGTACAAGCCTGGAAAGAAGACAAGTTGGACCCGTGGAATAGTGTGTTAGCTAGATGGCTCCTGTTGCTTGGTATTGTGGATCATAGAAACAGTAGAATATATGCTGATATTTATGCGGAATTGGAGGGAATTGCAATGAACGATGAAACGTTGAATACAGCATTTCAAAATTGGGAGGAGTTAAGCATGACGCTGGAGCAAAAGTTAGCTTATGAGTCCCGGTTGAAGCGTATTCTGGATGAGGAATCTTTCCAACGTGACATGGACTTACTTGCTCAAAAGCTACAACGACAGCAAGAAGCAGTAGAACGAAGCAAGGAACAATTAGAAAAAGGCAATGATGAACTAGAAAAAGGCAAGGATGAATTAGAAAAGAACAAAGAAGAATTAGAAAAAAGTAAGGATGAACTAGAAAAGAGCAAGGACGAATTAGAAAAAAGCAAGGATGAACTAGAAAAGGACAAGGATGAACTAGAAAAGAACAAAGAAGAATTAGAAAAAGACAAGGAAGGGTTAGAACGAGATCAGAAGAAAGTAGAATTAGGTAAGGAAGAAGTAGAACTAGAGAAAGAAGAAATAAGGCAAAGGAAAGAAAGTATAGACCAAAATGAAAATTACTTGGAACAACAAATAACAGAAATGGTTCGCCGGCTTTTGGCAAGTGACTTAGATATCAATTTCATTAGTGAAATTACTGGCTTGACTAAAGAAAGAGTCATAGAGCTTAAGCGTGAGATGGGAGAATAAGGGCGTTTCGGGTAACAGTTTAAGGTAGGGCAAATAAATAGGTAGTTAATTCAGGATAAAAGATACAAATTGGAGAATTTGCTTTAAATAGAGTCAACAAAACATTTGATACCGATCTCCCAAAAGAAGAGGCTGCTCATATAGCGTTTCATATCATTAATGCTCACGGACAGGATCAGAATTCAAAAAATGGCATGAAGCATACAAAGATGATTGGTAGTATTTTAGCTGTGCATATTCATAGATTATGGTCATATGATCAATTAGGGGAGTAAACAAAAAGACCACCAAGGTCTTTTTGTTTTGTTGCCTAGGAAATTATAAAATGATTTGCTTGGGCATAACGTATTATTGATTAATGGCTACGTCCAGCTACAAGCGCCAAAAACGAGGAGATAACACGAGAGCTCCCTACGATAAAGAAGACTTGGCGACTGACAAGCCGACAGGCGCAGGCAGAGCCATAGTCGCACTTATGCCTGTGGCGAAAGTCATCATCGGTTCACTTGACAAAGGAAGGCCGACTAAGAACGGCCTTGCCGGCCAACTCACGGCTCCCCTGATGCAGGGGCATGATTCCTTTTCGTTTTCCAAGCATAAGATTCACGTAGACTTTCGCCATTCATTGGCGACAAGTCAAGTTCATCTAATCTCAGTTGCAACGCGGGGGTCTCTACGTTTTTAACCAGGCACTTTTCGCTTTTGTTCACGAATATAAAAAATCTATAACTATAAAGATTATAACTTTTAAAAAGTGGATAATCGTTTGACGAACAATTAAACAAGTGCTATTCTTAAATTAATAATTTGTATGGCAAACAAACTAAATTACTTTATTTCTATTTAATTTGATAGTATTTTTTGAAAAGGATTACATAAGACCAAGATGATTTTCCCGTTATCATGGTGCCAATAATAAATAAAATAGAAACAAAAAACAAGAACATAGATAAAAAAGGGAGTGTATAACTGATGGGTATTCTTCAAGAACTTTTGCAAGATATTCCTGTTCCTAAAATGGCTAAAGTGAGTCAGGAATTTGAAACGGACAAGATAGATGACCTTGGCAGTGCCCTGCAAGCCGAACTAGAAAAGGAATATATCAAAGAAGCCGTTAAGCCGGGAATGGAAATTGCGATAGCAGTTGGAAGCCGGGGCTTGGATCGTTTGCCTGAGATGACTGCAGTGACGGTCAAGTTCTTGCAGGATTTAGGAGCAAAGCCGTTTATCGTACCGTGTATGGGAAGTCATGGGGGGCTACAGGTGAGGGACAAAAGGCGGTACTTGAACATTTGGGTGTTACAGAGGAAAGTGTAAATGCAAAGATCCGCTCTTCGATGGACGTGATCAAAGTTGGTGAATTAGATAATGGGTTGCCTGTCTATGTGGATGAAATTGCTTCTAAAGCAGACGGAATTGTAGTTATCAATCGAGTGAAGCCTCATACCGCCTTTCGTGGCCCTGTTGAAAGCGGAATTATGAAGATGATCAGTATTGGGCTTGGCAAACAAAAAGGAGCAGAGGCATGCCATCAGCTTGGTTTTAAACATATGGCCGAGCACGTACCGGCAATGGCTAAAATGACGATGGAACAAATGCCAATCATCTTCGCGGTAGCATCTGTAGAGAATCCATTTGATAAAGTGGCAAAAATAGAAGTACTAACGCCAAAAGAAGTTGAGGAAAGAGAGACGGAATTACAGAAGTTATCCAAACAGTTATTACCTAAACTTCATTTTGACAACATTGATGTGCTTATCATTGATGAAATTGGCAAAAACATTAGCGGAGACGGTATGGATCCGAATATAACAGGACGCTACCCCACACCATACGCATACGGCGGCCCCGATGTAACGAAAATGGTCGTGCTTGATTTAACCCCAGAAACAGAAGGAAATGCCAATGGTGTCGGGACAGCAGACTTCACCACACAGCGTCTTGTGGATAAGATGGACCGGGAGGCAACGTATGCCAATGGGTTAACATCAACGGTTGTGACACCGACACATATAGCCACAACCCTGCCAAATGATCGACAAGCGATTCAAGCGGCCATTAAAACCAGTAATATTCTAGATTTTAAAGAGGTAAAAATGGTCCGCATTAAAAACACCTTGGAGTTAAGTGAAATTGAGGTATCCGCGGCATTGCTTAATCATGTGAAAGAACATGAAAGCACAGAACAAATGTCAAATCTATATGATCTAGAATTTGATAAAGAAAATAATCTCGTATAATCGTATTTTAGGGGGAAGTAAAAATGAATAAGTTATTTGATTTAACAGGAAAGACCGCTGTAGCAGTTGGCGGAAACAGTGTATTAGGCAGCTCCATCGCAAAGGGATTAGCAGCACATGGAGCCAAAGTAGCAATTATTGGCCGTAATATGGAGAAAGCGGAAGAAGTAACAAAGGAAATTGAAGCTGATGGTGGTGTCGCAAAATCCTTCCAAGCGGACGTAAGCGATCTTGAATCAGTGGAAAATGCCGCAAAAGATATCAATGCATGGTCCGGTGGCTGGGATATTGTACTAAACGCGCCTGGCAAAAATAGTTCTACGCCATTCATGGAATTGGATACAGATGAATGGGATGATATAATGGATGTAAACTTAAAAGGGCTTGTATTTACAACCCAAATTTTTGCAAAAAAAATGATAGAACAAGAACGAAAAGGGAGCATTATTAATATTTCCTCTGTATCATCGGGCCCCCCGTTATCAAAAGTATTTACGTATTCAGCTTCAAAAGCAGGCGTCAATAATGTCACGCAATTTCTGGCAAATGAATTTGCTCCATATGGAATTCGTGTAAATGCCATTATTCCAGGATTTTTCCCTGCAGAGCAGAACCGTAAAATTCTAAGTGAAGAAAGGATTGCATCCATTATGGAACATACACCACTTCATCGTTTTGGTGAACCGGAAGAACTACAAGGCGCAGCTGTATATCTTGCTTCTGAGAAAGCATCAGGCTTTGTAACCGGATCCCTTCTAAGTGTTGATGGTGGATTTGGAAGTATGACAATATAGGAAAAGTGAGGCCTTGGAGATCCCCAAGGCCTTTTTCTACAGAATTTAAGTGTAAAGGAAGAGATACTGGATGGGTAGGGAATTAGTTGCTGGACTTGACCTTGGGACAACAAGTGTGAAAGCAGTTTTGTTTGACCTTCGTGGAAGATTAATTGCCGAATCAGAAAAAATGAATACCACTTATTATCCGCATGCAGAGTGGGCGGAACAGGATCCATGGGAAATCGAACGATCCTCCGTACTGGCAATGAAGGAAGTGATTACAAAAGCAGGTGTACAAAAAGATGAACTACGAGCAGTTGGAATATCCGGTGCAATGCATTCCATTATTTGTGTGGATGATAACGCTGATCCTTTATCAAATATGCTCATTTGGTCTGATGGCAGAAGCAGCTGCCAGGCAGAGGAACTCATGCAGTCAACTGGCATGGATATCTACAAAAAAACTGGCACACCGATTCATCCAATGTCCCCATTGCTAAAATTGCGATGGATGAAGGAAAATGATTACGTCCCCTACCAAAAAGCAACGTACTTCATGTCGATGAAAGCATTTTTAATTCAAAAATGGTTCGGAGAGCGTGTCGTTGACTATTCCATAGCATCCGCTTCAGGGATGTTCCATGTGAAGACGTTGGATTGGGATGAGGATGCGTTGGCATATGCAGGTGTCAAAAGAAAACAGTTAGCGCAAATTGTTCCGCCTACGAAAGTATTGCCAGCTTTGAAACCGAATGTCGCTGAAGAAATAGGTATCGACGCACAAGTACCTTTTGTAATAGGTGCAGCGGATGGACAACTGGCAAACCTGGGAAGCGGGGCAATCTCTCCTGGAGAAGTAGCTGTTTCTGTTGGCACAAGTGGTGCCATCAGGCAATTTATGAAAGGGGCAAGTGTCAACGACAAGCATGAAACCTTTACATATGCTTTCACCGATGATACCTCTATCATAGGGGGTGCTACCAATAATGGTGGAATTGTCTTACAATGGTTAAAAGACTTGTTCGATTTTCAGGGGAGTCATGATGAGCTGACGGATATGGCAAAAAAAGTAGATCCTGGTGCAGCGGGGATTATTTTTCTTCCATATGTAAACGGGGAAAGAGCACCGTTATGGAACCAAAATGCCAAAGGGAACTTTTATGGATTGAGCATTGGTCATAAAAAGGAACATTTCATACGCGCAGTGCTTGAAGGAATAACGTTTAATATTTATCAAATCGGAAAATCATTGGAAGAAATAGCAGGAAAACCGGAGAAAATAAGTGTCAATGGCGGATTAGCCAAGTCTCCTGTTTGGGTACAAATTATGGCAGATATATTCGGCCAAAATATTCATCTTTCAGACACACACCATAACGCAGCATGGGGAGCGGCTTGGACAGCTTTGGTTGGGATCGGCGAGGTTGACTCGTTTGAAGCTATTAAAGAAAATATGCCAACGGAGCAAATTATTCAGCCGAATAGAGAAAATCATAACATATATACAGGCGTATATGAGAGGTATGAGAAGATTGTGGAGGATTTGTCCGGCAATTTTCGCAAATCGTGAAACATAAACGTTCCTATCATAAGTGTAACAAAGCATTTGTCAAAAGGATAAGGAGAACGTCAAGTCTTCTAGTATATGATATAATTTCATCAGTAGTTCAGTGCTGGTGGATTTTTTTCTATAAGATAAATGAGGTGAGCAAACGAAATGGAAGATATACTAAAACAAGTCCAGGATGGGACATTATCGGTGGAAAAGGCCAAGGAGAAATTAGCTGGATATGAAGATTTGGGCTTTGCGAAAGTGGACCATCAACGAAAAAAGCGCAAGGGTTTTCCGGAGGTTATTTATGGAGAAGGGAAATCACCGGAGCAAATCATCTCTATCATTGAAGCCATAAAGGCAAAAGAAGATGATGTGCTGGCAACAAGAATTTCTAGGGAGAAGGCAGAAGCAATTCTCAAGCTACATCCTGAACTTATTTATTATGATGTTGCAGAAATGCTAAGCTGGAAGCAAACGGCATTCGTTAACGAGTCTGATCATTACATCGCCGTTGTTTGCGCGGGCACTTCTGATTTGAAAATAGCAGAAGAAGCTGCTGTTACGGCAGAGCTATTGGGACGAAACGTTAAGCGGTTTTATGATGTCGGTGTTGCTGGTATTCATCGTCTGTTGGACCATGCCGAGGAAATCCAAAACGCGACGGTGTCTGTAGTGGTAGCAGGTATGGAAGGTGCTCTGCCAAGCGTTGTTGGAGGCCTGGTGGCACATCCCGTAATCGCCGTTCCAACGAGCGTTGGGTACGGCGCGAATTTCCAAGGGATGTCAGCCTTGCTCGCCATGTTAAATTCTTGTGCATCGGGGATTAGCGTTGTGAATATCGATAATGGTTTTGGCGGCGCTTATAATGCGGTATTAATTGATCAGCTAGCAAATAATGAGAGGAGTTTTTGACATGGTTTCCTATCCACCTCCTGATAATGAGCATGTTGATGAGCAAATGATAAAAATGGAAGTGAATCTTGATGACATTTCCGGCGAATGGCTTGGTTATGTAATGGAGGTCATGCTAGAAGCCGGGGCAAATGATGTATTTTATACACCCATCTATATGAAAAAAAATAGACCAGGAATCTTACTTCAATTGCTTTGTCCTCAAAAAGATATGGAGAAGATGAAAGAGATCTTGTTTAGGGAAACAACCACATTCGGCATTCGTTATTATCCATTGACCGTGCACCGTATGGAACGGAAATTTGTTACCGTACAAACGGAGTGGGGAGCCTCTGTTACGGTTAAACAAGGCATTTACCATGGAGAGGTTTTTCAGTGTTCTCCGGAGTTTGAGGATTGTAAGGCGATCGCGGAGGAGTTTGGCGTGCCGTTGAAGCAGGTTTATGAGGGAGTTTGGCGAGGGATGGAATGATATTAGGAATGGAAAAATTCTAGGATACTTACGAGATAACACACAAGGGCGAACTTTATCGACCTAATTTTACAACTAATCCCTCTGATATTACTTTAATCAAAAGTAATGGATGGAGAAAGAGCCTTGCAATGTCGGTACTATGAGAAGCCATCCCATTATGGAGCCATCAATGGTTTTCTAATAACTGAGGTAGAAGGAACTCCAAAAGAGTGTATCGTAAAATATGATAAATGTGCGACAAAATTACTTCGGCGGTGCTGTATTTCCTTTTGGTCACTTGACATTTTAAGCGGTTACAATTATCATAAATATAGAAAACATTAGTTTGATTGGTAAACAAAATAATTATGTAGGGACCTATTTGATTTTGAAAACTTCGGTTGACTGACGTTAGGAAATGAGAATATTGGTGTGTGTATAAAGCTGCTTTAAGGATAGAAATTGATAAAGTATCAACTTTTTGTGAAAGAAATAATGGTCACAAGAACAAAATCTGCAGCATATTTACTACTCCATAGCTATTACATAACTTTTAAAAAAGGAGTTAGGATTATGGAAATGTTGTCATCAATTATGGAACAATTACAAACTGGAAGAGTTGGAAAAGAAACATCAGCGGTAAAAGTGTACGAACAATCGTACACCAAACATGACAATGTCTATTTGTTAATGGTGAAGGTGGAATCAGATAAATTTATTTTAGCTTCCGGAAATGGTCCTTTATATGATGCATTAACGGGAGAGGATGTGGGTGAAAATGGGAAAGCCTGCCCGCTTACACACGAAAATAGACTTGTTTTAAATCGCTACTTTGATTATACAGTTCCACGTGCATTTGGAACAAAAGTGGCCACGATGGGTTTAGGAGATCGCTTAGGGTTGGCATCGCCAGGTCATATTGAAACAATAAGACATAGAGATGTTAAACCAGTTTTAGCTCAACAGAGCATTCGCGAATTAAACCTCACGAATAGGAGTATGAATGATGTTTTAGATGCCGCAGCTTTTGCTGTTTTTCAGGAAGGGTATAAAGGCGGATATGGTGCTGACGGTGATCATATAAAAAAAGAGTCGGATATAAAATATGCTCTATCACTCGGGGTTTCGATGATTACGTTAGATTGTTCAGACCAAATTGATAAATCTATTGAAGAAGCAACTGCTGAGACAGTTAAACAGGAATACCATAAATTACCGAAGGATGTGAAGGAATATTATTCGGAGAAGTATTTAGATAAAACATTTAAGATTAACGGTTTATCCCTAACATTTAATGAAATAGATTTGATGCGCAATGTCTTGCTTTATAATGAAGCCATTACGTATACGGCCCATGTGTATCATGAATACATTAGCAAAGAAGATCGGGCGATTGATTTTGAAATTTCCATTGATGAAACAGAAACGATCACGTCACCGGTTTCTCATTTCTTTGTAGCAAATGAATTGATTCAAAAACAAGTCGGTGTTGTCAGTCTTGCTCCAAGATTCTGTGGAGAATTTCAAAAGGGAATTGACTATATTGGAGACTTGGAACAATTTGAGCACGAATTAAGTGAGCATGCTTTAATTGCAGAGCATTTTGGATATAAATTAAGTATTCATTCAGGAAGTGATAAATTTAAAGTCTTTCCCACGATTGCCAAGTATACAAAAGGAATTCTCCATATAAAAACTGCTGGTACTAACTGGTTAGAAGCAATTCGTGTTATTGCAAAAGTAAATCCATCTCTTTACCGTACTATGCATCGATTTGCCTTAGAACACTTTGAGGAAACATTGAAATATTATCATGTAACACCTGATTTAAAGAGCATCAAGTCTCTTGATGATGTGCCGGATGAGGACCTTTCGGATTATATGAATGATGATGCAGCACGTCAGTTATTTCACGTTACATTTGGTTTAATTCTATCCAATAAGGATGATAATGGTCATTTCACGATGAAAGATGATATTTTTCAAACCCTTTCCGACTATGAAGAAACCTATACGGAATCGCTCATCACGCATATTGGCAAGCATTTGGATAAACTTGGACTATAAAAATAAAAACTACTTGCATATGGTTAAAACAGGTTTAATGAAATGATTAAAGGAGAGTGTCATGATGAAAACATTTATTACAGATGATTTCTTATTATACAATGATACAGCGAAAGAACTTTATCATAATACAGCAAAGGATTTACCCATCATTGATTATCATAACCATTTAATACCTAGTGAAATTTTACGTGATAAAAATTATGAAAATATTGCAGAAATATGGCTCGGGGGAGACCATTACAAATGGCGTGCTATGCGTGCGAATGGGGTAGATGAGGCGTATATTACAGGGAGTAAGCCAGATTACGAAAAATTTATGGAATGGGCTAAAACTGTTCCAAATATGTTTGGCAATCCATTATATCATTGGACTCATCTAGAGTTATTACGCTATTTTAATATTGATGAATTATTGGATGAAAAGTCAGCTCCGAGAATTTGGGAAGAAGCAAATAATAAGTTAGCAAAGCCAGAGCTATCGGTGCGTTCCTTGTTAAAAAATCAAAAGGTTGAATTTGTTGGTACCACCGATGACCCGATAGACGGGCTAGAGACACATATGGCATTAGCTGAGGAAGGTTTTTATAGTAATGTAACACCATCATTTAGGCCTGATAAAGGTTTATATATGGAGCGTGAGGATTTTCTGCCTTGGGTGGCTAAACTGGGAGAAGTAACAGGCGCGGAAATCGAAACGTATGATCAGTTTTTGACTTCCATTGGAGAACGAGTCGACTTTTTCAATGAACAAGGTTGCCGAAGTTCCGATCATGGAATTGATGTTATGTTTTACGAACCTGCTACTAGAACGGAAGTAGAGGAGATATTTAGAAAGCGCTTGGCAGGGGAAAATGTAACTGTTGAAGAAACGGATAAATATAAAACATACACGCTGATTGCATTAGGTGAAATGTATGCGGAAAAAGGCTGGATTATGCAATTACATTTGGGTGCGCTTCGTAATAACAATAAAAAAATGTTCAGAAAGCTTGGTCCGGATACAGGGTTTGATTCAATCGGTGACTTAATGATAGCAGATAAAGTCGCAGGCTTTTTGGACTCGCTAGAAGAGATGGATAAGCTTCCAAAAACGATTCTTTATAGTTTGAATGCAAAGGATTATGATGTGTTGGCGTCGATGGCTGGTAACTACCAAAATTCAGAGATCCCAGGAAAAGTCCAATTCGGTACCGCATGGTGGTTTAATGATAATATTGATGGTATGGAAAAACAGATGAAAACGCTGGCAAATATTGGGTTGATCAGCAATTTCGTTGGCATGTTAACTGACTCGAGAAGTTTTCTATCCTTTCCAAGGCACGAATATTTTCGAAGAATTCTATGTAACTTATTAGGGGCATGGGTAGAAGAACATAAAATTCCGAAAGATATGGCTTTACTTAAGAAGTACGTACGGAATATTTGTTATGAGAATGCAAAACGTTACTTTACTCTTTAAAGCATAATTTTAATGAATAAATGAAGGACTCCCTTTTACTGTTATAATCAGGGAGTTCTCTTTATATATATCTGATATTTGTAGCATGTACAGAGAAACATAGAGTTCGATGAATAGCTTAAAACAGATATTATAATTGGTAGGGGTGCAAACATGAATAAAATAAAAATTGGAATTATTGGCATTGGAAGTATGGGTAGTCAGTATGTCTCAATGTTTGAAAAGGAGGAAGTTATGAATGCTGTATTAACAGCTGTTTGCACAAAAAATGAAAATAGCGGAAGGTGGGTGAGGGAACAAATTGGAGACTCCATTCAAGTGTTTCATGATGAGGAAGATTTTTTTCATGACGCAGATATAGATGGTGTTATTATAACAAGACCACATTATGATCACCCTGGTTTAGCAAAGTATGCCCTTAACAAGGGGCTTCATGTTCTCACTGAAAAGCCAGCAGGGGTGTATACAAAAAATGTCTTAGAAATGAATAAAGCAGCAAAGGTAAGTGGTAGGGTCTTTGGAATTATGTATAATCAACGAACGAATCCCGTTTATCAAAAGGTTCGTGAATTAGTTCAATCCCATGAACTAGGGGATATTAAACGGATGAATTGGACGGTTACTCATTGGTATCGTTCTCAAAGTTACTATGATTCTAGTGTTTGGAGAGCAACATGGTCAGGAGAAGGTGGAGGCGTGTTGTTGAATCAATCACCACATCAACTGGACCTATGGCAATGGACAACGGGGCTTATGCCGAAACGGATACGAGCATTTAACGCTTACGGGAAATACCATGATATTGAAGTGGAAGATGAATCCACGATTTATGCGGAATATGAAAATGGTGCAACAGGCCTGTTTGTAACGTCAACTGGTGAAGCACCTGGAACCAACCGCTTTGAGATTGTGGGGAATAATGGAAAACTGGTGATAGAAAATGATGAGAAACTTACTTTTTACCGACTTAGGCGATCTGAACGTGAATTCAATGCAACTTACAAAGGCGGTATGGGGAAGCCGGAGTGTTGGAAAATTGACATTCCTGTTCATGGTGAAAGTACTGGTCACCTAGGTATCATTCAAAATTGGATTAATGGTATTAAAAAAGGAACACCCTTATTAGCACCGGGTGAAGAAGGTATAAAAGGATTAGAGATTTCCAACGCTGCTTATTTATCATCGTGGTTGAATCAAACGGTGGAATTGCCTGTTAACCCTGATGTCTTCTACGAACATTTATGTACAAAGATAAAAGAGTCGAAGCGTAAATGATTACTATTATATGAATGATTAAATATATGTCTGCTTTTATATTGTAAAGAAGCTGGCATCTGCTAATCGTTTAAGATGTCATATATAAGGGGGTAAACATGAAATACCGCTCACTTACTTCTTATCTGTATATTTTTTATGCCATTATATTCGCCATTTATATCGTGAACGTTTTTATGGAAAATGAGACAATCAACTATATTTTGGGAATACTGGCGATTTTTATGGTGATTTTTTCCTTTCCATTAGCATCTCGATTGTTCAAAGTACTCGGCAGTACGTTTATTTTAATTGGGGGATTCTTTTATCTACAAACCGATGAATCAATTATTGACTTACCAAAAATCTTAACATCGAATATGTCTCTTTTGGTATTACTTTCGATGCTTCCATGGATGAGCAGCGTCGTAAGGAGTGGTCGGTTCGATAAAAGTCTGAATGCATTAATGAAAGTGAACGTATCTGATTTAGGTAAGTTATATGCGCGCAGTACGACAACAACATTGACGTTAGCTGCTTTTTTAAATCTTTCTGCTGCAACTATTTCTCAAGATGTATTAAAGGATAATTTGTCGCATGTAAACAGGAAATTAAGAAACTCGTTTATTAGTATTTCCACGTTAAGAGGTTTTTCGTTGGCCCTTTTATGGAGCCCACTGGAAATATTATTAGCTGTCACTATATTTGAAACCGGAGTTTCCTATGTGACTCTGTTGCCTTGGCTCCTTATCATTGCAGTAACTACTTTTATGTTGGATGCTATTTGGGGAAGGTATCATTACAAGAGGTATTCTTATGTAAGTGATCAGGGGACAAGTTCAGTAAGTACTCACATTCATGGAACAGGAAAGAAAATTTTTTATCTTGCTGTTGCACTTACGCTATTTTTATCTCTTGTTATATTAATAGGAAATCTCTTTAATCTGGATTTCATTTTAGCAGTATCATTGCTCATATTCCCATTTTCCTTTGTTTGGTCGATGATCATGAGAAGGATTCATAGTTTTTGGGTCATTGGCTGGAACACATGGAAGAATAAGACAAATACCATGCAAAACTTTATTATTTTATTTATCTCTCTTTCTTTGTTTTCGAACAGCATTGGTAACACAACGTTTTTAGAGTATGTACAACAACCGGTAATTGCATTATCCGAATATCCACTACTGGTCTTTTTTTTAATGCAACTAATCTTTCTATTTATGAGTATGTTTGGTGTTCATCCCGTTGCAACGATTGGGATTTTAAGCAGTTTACTGAGCACGTTACTAACAATTTACAATCCGTTAAGTATTGCAATTGTAATGATTACAAGTGCTATTGCAACTTTAACTGTGGGCACATATGGATTGGTAGTTACGGTAACAGCTGTAAATCTTGAAATAAACCCCTATCGGATAACAGTAAGTAATTTACTTTATTCCCTTGTTTATGGCGGGATAGGTTCCATTGTTGCCTATTTATTGTTGTAGCTAATCGTTTATCTTCACCAAAATCTAAGGTTGAAAAATAGTAAAAATATGGTGCAGGAGTAAAATAAATGAAAAGCACGAGTTTCCCTTGTAATGATGATAGAGCGAACTAAAAATCATAATGGGGTGAAAAAGGTATACAATTATTGTATTAATCAATTGGTAGATATCCCAGAAGTTCGTATTAATAATGCCTATTTAGATGAAAAAAAGAACCTTATTCTTGTTGGAAAGCCGATATTACAAATGCAACCTTGCCCCGTTTATAGCTGTGAACGACTGAAACGAAATGAAACACCTTATTATCGTCATGTCCGTCATTTGTCTATAGTTATTTGTCACACGTATGTGCAGGTTCCAACGATCTTCCTGCAATGCAAAAGTTGTGGAGCCGATTTTGTATAGGAGTTATGATTTTGCTGCTCTGAAAAAAGCAGTACTCTGCGGCCTTTGGAAAACACTGCCTTCAAAAAGGGCACGGAACAACTGTAAAAGTTCTTGCGAAATTTGAAGAGGCTTTTGCGCAACTATTGAACGGTTTTATAAGCCTGGTCTTCAAAACGAAAGTGAAAACACACTGGAAGCATGCTTTCAAGACGCTATTGACCGGTCTGGCCTTGGGGATCGATGGTTTTGCGATACGCAAGGGATATACGTATAACACAGGCATTCATGATTTTAAAAGGCGGCAGTATGCTCGATATCATTCCAGGGCGAAAAAGGATGACTTAGATGCATATACTAAGCAGTGTCCTACTGTCAATCTCATGAATCCTGTGGCTGTCGTCATGGATTTGAGTTTAACATATCATCATTTGATAGGTTCCTGGTCCCCGTGAGCGATTCGGATCGTTGGTCGTTACCACGTGACCCGTTATGTAACAGATGTGCTTCAGGAGGTTCGTCGGGATCTGCAAAAACACTATCCCCACAAGCACGGAAAAAGCTAAAAAAGAACCATATCAACTGGCTGAACGAGGAGACGAATTGTCGGAAGGAACAAGCAATTGTTCAGGACCCATTGGTTATCATTCGAACCTTGCCCACGCCTGTGCATGGAAAGAAGCTTTTATCGGCTGGTATAATCTATACAGACTATTGCACTATAAAAGCATTGAGTATTTTGCATTATTTTCAAAATATATTTAAGAAAACATTGAAAAATATGTTTTTAGGTTATAAAATTTAACTATTAATTTGTCTTCCAAACAAATAAAAGGAGGCGCCTAAAATGTCAGAATAAATTTCATTATTCCAAATAGCTGGAAAGAGAGTGTCGGAATGGATAGGAGGCGTTTAGGATATCACTGAAACCCATTGGTTTATGCATATGGAAAGGAAAATATAGCTATTACAGGAACAGGCACACTTGATGGTAATGCTGAAGAGGATCACTGGTGGCTTAGTAAAGGAAAAAAGAAACTGGATGGAAAGAAGAACAACCTGAACAAAGCAATTATGCAGATCAATTAATGAAGATGGGTGAAGGCAATGTACCAGTAGAGGAAAGGGGATTTGGAAAAGGGAATTATTTACACCCGAACATGATTCAATTTTATGAAAGCGTAAACATTTTGGTTGACGGGGTAACCATAAACGATTCCCCGATGTGGGCATATTTACTTTTTTCTATCTATAAATGTAACGGCTTAAAATACAACTATTGAAGGACATGGAACCAATGGGGATGGTCCTAATCCAGAGTCAAGTAAAAATGCGCTCATTTTAAACAATGAGTTTAATGAACATTTATTTAACTGCTGCATTTCATTTTACAATGAACCCATGAACAATATTGCTATATAATCTGGAAAGGATGTTGACAAGAGAGATGTATTAATGTCCCAAGTAAAAATATCTTTATATTAAATAATCCTTATAAATATAAACATTCAAAAAGTTAACATTGTTATTATAGTCTTAATCAGAAACAATTGCAAAAGATAATTCACAAGGAGGAATGGATTATGAGAAAAATATTATTTGTAGTTTTTGCATCATTATTAATAGTATCTATAATGATCATAGTAACCTTTAATATTAATTCAACAAAAGGGACGGAAGAAGAGAAAGAAGAAGAGACAGAAGGATTATCTTGGGATATGGCAGAAGAGATATTAACTCACATCAGTGATCCAGAATTTCCGGAATATAAGGTAAATATTATGGATTTTGGAGCTAATGCTGACGGAAGCACACTTGATACGAAAGCATTTGAAAAAGCAATTCAACATGTAAATGAACAAGGAGGCGGAACTGTTGTTGTGCCGGAGGGGACATATTTAATAGGATCAATTGAACTCTTAAGCAATGTAAATCTTCATTTAAAAGATGAAAATACATTAATTAAATTTACTACGGATATAAATGAAAATAATTATCCCGTTGCTTACAGCCATTGGGAATCAACACCAGTTTATAATTACCGTGCATTAATTTATGCATATGATGCAGAAAATATTGCTGTGACAGGTAAAGGTACATTGGATGGGCAAGCCAGTGATTCTGTATGGTGGGACTGGAAACATCAAATTGAAGCAACTTGGTCTGAAAGTGACGAAAGTTTACAGGAAAAAGCAAGTAATCAGCTGAGAGATATGAATAATTCCGGTGTTCCAGTAGAAGAAAGAGTGTTTGGTGATGGAGGATATTTGCGGCCTAACTTTATTCAAATAATCGAATCTGAAAATGTTTTGCTTGAAGATGTAACTTTAAATAATTCACCGATGTGGCAGGTTAATCCTGTATTATCTACCAATATAACTGTTAGAGGAATGACACTGCAGTCTCATGGTCACAACAATGATGGTATTGATCCGGAAAGTAGCAACTATGTTCTGATTGAAGATAATTTCTTTGATACTGGTGATGATGGCATTGCAATTAAATCTGGCAGAGATTTAGATGGAAGGGAATTAGATATACCAAGTCAAAATATTATTATTCAAAATAATACTTTTGCTGATGGTCACGGTGGTATTGCATTAGGGAGTGAAATGAGCGGAGGGATTAAAAACGTATTTGCAAATAACAATCATTTTGATAGCCCGAATTTGACTTATCCATTACGCTTTAAAACTAATGCAAAAAGAGGAGGGGTAATCGAGAATATTTATTTAGGAAATTCCGAAATAGAAACAATTAATGAGGCTACTATTCATGGTACTATGTATTATGCAGATGGTAAAAACGGTGACTATCTTCCTGAGTTTAAGAATATTTTAATTGAGAATGTTAAAAGTAATGGTGGGGAATATGGTATTTTTATGGAGGCTTTTGAGGAGGTACCGATTAAAGGACTTGTGTTAAGAAATGTCGAAATTACAAATACCGCAAATGCTATAAGAGCAATGAATTGGGCGGATGATACTGTAATGGAAAATGTTACAATTAATGGAGAAACTTATCCCCGACCCACTGACACAAGAATTTTAGGTGTTCCTTCACCAGGTGCGCAGTTGAATGCAACATCACTTCTAATTGGAGGAAATACTGACACAATTTCTTATACTTGGTTAATATCAGATACAAAAGACGGCACGTACGAACAAATTGCAACTGGCGAACAGTGGACAGTTCCAGAGAATGTAGCAGGTAAGTTTATTAAAGTAACAGTCAAGGATAAAAATAATTCTGAACAAACGAGTATAGCTTATCAAGTATTAAAAAATAACCAGGTTACTAATTCAGATAGTTCAGTTGAATTTGCTGCAAATAGAATTGCTTCAAAAGGTATAATTAATCCAGATTCTACTATTAACCTAAATACAGAAATTACTCGTATTGAGGTCGCTAGAATGTTATCAAAAATGTGGGATTTAACAACTCCAGAACAAGATATAGATATTGATGATATTGATAAATCGGATCCAGATTACGACATGGTTGCAGCAGTGCTAGAAGAGGAAATGTTAGTTTTACAAGATGGAAACTTCAATCCAAATGATACCATTACAAGAGAAGAAATGGCATCTGTTGCTGTGATGAGCAGTGGATTATCTTTTAAAAATGCATCTACGATTTATGATTCTACATTTAATGATGGGGATGAAATAGAAGATGTTTATTTAACAAATGTAGAGCGAGCGAAACAATTTAATTTCTTAACCGAGAAAGAGTCAGATATATTCTCACCAAAGGATGAAGTAACTTATGCGGAAGCAATTGAAGTAATGGACAGAGTATCAGATTTTGCAGGGAAATAACCTATATGTTGAAAGGCAGTTTTCGAAAATAGAATTTAACATTTCCCTAAATTGCATTAGTAAATGCAACACCCTTTGTGAAACCACAGTGTAAGGTTTTTGTAATTTATTGGTGTTGGGGCTTAAGCCTTAACACCAATAAATTTTGCGAACGCTTCGGATGTGTTCTGATAGTCTAATATTTTCCTAAGAAGTGTATTCATCCAATTTGCGGCATCGTCAATTGTATCATCAGCGGATAGAAACTTCCTTATGAGCCCATTGTGGCGTTCATGAAGCATAGGGATAGGCAAAACGTGGTTTCACGATGGCTTTCTATTTATTTAACTGTTGCATTTCATTTTACAATGAACCTCATTATTTTCAAAATATATTAAAAAACATTGAAAAAGAAGCTGTTAACGTATACACTTTAATTATTCATTTGTTTTCCAAACAAATAAAAGGAGGGACTTTAAAATGTCAAAATAACTTAACCATATCTCAAATGACTAAGTAGGAGTGTTGGTATGGATTGAGTTCTTTAGAATATTTTGGAACCGCTTTAATAATAAAATAATTGGTATGGGTAGTATGTGGCGGTTGCTTTGTATATGGATAGGGCGTGATTGTAGGTAAGGGCGGAATCAATTATTCAAAGTAAATGGGATGTTTATAATGTTGTACTAGGTTTGTTTTTGATAGAAAAGAAGAACAGGCATAATGATACTATTGCCTAGAAAAGTCATAGAATTATTCAAATTGATAATAGGAGCTGGTGATAATGTATATCAATGTTAAGAAGGTAAGAAAATCTTTATATCTCTTAATTTTTACTATCTTGATGTTCGGACTAATGGCGTCCCCGGTTATGGCTGATGACCATCAAACACCTTCAGTCACAAAACCGACTATTCCGGATCGTGATTTTAATATTGAAGATTACGGTGCAGTAGGAGATGGAGAAACAAAAAATACAGAGGCATTTGAAAAGACCATAGAGGCGGCTAACGAAGCAGGGGGAGGCAGAGTTATTGTTCCAGAAGGGACGTACTTAACGGGTGCCATTCATTTGGAAAGCAACATCGATTTACATGTTCAAGAAAGTGCTACTATCAAATTCAGTCAAGATCCGGACGATTATCTCCCGGTTGTGAAAACACGTTTTGAAGGAACAGAGTTATATAATTATTCACCATTGGTTTATGCATATGGGAAGGAAAATATAGCCATTACGGGAGCAGGTACACTTGATGGAAATGCTGACGAAAATCATTGGTGGCCATGGAAGGGTAAAAAAGAAGCTGGATGGGAAGAAGGTCAACCTGAACAAAGTAATGATGCAGATCAATTAATGAAAATGGGTGAAGACAATGTACCAGTAAAGGAAAGGGAATTTGGGAAGGGCCATTATTTACGCCCGAATATGATTCAGTTTTATGAAAGCGAAAACATTTTGATTGACGGGGTGACCATAAACGATTCCCCGATGTGGCATATTCATCCTGTTCTATCTAAAAATATAACGGTACAAAATACAACTATTGAAGGACATGGGCCCAATGGAGATGGTGTTAATCCAGAGTCGAGTAAAAATGTACTCATCCAAAACAACGAGTTTAATAATGGGGATGACAATATTGCTATAAAATCTGGAAAAAATGCTGACGGAAGAAGAATTAATGTCCCAAGTGAAAATATTTTTATACTAAATAATCATATGAAAGATGGGCATGGGGCCGTCACAGTAGGAAGTGAGATGTCAGGTGGCGTTAAGAATGTTCACGCTCAAAATAATGTGATGGATAGCCCTAATCTGTGGAATGTCTTACGAATTAAGACCAACACGGATCGAGGTGGCTACGCTAAAAATATTAATTTTACCAATAATATTGTGGAGAACGTTCGTGATGAAGTTTTTAAGATCAATACCAATTATACCAATGACGGTGAAGAGACAACTTCAGAAGAACATGTTCCTGAAATAGCAGATATTAAAGTTAAAAACTTAGAAAGTGATGGTGGAGAGTACGCGTTAAAATTAGAAGGATTAGATCAAGCTCCGATTCAAGGTGTTAGAATTATTGATTCTAATTTTAATAATGTACAGAAAGATGCTGATATAAAAATGTTGAAGGATTGGAATTAGAAAATGTAACTATTAATGAAGCGCCTGTATATGAATTATTGCCGCCGGATGGTACTCAAGATATGAAGAAACTAGTTGAACGTATGGAAAAGGGCGGTGAGATTTCAAATTCAGATGTTACCCGTCTCTTAATCACTCATTTATCAATTGTGAACCATTTTGAGGAAAAAGAAGCCTCTGACAAAGTTGTGAAGCATTTAAGGAACCTAGTGATACTATTGGACGATCAGAAGGAAAATGATTTCATTTCTGAGAGAGCCTATAACATTCTTAAAGCTGACGTAGAGCATTTGCTTGAAGAATGGAGATAGTTAATATTAGCTAGTATCATCTAAAGCTAGATTTTAACTTTTTAAACTGTATATCATAGTAACACAACAGAACTACCTTTATAAACCTTCTTAAGGTTTGCCCTAAGGAGGTTTTCTGATTTTTGAAGTAATATCCTATCTATTTCCATATTTTCCATTAAAATTAATCTACGGTTTCCAATAACAAATTCTACTTGCCACTCACACACTCAAAATCTGACTTTGTTTCCTCTTAAATATCCCCTTCTATGTGAAAACAACTAAATCTATTTTCCAGTATGGAGCTAACAAGAAATAGCTTGACATAGTAAAACGCTTTCCTTATAATATGGTTAACTATTTATTTTGTTTGCCAAACAAAATAAATGAAATATTATTGAAGGACTACCCGATTTGTCATAACCTTCAAATTTTACAAGGGGGAAAATAGCTATGAAAAGGAAAGCGCTATCTTTAATTGTGATGTCGTTGTTTATTTTGTTCTTGGTGGCTTGCAGCAGTAATAGTTCAGGAGATGGAGATTCATCGGATGGAGGAACAACCACATTAACATTAGCTGAAGACCAACCGGAAGATTTCCCAACAACAATAGGCGATAAAGAGTTTGCTAGGTTGGTAGAAGAGAAAACAGATGGACGATATGAAATAGAAGTTTATCCAGATGGTCAACTCACGGATGAGAAGTCCTCCATTGAACAACTACAACTGGGTTCATTGGATTTTGCTCGGGTAAATGGTAGCCCTTTAACGGAATTTAATGATAATATTGGAGCCTTGTCTATGCCATTCTTATTTGAATCCGAAGAAGAAAAGTGGGATGTTTGGGAAGGTGAAGTTGGACAGGAAATATTAGACTCATTTACAGAAGATAATCTGATTGGCCTTGCCTATTATGATAATGGAGAACGCTTTTTTTATACAGCAGGTGAACCGGTTACAACGTTAGAAGATATAAAAGGCAAAAAAATTCGTGTGCAAGAATCAGATTTAGCAATTGATATTGCTGAATCACTTGGAGCATCTGCTACACCAATGTCATATGATGAAGTGTATTCGGCCATTCAAACAGGTGTGATTGATGGAGCTGAGAACAATTTCCCGAGTTATCAAGCTTCCGGGCATTATGAGGTAGCAGAATATGCATCTTTGCCTGGTTATCAAGACGTTCCAGAAGTTCTTCTTGGGTCGAAACAGGTTTGGGACGATTTGAGTGAAGAAGATCAACAATTATTTAAGGAAGCAGCTGAAGAATCGGTTGATGCCCAGCGAGAGGCATGGGACGAGCTAGTTGATAAATCACGAGATGAAATTGAGGAAAACGGAAATGAAATTGTAGAAATGGATGATATTGAAGAATGGAGAGAGGCTGTTCAACCTGTATATGATAAATATGAAGATCAGTATGGAGAGTGGTTGGATAGAATCCAGGATGAGCAATGATTATTTAAGATGGGGAATTGGTCTCTCATTTCCCCTTTCTTTTAAAATGAGGCTTATTGATCAAGTGGTAACACACACCATGTGAAAGGAGTTTCTTTGATGAGCGTTTTAAAAAACGTGAAAAAAGGATTGGATAAAATTCTTCTTTTTACAGCTTTAATCATGCTCGCAAGTATGACAATCGTTATAATCTATCAAGTTTTTTCCCGCCAATTTTTGAATCATACGCCTGCATGGTCCGAAGGGGCTTCTAGAGTTTTATTTGTTTGGGTAGCATTTTTAGGAATGGCTTATGGCTTTAAGGAAAAACTTCATATCGGAGTAAGCATTTTTGTTAATATGTTACCAGAAAAAATACAAACCATATGCGATATTTTTGCTAAGTTGCTAATTATTGGTTTCGGTGTTCTGATGATTTACTATGGGTGGAATTTCACTATTTTAATGAATAACTCAACTTTAGCGGGCTTAGGATTACCTTCGAGTGTGCTATATGCTTCTATTCCGATTACAGGTATATTTATCGTTTTAAATGGGATCGAGTTGTTGTTTGTGAAAGGTTTGCATCAAAATTATGAAGAAGGGGAGGGAGAATAAAAATGGAAACGTTTCTTTTACTGGGAACATTTGTTATTTTGCTTATACTAAGAGTACCAATTGCTTTAACACTTATAGTTGCATCATTGGCTACTGGACTTTATATGAATATTGACCTTGCTACGCTTATTCAGCAAATGGTTGAGGGTCTGAATTCATTTACACTGTTGGCAATCCCCTTCTTTATTCTTGCTGGTGAGATTATGAATGAGGGCGGTATCTCCCGAAGGTTAATCAACTTTGCAAATGTGATTATTGGTTGGCTAAGGGGTGGCTTAGCCATGGTGAATGTTCTAGCAAGCACTTTTTTTGGAGGTATATCCGGATCTGCACTTGCTGATACATCATCAGTAGGTTCTGTTATGATTCCAATGATGAAAAAACAAGGATATGATTCGGACTACGCTGTATCGGTAACGGTATCGAGTTCTGCACAAGGCGTCATGATTCCGCCGAGTCATAATATGATTATCTTTTCCACTGCGGCTGGTGGTGTATCCATTGGTTCTTTATTTATGGGCGGTTTATTACCAGGGTTATTGTTAGGAATTGCTTTATTGATCATTACATATATGTTGGCCAGAAAGAGAAATTATCCAAAAGGACAGCCGGTTGACAAAAAAGACATTCCAAGGATTCTTGGTGAGGGTATACTCGGGCTTTTAACAATTGTAATTATCATGGGTGGTATTCTAAGCGGGTACTTTACTGTTACAGAATCTGCAGCTATTGGCGCTTTATATGCGTTTATTATAACATTTTTTGTTTATCGAGATATTAAACTGACAAAGATGGGTATTATTTTAAAAAATACGTTTAAAACATTGTCCATGGTCTTGTTTCTAATTGGAACCTCCTCAGCATTTGGTTATTTGTTAACCTTGCTAAGGATACCAGCATTGGTTGCTGATACATTAATTAACATTTCTCCAAATTCAGCAATAACGATTTTAATGATTGTAGTAATATTATTACTACTAGGGATGATTATGGATATGGCGCCGCTTATTGTAATAGCTACACCGATTTTGCTTCCGGTAGCAATAGATGTGGGAATGGATCCTGTTCACTTTGGCGTATTATTAATCCTCTGTTTAGCTGTCGGATTGATAACACCTCCTGTTGGAACTGTACTCTTTGTTGGATCTGCCATTGGTAAATTACCCATTGAGAAAACATCTAAAGGTTTATTACCATTCTATGCGGTTATGATTGTTATGGTATTTTTAGTTGCATATATCCCTAGTTTATCTTTGTATTTTCCTAATGTTTTTGTGGAGTAATGTCACTAGTATTATGTGTGTATGCAACTAAGATGCACGTAATTCGAGATTGTAAAAACGCACAGTTTTCATTAAAAAGGGCCCTCTTGGTACTTGTTAGACACCTGTATATTACCAAAGATTGGCTCTTTTTCATATTTTAATAAAAGAAAATAACGGATTCAAAAATATATACGAAGTAATCATCCCAAAATAGCTATCCCATAAATTGAATTAACTGATATATTGATGGATTAGCAGATAACATATAAAATGAGAGAAGCAATAAGAGAAGAAATGAAAAAATCATCAAGAGAAATAGTCACGATACAAGAAGTGTTTTTTCTTATATCAAAAAGGAGCATTCATGAGTTCGAAAGTTGCTTTACATAAAATTAGTCATAAGAGGAAAATCTCCTATTTCACGGAGGAAGAGAGGAACAAGAAAAAGAAAAATCAACAATATGACAATCGCTTTAAGATGCTATTATTTGTTTTACCTGTTGTTCTTTTCTTTTCAATGATATTGGCAGTGGCGCTTGGACCGGTAGCGATTCACCCATTCACGGTATGGGAAATAGCGTTATCACATGTTCCATTTTTGGACAATCTCACGAACGAAGATTGGACAAATGCGCAGTATAATATTGTATGGCAAGTAAGGTTTCCGCGCGTTCTGCTCGGTTTAATGATTGGGGCCGGCCTGTCTCTAGCCGGTACAGGGATCCAGGCACTTGTTCGGAATTCTTTAGCAGATCCATATATTTTAGGTGTGTCTTCTGGAGCTTCTGTAGGTGCTACACTCGTAATTTTGTTAGGTGCCTTTGATCTCTTTGGCCAATATGCTCTTTCATTTGCTGCATTTCTTGGAGCACTTCTATCCGTTATTCTCGTTTTTTCTCTATCACAAATAGCAGGTCGTATTTCTACGACCCGGCTTTTACTTTCCGGAATAGCGTTATCTATGATTTTAAGTGCAATTACTAACTTTATTGTTATATCTGCTCCTGATGAGGATAAGATTCATAGCGCGCTATTTTGGATGATGGGCAGTTTAGTTGGTGCAGATTGGGATACTCTACCCATTGTAGGCATAGCTGTTGCTATTACGTTTATTTTTTTATTGTGTCAGGCACGCTCGTTGAATCTCCTGCTTATGGGAGAGGAAACAGCGGTGACGTTAGGATTGAGTATTAATATTTTTCGGAAAGTCTTAATATTAGTTGTATCACTGCTGACAGGGGTGATTGTTGCCGCTAGCGGAGCCATAGGATTTGTCGGGTTGATGATACCACATATGGTTCGTTTATTGATTGGTTCCGATCATAAAAAAGTACTCACGATCAGCCTGTTCTTCGGGGCTATTTTTATGATATGGGCTGATGTTGCAGCAAGGCTAATATTGGCACCGGAGGAAATACCGATTGGTGTTGTGACTGCATTAATTGGCGGACCATTTTTCATTTGGTTAATAAGAAGAAGTTCTTACTCATTTGGAGGTGGAAAATGATGCAGGTAGACGTTGACCATGTATCATTCAGCATTCAAGAGAAGCAAATTATTTCCGATATTCATTTTCAAGCGAAATCTGGCCAATTGGTAGGGATAATAGGTCCAAATGGGTGTGGTAAATCTACTTTGCTTAAAAATATATACCGTTTATATAAACCGGATTGCGGAAGGATCATGCTGGATCATAAGAATATGAATGAGATCCCCTCCAAAGAGGTGGCTCAAAAACTAGCGGTAGTTAGCCAAGAACCAGCAGGGATCTTTGATTTTTCTGTGCGAGAGATCGTGCTTATGGGACGAGCTCCGCATAAAAAGATGATGGAGTCGGATAGCTTAAAGGACCAAAATATTGCAGAAAAGGCACTTCACCAGGTAGGTTTGGACAGCTATGGTGATCGCAGTATCACGACTTTATCGGGTGGAGAAAAACAACGGGTCATGGTTGCCAGAGCATTAACGCAACAAGCAAGAGTGCTTGTTTTGGATGAACCGACCAATCACCTGGATATTGACCATCAGTTACAATTGATGGATTTGGTTAAAACATTAAATGTCACCGTGATTACGGCTTTACATGATTTAAATATGGCTTCTAGTTATTGTGATTGGATTTACGTAATGAATCATGGTGAAATCGTAAAATCCGGAACGCCTGAAACGGTGTTGACCGAAGCAATATTACAAGAAGTGTTTCGTGTCAATACGCATATTATCAAACACCCAATCACAGGCAAAACACATATTACTTTTCTATCTAGTGCTTCACAAAAGAATGTTTAATAAGATAAACGGTTTGATTGAAAAATATGGAGGAGAACAGCAATGAAACATTTCTATCGTATATCCATGATTTTGTTGTCTTTTATAATGGCCTTCGTTGCCGTTGGTTGTAGTTCATCGAATGGTAATGAAGAGGGAACGACGTCCAACGAAGAAAATGGAACAGAAAACAAAGCAGATACTGCATCGGATGAAGACTTTCCCACAACGGTTGAAAACGCAGGACGTGATTTAATTTTTGACGAGCCTCCTGAGCGGGTTGTAGCATTGTATCAACAAGAAGCCGAACTCATGGTAGCACTTGGATTAGAACATAAGCTGGTGGGTTATTCGATTGTTGCCGAAAATACACCGCCGGAATATGAAGAGAAATTAGAAGACGTCCCGGTTTTAGCAGAGAATAGTTACCCTTCCAAAGAAGTACTATTAGGAGTGGATCCTGATTTTGTGATAGGATCAGAAAGGACCTTTACTGATAATGGTGCAGGGACAGTTGAGGAATTTGATGATTTGAATATTGCTGCCTATGTTACTGAATCAGAAAAACCAGAGACGATAGAAAATATGGTTTATAAAGAAATTAAAGAAATAGCACAAATCTTTGGAGTTGAGGAACGCGGAGAAAAACTCATTCGATCGATGCAAGAAGAAATGGATGAGATCACGAGTCAAATTGGGGATGTAGATGAGCCCGTAAAAGTGCTTTTAATGAGTGGTGGTGATGCAGGATCGGCACAAGTATCAGGTGGTTATGCATTAGATAATTATCTTATTGAACTCGCAGGTGGTGAAAATATTTTTGCTGATGAAGATAAATACCTCTTTGAGGTCAATTGGGAAGAAATCATTGACCGTGATCCGGATGTGATTGTAACGTCGTATTGTTGTGGAACAGGTCCAGAGGATTTAGAAAAGATGATTGCAGGTAATGCTTCACTGGAGGATGTAACTGCGGTTGAAAATGACAACTATGTTGCCGCTCAAGTAGAAGATACAACAGGAAACGTTCGGGTGATTCAAGGACTAGAAACATTAGCAGAAGGGTTTTATCCTGAACTTTTTGATGAAGAATAATACAAAAAAGTAGGTGGAAAAATTCTCAATACAAGATGTGTTTTAAATGAAATAAATCATGATATGCGTTGTATGATATTTTTCCTAATAAGTCATTAATGCGCGAAAGGAATGAGTGGATAACATGCTGGATATTCTTATATGGATCGCGATAGTTGTATTATTTATGTTAAGTTTCGTTGGTATACTTTTTCCAATTATTCCTTCCGTCTTAGTCTTATGGATAGGTTTCCTGCTATATCATTTTATATTGAATGCAAATGAGCTCGGTCTTTCTTTCTGGATTATTATGGGTGTCTTTACAATTATCCTCTTCGTTGCAGACATCATTGCGAATAGTTATTTTGTGAAAAAATTCGGCGGAACGAAATGGGGAGAAAGAGCTGCGGCGGTAGCGGTTATCGTCGGGGCATTTATCACACCACCATTTGGGATTATATATGTGCCCTTCATCGTTGTTTTCTTAATTGAAATGACCCAAAAGCGGACTGCCAAAGAAGCATTCCGAGCATCAATTGGCTCACTGATCGGATTCTTAAGCGGAGCAATGGCAAAAGTCGTTGTGCAACTTATTATGATTATTTGGTTTTTTATCGTAGTATTATTTTAATAGGGGGACATGGGGACAGGTCCCTTGTCCCAGTACTAGTTGGGACAGTGAACCTGTCCCCCTGTCCCTAATTTCGGAAAAGAAAGGGTTTTAGGATATGAATTTTCCATCACGGGTGATCACGATTGCAGGATCAGCAGCTGGGGGGAGTGCAGGAATCCAAGCAGATTTAAAGACGTTTCAGGAACTTGATGTATATGGGATGAGCGTCGTAACAGCTATCGTGGGAAGACATCCTGAGACGGATAAAAATGTGCATCCGCAGACGCTGGAGGCGATTGAAGCGCAATTTGTGACAGCGATGAAACAGGTAGGTGCGGATGGGCTTAAGACAGGGATGTTATTTTCAAAAGAAGTAATAGAAACGGTAGCGGCATTAATCAGGGATGCGTCGATTAAAAATATTACAGTCGACCCTGTCATGATTGGAAAATTGGATTCGAAGCTTTTGAGAGATGATGCGATTGATGCATTAATAAATCAATTGATCCCGATGGCTACGATTATGACACCGAATGTACCGGAAGCCTCTTTATTACTGGGTGGAAGAGATTTGACTAGTGTTGATGATTTGAAGCAGGCAGCGATCGATCTGCATGACTCAGGTGCAGCCAATGTATTGGTAAAAGGAGGGAGACTGAAAGGACCTGCGATTGATGTGTTGTATGATGGGAGAACGATCTGGACGTTTGAAGCGCCACGTATCGATACTGTTCATACGAGCGGGGCAGGATGTACGTACTCAGCAGCAATCGCAGCATATTTAGCCATGGACAAACCTATTGCAGAAGCAGTTCGACTAGCAAAAAGCTTTGTTACAACCGCAATTGAGCATGGATTTTCGTATACAGATTTTGTAGGACCGACATACCATGCAGCCATGCGCAAGTTTAATGAAGCACATGAAATTAAAGTTAGTAAAGAGTAGGTAGGACAGATTCCTCGTTTGACCGTTTTGCACCGAGTATTACGAAGGTGCAAAACGCTCGAATGCCGAAGCGAAACGCTCGAATGCCGAAGCGAAACGCTCGAATGCCGAAGCGAAACGCTCGAATGCCGAAGCGAAACGCTCGAATGCCGAAGCGAAACGCTCGAATGCCGAAGCGAAACGCTCGAATGCCGAAGCGAAACGCTCGAATGCCGAAGCGAAACGCTCGAATGCCGAAGCGAAACGCTCGAATGCCGAAGCGAAACGCTCGAATGCCGAAGCAAAACGCTTGGTATCAGGGTTCCTGTTTCTAGCAACCGAATTGGACAAGGAGGATAAAATAGATGGGGAAGCGTGCATTATTGAATGTGGACTATACAAATGATTTTGTAGCGGATGAAGGGAAGCTGACGAGTGGGAAACCGGGGCAGGCAATTGAATCTAGCATAGTGGCTTTAACTCGAGAATTTATGGAAGCGGGCGATTATGTTGTTTTTGCGATTGACGCCCATGAAGATGGTGATGAACTTCATCCGGAATCCGCTCTATTTCCACCGCATAATATTATTGGGACATCGGGTCGCAGTTTGTATGGAAAACTAGCAGATGTATATGAGCAAAACAAAGATAGAGCAAATGTCTATTATTTTGATAAAACGCGTTATAGCGCATTTGCCGGCACTGATCTGGAAATCCGATTACGTGAGCGGTCGATTGAGGAGGTCCATATCATTGGTGTTTGTACCGATATATGTGTCCTACATACAGCCGTTGATGCATACAACAAAGGGTTTAACATTGTGATCCATAAGGATGCGGTGGCAAGCTTTAATCAGGCTGGCCATGATTGGGCTTTGGAACACTTTACGAATACGTTGGGCGCAAGCGTATTATAATTTGATATGAATGGGAGCCGGTAGGAAGGTTTCTGCTGGCTTTTTTGTAATTGATTAGGCAGTCCGGATGATAAAGCTGAATTCACAAAATTGAAATGGAATCGATACAGGAGGAACTATCAGGAATTTCTGTTTGTTATTAGTAAGTCTTGACTTTCTTCTCGTATCCCTATATATTAGGAAATATAAACGAAACGTTGATGAGGATTAGTATAAGTTGATCGTCTTTTAAAGAGAGGAAATGGCTGCTGGAAATTTCTAAAGACGTCATTTAGAACCTGCCTCCTGAGTTCGCATTGAACCAGCTTTTGTTGGAAAATGTGCGCGGTTATGGCCGTTATCCAGTGAAGTGTACAAGGAGGAGTCCTTGTAAATAAGGGTGGTACCACCAGACCTCGGTCCCTTTTCGGATGGAGGATTTTTTGCGTTCCCTATTAAATTGGAAAGATAGAGGTGTTTGAGCTTGGGTAAGAAAAATAAGCAGTTTGTTCAAAACATAACAGCGATGGAAGATGATTTTGCCAAATGGTATACAGATGTTGTCAAGCAGGCAGATTTAGTTGATTACGGGCCAGTAAGGGGAACAATGATCATTAAGCCGGATGGTTTTGCCATATGGGAGAATATCCGTAATGAACTTGACCGTCAAATCAAGGAAACCGGTCACTCAAATGTATCTTTTCCATTATTTGTTCCGGAAAGCTTGCTGCAAAAGGAAAAAGATCATGTGGAAGGATTCGCACCGGAAGTAGCCTGGGTGACACATGGTGGAGAGGAAAAATTAGCTGAAAGAATAGCTGTACGACCAACTTCAGAAGCGCTATTCAGTGATTATTATTCTAAAAATATTCATTCCTACCGTGATTTACCAATGCTTTATAACCAGTGGTCGAATGTTGTACGCTGGGAAAAAACAACACGTCCATTCTTGCGTTCATCTGAATTTCACTGGCAAGAAGGACATACTGCACATGCAACTGATGCGGATGCATCAACAGAAACAGATAAAATGCTTAGAATTTATGCTGATGTCGTAGAAAATTATTTAGCAATCCCTGTGTATAAAGGTCGCAAAACGGAAAAGGAAAAATTTGCCGGTGCCAATTATACGCTAACCATTGAAGCCTTAATGCATGATGGAAAGGCATTGCAATCAGCAACGTCACACAACTTTGGTTCCGGTTTTGCGGAAGTATTTGACATTACGTATTTGGATGAAAATGGAGAGAGTCAGTTTGTCCATCAAACGTCATGGGGGCTTTCTACACGGATTATGGGTGCTTTAATTATGGTTCACGGGGATAATAGAGGATTAGTTGTACCTCCACGCATTGCACCAACACAAGCGATGATCGTTCCGGTTGCTCAGCATAAAGAAGGTGTACTCGATAAAGTTTATGACCTGCGTGATCAATTGAAAGATCTTGTTCGTGTCGGTATCGATGCAAGTGATAAAATGCCCGGCTGGAAATTTAATGAGTACGAAATGAAGGGAATTCCGGTACGCATTGAAATGGGACCAAAAGATATTGAGAAAGACCAAGTCGTGCTTGTTCGCCGTGATACCGGAGAGAAAGAATTTGTAGCACTGACCGATGTGGAAACACGTTTACCCGCTTTATTAGAAGAAATCCAGACAAACTTATATGATAAAGCCTTGGCACATCGTGAAGAAAAAACAAGTGTTGCCAGGGATATGAATGAATTCAAACAAACGCTTGAACAAAAAACTGGATTTATTAAAGCAATGTGGTGTGGAGACGAGGCTTGTGAAGAGAAAATCAAAGAAGAAACATCAGCAACCTCACGCCTCATCCCATTTGAACAGGAAAACATAGCAGATACTTGTGTCTGCTGTGGTAAAGAAGCGAAGGAACTCGTATATTGGGCAAAGGCATATTAATAGGTTAGAAAACGAGCACCGAAGATGTGCTCGTTTTTGTATAGGTAGCCGGAGGGGCGTAGTTGCCAAATCGGGAAAGCAGGGGAATCGCAAATCGATCGAGCGCGATTCCAAACCGATCGAATAGCACCATAAATCGATCGAGCGCGACTCCAAATCGATCGAGCGCGATTCCAAACCAATAGAGTAGTACCATAAATCGATTAAGCAAGGTTCCAGGTCAATTAAGCGCATCGCCAATCGGAGCAAGTTCTTTAAAATCAACATCATAGAGACATGGAAGAGGCATCCCCGAATTGGAAGAGAGGGAGGGATTTTTTATTCCTCTACCGCCCTCTCGATATCTTTTACAAGATTTTCTGGTTTTGTCTGCGGTGCGAATCGGTCAATGACTTCACCGTTTTTATCAATCAAAAATTTAGTGAAATTCCATTTAATATCTTTGGTTAATATACCTTTTTCTTCTGTGGTTAAATACTTGAAAAGTGGGTGCGCATTTTCGCCTTTTACATCTACTTTACTGAACATCGGAAAGGAGACCCCATAATTGCGCTCACAGAATTGAGAGATTTCCTCATCACTTCCCGGATCTTGATTATTGAATTGATTACATGGAAATCCGAGTATTTCAAAATCCTGATCCTTATACTTGTCATATACATTTTGCAACCCCTCAAACTGGGGTGTGAATCCACATTGACTGGCTGTATTTACGATGAGGAGTGTCTTTCCTTTATAATCAGCCATAGATTTTTCATCACCCTGCATTGTTTTTACAGAAAAATCATAAATATTCATATGATTGCCTCCTTTAGTAGTAGGATAGCAATGCGAGGGGATTGATGTCAAAATAGTTATACAGGCTTCCCCACTATATATATTATTTAATACTAAAAAAGCAGCCTTTCAAAAGGCCACCTTTTCTCCCTATACTTCTTGCTTCAGACTTTCCCCAATCTGTTTCAGCCTGTGCTCTACTTCTTCTTCTGATAAGTCATGCTCTTTTACATACATATTGCGCGGGCTTACACGGCACTCATGGGTGCAGCCGCGTATATACTTATGCTCATTTTCCTCTGAACAAATAATTTGTTTATTGCAATCCGGATCAGCACAGTTTACGTAACGTTCGCATGGCTGACCGTCAAAATAGTCTGTACCGACAACGACATGTTCTTTTCGATTAATTGGGACAGAAATTCGCTCATCAAATACGTAACAGCGGCCATCCCATAATTCGCCTTGAACTTGTGGATCTTTCCCGTAGGTTACGATTCCGCCATGTAATTGGGCGACATCTTCAAAACCTTCTTTAACTAACCACCCAGAGAACTTCTCACAGCGAATACCGCCTGTACAATAGGTTAGGATACGTTTTCCTTCAATAAGGTGTTTGTTCTCCTGAACCCATTTCGGTAACTCCCGAAATGTTTCAATGTCAGGGCGAATCGCACCACGAAAATGGCCTAAGTCATATTCATAGTCATTTCGCGCGTCGAGAACAACGGTATCTTCATCTTGCATGGCTTCGTAAAATTCCGTTGGTGATAAATGATCTCCGGTTGTTTGCAGTGGATTTATATCCTCTTGCAAGCGAAGGCTTACTAGTTCTTTTCTTGGACGCACATGCATTTTCTTGAATGCATGCCCATCATGTGCATCGATTTTAAAAACCATATCGGCAAAGCGCGAATCATTGTGCATTGCTTCCATGTATTTTTCGGTTTGCTCAACGGTACCAGATACCGTCCCATTAATTCCTTCAGAGGCCACTAAAATGCGACCCTTCAATTCCAGGTCATTGCAAAATTGAAGATGCTCTGCGGCAAAGCTCTCCGGATCTTCCATAGGTACATACTTATAATACAATAAAACGTGATAGTTTGTATTGCTTTCCATTTTATTACCACCTATTCATTCATATTTGCAAGATATAAATGTACGGTAGTCGGTATTTTATTTTATAATCTTGCAAGAAAATATTTTATCATGTTTTTATGTTAATTGCCAATTTATATTCATTCGGTTTGATAAGGGAGAAGCCGTGTCAACGTTATTATTTTCCAGAAAAAGAAAACACATTGACTATGATTGCCATAAAAGTAATTGGAGCCCTTTGATATAGGCAGCATAGTGTTTTTCATCATGAAGCCGAATAACTAAGAATACTTATGTAAACCTACCAACGGTTCCTATGTAGACGTTAACGTTTCTTCACTTAGGATTTGAAGGTATGGAGGGAACTTGCAGATTGGATGATGGATGAAAAATGAATGTGATGTAGATGTAGAAGATGAAAGGCTGCGTCTAGCATTACTTTCTCCACTATTTTTCGAACGATGAAAACTTTGTTTGTCATTAAAGATAGAATCGTATTTGTTAGTTTGACACGGAGTTATCGCGGGTATGATGCACGAGTCGTATTGAATAGATATTGTCTTACGTCTACAGTGCAATCATATCCGTGCTCCGTATATAACTCTTATCGAAAATCAGTGTTTATATAGATCTTTCATGCTTTTATTGGCTTTTCAAGCTGTGAAATTGAAGATTCTACTATTCTTTCCTTCATTTTGTACTGCCATTAAACAAGCTGGCTGTTTTTGTCCGCTTGAACCAACTGACCTCCCTCATCAAGAAATTTAATAATTCCTTCTGCAGCACGATATGCTAATGCACCAAGCGTACCAGTTGGGTTATACCCACTATTATGTGCGAAGGCGGACGCACCGACAACAAATAAATTATCCATATCCCACATTTGTGAATAATTATTTACCGCAGAGGTCTCAGGATCCCCTCCCATGATAACACCACCAGTATTATGGGTAGTTTGGTATGGGACAATATCGTAATGTTCGCTGATTTCATTTTCTTCCACAATGTCTGCGCCCATTTCATGTAAGATATCCGCAGCTTTTTCTGAAAGATATTTATGCAAGTTTCGATCTTGTTCGGTAAAATCGTATGTTAATTTCAACAAAGGATTGCCATATGCATCTTTATAGTTTTCATCCAGGCTTAAGTAATTATTACGATGTGGCATAGATGCCCCTTCGGCACTGACGGAAAGGGAACGGTTAAAATAGTGTAATGATTGCTCTTTAAATTCTTTGCCCCATTTTGGTGTATCTTTTGGAATTGGATTGCTTTCAATAGGTCGGCGTCCCGTTTGCGTAATAGATAAGGAACCTCCGTGAATAAAGTCCAAATCCGTGTGATCAAAATTGTTTCCATTGAAGTCATCAACCGTCGCTCCAAGAGAGCCTGCACCCATAAAGGTATTAAACTTTTCATTTTCAAAATAGCCATCCGCGCCTGCGGTAATTTGATAGCAATAATTTTTCCCGATAACGCCTTCTCCTGTTTCCGGATCATATGGTTCCCCGATTTCTGATTGCAGCAGTAAACGGGTATTATTTAATACGTAACTGGTTAAGACAACAACATCTGCTGGTTGTTCGAATTCTTCTCCGGTTTTTACATCGACATAACGGACACCGGTTGCCTTTCCATTCTCATGGAGCACCTCGACAACGTTAGAATCTGTCCGCAATTCAAAGTTGCCTGTTTTCATCGCAGTTGGAATAACGGTTACATTCGGGCTTGACTTCGCACCATATTCACAACCAAATCGTTCACAGAAACCACAATACTGACATGCATTGATTGTTTCGCCATCCGGATTCTCATACTGCTCGGATAAGTTTGCAGAAGGCATTTGAAAAGGATGAAGTTCTAAATTTTTCGCAGCCTCTTTAAATCGATCCAGAATAGGAGAGCTTTTCATTGGGCCTGTTGGATAGTCGTTTTCCCGAGGAGCCCCCAATGGATTCTCTTCTCCGCTAATACCTGCTGTTTGCTCAAACTTATAAAAATACGGTTCTAATTCATCATAAGTAATGCCCCAGTCTTGTAATGTATAATCTTCGCTAAGTTTGTCCTCTCCATATTCTTTATCCGTTTCTGATTTGATCTGAAAGTCATAGGGGAGGAACCGCCATGTCTGTCCGTTCCAGTGATCGCCAGCTCCGCCGACACCTTCTCCAGGAAGAAATGATCCTAATTGTCTCATTGGAAGCGCACGTTCATCTGGTTTATTTCTAAATGTCAATGTTTCTTTCGAAGTATCTTGCATCAGGCCGTAACGAACGGCGTATCGATATTCATCATGAATCATCTGAAAATCCTCTGTATCCCTGTCACTTCCTCGTTCTAGGCCAACTACATTTAATCCCTCTTTTGCTAATTCTGCGGCAATAATGCCACCAGTCCAGCCAACTCCGACTGTAACAGCATCTACTTTATCTAATTTTTTCACCATGTTAAAAACCTCCTCATAAGTACTACAAATGCTCGTTTAATGCACTTGGTTCTATTTCTTTAAAGTCGTCATCTTCAATTTCATTGATATAACTCATTTGACTGCCTGGGTACTCCTTCATTTTCCAACCTTCCATATCATCATTTCCGCCATATAAAGGATCAGAATAAGCACCTGCAAGTGTGGCAGTACGTAACATTTCGAAGAATTCAGAGGACGTAACGCCCTTTAATTCCACTTCATCAGCTTCAAATGACTGCAAAATCTCATCTTGCTGTTCTTCTTCCAAGTTTGTGAATGAATCATTGAAATTCGCTTCGCTTTCACGATCTAGTGCGCGAATTCCCTGCATAAAAATTTCATGCCGTTTCAATGCTGATTGGTATCCCTGAAAAGGTGTTCCAGTATAAAAGGGACCTTGCATATATTCGTTATCATTATTTCCATATGCTCCTGCCAATTGATGATCAATAAAATATGGAACACCAAGTTCTAGCGCTCCAGGCCCATTGTCATCCGTTGGGAATATGCGCTCAGTTGCTGCGCCAAGTGTATTAAAATCAGCTTGTCGTGTAAAATACATTAACGCTTGATTGAATTTTGTCTCTTGTGCAGGTGCTGTAGATGTTTGTTCTGTACCACCAAAATTAACTCCCAATAAGGAGCCTATCAAACCACCACCAACAACACCTCCTGCCACATATCCGGAATTTTTGACAAATTTTCTACGGGAAATTTTAGTGCCCTTAGATTCGTCAGCCATTTTATCCCTACCTTTCAAACTATAAAAATTGTATACCGAATCTCTATTCCACGTATTAAAAATATTAAACATGAATATATTACATAATTTTTATTTTTGTTGCAAGGGGTTCTAAAACGTGATGTTTTTAAACAATTTTTCTCCTTTCAAATTGGTGGTGAATGTCCATATTAATAGAATAAGAAGATGATGTGTAACTGGGACAAGGGACCTGTCCCCATAGCAGTAATAACCCCATTCTCACTGTAAAAATTAAAATTAAAAAAACTTTTGCTAAACGCTTGCATTTTGCTTAATAAAAGGGTAAAGTTGATAATAGCAAAAGGAAATTGGAGTTTGAATAATACTTTACGATCTCTTTATCAAAGTGGTGTAAAAGTATTTATTGATTCAATTATACTTTGCACGATATTTGTATAAGGAGGTCATTTACATGATGAATGGCACAGTAAAATGGTTTAATGCAGAAAAAGGTTTCGGTTTCATCGAGCGCGAAGATGGAGACGATGTATTCGTACACTTCTCTGCAATCAATGCGGAAGGTTTCAAAACACTGGAAGAAGGTCAAAGTGTTGAATTTGAAATCGTAGAAGGTAACCGTGGACCACAAGCAGCAAACGTTACTCGTCTATAATAGATGATATATAAAAAGCGTCTATCTCATTAATGGGGTAGACCTTTTTTATGTAAATGGAATGTTAACCGGAAAAGAAGTGGTTGACCAATCGTGCGGACTTTTGAAATGAACGGAATGTGAATATGTGGGATAATGGAAATAGAATTTCTGCTGCGAAAAGGTAGTGATTAATATGGATAAAAAAGAAGTGGAAGAACAAGTCATCGAAAATTACAAAAACGATGAAAAAATGATGATACTTGTTTACGCTCAGTGGTGTATTAATAATGATATTGATCCGCAAGTATTATACGAACAAGCTTATCCTGCTCAATTGAAGAATAATACACTGGCCGATGCGATGGAATTAACGGTTTCAAAAAAAGAATCCGAAAATATAGATGATCAGACAGTTTTACATGTACTTCAGCTTTTCGGAAATGATGATTTGGCTTTTGCAGTGCAGAGAGAAATAGAGAAACGGGAGAAACAATCGTAATTCTCCGTTTCTCGCAGTGCAATTGACTGTAAGCTCCCACTTTGAGGATGAGGAAATTCGTGGGAGATCGAACAGCCAGTAACGTCCCCGATTCGTTCCACTAGTATTTAGTGGAGGATGCAAAAAAATTCCCACTGTATAAAGTATCACTTTATCAAATCATTTATGCAAATAATTTAATCAATGCTTGCGTCCCGCTGTCATTTTCCCCTTGTTCAGCGAGTTCTTTATAAAGATCCAGGGAAAGTGAGAGTCCTGGAGTTGATAATCCCATCTCTTGAGCAGATTCCAGTGCAATTGTCATGTCTTTGATAAAATGCTTCACATAAAACCCTGGCGCATAATCCCCCTCAAGCATACGAGGTGCAAGTTTCGATAAAGAAAAACTGCTAGCAGCACCTGTTGCGATGCTATCAAGTACACGTGATGGGTCAAGTCCTGATTTTCTGGCGTAGGAGATCGCCTCACAGACGCCGACCATATTGGAAGCAATGGTAATTTGATTGGCTAATTTTGTGTGTTGACCAGCGCCCGCTCCACCTTGTCGAATAATATTTTCTCCAATAATATCAAATAAAGGCAATACGGAATCAAACGTCTCCTGGTCTCCACCTGCCATAATTGCAAGTGTCCCATTTTTGGCTCCAACGTCCCCACCCGAGACAGGCGCATCCATGGCATGTATATTTTTTTTCTGTGCTTGCTTATATATTTCTATTGCTAAAGAAGGCTTCGAAGTTGTCATATCAACGATATATGTTCCTGCTTTTGCATTTTCAAGTATGCCACCTTCACCAAAATATACTTCCTCTACATCAGATGGGTAGCCAACCATGGTAATAATGACGTCCGTCGTTTGAGCTAATTCAGCAATAGAAGCTTTCCAAGACGCACCGTTATCGAGTAAGTCCTTTGCTTTTTCCTTTGTCCGTGTGTAGACAGATATGGGGTATCCAGCGTTTTGTAAATGAACTGCCATGCTTTTGCCCATTACACCAGTACCTATGAAACCAATCTTTGCATTAATTGAAAGCATACAATCATCTCTCCTTTAAAATAGCCTTCCTTCATAATTTATTTCGACACGAATAACGCTAATTCCTTTATAACATAAATAATTTCTTTGTTCGAAGAAGAAGGATGACATTCCCGTTATTGCCATGATTTGGGGACTTAAGCAGAGAATCATTATACTACTTTTACACATAGTATAGGTAGCACGGTTAAATAATGAATGGAGGCTGATCGTAATGATTACAAGCGAACAACTTGCTCAGTGCAAAGCTGCATTATTGGAGAGACAAACGGAATTAATTGACCATGTGCAGGACCACTTCGGAAAAAAGCTTGAAATGACACAAGAGTCGGTAGGTGAATTGTCCAATTATGATAACCATCCGGGTGATATGGGAACAGAGATGTTCGAAAGAGGAAAGGATCTCGCGCTCAATGAACATGCAGAAACAGAATTAGAGGAAATCAATAAGTCCCTGCACGCGATTGCAGAGGGAACATATGGTATTTGCAGTAAATGTGGAGAAGATATCCCATTTGAACGGTTGGAAGCTCTCCCAACTGCAGATCGATGTATCACTCATGCGAATGATGCGAGTTTTGAACATAGCCGACCAGTAGAAGAAGAAGTATATAGTCCTAATATAAATCCGGATGAAGTAACAGATGAAGATCAGGTAGGTTATGATGCTGAAGATGCTTGGCAAGAGGTGAGTCGTTACGGTACATCTGAAACACCATCTGACTTCTATGGGGATAAAGATAATTATGATGAAATGTATCCAAATAGCGACGAAAATGTAGGAATAACGGAGGGTATAGAAGGATACGCAGCAGCAGATATAGATGGCAATTACGAAGGTGTCATTTGGACGCATCATAATTATGAGGATGAAGATGAATAAAGAATATCGTTTTCATTTTGCCCGTGATTTCTGTTTTGGGTAATTTATCCAAAAAGTCACTCCCCATGAAGCCTGTTCAGCTACTTATCCCGTTTTCTTTCTGAACTTCGCCAGAAGGAAACCCATAAAATCATGATTCCCAACAATAATAACAAACTTGCCACAAACAACCCTTCTATATAAAATGGCACAGCGGTCATATGCAACCATTCGGTTAGACCCTGGCCAAACAATAGGAGCGCATTTAACAGGAAGCCGGTAAAGAAAATAATTCCACCATACACGGTCTGCTTATTCGTTGCTAAAAGATCCTTCATTAAGTATAGAGTAAGGATAAATAAGCTGATAAAGCCAAGTAATGTTAAATGTAAATAACCAATGATAATGTTTCTTGAATCATAAATAAGTGGGACTAGAGATGGGATCAATAATCCTAACTCCATGGTACCTTTTAGGAATAATAAGAAAAACGTAACGGTCAGTGTTCCCATTGTGAAACCGGAATATGTAGTTTCAAGATCCTTTTTCGACTTGAAATAAGCGCTAATGACGCAAATAACGCCGATCCATTGACCAATCCCGCCGACCCCGGCAATAACCTCTGCGCCCAATCCTAATTCTTCTGCCCATAAAATAGATAGAAAATATCCTGGAAATAGTGCAATGAAATAAACCCAAAAGCCAATTTTAAGTGTAGATTCGGGTAATATAATATTTTTAGTACGAACGACGATGATGAATAAACCAATTAAAAATAAAAACAACCAGCCGTTATATTGAAAATGGAGATAAAAATAAATCGCCATATCATATAAAGGGCTTCCTTTCATCCCGGATGCCGAAATATAGGCAATTCCATAAGGCCCAAAGGAGGAGATGATCAATGAAATTAATCCTCCTTTTATAAACAAACCAGCTACTCTGGGTATTCGCAGTTGGGACTTCACCTGACGATAAATGAAGGAGGCGGCCCAGTATTCCACAAAAATATGCATGGTGGATAAAACAATGGAAAAGCTAGCATAACCTTGATAGAGAAATGCGACAAACATGAGAATTGTAACGATAAACAAGGTGATGGCAATCGTGATCGCTTCTTTTTGATGTTTGAATGTTTCCCAGTAGTGAACTAGGAAGACCATGAAAACGCCTAAAAAAGCCCATCCCAGTATGGCTAAATGGGAATGCCCGTGGAGGATATTGGAATAGGGGATTGTAAAATCAGGATAAAAGGGGAATACTCTCATCCATACACCGGATAAAGCAGTTATGGTTAAAAATATAAAGGTAAAATGGACGATATATCTTGGCATGTAGCATCAACTCACTTCTATAATTGTGTATGTACTGTTTATTATAGAGGTTTTTGTATGCTAATTAGTGCGAAACATCACAAAATATAAGAAAGATATGACAAAAAGGAGACAATATTGCAGGACTTATTCGACATAATAAAAAACCTAACCCCAAGTAAGGGTTAGGTTCATGGTAATCTAAATTCTGAGGTAGTACCTTTCTCATTACAATTCTGGTTGTTCTTCATCACCTTGCAGTTCAAGTTCTACTGTATGCTGTTCTCCGTCCCTATAGTATTCTATCTCAATAGTATCGCCAATCGCATTGTCATCAGAATAGAGATGTTGTCTTAAGTCTAAAATAGATGCTATTTCTTCACCATTGATTTTCGTAATGACGTCATATTGCTGTAAGCCAGCCTGATCTGCGGATGAATTTGCTTGCACATCTGCAACGACCATTCCTTCTGCTATATCATCTGGTAAGTTGATTTCACTCCGGTATTCTGGTGGTACTTGCTGTAAACTGGCTATCGTGATTCCAATAACCGGTCTTTCTATTTCTCCATCTGTTTCAAGTTGCTCCATGATCGGCAAGGCTTCATCAATTGGGATAGCAAATCCGATGCCTTCTACAGCTTGCTGTGCAATTTTCATAGAGTTGATGCCGACTACTTCTCCCTCACTAGTAACCAACGCGCCACCACTATTGCCGGGGTTAATAGCTGCATCTGTTTGAATAACTTCTGTCACCCAATCCGGTTGACCATCCTGCGTGGTATCCACGCCAACAGATCGGTCCAGGCCGCTAACAATTCCTTGTGTAACGGTGTTGGCAAACTCCTCACCGAGCGGATTTCCAATCGCTGCGACGGTTCCACCAACTTCCAAGTCACTGGATGAACCTAAATTAGCAACAGTATCTACACTCTCACCATCAATTTCTAAAACGGCTAAATCTGTTAAAGGGTCTGTACCCAACACTTCTGCAGGAACTTGTTCATCATCATGTATCCGGATTTCAACTTCTTCGGCATCTTGTATCACATGGTGATTGGTTACAACATATGCATTGCCGTCCTCTTTCTTATAGATGATGCCTGAACCAGTTCCAGCTTCATTTTCACTTTCTTCCCAGATATTTTGCTGCTGAAGATTAGTAACCCCGACAACAGCTTTAGATGCTTCCTCCATATTTGAAGCTGTTGATGCGTCATCTGTAGATAATGAATCTACAACTTCGGTTGATTGACTTTCGGAGGAGCCTGCGGTTTCCGAAGAAGTTTCGGCTGAATCATTAAGGTCGATGACGCCACTGGTAAATAACACGATAATAGCAACAGCCGAAATAAGCCCCCCAACAACTCCTCCAAGCAGAACACTCATACCGGATGTTTTGGTTTTTCTTTCAGGTGCGGGCACGTTAGATTGATTTCCTTCTGGAGGCTCCTCTTTCGTAACGTTTGTTGCTTCCTCGTTTTCAGTATCAGTTGCTCTCGTTTTGGCATCTACTGATTCTTCGTCCATGTTCGTTTGTTCTTCCTTATCCTTATCATTAACTGATTTGTTTTCTTCGTTATTATCCATTATAATATCACCCCAACTTCATTAAGTTTATACTTAGAATACCATCCCATTTTGGCGCAGATTCGGGACAAATATGGAAGAAATGTGTAAAATACCAAGGCTTCAGGGATCTTGGCCAATGGTGTCCTTTTTATTCTTACTTTTTAACATATCCTAATAGTAATCCATTCTTACTATTTTTATACCCGCAAATAATGATTATTAAACGAAAGGTTTATGATAAAATAGATGTACAAACTCTTATAGATATACTATTTACAATGGAAAGGTGTTTGCCTAATGAGTGATCATATTGGCGTTGTAGAAGATGACATGAATATACAAAATATCGTTTCCGCTTATTTAAAAAAAGAAGGTTTTGCAGTTACTATTCTGGATTCTGCAGAAGCGGCTTGGGAAGAGTGGGAAAGGAATCCACCGGACATGTGGATATTAGATATTATGCTACCGGGAATGGACGGATATGAATTTTGCAAAAAAATACGAAATGAAAGTGATATACCTATCATCATCATCTCAGCCAAGGATGAAGAGATTGATAAAATCCTCGGGCTTGAGCTTGGTGGGGACGATTATTTAACGAAGCCTTTCAGCCCGCGGGAATTGATTGCGCGCGTTAAACGGTTGTTTAAACGAGTACGTACGATGACAAAAGAGGAAGAAGCCCAACCTGATAAAGTTAAGGTGGACTATCTATTCATTCATAAAAATGATCGGCGTGTGTTTTGGGATGGCGTGGAGCAGGAAGTGACGACAAAGGAATTTGATATGCTCCTGCTGTTTGCTGAAAATCCGAATCGGGCATTTTCCAGAGAGGAATTACTGGTAAAAGTATGGGGAGATGATTACTTTGGAAGTGATCGAGCTGTGGATGATTTAGTCAAACGAATCCGAAAAAAATTCACAACCCTGCAACTGGAGACGGTATGGGGTTATGGGTATCGCCTGCGAGAAGAGGGTTAATCCATGAAACTTCAACATCAGCTGAACATTGCTTTTACAACATTGCTCCTTGTTATTATGGGGGTAGCAGGGTATGTCATTTACTCCCTGATTTTAGACCTGTTGATCCAAGATGAGCAGCGGCAATTAAGGCAGTATGGCGAAATTCTGGTAAATGTTATGAACGAGGAAGATGGAACAAGTCAATACGCTGAATTATTACAGGATCAAGATCTGCAGCTGTTCCTATACGATCGTAATCAGGATGCTGTACTGTTTTCAACCATGTCCAATCAAATTGTAAAAGGTCTATGGGAAAACAATGATTTTGCGGATGATAGTGAAAGTCTTTGGGAATATGGGGATAGTAATTTTGTTACATCGCGCATTTTATTTTACCCTCAAGGTACAGGAATCGAATTAATTTTATTAACACCGATGAATGATATACAAGCTGTCCAGAGAAATTTTATTGCACGCTTGCTGCTTGTATTTTTGATTGGTGCGGCAGTAGCTGTTTTGATAAGTACATTCTTAACCAATAAATTAGTAACCCCGCTTTCCCAGTTAAAATGGCAATTAAAGAAGATTGAGAAACGGCAATTTGATGATATCGAACGCATCAGCGCAACAGGAGAGATTAAGGAAGTTGAACAAAGTGTGTATGAAATGGCTGAAGAATTGAAGCGGTATATGCACACGCAGCAGACCTTTTTTCAAAATGCGAGCCATGAATTGAAGACACCTTTAATGACAATTCAAGGTTATGCAGAAGGAATCCGGGATCAGATTTTTGATGAAAAAGATCAGGAAAAAGGATTGGAAGTAATGGTAACAGAAGTGAATCGGTTAAAAAAAATAATTAATGAAATGATCGTATTAGCGAAATTGGATAGTGAGCCGAGTGCTTATAAGAGAACCCAAGTTAAGCTGTCGTCAGTGATCAATCAAGTTGAGGAACGGGCGTTACCATTGGTAAATGAAAAGGAAATTGACCTTCGCCATCATGTAGAAGCTGATATTACATTAATGGCAGATGAGGAAAAGCTATTAAGAGCCCTGTTGAATTTAACAATCAATGGTATTCGCCATGCGAAATCACAGGTCATCATTAATGTTTATAATCGAAATCAAATGACCATCATTACTGTGGAAGATGACGGAGACGGCGTACCGGAAGACTTAATTCCACATATTTTTCACCGGTTTGTAAAAGGTAAGAACGGGGAAACCGGTTTAGGCCTAGCCATTGCACGTGCAATTATTGAGCAGTCCGGTGGCAAAATCGAAGTTACTGACTCAGAACTTGGTGGAGCAAAATTTGAAATGACCTTTCCAGAATAAATTTTGCAAACCTAACATTTTTATGATATAATTTGCAGGTTGATTATCCTTAATATAGAGGAGCGTACGTTTTATGCAATTAAGAGAAGATATTCGCAATATCGCCATTATTGCCCACGTTGACCACGGTAAAACAACACTCGTGGATCAAATGTTAAAGTATTCCGGAACGTTCCGTGAAAATGAGCAGGTCGATGAGCGTGCCATGGACACCGGTGACATTGAAAAAGAACGTGGTATTACGATTTTGGCGAAAAACACAGCGATTAATTATAAAGATACCACCATCAATATTTTAGACACGCCTGGGCATGCTGACTTTGGTGGTGAGGTTGAGCGAATTATGAAAATGGTAGACGGTGTAGCTTTAGTTGTTGATGCTTACGAAGGAACAATGCCACAAACCCGCTTTGTGTTAATGAAAGCATTGGAGCAAAAACTCACACCGATTGTCGTTTTAAATAAAATTGATCGGCCGAATGCAAGACCTACAGAGGTAGTGGATGAGGTGCTTGATTTATTCATCGAACTTGGAGCGGACGATGAACAATTGGAATTCCCTGTCGTTTATGCATCTGCAATTAATGGGACATCAAGTTTGGAAGCCGATAAACAAGAAGAAACCATGGATCCGGTTTTCACAACCATTCTGGATCATATCCCAGCACCACCGGATACAAAGGATGACCCCTTGCAATTTCAGGTGACATTACTTGATTATAATGATTATGTTGGACGTATTGGCGTAGGACGCGTCGTTCGTGGCTCGATAAGTGTTGGCCAGCAGGTAACAGTTATGAAAAAGGACGGTAGTGAAAAGTCATTCCGTATCAGTAAATTATTTGGTTTTATTGGGTTAAAACGAATTGAAATCGGGGAAGCAAAAGCTGGTGACATTGTTGCAATATCTGGGCTTGCCGATCTGAACGTAGGGGAGACCATTTGTGATCCGGATCAACCGGAAGCTTTACCGATGGTGCGGATTGATGAACCAACATTGCAAATGACGTTTCTAGTGAACAATAGCCCTTTTGCAGGAAAAGAAGGGAAGTATATAACGTCCAGACGGATTGAAGAAAGATTACTGAAACAGCTTGAAACGGACGTTAGTCTTCGCGTAGATCCAACAGACTCCCCGGATGCATGGACCGTTTCCGGACGTGGTGAGCTGCATCTATCGATTTTGATCGAAAACATGCGTCGAGAAGGGTTTGAATTGCAGCTTTCCAAACCACAAGTCATCGTTAAAGAAATTGATGGACAGAAATGCGAACCGATGGAACGTGTACAAATAGATGTCCCTGAGGAATATCAAGGTTCGGTTATGGAATCTCTTGGTTACCGGAAAGGCGAAATGCTCGACATGATTAATCATGGTAATGGGCAAGTTCGTCTCGAATTCAAAGTGCCTTCACGTGGCCTGCTTGGTTATACAACAGAGTTCATGACACAGACGCATGGGTACGGAATTATCAACCACACTTTCGATGCCTACGAGCCAATCTTAAAGGGACAAGTCGGTGGCAGAAGAGAAGGTGTCCTTGTCGGTATGGAACATGGCAAGGCAACGACATATGGCATCATGCAGCTTGAAGACCGAGGTACCATATTCGTTGAACCTGGGACGGAAATTTACGCTGGCATGATTGTTGGTGAACATAACCGTGAGAACGATATTACGGTTAACATCACCAAAGAAAAACATCTGACAAACGTCCGTTCCGCAACCAAGGATCAAACGGCCACAATTAGAAAAACGAAGGAAATGTCACTCGAAGAAGCAATCCAGTATTTAGACGACGATGAATACTGTGAAGTAACACCTGAATCCATTCGTCTACGCAAAAAGGTATTAAATAAAAATGAACGGGAAAAAGCAGCTAAGAAATCGAAATTGAGCTAAGCTCATATGATTGGTCTGTCCCTACCACGCTAAAGTGGTGGAGGACAGACCCTTTTATATCGGGAGAGCGAGCCGCTGAGTCGGGAGAAGTAGCGAATGAACCGGGAGAACGCAACTTCAAATCGGGAGAAGTAGCGAATGAACCGGGAGAGCGTAACTTCAATCGGGAGAAAGAATAAATTCCTAACGTGGAGCGGTCCCTGATTCCGCCTCTCCCCCTATGCAAAAAAGAAGCGACTGCATTTAAAGCAACGCTTCTTTTACTAATTCCTGATATTTCGGATACCATTTATTCCAACGGCCTCGTCTATTTCGAATAGTGGTGCCATCCAGCAATGCTTCAATCACGTCCAGGCAAATATGCCATCCGGTTAGATCCATAGGGGTATGGTCTGTAACTTCATTTAAATATTCGTGGAACACCAGGCGACACCCAAAGGTATTTGCCGTTAATTCAAAGCGCACCGAATTTTGATCCCATGTAAACGCAAATACACGCTCGCGATCTACCTCTAATATGTCCATTGTTTCATGGGTACCATCTTGAAGATCAAAATGTATTTCTCCGTCTGCTTGTAAATGTTTAATTTCCAGTTCCGGAAACCACAATTGGAGCTTCTGATTTTCCGTCAAATAAGACCATACTTCATCTACTGGATAATTAATCTGCCTGATCCAAACAGCAACCGGTACGTCTTCAGATTTATCAATGGTAGCTATCATCGTCAATCACCCCTTTTTTACGTACGATAGTAAGCATAAAATAATTTAGTGCTTATCGCAAGCACAGAATACCGCTTAAATTTTCTCGATCAGGGAATACCAATAATAAAAATGTACTATTAAATAGAAGAAAGAAAAAGGTGATCCTCCATGTATCGATTTTTTCATCGCGTTCGTTTTTTATTCCAATTTCATAAATCAATTCCGTTCATGAAAGATTTCTTCACGACAAATGAAGTAAAACTTATCACCAAGATTCTATTTGCGGTTCTTATTATAGGCTATATCGCGCTTCCTTTTGACTTGATTCCGGATTTTATCATGCTTTTTGGAATTATGGATGACGCCACAATCGCAATTTTATTGCTGCAGCTAATGGTCAAAATAGCACCACAGTCATTAAAAGAAAAGCATAACCTATACCAATAGCCATTCTCCAGCAGTGGCAGACAACACCCGAAATTTGCCGAGTTTCTTTATAAATAAAAAAGGAACAGAGGCCTGTTTAAAACGAGCAACCTCTGTTCTTTCTATTTATGCAGCAGGTAATAAGTAAACGATGTTTATTGTCCCGCCACATCTCTTTTCGTGAAAAACACCCAGGATAAGATCATAAATACAACATAATACACAATTAAAACGGTAATGGAAAAACCTAATGTCATATCCTCAATCCATGGTGTATTCCCACTTGCATATTGACTTAGGTCTGTATTGGCAAACAGAATATATTTCGCCCATTCATACTCCGCGAAAGCCTGAACAATGATGTTTCCGCCCATCATGAGGAAAACGCCTATTCCAATAGCCAGTGCGCTACTGCGGAAAATGGACGAAATCATAAAGGCGAATGTAGCCATCATGACTAAATTAACCAGACCATAGCCATATTCAGAGACGATCTCTCCAATGACAGATACATATGCAAACCCATCACTTTGCGACTGTACAGCATAAGGATTCATCCCTTCGATACCGAAGAACAAGGCACCGCTAACCCAGGAAAATACTAAAACAAAAAGAAGGGTAAACAATGCAAATAACAAGACGGAAACATATTTGGACGCTAAAATTTTCGTCCGTGATATGGGTCGAATCAGTAGTAATTTAATCGTCCCCCATTTAAATTCATTGGCTACAATTCCCGCTGCAACAATAATCGTCAATAAGCTGACAACGGAAAGCAGCCCCTCGTTTTCCTGAACATACTGCCATGCCCCGTACCCGGTAGGCTGGATATCATGTTCCAAATGGTAGTTATTTTTTTCTATTTCATTTGAATTGACTGCCGTATATATGTCGTCTTCTTCCATTTGCTGTTGCATCTCTTCATTTTCTTCCTGCAGAATCTCACGCCAATTGTCGTTTGCATAATCGCCATCTACATCACCAAATGCGCTGGTTATAGCTGCTCCGCCAATGATTAATCCCGCTAAAATAATATACATAACCCAAGTAGACTTCTGGATGAACATTTTTGTTATTTCGTTATAAACAAGCTTAAAAAAGTTACTCAATAGTATTCTCCCCAATCAGATCAAAGAATTTATCCTCTAATGTTGCCTTTGAGACACCTACTTGATACACGGATATTTTATGCTTTACAAGGGTTTGAATGATCATCGGGATTTTTGCTTTCTCCAATTGAAAGGAGAGTGAATGGTTGGTGCGCTCCGTATCGATTTCGTGTTCTGATTGTAAGACATCCATTGCCTTTTCAACAGGGGTTACCTCCAATGTCACTTGGCTTAAACGTTGATCGGAATCTGTTGCGTCATTTACATATTCGGTCGCAACGAGTTCCCCGTTTTGGATGATTCCAATCCGGTCACACATCAATTCAATTTCAGATAAGAGATGACTCGAGATAATAACGGCAACGTCTGCCTCTGATGCCAAGCGACGGATATATTGGCGAATTTCCTTAATCCCAGCAGGGTCAAGGCCGTTCGTCGGTTCGTCCAAAATTAGCACAGATGGGTTGTGCAGGAGAGCCTGAGCGATACCTAAGCGTTGCCGCATGCCTAAGGAATATCTTCCTGCTTTTTCTTTTATTGCTTTTTCCAGACCTACTAAGGCGACCACCTCATCTACCCGTTCCTTAGTTACTCCAGGGGTCATTCGGGCGTAATGGGCTAAGTTCTGTGCTCCGGTCATAAATGGATACATCTCCGGGTTCTCCACGATCGCTCCAACTTCTCGAATCGCCTTTTTAAAATCACTTTTTATACTGTTACCTAAAATCCGAACATCCCCACCGGATAACTTCATTAAACCGACCATCATTCGAATTGTCGTTGTTTTACCAGCCCCATTTGGCCCAATAAAGCCAAAGACCTCACCTTTGTTAATGGTAAAGGACAATCCTTTAATAATTTCTTTTTGGCCAATTGTCTTCTTGACATCAATCAATTCCATGGCTGTTTCTGACATATATGTAATACCTCCACTTTTTCAAATCCACTTTTACATATGCATGAAATTATAGAAATGTTTCATACATTTTCCATCGTACCATAACGATAAGCAAAAAAAATCCCCACATTTTAAATTTATGTGGGAACAAAATTGGTATACTATTATGCTTCAATAACCGTTTTGGGTTTTCGGGCAAGGCACATAATACCGGCGATTATGTAGAAAACACCGCTCATAATTCCAAATATAATTCCAAAGACAAAAAAGCCAATCACTGCGGATGCGAGGAAAATAATTCCTGCTACTTTTGGACGTTTATTTCCTTTTAAGAATATCATTGCAATGATGCCTAAAATAATAGCAATAATAGAAAAGACAAGCATCATGGTTCCGCCGCTTCCCATAACTTCTATGACCTCATTAAACTCCTCTGCTGAAATCTCGCCTCCTTGCTGCGGGGCTTCTTCCAGAGACTCTTGCAGTAACGCTTCATTATTTTGTAGCCAAATCATTGCACCGCCAATTATACCGAGAAAGCCATAAACAAGGGCTCCGATAATCCCTAATACAATTTCACCTGTACGTTTCAAAAGTAAATCCCTCCCTTTAACATAACAAAATTAACCAAACCAATCCTAAGTATAATATACATAGGTGCACTTTTCAAAACATTTTTTGGATTGAAGTGACAGGCACCACCCGAATTTTTTCGAATAAAAACACCTCGCCGTATGCGGGCAAGGTGTTAATATATCATGTTATTATTTGAGCAAATCGGGGTTTTCCCGTTTTGCTTCTCTAACTTTTGGCTTACGGTAGCCACCAGCCATGTCAGCTTGTTTAAATTCCTTCGCATAATGTACTTCCTGTGCGTCAGAAAGAACCCTATTATCTGTTGGTTGATATTGTGTTTTTGGCATTGTCATTATCCTTTCATCTAATAAGTTTCGTTCTATTATATCTGTTCCCGAATATGTTAAATTAAAACATGCTTGCATTTTTAATATAAAATACAGGCATATTTTGATATAATAAAATCTATGTTTATAATAATCGCTGATTACATAAGGGAGAATGGAGAGCTATGGAATGGAAAAATATTTATCGTGGTATCCTCATGGGGGCAAGTGATGTCATTCCGGGAGTAAGCGGAGGGACGATCGCTGTTTTACTCGGTATTTACGATCGGTTGATTGCTGCGATTAATGGCTTTTTAAGTAAAGATTGGAAAAAGCAATTAGGGTTTCTAATTCCTCTAGGCATTGGTATGGTAATTGCCATATTTTCATTGGCAAACGCCATTGAATGGTTGTTTGACCATTATCCGGGGCCAACGCAATTTTTCTTCCTTGGGTTGATTCTTGGTGTTTTGCCATATTTATTTCATAAAGCGGATGCCAAGCACTCGTTCAAATGGAAGCATGTTGTTTGTTTAATCATCGCTGTTGCCGCCATTGCATTCTTAGGTTTTTTCAACCCGAATGAGGGGGATGTTATTGAAAATGTTACCGGATCTACCTATGTTTTGCTATTCTTTTCAGGGTTTATCGCTAGCAGTGCGATGATTGTACCGGGAATTAGCGGATCATTTATGCTATTGCTGCTTGGTGTTTATTCTACAGTCATTTCTGCTTTAAGCAATTTACAGCTTGGTATTATTATCGTTACAGGTATTGGCATTGCTTGTGGCTTTGCAGTGATGAGTAAAATTATTCACTACTTCTTAACGCATCATTACACAGGTACATTTGCCATTATTATTGGACTGGTTATTGGATCCATTTTCGTCGTGTTTCCAGGCTGGCCAATGAGTACATCGTTATTATTGCTCAGTGTTGTAACATTTGCGGCAGGACTCTTGGTCGCATATATTCTGGGAAGAGTGGAGTATCAGGAGTAAGCAAACCGCAAGACATCCGTGAAAAAAATCAGTACAATAAGATATAGAAGCTTAAAAAGGGGGGATTAGTGAAATGGAATCTATAAATACAGTAGAGCAGTTCAATGATATTATTAGCAGCGAAGAACCAGTAATCGTTAAATTTTTTGCGGACTGGTGCCCGGATTGTAAGCGAATGGATATGTTTATCGGAGACGTTATGGAGGAGTTTACCAATTACAACTGGTATGAGGTCAATAGCGATGAAGTACAAGGTCTTGCTGAAAAATATGAAGTCATGGGGATTCCAAGCATTTTAATTTTTAAGAATGGGGAGAAGCTGGCACATCAGCATAGTGCCGATACGAAGACACCGGAATCTGTATCGGAATTTCTCCATCAGCAATTAGCCTGAAGTTCGTACAACGATCATTCCACCTGAGTGGATGATCGTTTTTTTAATACCATGGCCATCCGCGTCTTTTCCGCGTCTTTGTTATCTCAATTCAAAGTCCAGTTTTTCATTATTTTCTAAATGTAATATCCCGTTTATCAGCTTTACGTTTCCATCAACCGCATCGAGCTGATAGATATGCTTAACTAGTTCCCGGTCTTTTACTCCAAAGAAAATGGAACGTAAATGCTGCTTATTGAGGACACGCTCATCCTGTGGCATATTTTTTCCCTCGCTCCATTCGATTAAAAAAGGAATTCCGATGTCCGGTTCAGGAAATAACATTCGCCATTGTAACGTCGATCCATCAGGCTTATGCCTGCTGCCTGGGATCGGTCCGGTGTACGCTATTTGCTCCGCGTCAAAATGTTCGATGTAGTGGTCCATATTCTTCGTGCGTAATGCAAACTGGATGACACCTTCATGGTTATTACGCAATGCGGAGGCAACCTGCTGGATTAATGGATTCGCTGATTTTTCCGCAAGTACTTCATCAAAAATTCCAATCCACTCAATATAGCATTCGTTTTCAAAATAGGCCAGGTAATTGTATGTCCCCCAGTTGTCGTGTTTGCCTCCCTGGATGGTTGTTACTTGATAGTGTTGTCCAAAATCTTCAGCCGCTTGTGACGGATCTTTTGCTGCGATAACAACGTGGTCAATAGCTAGCATGAAATCCCTCCTCCTTAAATTAATTCTTCCATTATTCAACCAGCTTGTCCTCTACAATAGTATAAGCAACAATAATAAAGCCAATCACAAATAAGAACCATGATAATTTACGGATCATCGGCTTTTCCCCGTGACAATAAGGGAAAAGGCAGACGATATGATCATCTGCCTTATGGTTTTCCTGTTGCATACCGTTTTCTATTTATTTAGCTTGATGGCCTTTTTTCTTGCGTGTAAATAATCCAGCAGTACCAGCCATTAAAGCCATAAATCCTCCTAACAGCCAGTTAAACGTAGAGGTAGCCGTTTGGGGTAGCTCGCCGCCCTCACCATTATCATTATCATCGGACTCAACAGCTGTAGAAGAATTTTCATCTTCGTCTTCATCTTCATCTTCATCGTTACTGCCAGGTTCTTTGCCGTCATCGGAGTTATCGTCTCCGTTGTTACCTTCGCTGTCATCGGAGTTATCGTCTCCGTTGTTGCCTTCGCTGTCATCGGAGTTATCGCCTCCGTTGTTACCTTCGCCGTCATCGGAGTTATCGTCTCCGTTGTTACCTTCGCTGTCATCGGAGTTATCGTCTCCGTTGTTACCTTCGCTGTCATCGGAGTTATCGTCTCCGTTGTTACCTTCATCATCACCATCGCCAGGATCCACTTCACTATTTTCTGCTGTAAAGCTTATTGTATCTGCATTATCAACATTATTGAGATCCACATTATCTGAAGCCACTAATGCAGTTTGGAAGGTATATTCCCCATTTGGAATGGGATACTTCCCTTCTTGTTGGACTGGAACCGAAAAACTAATATTATGAACACTAACAAATCCATTATCCTGCAGGAAGTTATAAAGATCGAATTCAATACTATTTGTTGCTTGATTTACAGTAATATACTCCGCTTCAGGATGCTCAACTGTCTCACTAGTAATAGCAAAATCATTATTATCTTCATCGTACGCCGTGCCAGTCATCGAAAAATTGCTATTATTATATCCATTTTTAAGTCCTTCTAAAAGGAATGGGTCCTCTGCTATGTAGCTCATTTCATCCGGTAATTTAAAAACATAATTTAATGCATCATAGCTACCTATATCAATTTGGGAACCTACAGCATTATTATGAAAAGCATAATTGGTAAACCCTTGATCTTCAAAATATACTGATTGGCCAAAGGCTTGATCATCAGGTTCCAAGATATTATCTACTGCTGCATGCACGACGGTAGTCCCGAACGTATCTTGTATTGCTTCATTACTAAGTACATTTGGTGCAACCGGCACACTAAGCGCAATCGTTGCTGCCATGGTTAGTCCAGCTATATTCTTGACATAGCGTTTTCGATTTTGGCTCATCCTTGTTTCATAATAATTTGCTTTCATCAAATATCTACCACCTTTACAAAAATATAAAAACTAGTTAAATAGTCTCAATAACTAGATAAATAGTTTTAATAACGTGATTCTACTAACATAGGAAAATTTTGTCAACCAAAAAACGGGAAATAGTATGTTAGTTTGACAGTTTATTTATTACACTGGAGAGCGTTCACTCGAATAAATTCGTTCAGATTGATGTGGAGGACTAAGCGTGACATGTCATTATGCAAAAATAAAATAGATACTTCTCTAATTTTTAATCCCTTCATGATATAGTATGGTAAAGAAGAACTTATATAAAGCAGGTGGAGAACATGGAGCAGCCAGCTATATTAATCGTAGAAGACGAGCGAAAATTAAGCAGGGTTTTACAACTGGAGCTTGATTATGAAAATTATAAAACGGAAATTGCAGATAATGGAAATGACGCCCTTCGTTTGATGGAGGAGAGCCATTGGGATTTAGTATTGCTTGATATTATGCTCCCCGGCTTGAGCGGGTTGGAAGTTTTACGAAGGATAAGACGGACAGATGATAGCACACCCATTATTTTGTTAACAGCCCGTGATGCGGTCCATGATAAAGTGAGCGGCCTGGATTTAGGTGCCAATGATTATGTCACAAAGCCATTTCAAATTGAGGAACTCCTCGCTCGCATCAGAGTACATCTCAGGAAACCCATTACACAAAAAAATAACGGACATCATTTAACACACGGTGATTTACAAGTCGATTTAAATGCCCATGAAGTGCAGCGGGAAAATCGGGAAATTGAGCTTACCCCACGTGAGTTCGACCTGCTTGTATACTTGTTGAAAAATAAAAATATCGTTCTCACCAGGGATCAACTTATCGAAAACGTTTGGGGCTTTGATTATTTTGGTGACACGAATGTTGTGGACGTTTATATTCGTTATCTACGCCAGAAAATTGATAAGGGCTACGATCAAGCCTACATCCAAACCGTTCGCGGTGTCGGTTATACCATAAAGGATCTGGTCCAATGAAACTGCGGACGAAAATCCAACTGTTTTCAAGTTTGTTTATGTTGGTGCTCATTCTATTGGTCAATACATCCATTTATTACTTGTTTTACAACATAACTGCTGACAGTGAACTGGAGCAATTAGCTGCCCAAACCAACACGATTGCAGAAACACTTAGTTCCAATCCGGATATACCAACAAGCGACTTATTAGATGCTTACCTGCCGACAGATGGGATGATTCGTGTCATTGGAGAAGATGGGAACTTGGTGGTCCCGGAACTAAAGAAGCCAACGATACCCAGTGAAATTGCCTATGAATTTTCCGTAAATGAAGAGCAAACCATTGTGGCACAAGAACAGGAAGCAGATGTTGCTATCATTTCCAAACCGATCATTTGGCATAATGGGGATATCGTAACATTGCAGGTTTCCAATCACCTACTAGCACTTGATGAAACGATGACAACCCTATTTTACGTATTGGTTGTAGCATCCATCATTATGCTTATCCCGTTGATTATAGCTGGGATTGTCTTAAGCAGATTTTTACTTCGTCCGATTCAAGCACTCACGCAGACGATGAAAGACAATACCAGACATGCCAATTGGAAGAAGATTGATGTGGGGAATCGTTCCCGGGATGAGCTTTATGAGATGGAAAAGACATTCAATGAAATGATTGATTATTTAAAGGATAATTTTGAGAAGCAAGAAGTATTTGTCTCCGATGCCTCTCATGAACTCAAAACACCTATTTCGATTGTAAAAAGCTATGCACAATTGCTAGAGCGAAGAGGTGAAGCAAATCCGGAATTAATAAATGAATCTGTGGAGGCGATTGATGCTGAAGCGGATCGTATGCAGAAATTGGTGGAGCAGATGTTGTCCCTTGCCAAAAATAAAACAGAAGCAGCAATGCAACAGGTGGATTTGATCCTGTTGAGTGAGGAAACCATTGCAACTTTTAAAGGTGCGTACGCACGGGACATTCATTTGGAGAAGCAGCTTACGGAAGTAGTTGTAAATGGGAATCCGAATCAACTGCAGCAAGTGGTCTATATCTTAATTGATAACGCATTAAAATATAGTCAGGAGACTATTGAAGTCGCCATTTCAGCACGAAATAATGAGGCTATTTTGCAGGTAACGGATTATGGCCAGGGCATTTCAGAACAAGAACAAGCGCGTATCTTTGACCGCTTTTACCGTATTGATAAAGCAAGAAGCAGGGATACAGGTGGAACCGGGCTTGGTTTAGCTATTGCAAAATCCCTTGCTGAGGCTCATCACGGTAGGTTAATTGTAACAAGTGACGTTGGGGAAGGCTCTACGTTTACGCTAACCTTGCCACTTGTGCAGGGAAATGAACCGTATTCTCATTAAATTCTAATCTTACTCACATGATTCCTTCATTCTCCGGGGATATGATGGGAAGTAATAACAACCAAGGAGGAAAAAGAAATGAAGAAAAAATTAGGAATTGCCATGGGAGCAACAGCTGGTGCTGTCGTATTAGGATTGGGTATTTATCACTCAGACGCATCTCAGGCCAACCCCGAATTATCAACAGATGAGGTCCGTCAAATAGTCACAGATCAATATCCAGGTACCATTACGGAACTTGAATTAGAAAAGGATCGCAATCAGGCAGTATATGAAGTAGAAGTAGAGAATGATGGGAAGGAATATGATATCAAACTGGATGGCGGCAGTGGGGAAGTATTGAATCTGAAGGAAAAGGAAATCTCCGATAATGTAGAAAAAGCCGAAAAAAATGATGACGCAGATGACAACAAGGAGAAGGAAGATGATGGAGAAAGCAGTAATACGAATGAAAATAGGAATGATAGCCAAGACAACGGGAACAATGACGAGAATTCAGCCAACTCCAACAATGCCGTTATCGATGTAGCAAAGGCCGAGGAAATTGCACAAAATGAATTTGATGGCCAGCTTACCGAGCTTGAGCTTGACGAAGATGACGGGCGCTTGATGTACGAAATTGAAATTGAAAACGGCGACGATGAAGCAGAGATAGAAATCGATGCATATACAGGAGAAGTCCTTGTCATTGAAATCGATAGGGATAATGATTAACCTATACTAATTAATAGCTATCAGTTTTTGTGCTGGTAGCTATTTTTATGTATAACCAAGTTTCTCATCAGGCTGATAAGGTAATACATAGGAGTAGTAAAAGGATTGGAGACGATAGCATGCCTATCTACGATAAAGCACTTTTTTTATACAACGGCAACGCCGGAGCAAATGATATGGAGCAAAAATTGGCGCAGACCCTACCTGAATTGGCTAAAGCTATGAAGGAACTAACCATTATTCAAACAAAAACAGTGGAAGAAGCACAAAGGGCATGTGTCACTTTTGCTGATCATATTGATCTTCTAATTATACTTGGAGGAGATGGTACACTTCATGCATGTATGAATAGTATTGCAGCTTTGGAGAAAAGACCAGTTCTCGCCATCTTGCCTGGCGGAACGTCCAATGACTTCAGCAGAATGCTGCAAATGCCACAGAATTTAAAGCAAGCAGCAAAGACAATCACCCGCAAAGAAGTAATCGACATTGACGTTGGCAAATCCGCTGGGAAATACTTTCTCAACTTCTGGGGATAGGCTTGGTATCAGAGACATCGCAAAATATAGATATGGATCAAAAAAACAGCTTTGGTGTCCTAAGTTATTTTATGAGTACGATTCGTTCCGTCACTCAAGCTACGCCGTTTCACTATGAAATTATTGCCGACAATACCACGTATGATGGAGAAGCGATCCTGATTTTGGTTCTAAACGGTAAATTCATTGGAACAAGAGAGCTGCCCGTCCCTTCTATCTCCTCAAATGATGGAAAGCTCGATGTATTAATTGTGAAAAATTCAACGTTAGCATCATTTCGAGAACTACTATCCATGAACAATCCAAATATCGATGCAGCGCAACTCAATGAATTGGATTATTTTCAGGCAGCAGATTTGAAGGTAACAGCAGATCGCCATCAGGATATTGACATGGACGGTGAAATCCATGAGACAACACCAGCTGAAATAACAATCTTACCTGGACGCATTAGAATGGTTTGGGGAGGTTAAGTATTTGGTGAGCAATTATAAGCAGCATGAAAGGTTATCAACTCGGTACTAGTGAAAAATAGTCGCATTTTACTAGTTTGGCATAGTTCTTTTCTACCCTTTTTTCAAAAAGATAGTAATAGTTGTTGACAGCGGAAATCCCTATTATTAGACTAATGAAAGACATACTTTATCAAAGATAAGGTATTTCTTTTTGTTACATAAGTACCAATCTAACAATCTACCTTGATACTTACGAAAGAGATATATGGTGAATGGGGGTATCCATTTGAGTAATTGAGCGTCATATTAATGAAGAAAAAGTGAAAGAGATTCTCAATCGCGTTCCGATTCAGGATCAGCTACCTAAAACGCTGAAGTGCTTTATTATTACATAATGAAGAAGACAATCGATGAGTAGCCTATGTTGCTATGAATAGATATATTCTTTACAAGAATGGCAAGAGACAAACATGCACGTTTCAAAATTTGAAAAAATAGAATAACGCAGATGTTTAAAAATTTTCATCAGGGGAATATGCATTATAAATAACACAATTTTCTCTAAAGTGTGTCGATGGTCACTGGATTGACATATTTTATAGTTATGTGATTACTGTTACAGGTATAGAAGTTAAGAGGAAAAGAGGTTAGAAAGTGCTGGAGTCAAAGCGTAAAGCGATCATATTTTTATTAATAGCCATTACACTAGCAGTCATATCCGGTTTTCTTGTCTTACAAAAAGTACAAGCTTTAAATACGGATTTAGGAACAGAAGTAACCATCTATGTAGCAAACGGCGACATTAGTTCGAGGCAAATTATCACCCCGGATGATGTTACGACAGACGAGGTACCTACCAGTTACTTACGCGACGAACATATAACGGATGTCGATGATTTTGTCAATAAAGTTTCCGTAGTTCCGTTATCAGAGGGTGAAGTTATTACAAAAAATATGCTAAAAGAGGCTTCATCTGTTACGGAAGCTGATAACCGAATCATTTCACTTATACAATCAGAAAAAGTGTCTTTTGATGAAGCACTGACAGCTCTGGATCGGGTGGACATTTTGGTATCGCATAGTTTCGATGAAGAACCAGTTACCGAAGTTTTTATGGAAGATGTAAAAGTAGCAAGAGTTGCTCAAAATGAAGGAGAATTCTCCGGGGTGCAAGTTGAAGTCCCCAACGAAATGGTGCCGCAATTAATACATATGCAAAATTATGCGGATAGTTTTCGAATCGTCAAAGCAAATGTAGGACAATCGCAGCCAGAAGATGAAAATGACGTAGAAGCTTCTGAAAATCAGGAAGATAACAGCGCAGAAGATCAGCCGGATGAGGTTGAAGAAAACAATAACGATGATAATAAAGATGAAGAAGATGATGATGAATAACTATAGCAAGTGAGTCGGGTGGAGGAAATATATGAAAATGGCAAATGATATCTATGTAGTTGGCGATAATGAAGAACTTATAGCATCCATACAGGAACAAATGAAGGATACATTTCAACTGCATTCTGTGACGATAACGGAATTGAAAAAGCATCATGCACAGATAATTCTTATCGTCAATTCGGAAAGTAATTCAGCGGTAGAAAACGCCCAACTTGTATTAGCAGATTTTCCTACGGCCTCTATTATCTGTGTAAATGATGAAGAAAACTTTGAGGTATTACGTGGTCTAATTCGTCTGGGGATTTCAGATTATTATATTTTTCCGGGCGAAGAAATCCTTTTTATGGAGAAATTAAACACTCTCGCTAAGGAAGCAGCTAGTCTTTATGAACGAGAAATGGATTCAGGGTCCTTTAAAAAGGGTGGAGGCAAAGTCTTTGCATTTTACAGTGGAAGTGGAGGCGTTGGAAAGACGTTAATGAGTACAACATTTGCACAGACATTAAAACTGGAATCAACTGCAAATGTATTGTATATCGATCTTAATTTACAGTACGGCGGCTCCGAAACATATCTTGGGTTGGAAGGCAATCGCTCTATGGTTGATTTAATTCCCGTTATTGATGAACTGAGTGAACATCATATTCGAAATGTAGCGGAAACAGTTGAACATTCGAATTTACAAGCATTACTTAGTCCAAGTGATGCGGAGATGGCTGAGAAGATTAGTGACGAATTTATTTTAAGGCTTCTCCGTGCAAGTAAACGAAACTATGATTTTATCATCATTGATTTACCTTCATGGGTAGATGAGAGAGTGTATGCAGCGCTGGAGGAAGCAGATAAGATTTATTATGTGATGAATATCGACACGATAGCCATTCGTGTATTAAAAAATGTGGAAAGTCTATTCCATCGTTTGGGCATCGTTACAGAGGATAGGTTGGAACTTGTCATGAATTTTAAAGGAAGAGACAAGGAGTTAAACAAAAAAGATATGGAGCGATTTATTACATACACCATTGCAGCAGAGATTCGGAGGGACAAAGGGATCCAACAGTACATTAACCAGGGGGAGCCGTTGAGGAAAGAAGCAAAAGAGAAAAAAATGACTGCAGTGGCAAAGGATGTACATAAATGGGTTCATTCCATGTTGAAATAATCTAGATCGAAGGAGGTGGGAACATGGCTCTTTTTCAGCGAACGGCTAAAGAAAACGCCTCAGAGAATATAAGCAATAACTATGTAACAAGTACTGGTTATATAGATGAATTAGTGGAGCATTATAAAACCAGATTGTTAACAGAGGTCAACCTGGAGTTGATTACCAACTTAGAGGAATCCGATAAGCGATTAAGGATCGAGAAATATATTAATCAATTTATGGCTGAAGAAAAGGTAGTCATTCCCAGACTCGATAAAGAATCACTTCTCTCCAAATTAATCGATGAAAGTGTTGGATTTGGGCCGTTGGAGCCATTGTTAAAAGATGATTCTGTTACCGAAATTTTAGTGAATGGCCCAAAGGAAATTTATGTCGAAAGAAAAGGCCAATTGGAACGGGAGGATGTCTCCTTTAAAGATGAATCCCATGTCCGGCATATTGTAGATCGAGTGGTAGCCCCGCTTGGGCGAAGAATCGATGAAAGTTCCCCCATGGTTGATGCAAGATTACCTGATGGAAGCCGGGTGAATGCGGTTATATCACCGATAAGCTTAAGTGGAACAATCGTATCTATCCGTAAATTCAGAAAGACACCCTTTGTTATGGATGAATTGGAGGATAACGATACATTTACTCATTCGATGTCCATATTCATGCAAGCACTTGTAGAAACAAAATTAAATGTATTGATTTCAGGAGGGACAGGTAGTGGAAAAACAACACTACTAAACGCACTGGCTAAATCTATTCCACTTAAGGAACGTGTCATAACGATTGAGGATTCAGCTGAATTGAAACTGGAACGCGATAATGTAGTTGGCATGGAAGCTCGACCTCCAAACGTAGAAGGAACCGGGGAAATACCAATTAGACAACTGGTGAAAAACTCACTGCGCATGCGTCCTGATAGAATCATAGTCGGTGAGGTTCGCGGGGCAGAGGCGTTTGATATGCTTCAAGCGATGAACACGGGGCATGAAGGTTCATTAACCACGGTTCACGCCAATACACCGGTTGATGCAATTAATCGTGTAGAAGGTATGGTAGTCATGGCAGGAATGGATCTGCCAACACATATTATTCGTGATTATATTGTGGGGGCGCTGGATTATATTGTGCAGGTACAAAGGCTAACGGATGGTACACGCAGAATAACGAACATCTCTGAAGTAGAAAAAATCGAGGGGAATAAGATCCAGGTCCGTGATATTTTCCGATTTCAGCGTACCGGGGTTAATGCAGAAGGAACTATTTTAGGATACTTTACTCCAACAGGTGTTATTCCGAAATGTATCCCACATCTGCAAGTTTACGGAATAGATTTGGATATGGATTTCTTTAGTCCTAAGGAGGAGATGGACTATGAACATAGCAGCGTCTATACTTTATAGTTTAGCAGTATTAACGTTTTTGTTATGCGGCTATTATTACTTGGGGTATCGTTCCCAGAAAAAAGAATGGAATAAAAAGATAAAGGAATGGTTCCCTGAAGAGCAGCGAAAGAGTATGGTTAGTAAATTAGGCGATCGTTTTGACGAGCGGGAATCTTCTAAAGCATTGGCGGCTAAGCTTCAGAATGCAAATGTGAAGCTGTTGCCTTCTGAATATTTCGGAGCTTTGTTGGTAGGTGGTCTAACGCTATTTATCTTATTTTATGCCATATTCAATATGCCTATAGCGATTAGTATATTGCTTCCCATATTTCTGATGGTAGCGACACATTTTCTGTTATTTTACTTACGGAAAAATAATTATGAGAACCGTTTTAATGAACAGCTTGGAGAGGTATGCCGCTTAATGGGAAATGCTGCCCGCTCGGGTCTTACTATAAATCAAGGCATTGACATTGTCGCAAGAGAGTTATCCGTCCCGGCTGGAAATGAATTTAAACGAATTTCCAATGAATTGAAACTCGGAGTACCTTTAGAACCTGCATTAAGAGCAATACAGAAAAGAAATAAATCCCGAGAATTTAATTTGTTTATAGCAACATTGCTTATCCAGAAAAAAACGGGCGGAAACCTAGCACGTACACTGGACACGATGGCCGAAACGTTTGAAGATCGTAAAGTATTAAACCAAACGATCAAAACAATGACTTCTGAGGAAAAGTATATTTCTTTTATCGTTCCAGCAATGCCGGTGTTTTTATTACTTGTAATGAACAATGTGATGGAGGGCTTTATTGATCCGCTGTGGTCCGGTTTTGGTTTGATCATGTTAGCTTTATTTATTGGAGCAATTGTACTCTCTTTTCTATTAATACGAAAAATAACGAATATAAAGGTGTAGCGTATGGATGCATTAATTATTTTAGCGATTATCGCATTTTGGTTTTGTATTTTATTATGTTTGAAACATTTCTGGTCTTACCTTAATGAGAAACGAGATGTTATTACACATGTTTCGGACGTAACACATGTTGATCCATTTGAAAAAAAGAAAAAGAAGAAGGATAAAAGGGCAAATATATTTCAGAAGGTTACCACGTACGCAGATGATTTTGCCGATCTGGGTCAGCGAGTTAATTTTTTCAGTGAAAATCACATGGTAGATGATTGGCTTCGAAAGTCAGGAAATCCATTAAAGTTAACCGTACAACGATTTCAGGGATTGAAGATCTTTCTATTTCTTGTAGGTTTTTTCGTAGGAATCGTATCTATCATTATGGGTCTACCATTTTCACAATATATGATCATATGTTTACCTGTATTAGGTTATTTCATTCCAATCTTATTAATTAGAAGAGAGGTGAAAAAAAGGCAGAATCTCATTCGCCAGGATTTACCGGATTTTTTAGACACGGTAAGTACTAGCGTGCAAGCAGGAGTTAGTTTAGATCAAGCACTTAGGGAGGTGATTCGACATTTCGATGGTCCAATCCGTGAAGAATTTTCCAGGTTCAATCATGAAATTGATCTTGGTATTACAAGGGAAAGAGCTTATCGGGAATTGCTGCGTAGAAATGACAACCAAGAATTTCAGTCATTAATAAAAGCTCTCATACAAGGGATGGATCTTGGAATACCGATAGCTAAAACGTTAAAAATTCAGGCAGACGACTTAAGGCAAATAAGGCAGGAACAAGTTAAGGAATTAGCAGCAAAAGCATCACCAAAGGTAACACTTGTTACCACGTTTTTAATTGCACCTGTCTCCATATTGATGATTGCGGGTTTGATGATCATGAATATGTTAATGGGTGAAAATAGTATTTTAAATATGTTTTAAAAAATGGGAGGAAGAAAAATGAAATTAATGAATGGATTTTATGCAAAGATGATAAACAAAGTAGAGGAAATGAAGAAGGATGAAACCGGGTCGCAGACGTTGGAGTGGATTGGTATTGCAGCGGTTATTGTGATTCTGGTTGGGATTGTTTCTAGTGCACTCGATGACGATATAGGAACTAAAGTTACGGATAAATTTAAAGAGTTAATTGATAATATTGGATAAACCTTTGTTCAAATACGGGATAATCTTATAAGGTAAATAATTGCTAGGAGAATTCTTTATGAGGTATAAACTATTATTTAGTTCCATGTTGATGACATTTTTTCTGTTGTTTGGTTGCACTGCAGAAGAGGATGAAAATAACGATACTATTGACTCTGATGAAAATAAAAGTGAAGAAGTTGAAAAAGAAGCAAACAATGACGAAGACGATAATCCCGAACAAACCAAAGAGAATGATGAAGAAGATAATGATATGGAATTTTTAAAAAACGTACCTGATGTCCCAAATAATACATCTGGATTTATTCATCAAAAACAGGGAAAATATGCGTCAATGGATGTTATAGATGATAGTGTTTCTAACGATATACTAGAAGAAATCAGAAATTTGGAGCCCCTTCCGGAAGATGCCAGCGAAGAGCAATTGGATGAATACTTTAAATATCTTTACTCGATGGTAGCAGAAGATTTTCCTGATCCACAAGATACCATTAAAAAGTGGGAGTTTGGCTCATTTGGGGACCCTGATTTACCGGATGAGCGCTATCACTTCAAGGAGAATTATAATGTTGAAGTTATGTTGGATGCTAGCGGAAGCATGGGAGCATACATTGGAGATAAAACAATGATGCAGATCGCCAAAGAATCAATCAATGATTTTATGAAACAAGTTCCGGAAGAGGCGAATGTTTCCTTTCGAGTTTATGGGCATGAAGGTACCGGGTCTGAAAGCGATAAAGAACTATCATGTGAAGCCATTGAGCAAGTTTATGGTTTTGAATCGTATGATGAAGAAAAATTTCAGAACGAGTTGGATAAAATTGAACCGGCCGGCTGGACGCCACTAGCAGATGCGTTGGTACAATCTGAAGAAGCGTTGAAGGATTATGATACAGAGAATAATACGAACTTGATTTATGTTGTAAGTGATGGGATAGAAACGTGTGGTGGCGATCCAGTCAAAGTAGCTGAATCACTTTCTGATTCAAATGCGCAGCCTATCATTAATATAATTGGCTTCAATGTGGATTCCGATGCCCAGGAGCAGTTGAAGGAAATGGCCGACGTATCGGGTGGAGTTTTTGCAACGGCTAACAACCAGGAACAATTGGAAGAAGAGTTCGATCGTGCAGAGGAAGTGCTGGAAGCATGGGAGAAATGGAAGAAAGAGGCTTTAAATGATCTAGATGCGACAGGTGTTGAGAACAATTTCGATATAATAGAAGTTTCAAATGAATGGGGTGGGAAAAAGACCAAACAATTTGTCAATCTTTCGGATTTAACAAGATTATTTGAAAAAGAAGGTTTAATAAATAGTCAGCAAAGAAAAGAATTTTATACAAAACGTGATGATGTTAGAGACCTTATAGAGGATTCTCAAGAGGAAGTTAAAGAAGAGTTAAATGATATTAGTACTAATAAGATTGAAGAAATGAAAGAAAATATTAAGGAAAAGTATAACAATCAAAAATCAGAGTGAATTTACTAGTAGACTAGCATGAGTTTCCTAAACTGGCAAAAATGAATCAATCCCTTTCCATTTAAGGGAAAACAAAGATCAAAGATGTATAAATAACCCCTATAAGTATATTAAATGATTAAACTCTATATAAGAGATTCCCTGTCATCTCATCTTTGATATATAAAGCTTAGACAAATTTGAGTAGGAAACTCACGCTAGGGGTCTATGTAACTCTATAAAGAATTAACAGGTGAGTCATAATAATAAAAGTACGACGGGGTGATAAAGATTGGAAGATTGATTAAAAGTATATTTGTTTCTCTTGCCATTGTTTTCTTAACATTTTTCCCCGTAATTGAGCCTGTTTCTTATGCGGTAGAATCATGGACGGGTAACTCCTGGGAAGGTAATTCATGGGAGGGAAGCCCGTGGACTGGAAATTCATGGGATGGCTCAAGTCTTCAATGGGAAGGAACCCCTTGGGAAGGTAATTCATGGGAAGGACAGGAAACAAACGAAGGATCAACTTGGAATGGCAACGAATGGAGTGGCGTTCCCTGGTATTTAGAAGGATGGTCACAATCAGGTTTTCAGGGAAATCCGTGGACGCAACCAGGCTATGAAGGGAGTCCATATGCCGGAAATCCGTGGACGCAACCAGGCTATGAAGGGAGTCCATATGCCGGAAATCCGTGGACACAGCCAGGCTATGAGGGAAGCCCATATGCCGGAAATCCATGGACACAGCCAGGCTATGAAGGGAGCCCATATGTAGGAAATCCGTGGACACAGCCGGGCTATGAAGGGAGTCCATATGTAGGAAATCCGTGGACACAGCCGGGGTATGAAGGAAGTCCATATGCAGGGGACCCATATTCCGGAAGCCCATATGCAGCTAATCCTTGGCTACAAAATGGGGTTAATGGAAATGGGACACTTGGCAATGGAACAGATGGCCAAGGAGATAGTAATGGCGCCGATGGAAATGAAACTGACCCTAGCGCATTAGATGTAATGAATTATGTCACGTTTGACGTAATGGGTGGCACCGCTTCTTTTGTAGAGGCGGGTTTAAAACATCAACGTTTCCAAGATGTTGGAAGAACAGACTCTGGTTTGGGTTCTGCCGCAAGAGACGTGTATGGAAACATGTTTGTCAATGGCATGAAATTAGCTGGGGTGGACGAAAGAATTACAGATTCAGCTGACGCAGTTGTCAATGCTAAGGATGGTATCCAGGGATATAACCAAATTAAAGATGCGAAAGATTTTAGGCAAACTTCAACAGCTGGGGGCAGAGACTTATCCAATAGTTCACAGTCGAAAAACCCACCAAAGCCCTCTGCGCCTGGAGGGATGGAAAAAGCTTTGTCCAAGTTTAATGTAGCCACCGCAGCTGTAGGCACTGCCTATTCAGGATATGAAACTTATAATAACTGGCAAAATGCTTCTGAGGTGATGAATAGTAACGCCAGTGGAGCTGAAAAAACGGCCGCAGCAGCTGATGTGGGAGAAAGTGCAGGCAACACGTTAATGAGTGCTGGTACTGTTACTTCTGCAGTTCCAATACCAGGAGCAAGAGTGGCTGGAGGCGTCATGGTGGCTGGAGGCGCAGTACTCTGGGGAGCTTCGAAAGCTACCCAATATGTTGCCAAAAATTGGAATTCAATTAAAGATACAGGCAAAAAAGCATGGGAAGGTACAAAAAATATTGCTAAAAAAGGCTGGGACGCTGTAACCGGCATATTTAGTTAACAGAAATGGGCTATAGCCCATTTCTGTTAATCCATAATTTCTAAGAAAGAGGGAATTGTATATGAGGTATGATGATCCCCTTGTCGCAAAGGAAGCCAAAAAATATAAAAAGCTTTTTGAGACTTTTACTATTAACCCAGGCTCATTCCGGATTGATGGTCAAGATTATTTTTTTATCAATTTTTATAAATGGAAAAAAATCACTGATTGCGCTGTAGTTTGTCCAACCTCAGAAGCTGGAAAAGACAAGTATTTAGAAGCATTTGATGCATTATTGGAATATTCTCAGGCAGCGACATTGATTTTGACTCATGGTGGTGACAAGGCAAGCGCCAATATGGATGCTTTTACAACCATGCAAAAATTTTTGCTGAGTGTTTTAAATGAAGAAGGAAACCACTTAATGTTGGAAATCAGGGAAGTTTTTGATTATTGTCTTGAAAGAATCAATTTAATTTTGAGTATGCAAAAACGAGTCGTTGAAATTTATAATGATTTCCAACAAAAAAATCAGAAATACCATGATGGATATGACGAAAACGTCACGAGACGAAATATTGATGAGACAGTCAACTATCTTGGCGAACTAGACTTTCTTCAATACCAGCAAATTGTAGCGATCTATGAGTACATCCCCAAATTTAATTATATAAAAGAACTTAATAATCCGGAAATAAAAAAACATATAACTACAGCTGTTAAAACTTATCTTGCTGAATTTTCAAAAGGTGAAAAGGAGCAGCTTAAAAATATAGAAAGTGTTAAGTTTCAAACGAACATGGATGAATTGACTAAAGAAGAGCATATTGAAAGGGCAAAAGAGGATTTTTATAAAAACTTATCAGAAACAAACTCGGAAACCAGAAGATTATTAAGATATCCAAAATAGTCTATATGAGCTTCACATTAATTATGAAAAAGATGACGAGGAGAATACCATGGAAAAGCCTTTTAAATATACATGGGAAATTTACACAGGCAAATTTGAAAAAGTATTGATTCTAATGGTGACAACAACTTTACCATTATTGATGGTGCATTCATTTTTGACCAACTACATATATGCGATTACACCAAGTTATTCAGCAGTTTATTCTTTTGCAGACATTTACTATGGGCTTATAACACTCATATTATATCTTTACGCGCAAACTCCTTATATACGTTTTATATATAGCGAGTATAAAGGGATTGATAATAGTTTGCGGAACTCAATATATCATTTTTTAGTTAACGGCTTTACAGTATTTATATTTGCATGTATCGTTTCTGTGATCACCACCATAGGATTCATGTTTTTGGTGTTACCAGGTTTGATTTCCCTTGCTTTAGTTTTTCCGATCCCTTATATCAGTATTTTCGATGAAAAATCAGTTTGGAAGTCTTTTAAAGAAGGTTTTCGAATAGGCAAGAAAAAGTTCTTTAAGATTATGTTAATTGTTATGCTCGCGGGCTTAGTTGAGTTTTTATTCGGTATTTTTGTTACCTATCAATTATTTAATATAACTTCTTCTTTCGCTGCACAGATAATTACTCAGATGACGCTTAATATTATTATTTATCCTTTTATTATCATGCTTATGACATCATTTATTCTTAAGTGGCGTGAAGCATTAGAAATACTGGAAGTCAAAGTAGATGAAAAATTGAATTAAAACAGGCCAATGGAAATTAAAAATGTTTGTTTTTGCCTTAATACTGTTGCCTACAGTTTGTGTTTTTGCAGAGGCAGAAGGACTAGTGTGACTATCATAACAATTATGACGGTAATGTGGACAAGTAAATTAACTGAAATCCATACTCTCGAAACATGTACGAAGCTTTTTAAATGAAATTAGATGTACTGGAGAAAATGGTTGACCAATCCATTAGTGAAGAAGAAACGAACGAAACGATTATAGAGGCTGATGAAAAATGTGTAAGCAGGAGAACAACATAATAGACCGATAAGAAAATGGGAGATTTGACAGATGAACATAACCTTGAACTAGAAAAAGGATAACTAACATTTTGAAGGAAGTGGAGAATGTGTCTAATTCTGAAAAACGCTGGAGAAGATTTTATTTGATTTTAATGATTTTTATATACGTTGTTTTTGTGCCGGTAACTGTAATTGAGTGGCTGGCAGGGACGGGAGGATTCCCAATCACAGCCGTAGTTGTCGGGGTAGGACTTCCTTTAATGAGAAAGAATCATTTGAATTCAATCCGGGAGAAAGAAGGAAAAGACGCTGTTTGAAGGTAAGGGAGCTGTAATGAATAAAAGAGAAAGAGTACTATCCAGTACTGGTAAAACATAAAAATGGCTTGAAGTACGATTTCATTTTGAATTTCAAAATGATGAATGCATAGAATGAAGGGTTTGAACTTAGGTATGAGGCAATGGAGAAGGCTGCAGAAATGGCGGATGAAGAAGAAATAAACGAGCTTGTCCAACAATCGGATGAAAAATTTATGGAAACAGCAGAAAAAGCTCAAATAGCTGATGAACGATTAGTGAAAATGGCTGAAGAGCATAATGTGGAGTTGAATGGAGAATAAGCGTAGTATCCACTGGAATTTATAATCTCCTTTTCTTCTTAAATTCTATTATTCCTAATGGCGGGAGAGGAAGAAAGCGCGGGATTTACAAAAAGCGGGAGCGTGTAACGCAATGAAAAAATGGAAAAGCAAATTTAAAAATGAAGAAGGTTCGGCGACGATCGAATTCTTAGGCATAGTCCCCTTGGCACTCATACTATTGATGATTCTGATTCAATTTATTGTGGGCATAAATGGCGTGTTGGTCACACAATCTGCAGCAAATGAATATGCCAATGTATATTCGATTACGAAAAGTCCGGAAGAAGCACAGCAGGCTGCGAATAACATACTATCTTCTACAGGAGATTATCTGCAAATGAATGAAATTACTACACCCGCAGCAGGTGCGAAGGAATTTGAGACTACGGTTAGCGTAAATCTTAATATGGTATTTCTACCTGATTCTATCTCAGCGCCTTCTATTCCCTACTCCACAACAGCTTATGGCAGGGTGATTGAATGATTAAGAAACTAAAGGCGCGTTTTCATAATGAAGATGGAAATATCATTCTATTCGTACTCGGAATGCTTAGCATTATTATGATACTTTTTGTTTTTGTTCTAAACATGGGGATGGGATTAGCTGTAAAGGAGAAGTCCGGGACAACAGCCAATCAGGCAAGCATGGCAGCTAGTAGTGTCTTTTATGAAGAAGTCAGGAAGATTGTTTTTGATTATGAGGATGATACGCTAGAAGGAAAATTGCAAGCCTTTTTTGAAGATATTGAGGAAAAAGTGGATGACAAGGTTAGCGATTTATCCGGAAGCTTTACATACAGCGATTGGTCCACAAATGAAATCGAATTGGAAGCTTTCGATCTTGTCTTAAAAGAAGAAATTGATACGCCGGTTATAAGAGAAAAGCTGAATGAATTGCTCGAAGAAGCAGATATTGAATCACAAGTCATTAATAAAGCAAGAGAAGCCATTGTCCAAAATGGTGGTCAGTTAGATGGAGCCGAGTTGACGATAGAAAATAATAGAATTCATGTAAAAGCGGCTAATGAATTCGAATCTACTTCCTATGATGGCATGATGGCCGGAATAAGTGAAAATATTTATCAGGAATCAGCGGGTCCGGAAATTGATTTTCTGGAAGATGTATGGAATACGAGTAATACAGTTCAACTAAATTAAGTGGAGGGATTGTATGTTTAAGTCAGAGAAAAAATTAAGAAAATTATACGGAGCCCTTATGATTTTTATCTATGGTATTTTCACACCAATTACAGTCTATGAGTGGTTGTTCACGGATGGTGGCTTTCCGTTAACTGCTGTAGTAGTAGGGGTTGCTCTTCCAGTGATGAGAAAGAACCACTTGAATCAGGTCAGGGAAAAAGAAGGAAAGGAACCCATTTAGGCGTTTAAGTTGTTTGATAGCTAATAATTACCGCAATTGGACCATAGAATTATAAAATGAACATGTAAATATTTCCTACAGTGTTTCGTTTTCACGGTTATTTGTAGTATTATTGTATTAATTATGTAAATTGGAGGTTTAGGATGATGGCGAAGAAATTAACACTACTACTTGCTACATTATTTTTAACTGCAGTAGTGATTAGTGGTTGTGGTAGTGAAGATGCAGAAGAAGCGGAGGCAGATGCAGAACCGGCTGCTGAAGAAAATGAGGATGAAACGGAAGAAGATGAGGAATCAGAGGAGCCGGAAGAAACCGAAGAAGAAATGGAAGTAGGCGATGAAGAAGAGGAAGCTGAAGATTCGGAAGGTGACAGTGATTTTGAAGCGTTAATTACATATATGGAGGATGAAACAGAAGGTACTACCAAAGTTATGTATGAAAATGATGAATCACAAGAACATGATATGGAAGGTGTGAATGTATCTTTAGATGGTTACACACTAGTTGAATTAACAGATTTTCATACCAACTATGAAATTCCCTTTGATGATCAAACGGATGGCGGCGTTATTATTGCCAAGTATACGGTGAAAAATGATACAGATGACGATGTTTCGTATATGCCCACTTTCGATATGACGTACGATGGAGCAGAAAAAATGATAAATAATTACAGGGAGTTATTGCCAGAAGATGAACAACTTCCCGTCATGTTATCTCCAGACGATGACTATATGATTGATGCCGGGGATGAGGTAACTGGCTATTATACATACCCGTTTGGCCAAGATCGTTTAGATGATGTCATGGATAAAGGAACGGTCGATGTTGAAGTTCCACAACCGCAGCAAGATCCGGACGACTTTTCCAGTACATTTGGTGAGGATGGACGATTTGAATTTACCCTTGATCAGGATAGTTCCGATGAAAAAGAGGAAAAGGATGGTCAAAACTTCTACGAAGACAAAGTTACAGCAGACAATATGGGCGATAAAACAATGTTGAAAGAAAAAGATGGGATAGATGAAAGCGAAGAACTGGGCGATATTACCGTTACATTAGATGGTTACCAATTCACGGAGTTCGAACCAAATGAAGAAGAGGCGCCACGCTTCGAAGACTTTAGTGAAGGGGTTGTTCTGTTAACTGTAAAATTTGCTATTGATAATGAAAATGCATCCGAAGTAGGCCATAGTTCCATCATGTCTACGTTAACGGTGAATGATGGATCACAATATATGATAAATGAAGGCATGTTACTTAATTACCGTAATGACGATATGATTGATTCTGGGGAATCAGGTGAATTATTACAAGTATATGTGTTAGATCAAGAACAATATGAGAAAATCTGGAAAGATAAAGCGTTTGAAGTTGAGGTCGGCCCAATGAAAGATCAGGAAGCACAAGATATATCCAAAGGAAAAGAGGCAACGTTTACTTTGCCGGAATAATAGATAGTAAGATTTCCTCTAATTATGGAAAATGGCCGAGCAGTAATTTGCTCGGCTTTTTCCATATAAATACAAGTGATTGTCAAGAAATAGCTGTCTTTGTTTACTGGAATAATCTATATAGTAGACTATCAATGAGCAAATGGTAGCGAAAGAACACGTTCACTCTTTTAATAGGGAAAATATTGAGGAGATTTACTTCGAAGGTTATAAGGACGAACAAGAAGAATTATTTAGAGAAAAGCATAAAGGAAGAATGAAAGATATCATTATCCGAATTTTTTAACCGATGATTAAAACGCTATTAGCATAAAAATATCAACAATTCTGGTTAAAAAGGACTTTATTAGAGAGATAAATATTGGCAAAGGGTGAAAAAACATTCCTTTCCTATTCAAGATGGGCTTGATTGGGCTGGGGATGCTATTTCCGGTGGTCTAGATGCCATTAACCCATTTGCCTGATGATTTTAAGACAGTACAAAGGGGTGGCAGCATGAAAACTAAAATAAGAAGTTTAGTAAAAAATCCGCGATACCGGCTATTACATGTCGGTGACAGTCACTATATCATAGATATGGGGAGCTCGTTTTGGAGAATAATTACTCCATTTTTTTCATGGATTTTCTCACATCGTATTTATAAAGTGGATGATGAAGAAATCGTCAAACAGTTGCAGGCTCCACCTAAGGAAAAAGCAGGATTTTCAGCAAATGCAGCGTATGGAGCAATAGGGTATTTATTGGTTCCACTAATTGGACCTGTATTAGATTATCTCGAATTTTCCATGCCTCTTTGGTTGAGTGTGGCACTTTTAGTAATATCTCTGTTTTCAGTTGTGCTTTTATTTCACTCTCTTTATCAAAGGTATGAAAAAAAATTGCACAAAATTGTCCAGCTTGCGTCGTTACCGCGGTATAAAATACGACTTCATCCCAAATCATTCGGACATGTTGTTAAAGTGTTTTTTATATATATGATTATGTTAAGTTTTTCAATATTTACTTATATAGGTTATATTTCCATACAAAATATTTTTTTGTTGTTTGGAGGATCGCTTTTTCTCTTTCTTGTATTTGCATGTAGCCTGTTCCCCGTAGAAGAAGAAATGACAACTGTAAAATTTCTGGAAAAACAAAAAAATGATTAATCAGTATGAATCCAAACGTATATCTGATTTAAAGCTAATATCGTGTTAAGATGAATTATTTTATTTTGCCATTAAATGTTGGACTAAAGAAGGCATATGATGTTGCCGAACGGAGGAGGAAGAAATTGAAGGGGTATGGTATGACTATTCTAGTTGTTTTTATCCCCAAGGATTGAATCCTCAAGAAGTATTCTATTTTAACGAAGAAAACATAGATGAAGTGGTTTTTGAAGGGTTTAAGGATGAAGAAGAAGAGGAGCGTTTCCAAAAGCTTTTCAAAGACTGACAGCAGAAAGAAAAGCCAAACATAAAAAAAGGAACTGTTACAGGGCTAATGGCATAAGTCATTGTAAAATAATTATGAAAGAAGCATATTATCCGTATGCTTCTTTTGTTACAAATTTTCTGCTAAAGAAGGAAGCGTTCCGATCAGGTGTGGATGTTAGTGAAACGGCCGTCATTCGAAGCAATTATTTACAAGACGTCCAAGAAGACGTAAATGAACTTTATGAAGATTTGACTTCTTTCACTAGTAAAGGCGTTGAAACAGATATTGGAGCAACCATGGGCCAGATAGAGACAGCAATGAAAAATGCACAAATAAGTGAGGGACAGGCGCGGTTTGCGGATTGTGAAGGAGCACCTCCAAGCAATGAGTTAGTGAATTTGTAGGAATATAATCAAGCCAAGAAAGAGAAACAGATTGAAAAAGTCAAGGAAGTTAAGGATGATGCTATTAAAAATATGGATGAACCGTCACAAGAAATATTAAATCAACTATATACTGACTTGAAAAACGGTGAGATTGATGAAGCAGAATTCTACAGTCAGTTGGATAACCTAAAAGATATACAAAGCGAGGAAGCAGCATTTAAAGGTTTGCAACAAAAGGATAAAGAACAACTTGTGGAGGAAAATGGAGAACTTGTGAGTGCTTTACAAACTGTGTTTGGAAATGATTGGTATTCAAGATTTACGGATATGGCATCACTAGCTGCACTTACAACTAATTTTTTCAAGCGATTTGACGACCAGGATTAGTAGCTGAATCTATTGGAAATGGGGTACAGTCTGGTTTGGATTAATTACAAGACGGTATAATGTCTTTTGTAGGATGAATATCTGGAACAAAGCTTAATCTTTATGAATGACTAAAGCAATAAACATTATGCAAAAAAGAAAGGAAAGGTTACATGAGAAATATATTCTCAGGCTCTTTTTCCCAAGTGGAAGACGCAATTAGTGAAAGCTTTGCAAAAAATTCAATTGATACCATAGAGAGGTTTTCTTTTGGAAAATCGATTATATTTATCATATTTTTTATGGGAGGTTTCTCAGCTTTATATGGAGTGAGTATATGGATGGGAGGCAATTTGGATACCGGAACAATTGTGCTTGATACGAATAATGAGTTCGTCCCATTTTTATCAAACATTTGGTATCCAATCTTACAAAGTACACTAATGGTAATTACTTTATTTGGAGGCTTATATTATAGGAAGAAAAACAATGTAAAAGGGTTTATTATTTATAATACTTCTTTTACAGTTTTTGTACTCCTGATTATGTTCTTATATTTTAAGTTTACACAATTAATCGTTTATTCTTTTCCATTGCGTATGGTGTATACTGTTTTATTTATCTTCTGTCTCGTTTATGTTTTTGTTCGGAGTTACCAGAACGCGAAAGAATTGGTGTTTGGGGAGAAAAAGAAAAGAAGTACCATCGTAGAATGGTTCAGCAGAAATAAGAAAAGTGTATTAAGTGTGTTGGCAGCCGTTGGTAGTCTGTATTATCTTGGCAAGGTTATTTTTCCTGCAACGGGAGACTTGGAAACTCGTTTAATGGGAGGGCTGATCGATTTTGTTCCGCTATCTGCCTGTCTAGCTATCCTAGGATTTTTGTATCTTAATAGTGTCGTTATTAGAAGCTACTACCTTAATAAATACTCCGAAGACTTCAGAATAAAATTCGGAGTAGACAAGAGCGAATGGTACGGGAAAAAGCATAAAGATAAGGATCATACCCATTTAAAAAATCAAGAGATGTAGTTTTTATGAAAACAGGACTGAATGAGAGATACGAATAATAAATAAATACAGTTTACTGAGGAAAGGAAATGTTACATGAGAAATATATTCTTAGGCTCTTTCTCCCAAGTGGAAGACGCAGTTAGTGAAAGCTTTGCAAAAAATTCAATTGATACAATAGAGAAATTTTCTTTTGGAAAAGCTTTTTTAGCTCTATCGTTTGGTCTTGGCGTCTTCTATGCAATATATGGTTTTGGTATATTTATGGGAAACAATATGGATACTGGAACAATTGTGCTTGATATGAATAATGAATATATTCCCTTCTTATCAAACATTTGGTTTGCGATCATACCGGGTATTTTAATTTTAATTACTATATTTGGTGGAGGATATTATAGGAAGAAAAATAATGTGAAAGCGTTTTTTATTTATAACACATTTCTTACAATGTATTTACTTCCATTTTTATTATGGACTTTTAAGGTGGCACAGTTATTTGTTTATTTTTTTCCATTGCGCATGGTATATACTGTTTTATTTAGCTTGTGTATCACTTATGTTTTTATTCGAAGTTACAAAAACGCAAAAGAAATGGTGTTTGGGGAGAAAAAGAAAAGAAGTGCCATCGTAGAATGGTTCAGCAGAAACAGGAAAAGTGTTCTAAGCGTTTTGGCTGCTATCGGCGGTCTGTATTTCCTTGTCAAGACTATATTTCCTTCTGCAGGAGATATGGAAACCCGTTTGATGGGAGCGTTGATCGATTTCGCGCCATTATTTGTTTGTTTGATATTTTTATTATTTCTGTATCTTAATAATGTCGTTATCCGAAGTTATTATCTTAATAAATACACAGAAGAATTCAGACTTAAATTTGGAATAGATAAGAGCGAGTGGTATGGAAAAAAGTATTTCTAATTGTAAAGTGTTTTTAATTTGATAGAAAATAAAATAGAGTTTTATCATTCAAAAGGGAAGCTTTTTCTCGGATTCATTTTTTCATTATTACTGGTTGTTTTTGGCACCTTAATAATGTATATTGCCTATATAGAAAAAGCTATACTACTTATCGCTTTGGCATTGTTTATTATTGTTTTATTTAGTTTCTTTACCATTGCGAATATATTGAAAGTTATCCGGGTTATCCTTATATCGCGATAACGGATGAATATCTTCAATTAGATTCATCTACGAAAAGTGAAGTAGCCATTTATTATACGGATATTGAATACATAAAGGTATCTGAAGTTTCCTTCCAAAGGATCTTCGAGATTGTTTTATATGACGAAGGTGATTATTTTGCTCAATTGTCCTTTCATAATAAAGTGAGATTATGTATGAATCGAGTAACTGGTTTTTCGCTATTCACGATTAACCCAAAAGCTACACGAAAACAAGATCGCTCTCGATTACTAGAGACGTTAGATTTGATTATGCAACAATAATTTAACAACGAAGCTTCAATCTTTGAAACTGCACAAAAACAAAATGAAGAAGGGTTTATTATAGGTTTGGAAAAAGAGGAAACAGCAGATTATTATTATGTTTTTGCATTACAGGATTTATCGGAAATGGCTATTGTTCCATATGCAGAACTTGGAGATGCAATTGAGGAAGAAGAACTTATTCTTTATTACCCAATATTAAAGAAGATTAACGGTACGCTCAGCATGATAGACCGGAAAATCATTGACACAGTAAAGCATCAAGTCAGGGGAGTAGAAAAAGAACACCTTTTGAGTGAGGACAGTAATTATATTTATTTAGGCGGAGATGATTCCCCATTAGCAGAAGGAATACAACGAATTCAAAAAGTGGAAGATTATATTGAAGGAACTGAACAAACTTATGCGGAATTCCAATTGAATTATGATGAAATAGCAGATGAACTAGGTATAGATTCAGTTGGAATTGGACGTTCAAAGATTGTGTATTTTAATGAAGACTTTATTGTTTTGCACTTGAAATATAAAGGTGCAATTACAGGGTCAGCGGGTTCAACAAATGTGATTATTGATTTGCAAGAAGACAAAGACAATCCAACCTATTATTTGGTGGATTTAAAATTGCTGCAAACGTAGGAAGCGGGAGTGATGAAGATGTTGCGCCAAGTTACAAAATTAATCCTTGTTATCATATGTCTTCTCCTTCTTACTGCGTGTGGAAAAGAGGATAAAGTGAATTATCAACAAGGACTTCCATCTGAAAATAATCCGGCGCTAACTGAATTCTTACAAGATCATATTTTAGGTTATGGATCTATTTTTCTATTTGAAGAAGGAGACACTTTTACGTATGCTATTAGGAACATGAATGAAAATGAAAATACAATAAATTATTTTCAATATACGTCATCAGAATTCAATCAATATGCGAATCGGATATTTTCTACAGAAGATCATGCACATGTTCTTCACGAATTATTTAATGGGAAAGAGAACCTTCAGGAAACAATAAATCATCAAGAAGACGAACGGTTACCTGATGTGACTTTGGAAGAAGGAAATGTTTTATCAATAAAAACAAGCCAGAATGAAACGAGCTTCTCCATATCTGATAATTTGGAGAAAGATATAGACGAAGAATTGCTAATGAATATATATCGGACAAACGAAGAAGGATTTATTTTAGAGTTGGAAAATGAAACTACAGGTGAGCTTTATTACTTCTTTGCTCTACATGATTTATCGAAAATGGACGTTTTCCAAGATACAGCACTTGATAACGCTATTGAGCAAGAGGAGTTAGTGCCTTATTATTCGTTATTAGAAAAAGTAAATGAGTCCCTAAGCGTTATTGACTATCAGGTGGTTGATACAAAAACACATCAACCATTTAGAACAAAAGTAGACGATACTTTTAGCGAGGATTACAAATACGTTTATTTGAATGGAGAAGTGGAACCGCTAACTGAAGGTACGCAAAAAATTCAAAAAGTAGAAGATTATATTGAAGGAACTAAACAGAATTATGCTGAATTTGAATTGAACTATGACGAGATAGCTGATGAACTTGATTTCGATTCAGTTGGCATAGGGATAGCAAAAATAGCATATTTTGATGAAGACTTTATTATCTTAAGCCTTCAATTTGATAGTGCTTTTGTGGGAACAGCAGGTTCAACTAATGTGATTGTCGATTTGCAGGAAGACAAAGGTAACCCAGCTTATTATTTAGTAGATTTGAGGTTGCAGTAAAATAGAGGAGGCAGGAGTAATGGATATATTGCGCCAAGTTACAACATTAATACTTGTAGTTATATGTCTCCTCCTTCTTTTTGCATGTGGAAAAGAGGGTAATGTGACTTATCAACATGGGTTCCCAACTAGAAAATAGTTGGATAGGTTACGCTTAATCAGGATTCGAAAGGAAAATCAAAAACTCGCAATGGAGAATGTTTAAAGCAAGCCGCGCTGATCATGAGACGAAAGTAGATGTGATTCGAAATAACGCTACAAATACTTGGTATCAGCAATGTGCGACGTCCTGCAAATTCCACGAAGTACGTATTACTATGAAGCAAAAGACCGGGAAAATAACGATGATGAACTGACAGCATTGGTTGTGAATATCTTCAAAGAAAGTCGCAGCATTTACGGTCAAAGAAAAATAAAAAAAGAACTTGAAAAACTTGGTTGGACGATGTCCCGTAGACGGATTGGCTGAATCATGAGGGAACAGGGCCTTGTATCTTATGATAACGCCGTCGCCGAAGAATGTTTAAGACCATTAAGACAGAATTTGTGAACGGCATCAATTTTCTTTGCCAACAAGCACTTGACCTTGAACTTTTCGATTATGTGAATTGGTTTAATAATATTCGAATTCATGGATCACTTGATTATTTAATACCAGCTGAATACAAGTTGATGTACTCTTGAAAAATTGTCCAGTTTAGTGTTGACACTCCAATTATTAATGGCGTCAAAGAGTGGTATGAAAACAGTAGGAAATAAATTTAAATAAGGGATATATGAATATGTTATTCTAAAGAAACGCTGGAGGAAATATGAAAATAAACCCTAAAACAAGACATCAGGATTTAGCTCAACATGTGAAGGAACAGCTAGGATTTATCTCTGTAGAGGATGTTAAATCCTCTGTAGTAGTAATGGTCCTTATTATATACGACGTACCTTTACTGTTAGCATTATTAAGTATATATAAATTGGAATTTTTATGGATTGTCTCGCCTTTTATTCTTATCCTTCATTTATGGGCAATCCGGCTGCTCATAAAAGATCCGTACTCTACACAGTTTGAGATGGTTTTATTTATGGGGATGTGGGGATCATTCGGTGCCATTTCCCTGTTTATTTTAATCCAGGGGATGTCGTACTATACTCTTCAGATCACTTCGCTATTTTATTATATCATTATGAATGTGGCGTCAATTGTGTTGATGTATATCTATGTAAGATACCAAATCAATAAATATGCGGGTGACCCGACGAGGGAACGGAAACGTAGTAACCAGTCAAAATATATGGGGCTGTTAACTGCTTCCCCTGCAATAGGATATATATTGGGACAAAGTATGCAGGAAACCACTGTATTAAAACATGTTTTTGCTACAGTTGTTATATACTTTTTTGTCATTCTTTTTATGTATATAGCATCAAAGTTTTTACATCGGTACTTTTTTATAAGAGCGAATATGGACTACGTCAATTATCATCCATACTCCAACAAGGAAAAGAACAAACTTAAGAAACAAGGAATGGAGATAAAATAATAGTCTTACTAAAAGATGGAAATAAATGCTTATTATTTATGGAAGAAAACAATTGGTAACAAAACTTCAAAAAATTTTAAGAAAAGTTTAAAAGTGCTGGAGTGAGATGATGGAAGGTAGTGACAACTTATCAACGGAGAGGTACATGGTGCATATTATTTTTGTTTTTGTATTGTTTGCCAGTGTTACACCAGTAGGCAATACTAGTGTGACGTTTAAAGGGTAAAAGAGCAGTAAGCTAACGTCTATATGAACCACAATGGAAAGTATCAAAAGTCAGCAGAGGGCATATTCATGTAACCAATTGGCGAATGAGTGATTATGGATAGTTGTTGAACTAATCTCCAACACTTTACTATCTGACAATTAAAGGATTGAGGCTGAAAGCCCCTTTACCTTCTTTTAACATACAGAAAATTTTGCTTAGTTATGAACGAATATGGTATATTAAACGTGGTAGTTACATTAGATAACGATGTTTTGGAAATAATGAATTATTCTTGTAGCTATCACTCGATTAAGATATTATGGCATTTTGTGCGCACGGTTTGCGCAAGTGTCAGTTAGCCTTTAAGGCAGGCGATTTATCCTTGCTTTTCTCAGGTTTAAGGAGGAAAAAACAATGATTCGTAAACTATCGTTGCTCTTATTTGTGGTTGGTTTCATTATGGTTGCTTACAATGGTTGGAATTATTTTCAGTCCACACAGTCGGTTCAGCAAATACCAGAGAAATCTGAAAAGGCAGAAGCAGCAGCTGTTGATATAACTGAAAAGAATATTCCGGAAAAAAGTGAAATGACAGTTGACCCATCAACGCTCAATTATGATATAGAAACAGGTTCAGAGGTAGCAACCCTAGATATTCCGGCGATGGATAAACGTTTTACAACGTATTGGGGAGCAGATGAGGCTACTCTTGATCAAGGCGTGGGGATGTATGTAGGCGAATGGACGACGGTTCCCAATCGTGAAGGTGGCCATACGGTATTATCCGGTCATCGTGACACTGTCTTTACTGGTCTAGACGAACTAGGCGAAGGTGATACACTGGAAGTTCATTACGATGGAGAGACGTTCGAATATGAAATCAATAAAACATGGATTACCGATGCCGAGGATCGGACAGTTATTGTCGAAAAAGAGGAGCCAACATTGACGCTGACAACATGTTATCCCTTTGATTACATCGGCTATGCACCCGATCGTTATATTGTGGAAGCTACGCTTGTTGAGTAAATGGACGGGGTGGAATGCATTCTCTATAGCAAACCGCTCTAATGTACTGTGTGCTAGACGAATGACTAAGGGTGTCGACTATTGAAGAACATTCCATTTACAGCGAACCACAGCGTATGATTGTCCAGCCCCCAAAAAATTGGAAAAGATATACATACTGTTTGAAATCAGCGAAAACTGTAGGATTTATATAATGAAGGGGAGTTTCCGTGGGACTTCCCTTCATTATTATTTGCACATATTTATTCTTTTACATGATTATTCTAGGTGCCTATGGTTAAAACGATTACAGGGAATAACATTATAATCATTTCCGTGTCTATCAATCTCATAAGTAAAATAAGACGTTCAATATACGATCAAGTGGTAGGAGGTTGTAGTCTTATGGGGTATTCTATCATAGTGGCGGTTATTTATTGCCTCCCTTTTATCTGGGCTTTGTGGTCCGGGATTGATGTCAGAAACGGCAAGCGGGAACATACCAATTGGAAAGGCCCGTTATTGCTTTTTGTCGTCACTGCAGTGGTTAGTGTGGTGGTGAACAGCTATTTAACCTTTTCTTATAATCTGTCTTTTTTCCTAAATAGTTCTTCCGTTGTCACAGTGCTGATTACGGTTGGAATTCTTGGTGGTCTGATGGGGATTATTAATATTATTACTACCATGATAGCCCGTCGTAAAAACTGGCCGAAAACGATGCATAATCCAAAAGTAATATGGATTATTTTCGGTTCCATTGCAGGTAGTTTACTAATTTTTCTTTTGTGGTTCATGCCTATTGGGCAAAAAATTTCTTATGTTGTCACATTGAATAATGCTGTGAGCGCAATGGAAGCGTCCACGGAAAATGATGATATTTCGTTAGTGCAGGTTCTTTCGGAAGCTGATTGCGTAAGCAGGAGATGTGCTCCGAACTACAATAATGTTTTCTATGTACGTAATAATCTAGATCAGCCAAAAGAGGTCCAGGTCAAAATACGTGCACTTAATAACAATGAAGAAGAGGTAAAAGTTATAGATTCTGAGATAGTGGAACTAGATCCGGACGATATGAAGATGGTAACAACGGAAGAAACCATTAAAAGTGGGAATATCTGGGAGCAGTATTCTTTTAAGACCGAGGAGCGGGTGGCTTATTATCAATATAATTTTCGTCATAGAGATTTAGAATAGCAACTACTGAGGCGGTTTTGAAAAGAACCGTTTCGTATTCAATGATAATAGGGTTATGGCATTGGATGTCGTGGTAATACGTTCCAAGGCGATTAAATAACCCTAGGAAGAAGCCGAAATAAAATCATAAATCGAAAACAGCCACATAAAAATTGCAAGCCAAATTACTGTGAATTCAAAAAAATGTACGGTTGTGACCTTATCATTTGATACATGGATTTTACGGAACCCAAGGAAATTGTAATTATGACTAAGATAGATAAAAGATGAATAGAAAATAAAAAACACCTAAAATAACTATTTTAAAAAGGGGATAAAAATGAATAATAAAAATGCAAAAACAGCAAAAACACTAACAAAAATTGGAGGATTTATGTGTCTTATAGTTTCTGTTTTTATGTTAGTTCTAAGTATGTTCACGCCAATTGAAGTTACGATTAATGATACGTATACACGTGGAACCCTATGGGAACTTTCGGCATATCCGGCGGCATTATCTTTTTGGCTGGGTGTCATTATTGCGTTGATGATTTTTGGTATCATAGGTTTATTAATTAGCAAAAAAGTGCAACAAAAAGCAACAACAACTCAGGGATGGATTCTAATCATTATAGGTTTTCCTTCCTTCATGGCAATGGGTGCGGGTATTCTTTTCATTATTGCTGGTGTACAGACTTTTTTGGCAAAGAAAGTGCAGGAATTAACTGCTTAGTTGCTAGCATTCATAAATCAATACCAAATTCATAAAACTTTATGAATATAGTTGTAATACTCACAAAAATAAATTAAGATGAAATGAAACCTTATTTTATCATACATAAAGGTGAAATCAATCTTATAGAGAGGTGGAGACCAACGTGAAGAAATGGATGTTGATCGTTTTCGCTGGAGTGATGGCATTTATTATTGCTGCGTGTAATGATACGGCCGAGCCGACAGCGGACACAAATGAGGAAGAAGAGAGTGAACTAACAGCTAGTGAAGTATATCAGGAGGCACTGGAAGCATCGGAGGGAATGGAAAGTGCAGAAGTTGCGATGAATATGTCTCAGCAAATTTCATCGGAGGAGGATGAATCTTCGCTTAATACGGAAAGTAGCTTTGATATGCAAATGACCATGGATCCGCTCGCCATTTATCAAGAGGGAACGACCAAAGTGACGATGGACGGTGAAGAAGGTATGCCTGAAATGGGAATGGAAATGTACATGGTCGATGATGGGATGTATATGTACAGTGAGGAGATAGGCAACTGGATGAAGCTGGATAATGAAGCGATGGATGCACTGAACGCAATGGACAGTCAGCAACAGGATCCATCCGAACAGCTGAAGATGCTGGAAGATTATGCCGACGATCTTTCTTTCGAGCAGTCAGATGATGCGTTTATTTTGAAATTAAATGCAGATGGGGAAAAATTCAACGAACTAATCCAGCAAGTAATGGAGGAATCCCTGACACCTGAAATGGCGGAGGCAATGGGTGAAGAAGGTCAAGATGCTTTGGAAAATATGTCGATTAACAGCATGGATTATGAAATGTTCATCGACAAAGAATCCTTTGATATGAACGCATTTAATATGGATATGGACATGACAATGGAAGAAGATGGCGAATCCGTTAACCTTGTTCAAACCGTGGAATCCAATTACTCGAACATCAATAATGTCGATCCGATTGAAGTACCTGAAGAGGTAAAGGAAAATGCGATTGAACAGTAGTAAGTGATGACAGGTTTAACAGTTAAATGATCATTTTTATAAAGGAGGACTTCCGTTTTGGTTGGGGGGAGTTCTCTTTCTTTTGTCATCACGAACCGCAGAAACGAGTGGAAACTCGTTTCGATTATATCTATATTTATCTCAGCTTGTGAAGTGACGAAAGAACTGCTAGAAACACTGCTAACCCCCTAATTTCTATGACGAAAGAGTGATTCATGTGAGGTATGATGACCCACTTGTTACACAAGAGGCGAAAAAGCATAAAAAATTTCTTGAAACGTTTACGATTAACCCGGGTTCCTATCGCATTAACAATGATGATTATTTTTTTATAAATTATTACAGATGGAGGAAAATGACGGATTGTGCTGTGATCTCTCCAACTTCTCAGTCAGGAAAAGATGAGTATCTAGAAGCATTTGATGCATTAATGGAATATGCTCAATTAACAACCGCGATTTTAACTCATGGCGGAGAAAGATCTAGCGCTAACATGGATGCTTTTACTACAATGAGAAAATTTCTGACGGATGTGTTAAATGAAAGTGAAAGTCAATTAACACAAAAAAGCAGAAATACTTTTGATTTTTGCCTTGAAAGAATTAATGTCATTTTAAGCCTTCAAGAACGTATTATCGAAATATATAACGACTTTCAACAAAAAAACCAAAATTTTCATGATGGATATGAAGAAAATTTTACGAGACAAGATATGGAAGAAGCAGCTAACTATCTTGGAGAAATTGGTTATATCCAATATAGACAAATAGTAGCCAATTATGAAACTATACCTAAGTTTAAATATATTAAAGAATTAAATAGTCCGGAAGTAAAAAGATATATAACATCAAATGTTAAAGGATATCTTTCTATATTCTCAAAGGGAGAAAAAAAACAGCTGAAAAATATAGAACATGTTACGTACCAACCGAATATGGAGGAATTAACAAAGGAGGAACACATTGAAGTCGAAAAAGAGGTCTTTTATAACAATTTAGCTAAAACAAACGCATTGTCACGAAAAGAACTGAGACACCCTAAGTAAGTTAATTGTAAAAAGGGTTAATAAGTGAAGAGGAGAAAACAATGGAAAAGCCGCTTAAATACAAGTGGGAAATATATACAGGAAAATTCGAAAAAATATTGGTGCTTATGCTGGCAACAACTTTACCTCTATTGATTGTGCATTCATTCGGACAAACTACATATATGCCATTACACCAAGTGATTAGCTGTTTATACAGTAGCTGATATTTCCGAGTTCCTGATTTCTCATCACTTATTTAACATTTAACCATTCTAATACGCTTTTGTGCTATACTACATGTAAGTTTAGACAATCAAGAGAGAGACATTAGTAAATTGTTTTCCAATGATGGATTATGTTTAGAGGAGGAACCTTATGATTACAGTAACCACCAATGAAGTACCGAACAAAAATATAACGGACGTAAAGGGGATGGTTCAAGGAAGTACCGTACAATCCAAACATGTTGGACGTGATATTGGTGCGGGATTGAAGACGTTAGTAGGCGGTGAAATCGAAGGATATGCTGATCTGATGAAAAATGCTAGAGATATTGCGTTAGATCGCATGATCAAAGAGGCTGAATCCCTTCAGGCAAATGCGATTGTCGGGATGCGCTATCAAACTTCTCAGGTAATGAATTCCGCTGCAGAAGTTATTGCGTATGGGACGGCAGTTGTTGTGGAATAGCAAATTCATAAAACGATGTCGTAGAAACAGAATTCCCTTTTTATGATGGCGCACATCCTTTTCTACGTATTTATTATAGAAGCTATAAAAACCCCTTTGAATTATATAGACAAAGGGGTTTTTATGTGACTACTGTTCGTGTCATGCTGCTGTAATGTGCAGTGAAATATAGTTCAGAATAGATAAAGCAGTCGATTTAGAGCAACTTATCGATAAATCTATTGGCGTTAACATTCTTCGTCCTATTTTTTACGTTTAATCCTCGCCACCGTATCTCCCTCTATTAAGGAAAAAGATAGCAAATGGAAGGATATTTTTTTATGTAAATTACATTGACAGACATAGTAATATGGATTATGATGTAGTTAAGGAGGTGAGGATGTGGTGCAACCCAAATTATCCTCTGACCTGCTTCGCGGACATGCGGATACGATGATATTGAAGCTTCTTTTAAGTGGAGATAAATATGGATATGAAATCAGTAAATTAATTTATGCGCGTTCAGGTAATCAATACGAATTAAAGGAAGCAACCATGTATTCCAGTTTAAAGCGTCTGGAAAAGGAAGGCAGTATCGCATCATATTGGGGAGATGCGACCCAGGGTGGAAGACGGAGATATTACACTATTACAGAAATGGGTAAGGAAACGTATAAACAAAACAAAGAGAACTGGAAGCAAGCGAAACAAATTTTAGAAGACTTATTGTAATGGAAAGTCATGGTGGTTATTCGATTTACAAACCATGTCAGAGCAAACACCCTCGCTTAATGGTACAGAAAGTTGTTTTTCTTGCATGTATGGATCTGGGGGAGTGGTTGTTTTTAAAGCGTAGAATAAAGTGCAAGTACCATTAGGAAGGACTGCACTGAACAGGGAAAGGAAAATATATTATGATTGAAGAATTAAAAGCACATGTGCATCATATCTTTGCGCCTTATCAAAATGTAAAATCAGCACAGGAATTAGAGGAAGAACTATCGCAAAACCTGAAAGAAAAATACCATGATTATAAACAGGAAGGATATAGTGATGCGGAAGCATATAGATTGACTATCGATTCTATAGGAGAAGTATCTGAGTTGGTAGCGTCTATCAACCTGCAGCAAAAGGAATTGGAACAGGCGGTACAAATGAACTTTTCCAAGCAACGTCTTCAGTATTCTGACTTTCGCTCTGTTTCTGTTCGTAACGGGAAATTCAATGCAAGTGACTTAAAAGGGTCTGATTTTAGTTATTCTAATTTAACAAATAGCACATTTAAAAGTAGCAACTTACACCAATGTATTTTTGAAAATGTTAACTTAACAGGTACGTTATTCAAGAGTTCAACTTGTAAAGGCGTCACATTTAAACATTGTTCTTATGACCAGGCTCAATTCACAAGTTGTGATCTATCCGGGATTAGCTTTGATAATGAAACCTTTCAGCAAACTATTTTTGAAGGTTGCGCATTAAAGAAAGCATCATTTCGCAATGCAACATTCTATAATGTACAATTTCGCTTGTTGGATGCGAAAAAGGTTGATTTTACCGGAGCAAAAATGGATAAATTAACGTACAACTTTTTAAGTGGTGCTAAAGCGGATCTTAGCAATGTAACGCTAACAGAAGGAGGTATGTAACTTGAATATAGCAACTGCCATCGTCGTTTCGACAGCAATTGTTTGTGTAACGGTGTTTATCACTGCCGTCACATTGAAGGGAATGAGTATGGGGGATTGACCGGAAGCCCGCTCCTGCGCTTTTATCTGTTGTCAGGGTTCGTTTATGTACCGATACAATAAGGATTATGTTTAAGGTTGTGAAATCCTTTCATACCTAATACCTTAACAAAAAATTTTAAAATAAGGAGTTCAAAAATAGTGAAGATGAACGGTGATGCATATTAAACAAGGAACAGCCAGCGGCAGCTCCTTGTATATTTACCATCTATTCAGAGCGGCCGTTTGTTAGATGTGATTCTAAGAACCAGAGGCTCTTGTCCAATTTTCGAGATACTTCCGTAAATAAATCGGATGTGTCCGGATCCTCGTCAGCGGAAATTTCTACAGCGTCTCGAATATTGTTTGCTACAATTGCCCAGTGTTCTGTCAGTTTCTCCAATACGGAAATATCCTTCGTATCTTGAAGTTCCCAAGCAGGGAGCCTTGTTTCTGATGCGATAAACTGAACAGGTTTTCCGGCGCTGCCACCAAGACTTGCAGCTTGTTCTGCCACAGTGTCGATTAACTCCGGAATATCTTCTGCCAAGTCATCGAAAAATTCATGATAGGCAATGAAATGTGGCCCGCGAACGTTCCAATGTGCCAGCTTTGTCTGAATAAAAAGATCTGTTAAGTCTGTTACCTGCTGATTAAGAAGTTCTATCATATGTTCTCTGGTTTTTTCTGAGTGCGCTTTTCTGAATGTACTCATTTGATTTCCCTCCAAAAGTTTTTGAACCGAATGTTTAACGTTACTACCATTTCACTTTCATAAAAAAGGAAGAATAGTAAAGTTCCTAAATTATTAATACCCTTTTACATGGAAATGAAAACCTCATAACTATTAATGTTTTTTAGCTGCACGTGCAGCTGAAATGTTTCGGGTAATATATTTTTCGATTTCAATGATGATAAATGTTGCTATACCGATCATGAAAGGATATATCCAGTATTTTGCTTCGATAGGATATAAATCAAACACATTTCTCAAGAATGGAACATAGGTAACCATTAATTGAAGTAGGAGTAAAACGCCTGCAAGTAGAAATGCGATTTTGTTGGAGAAGAAGTCTGTATTAAATGCAAAATGACGTTCGTTTCTCACATTAAACATATGAAAGAGCTGCGCCATCACAATGGAATGTAAGGTAATGGTTGTTACCTGCTCCGGACTATAGTGTTCCGGGTCTCCCAGCAGGGTTATATTCATTGTCATAATGGCTCCACCAACAAACAATGACACTAAGATAATCCGGAAAATATAATAGGGACTTAGTAGTTTTGCGTTTGAACTACGTGGTGGTCGTTCCATTGCGCCCGGTTCCAGCTTTTCAAATGCTAGTGCGAACGAAACTGTTACTGCCGTCACCATGTTGACATAGAGCACTTGAATTGGTGAGAGCGGCATATCCATTCCCACGATTAAAGCAGAAACAATTAGAAATGCTTCGGCGCCGTTGGTCGGAAGGATAAACAGAATGGTTTTCTTTAAGTTGTCGTAGACACGTCGTCCTTCCTTGACAGCGTCGACAATGGTACGGAAGTTATCATCAACCAAAACCATTTCGGAAGCTTCTTTGGCTACCTCGGTTCCTTTTATTCCCATGGAAACACCGATATCTGCACGTTTTAAGGCAGGAGCATCATTGACGCCATCCCCTGTCATCGCGGCAATTTCATCGTTTTCCTGCATCACTGTTACCAGTTGCAGTTTGTTCTCGGGGCTGGTGCGGGCAAATACATCCACTTCCTGTACTGCTTCTTGCATTTCTTCTTTGGACATACGATCCAGCTCGCGTCCTTCGAGTACATTGTCCTGCTTGGTGATCCCCATTTGTTTAGCGATAGCAAGTGCTGTTGCTTTATGATCACCGGTAATCATTTTCACTTGAATACCTGCTTTCCTGCAAACTTTTACTGCTTCGATCGCTTCTTCTCTTGGCGGATCCAGGATGCCTGCCAGACCAATTATGTTTAAACCTTCACAAACATCTTCGTGATCAATTTGTATTTTGCTATCGTCCACGTATTTATATGCTGCTCCAATTACCCGTTCTCCATTATTGGAGCGTGCAAACATTTTAGCTTCCCAACGCCTGCGTTCCTCGGATCCATCTGTCAGACCGGCCATATCAAATAGTCGATCAGGGGCTCCTTTAACGTAAATAACTTTTCTTCCGTCTTTTTCCACGAGTCCTGCCATGTATTTATAGCTGGAGTCGAATGGGATTTTGGAGATGATGTCATGTCGATCTATTACGTGGTTTGCTTTTTCTGCCAATGTGACTAAGCAGCCTTCTGTTGGTTCACCGCTGATTGCCCATTCTCCGTCTTCCTCTTGTAGATAAGCATCATTTACTGTTAAGACATTGCTTAAAAACATATGGAGTTCTTTATCTGCTGCTGTATTTACTTCCTGGTTATGTTCCAGAATTTTTCCTTCCGGTGCATAGCCTGTGCCTGTTACTTCTAAATGCCTGTCGGCCAATTCAATGGACTGGACAGTCATTTCATTTTTCGTCAGTGTTCCTGTTTTATCCGAGCAAATTATCGTCACTGCTCCTAAGGTTTCCACGGATGGCAAGTTCCGCATAATGGCATTGTTTCTGGCCATTACTTGCATACCCAATGATAAGATAATGGAAAGAATCGCCGGCAGTCCTTCCGGGATCGCGGCAACGGTTACACTAATGACATATAGTAATAACTCTCCAATAGGGTAGTCGAAGAAAATGGTCGCATAAATAAATAATAGAACTGCAACGCTGACGATAGCAATGGAAACCATTTTACCGAATTGCGCAGTTTGCATTAATAAAGGTGTTTGTAATTCTTCTACTTCTGTAATCGATTGGTTGATTTTACCAATTTCTGTATCGGCCCCAGTGGCGACCACAATTCCTTGGCCGGAACCGGAAACTACTGCTGTACTGGAAAATGCCATATTTAATCTGTCTCCCAGAACCGTATCTTCCGGTAGGGTATCGATATTCTTTTCAACAGATGTAGATTCTCCGGTGAGGGGAGACTCTTCAATGGTTAGCCGATCACTAGTGGTCAAACGTAAATCTGCAGGGATTTTATCACCTGGAGACAATAATACGATATCGCCAGGTACTAGGTCGCTTGAAGAAACCACGGTACGCTTTCCATCACGAATGACTGTTGACTCAAGAGACAGCATTTTTTTAATGCCTTCCAATGCTTTCTCCGCTTTATTTTCTTGAAAATAGCCAATGGCAGCATTGATAAGAACAACCATTAAAATAACGATCGTATCTGCATAATGGCCTGTAATTATGGTAAGGATAGCTGCAGCTAGTAAAACATAAATTAACATATCGTTAAATTGCCGTAGAAACTTTAACCATTTCGGATCTTTCTTGGGTTCCGGTAGTTCATTTTTACCCCACTTCTGTTTACCTTGTTCCACTTGCTTTGAAGATAAACCCTCATTCACATCTGTATCAAATTCCGATTCGACTTTCCTTGCATCCATGTTAAACCATTTATCCTGTGCCATCACACATACTCCTTTCTTCTTAAGCCGTGAAACCGTCATTGACAATGATTTAAGGAGATTTGATTGCGAAGAAAAATAGCTGTCGAGGAGCCAAACTAATGAACATTACGTCATCATGAAACACACCTTTCTCCATATAAAATAAAGACTTCCTCACTTATTATGATGACTGATACAAAGGAATAGTGCAAGCAATTCAAGCCTGCAGTCACCCTAGTCGAGGGCATCATTTTCGGATGCAAACTTTCAGATGAGGGTGAAACAAGAAGCCAGTTTGCATGACCTATTTTCTTTAAAAAAATAGGTTTTACTATTTCTTATTTCGGCTAAATATAAGGGTGTGCTTTTTTATGTCGAGAAGACGACTGTTATGTGGAATAAATATGGAGCATTCGTAATAAAATCGTAATATTTTTGATATATTCGCGTTTATTTCATTATATATGTGGGTATAAGGGAATATATCAAGACATCTTCAGATTCACATATGTTTAGGGGGTTCAACTGATGAGTGAACATCAAGTCACGATCTACATTGGTGATGGGAATTCGCAATGTACTAAATTACTGCAACAGCTAGATGAATGGAACGTTTCTTACCTAACCAAGAATATATCTCATCATCCTAATTATCGGAAAGAACTACAGGATATGGGGATTTTTGGTATACCAGCGACTTTTGTTGATAATCAATCTGCTATTTTGGGTTTTCAAAAAAATAAAATTAAATATGCGCTAGGTCTTGGGAATAATTCGTATTACAGTCCTTTCTATGAAGGGTATGGAAATTAATGGAGTACATGTGATACACACCCTTTCCTTGCTATGCATAATTTATAATAGGTAATAAAATGTACAAAAGAGGTGTGTGCATCATGTATAACAGGCCGTATGCTCATACGGAGCACCAGAATTTTGCATATAATACTGCTCGTTTTCCGCATCATTCCTACCATCCCTATCATGCGTCTAGCGGACAAGTGCTTCACCAAACACCCTATGAACAATTTGCAAAACCGAAACAGCCACCCTTTTGGCCTAATTATATACCTACAAGTTTTGCTGCATACCAAGCCGACACGAGTATGAATACCGCCACTAATCCAATGGAGGAACCTCAACAAAAAGGGGAGCAGGTAGATTTTGATAAAATGCTTTCAACGGTGAGTCAACTAGCCAACACATATCATCAAGTTTCTCCGATTGTGAAAGAGTTCGGATCGATCATTAAAGCGTTTAGGTAAAAAGCTGGTGGCTGTTATCCAACATTTATATTACGCGCCAATTCTGTAAAAATACAGCAATATTGGTAAGAGAAATGTGATTCACATCGTGATAAGCTGTTCCCATTACGGGTATAAGAAACTATAGGGGTTTTGCAGAGGAGAATGAGTATGATTGGATGTTTAATTATCCATGGATTTACCGGAGGCCCTTATGAAGTAGACCCATTAGCACAATTTCTTCAAGAGAATACAGACTGGCATATTGAAGTTCCAACATTACCCGGACATGGGAGAAATCTTGACTTAAAAGATATATCTTACCGAAAATGGATTAATGCAGCCGAAGATGCACTCAAGCAGTTAAGCAGCGAATATGACAGCATTTACCTTATCGGATTTTCGATGGGTGGTATGATTGCGTCTTATTTAGCAGCTAAATATAGGATAGATAATCTTGTTTTATTAGCACCATCAGGGAAATTTCTATCCTTTAGGCAAATAACGCTTGATTTATCTTCCATTGCTGCTGACGGCATGCGGGGAAATTTGGGGGAAAATAAAGTATACCAGCATTATAAAAAGAAAATTGGTGTCATTCCATTTAAAGCCAATATTGAGTTCGTGAAATTGGTTAAATTCACCAAGCGTTATTTAAAGAAAGTGAAATCACCTGTATTAATTGCTCAAGGGCATCAAGATGGCATGGTGCCATATAAAACAGCTTATTATATGGAAAAGGAAATTAATTCCAAAAGGAAAGAAGTTGTTTTTTTTGATAATTCCAAGCATCTTATTTGTTTAGGTGATGACAAAGATACGCTGAATCAAATGGTCTACGATTTTTTGGCAAAGGGTAAAAGTTAAACAGAAGGAAAACCTACTCTTATGATGGAGCAGGTTTTCCTTATTTTTGCTACAGCATTCATCGAAAATGCTTTTCTATTTATCCCTAAAAAAAGAGATGACCATCGCTCCGTCTCCACCATAATTAGAGATCAACGGGCCCGTTTCGCTTAAGAATGCATCTTTAAACGGGTGTTTCTCTCTGATGTCAGAAATCACCTTTTTGGCTCGGCTTTCGGCATTGCAATGCGTCATGGTGATTACTTTATCTTCAACATTTTTGGTGTATTCCCCAATTTGATCGACAAAACGTCGTATTGACTTTTTGTCACCACGAATCTTTTCTGTCACTTCAATGGTTCCTTCTTCACTTCCCCGCATTAGCAATTTGATATGGAGGGTTTTCGCAAGTGTTCCCTTAATCTTGTCTAATCTTCCCCCAAGTATCAAATTTTCAAGTGTTTTTAGAATGAATAACGTCGTAGTTTGTTCAACGCGTTCTTGGATATGATTAACGAGTTCTGTAAAAGAATAATTCTCGTTTATTTTTACAATGGCTTCATGCATCAAAAGGGCGATTCCGCATGAAGCTGTTTTGGTATTGATTACCTCGATAGTGCGGTCAGGTTCCTCCTGAAGCAACATATTTTTTCCGGCAACTGCATTTTCATAGGTACTGCTCAATCCGTTGGATAGGCTTAACATCAGAATTGGAGTGCTGGGATCAACCTGTTTGAGCGCTTCGTAAAAGTCATTTGGGCTGGGTGCTGCAGAGCGAGGAAGCGTATTTGTTTCTTTTATTTTTCGATAATAGCGCTGTAAGTCCATTGTTACCCCGGTTTTAAATTGCGCGTCTTCAAAATTTAGGTAAAGTGGAACAATGCTTATGTGCATCTCCTCTTGCAAACGTTGTGGAATATCTGCACCACCATCTGTCATTAGCTGTATGGCCAAGGTATCACCTATTTTCTCATTTAATGTGAATCCATTATATCATGTCATTAATCTTTTCGCGCCTTTTGTGCTATGGTAACCCTTGTCTTACGCGATGTGCTTAAAATGAATAAAAATAGGCCAAATATAACAATCGTTCCACCGAGTAACTGTGACCATGTGACAACCTCACCTAAGATAATGTATGCCAGTATCGTGGCACCGACTGGTTCAAAGGTAACCGCCATGGAAATGGTGGAGGAGTTTAGCCATTTAAGTGCCCAATTAAATAGAGTATGACCAAAGAATGTCGGAAAAACTGCCAGGGCTAAGAATATCCACCAGTGATCAGAGGGATATCCAAAGAAAGGATTATTCTGTGCTAAATTATAAATAATGAGTGTCATGGAACTAATCCCATATACCACGAATGTGTATGTCATGAGTGATAAATTCTTCTGTACACGTTGTCCAAATAATAGGTATACCGTGATGGTGATAGCCCCTAATAATGCGAGGATATCGCCAAATAAAGCCATTCCGCTTAACTGGAAATCACCCCAACTGATAAGAAGGCTTCCGAATAACACAATAATCATACTGATAATCGCACCTGAGGAAAATCGTTCTTTAAAAAAGAAGTAGGTTCCTAAAAAAGTGAAAATTGGTTGCAGCGTAACAAGTACTACTGAGCTTGCGACAGATGTGTAATTCAATGATTCAAACCAAAGAATAAAGTGAAGAGCCAAAAAGACTCCGGCAAGAATGAAGAGAACCCAATTTTTGATACTAATCCATCGAAATTCATGTCGATATTTGTATAATACGACTGGTAACATGATAATCACAGCAAATAATAAACGGTAATTCGCTATGATTCCTGAAGGTGCGCTGTCTGCCATTTTAACGAATACGGCCGAAGCGGATACAGTTATAACTCCAATGATAACTGCTATATAAGGATTAAACGGAGGACGACGCATGTAAAGCCTCCTTTTGTAAATTTTACACAAAGTCGTATTATATATTTTATCATTGCTCCGAGAAAAAATCACTCATGTCGTTAGTATGCTGTCGGGATTTGTGTTATGATGTTAAATGCATTAGTTTTCGAGTGAGGCCTCTTACCAAAATTGGTGGTAGAACCTCTTAAAGGCTTGGCAAACAAATAAGCCAAGTTTTCTAATACTTTAACAATAAAAAAGAAGTAAAAATATGTTCAGTAACTTTTGAACAGGTAAGCATCCTGATCATTAGCTTTGTGCACATTGGGTGTTTGAAACTATTGAAATCGGGGATAATAGTTAATCCATCTAAAGTATGAGAAAATAACCAAGGCCTCTTCTACTAATAAATTTTTACTAAAAGAAGGAGTAGACGAATAGGTGACAACATTTAAAGAATTAGATATTTCAACCCCCATTTTGAAAGCATTGGAGAAAATGGGATTTGAAGAGTCAACACCGATCCAAGCAGAGACAATCCCATATGCGATGCAAGGGAATGACGTCATAGGACAAGCCCAGACTGGGACTGGGAAAACGGCAGCTTTTGGTATCCCAATGATTGAAAAAATTGATCCCAAGCAAAAGAAAATCCAAGGATTGATTGTAGCTCCAACACGTGAGCTTGCCATTCAAGTTGCCGAAGAGATTAATCGATTGGCAAAATTCAAAGGGCTTCGTGCATTATCCATTTATGGCGGTCAGCATATGGAAAGACAAATTCGTGCATTGAAAGATGGACCGCATATTGTTGTTGCGACTCCAGGTCGATTGCTTGACCACATGCGCAGAAAAACAATCCATATCAATATGGTACAAACTGCTGTATTGGATGAAGCTGACGAAATGCTGAATATGGGTTTCATTGATGATATTAAAAGTATTTTAAAAGGAATCCCGGAAGAAAGACAGACCTTATTATTCTCAGCAACAATGCCAAAGGAAATCCGCGATATCGCAACAAACCTAATGAAAAGTCCAAAAGAAGTTAGAGTGAAAGCAAAAGAAATGACGGTTGAAAATATTGATCAATATTTTATCGAGATACCAGAAAAGTTCAAGTTTGATACACTCAACAATCATTTAGATATTTATGCCCCAGAATTAGCGATCGTTTTTAGTCGAACAAAAAAACGTGTCGATGAAATTACAGAAGGCCTGCAGGCAAGAGGATTCCGTGCTGAAGGTACACACGGTGATCTAACACAAGGGAAGCGTACGTCTGTATTAAACAAGTTTAAAAACCGTCGAATAGACGTTTTAGTTGCTACTGATGTTGCAGCACGTGGTTTGGACATTTCTGGTGTGACACATGTGTATAACTTTGATATTCCACAGGATCCGGAAAGCTATGTACACCGAATTGGACGTACTGGCAGAGCCGGTAAAACAGGTGAAGCTATTTCCTTTATCACACCAAGAGAAATTGGGCATCTAAAGACCATTGAAAAAGTGACAAAAAGTAAAATGAAACGCCTGATGCCGCCAACAAATAAAGATGCACAAAGAGGACAACAACAAGTAACAGTGGATAAACTCAACAAAACCATTGAACAAAAAGACCTGCAAGCATATCATGAAACGGCCAATGAGCTATTACAGGAAAATGATTCCATAACGGTTATCGCAGCTGCATTGAAATTGCTTACGAAAGAGCGCAGAGATACGCCAGTAAGGATTTCTTCCGTAGCGCCAATTAGTGTAAAAGGCCCGCAACGAACCAAAGATAATAATCGTAAAAATAATAAGCGATATTATGGAGGCGGCCGCAATCAAGGTGGACGCAATCAAGGTGGACGCAACCAGGGTGGTCGTAATCAAGGCGGTCGAAACCAAGGTGGAAGAAACCGAAAAGGAAACTACCAAAATCGGAGAAATAGTAATTACTAAATACGAAACGTTTAAGTTATAAACGTGCAAAGTAGAGGTGCAATCCGCGGCAGGACGGGTACCTCTATTTTTAATGGGATTATTTTTGCTGGGAGAGGTTCTCATGTACATGGACGAGTGAAATTTGGATTAAGCATGTACCATAGGGGAGCTCTCCGGTACATGAATCACAAAAAGAGGTCAAAGCATGTATCAGAGTGGAGCTCTCCGGTACATGAATCACAGAAAGAGGTCAAAGCATGTACCATAGGGGAGCTCTCCGGTACATAAATCACAGAAAGAGGTCAAAGCATGTATCAGAGGGGAGCCCTCAGGTACATGAATCACAGAAAGAGGTCAAAGCATGTACCATAGGGGAGCTCTCAGGTACATAAATCACAGAAAGGGGTTAAAGCATGTACCATAGGGGAGCCCTCAGGTACATGAATCACAGAAAGGGGTTAAAGCATGTACCATAGGGGAGCCCTCAGGTACATGAATCACAGAAAAGGGTTAAAGCATGTATCAGAGTGATCTTTTGGTCTTCTTGGTGATCGAAAACATGCAAAATATCATAACAGTGGCCATGAAAGAATCGTCCATTAAAGTATTAAGGTGATTCTGAATAGAGAAGCTCACAACGCCATCCAAAAAAACTTTCTCCCGATAGCACAATTCTGTATAATCATGTATAGATTAAGAAGCAAAAGGAGGAATACAATGAGACAACCACCGGTAAATATGATCGCGCGTGATGCGATCAAGGCATGGAAAATAACCGCGGCCATATATGTGGCGGTGCTCTGGTTAGCAACCCTCGCCATAGCTATTATTTCTTATCATTATACGCTTTCCTATTGGTTTGTAAGTATTGCCATACTAATTAGTGGGTTAAGTACATATTTAGCTGTATTTTTATTTCCTGAAATTCGTTGGAGGAGATGGCGTTATGAAGTTTTTGATCAGGAAATATATATACAACATGGGATATTAATTGTTTCAAGGACGCTGGTCCCAATGATCCGGGTGCAACATGTTGATACGAAGCAGGGGCCTATTTTGAGGAATTTTCGTTTGGCTAGTGTGACAATTTCAACGGCAGCAACGACTCATGAGATTCCTGCTTTACTTGAGGAGGATGCCTCAGAACTGCGGGATCGGATTTCTGCATTGGCAAGGGTGGATGAAGATGATGTCTGAACCAAGACGCCTGCATCCGGCAGCAATTATATTTAATTTTATCAAGGGTATCAGGGAATTTCTTTTTGTTCTTATTTTTGGTTTTATTACATTCAGGGACGAGTCTTTGATCTATTTTATTTTAATCCTATTTGCTTTGGTACTGCTTCTCGTTACCTACAGTATTATTACATGGTATCGGTTCACGTATCGAGTGGAGGATAACGAGCTGCGCATTGAATATGGCATTTTTGTTCGGAAAAAACGATATATCTCTAAAAATCGAATTCAATCCATCGACTTAACGTCTGGTGTTATTCATCGAATATTTAAACTGGCAAAGGTCCAGATCGAAACAGCAAGTGGAGGAGACGGGGCGGAGGCTTCACTAAAAGCGGTCAAATTGACAGAAGCAGAAAAGTTAAGAGATGAATTGAAAAATGAAAATACACCGTTGAAAGGGGAACTGGAGGAAGAAGAGACGACAAATCCTTTTTATAAAATATCATTTCAACGCCTTTTTATCGCTGGATCCACGTCGGGAAGCCTTGGAGTCATTTTCGTTTTAGCTATAGGGGCAACAGAGTTTGAGCGATTTATACCGGATCAATTCTTTGACAATGCGATGAGTTGGGTGATTGGTTTAGGTATTGCGTTAATCGTCGGATTCGTATTTGTCGTATTGCTCCTCCTTTGGCTTTTAGGGATCGCTGGAACGATAATCAAATATGGAAATTTCACGATTACAAAATCTACGGATGAATTGTTTATCACACGTGGGCTACTCGAGAAAAAGCAAATAACGATACCGCTTAGCAGGATACAAGCGATTGGGATTCAGGAGAGTATAATACGACAACCATTAGGATTTGTTACTGTGTTTGCCGAAGTGGCAGGGGGATCTCTGGATCAAGGGCAGGATTTCTCCACGGTTTTATTCCCCATCATGAGAAGAGATGAAGTGGAGGAGTTTTTACAGGAAATTTTACCGGAGTATGCGGAGCACCCTAAAGAATTTAATCCGCTTCCGAAGCGTGCGCTCCCCTTTTATTTATTTCGCACAATGGTTCCGGTCATATTACTTGGGGTTGTGGTAATGTTTCTCCTACCACAATTTAGCTGGCTAGTCATCCTTTTATTGATCGCTGCTTTTGGTTTAGGATTTTTACGTTATCGTGCCAGCGGGTATGATGTAAAAGGGAATCGCTTAATGGTGCGGTATCGTACGTTTAGCAAAATGACAATGCTTATGTACCATAAACGAATTCAGGCATTTGAGAAGAAACAGCATAAAATTCAAAAGAGCCAAAGTTTAGCAACCTTGAAATTGTCCATTATTGGAAAGCTGGGGGTAGGTAAACATTACAGCCTAAAAGAACTGAATGCGGATGATTTGGATCTATTATCGGACTGGTATTCCTATCGTGAATAGTATACTCGGAAGGCTTCTCAGCTTTCCGAGTTTATAATATATTGAACCTCCCAAGTATCCCCAGTAATACAAGGATCCCTACAACAATCCAAATGATGTTTTTCTTAGAGACCCTTCTTTTCTTCCATCGTTTCGGGTCAAATTGGATGGAATCATCATCCCTGTAGCGCTGTTGGTTTCTCCAAGGTGAAAAAGGCCTAACATTTGTCAGGATGAGCGGGGCGATTGCAAATCCACCGATGAAGCCAAAAATATGGGCATGGATATTAATATTGGCGCGAACAAAGGTCATGATTAATCCAATAATAAATAGGACCATGACGACTTGCTTGCTCCCTGGATCGATAAGATGTTTGCGGAATGCAATCATGAACACATATATACCAAATAATCCGTAAATAGCTCCGGATGCGCCTAGATGTACATTCCAAATTTCAGATGCCCCGAAAGCATATGTGCCAATATTGCCTATTATCCCGGCTCCCAAATAAGCTACAAGAAATTTAACCTTTCCCAGCATTTGCTCCAAAGCCGGCCCAAACAATACAAGTGCAAACGAATTAAATAGCATATGCATAATATCGGAATGAAAAAATAGCGGAGTTACAAGACGCCAGTACTGCCCTTGATCAACCAAATAATTGCTGCCAATTCCCCATTCATAGAGAAATGATCCAAATTGGAGCTGCAAGAGATCGATAAGTAGCCATAAAGCGATATGGATCATAACCAAACTTGCAACAATAGGATAAAATTGGATAAATTCCTTTATACTTCGTTCCGTTCGAATAAACATACGCGGTCCCCCTGCGTGAAATAATTTAATCTCGGGTATTATTATTTTATAATGGTATTACTATTATAAGTGCATAAATACATGAAATACAGTGATTTGTCAAAGAAGGGTAAGGAAAAAGATGATAAAAGGAATTGGAATTGATTTAATCGAACTGGGTCGTATTCGAAATAGTATGGAGAAAAATAATCGATTTGTTGATCGAATTTTAACACAACATGAAAAAAAAGTATTTACCCAATTGCAGAGTGATCGAAGAAAAGTGGAATTTCTTGCAGGCAGGTATGCAGCGAAGGAAGCATTTGCAAAGGCGAACGGTACAGGAATTGGAGAATTGAGCTTTCAACATATCGAAGTAACTATTGATGAGAATGGAGCGCCATCGATGAAGGTGCGGGGATTTGAAGCGAAAAATATATTTATATCAATTACGCACAGCAGGGATTACGTGGCAGCCCAGGTTGTTATTGCAGATAATTAACAGTGCATATTTACCATGGTTGTCTCATATATTCTAGTGCGGGTAGGAGGGAACTAAGTGTATATTGTCACCGCAAAAGAAATGTACGATATCGATCATTATACCATGCAGGAAATTGGAATGGATGGGAAGCTTCTAATGGAGAACGCAGGAAGAGCCATCTGCGAGCGAATCGAAGCGAGCTTGAATAAGGGAAATCGAATAACTGTATTAGCAGGTTCGGGAAATAATGGTGGAGACGGATTTGTTATTGCAAGGACGTTGATGAACAGCAGGTACGAGGTTCACGTTGTACAAGTGGTTTCGGATGAGAAAATTACCGGCGACGCACTTTATCATAAGCATTTATTTTTAAAATGCGGGGGGTCATTACAAACCGTGACGCATGAGAAGGATGTAAATGACATGATAGTGCGTTCCGACATAGTCGTTGATGCTATGATAGGGATAGGCATCAAAGGAGAGTTGAGAGCGCCCTTAAATCGAATTGTATCTGTTTTAAATCATTCGAATGCCTATACTGTTTCGGTTGATATTCCATCAGGTCTCCCTGCAGATGAAGAGGGAGGAGTCCCTTCGGCGTTTACAGCTGTACAAGCTGATTATACGTTTGTTGTCGGAGCTCCGAAAATGAGTGCATTCTTGGAGTCAACGGCCCCTTTTTACGGGGAGTGGGAAAGGATTTCCATTGGTTTTCCTGAAGCGGCCTTTCAGAAATATACGAATAGGATTGTATGGGGGCAAGAGGAGACCAGTCAAACGATGCCGGATCGTAAATCCTATGATCATAAAGGGGATCACGGAAGAGGGCTCGTTATTGGTGGAAGTACGTTCATGCCCGGTGCACTGGCAATGACGGTAAAAGCAGCCTTAAGAGCTGGTTCAGGATTGATGACAGCTGCAACCTCCAAGCAGGTTATTCAAATGATTGCTTCTGAAAACATTGAATCTACTTACGTTGCACTTGCAGAGAGCAATGGTCATTTAACGAATGATACTCCTGTTGCCGTTGATGGATATGATGCGATTGCACTGGGGATAGGCATGGGACGAAACAAAGAAACAAGTTCACTCGTCCACCATACGCTTCATCAAGCAGAATGCCCTGTCGTTATTGATGCGGATGGCTTATATCATACCAAACTGGATCTATCCATATTAAGGGCGGGGTCGCATCCTGTAATCATAACACCACACCCTGGAGAAATGGCTATGTTGCTGGATATTTCTGTCCATGAGCTTCTATCAAAACCATTTCAATATGCATCGGATTTTGCTCGTGTTCATAATGTCTATGTCGTGCTAAAAGGGAAGCATACAATCATCAGTGCGCCCGACGGGAAGCAGTCTGTAAATACGTCCGGGAACCCTGGGCTTGCCAAAGGCGGAAGTGGAGATGTGCTTACAGGAATTATTCTGGCGCAGATTATGCAGAAGCAAGGTATCTTCCAGGCATTGTGTAACGCGTGCTTCATTCATGGTAAGTCTGCAGATTTATTAGTTGAAGATACACATTCTTATCATGATTTAATGGCATCCGATGTGATCGATGGTATTTCAAATGTATATCGTAGATTTTCTACATTGCGTGATTAATTGTTCCCTAATGTTGACGAGACAAGGGAGATATGTTCATGAAAAAAAAGTTAAGTATTTGGGTGGCGACTGCAATCGGTTTAATCTTCGTACTTTCTGCTTGTGGTGAAAAATCGCAGGAAGATGTGGCGGGGGAGCTAGAAGAAACGTTAGAAGACATGAGTGGATATAAGGCTGAGGCTGTAATGGAGATGAACACAGGGCAGGAAAATCAGCAATTTAATATAGACATTTGGCATCAAAGTGAAGAAGAGGACTTTTATAGAGTTGGATTGACAAATAATCAGGATGAGCAAGGAAGCCAAATCATTTTAAAAAATGAAGACGGTGTATATGTGCTTACCCCTGCATTGAATAAACATTTTGAATTTCAATCAGAATGGCCGGACAATAGTAGTCAGCCATATTTGTATCAATCACTCGTAACGGATGTATTAAATGATGAAGAGGCAGAATTTGAAGCAACGGAAGCCAATTATGTTTTCAAGACAAAAACAAATTATCAAAGCAATAACAATCTGCCATTTCAGGAAATTCACTTTGACAAAGATACCTTGACACCAGTGCTTGTAAATGTGCTTGATCAGGATCAAAATACATTGGTACAAGTGGAGTTTTCAAATTTCGATACAGATCCGAGCTTTGAAGAAGATGACTTTACCATAGATAAAAATATGGAAAGTACGGCGACAGTCGATGAACCAGTATCAGGTGATGGAAAAGAAGGGCAGTTGACAGTGCTTTATCCAACGTATATGGCTGGTGCTGATTTAACAGAAAAGAGAGATGTAGAGTTAGAGAATGGAAAGAGAGCTATATTGACATTTGAAGGAGAAAAGAATTTCACACTGGTTGAAGAGACAACAGAAGTTCAGCCAACTTTATCCTCTCCGCAGGAAGTAAAAGGAGATATTGTGAATCTAGGTGGTACGGTCGGATCCTTGTCAGACAAAACACTGGAGTGGAGCCATGATGGCGTAGATTTCACGTTGGCAAGTGAAGAATTGACAAGAGAAGAATTAATCGAAGTAGCCCAATCTGTTCAAAGTCAAGAAGTGAAATAAGTCAGATGGTGATTATGCAGACTCGCAAGCGGAGAGGGGGTCTGCTTTTTACTTTTCATTGACAGGTACACGTGAAAGCGGAATAATGATAGTAACATCGATGTGAAAAGGAGCCCTTTGTTGTGACGGATCATTTTTATAGGGATACGTGGGTAGAAGTAAATCTTGATGCAATTGCGTATAATATAGAGCAAATGAAGGAAAAACTACCTGAAAGTAGCAATATTATTGCGGTAGTAAAAGCAGACGGCTATGGTCATGGAAGTGTCCCTGTTGCTAAAAGGGCGTTGGAAGCTGGGGCCAACGCCTTAGCTGTTGCATTATTGGAAGAAGCACTCGTATTACGAAAAGCTGGCATAGAGGCATCTATTCTAGTGCTGGGGCGTACTCCTCCAGAAGCAGCACCAGTTGCAGCCGATCAAGACATTACGCTGACATTTTTTCAGGAAGAATGGCTACGAGAAGTGGAAACCTATAAATTGGATAAAAATTTAAAAGTGCATATGAAATGGGATACCGGCATGGGAAGGATTGGTATTCGCAATCAAAAGGAATTAAAACAAATGCTGGATGCATTAAATGAAAATCCAAGCATATATTTAACTGGAGTCTTTACACATTTCGCTACTGCAGATGAGGAAGATTTGACCTATTTTTACGAGCAAAAGGAGCGCTTTGATGCATTTTTAGCTTTCTTTAAGGAATATTGGCCATATGAGGTAGCCATTCATATTGGCAACAGTGCTGCTTCTATACGCCTGCCGGAAGACATGTATGATTTCATTCGTTTCGGCATTTCAATGTATGGATTGTATCCATCAGGAGCGGTGAAGGCAAAAGGTGAGATTGATTTAAAACAAGCCTTTTCCCTGCATAGTAGACTGATTTCTGTAAAAAGAATCGCTCCCGGCGAGTCTGTAAGCTACGGGGCTACGTATACCGCTAAACAGTGCGAATGGATTGGTACGATCCCCATTGGCTATGGGGATGGATGGATACGCAAACTCCAAGGTGCCTCTGTGTTAGTGGACGGCAAGCGTATGCCCATTGTCGGCAGAATTTGCATGGATCAAACGATGATTCAGTTAGATAGGGAATACCCAATTGGTACAAAGGTGACGTTAATCGGAGCGCAGGATGGTGATGTCATCGACATGGATGAAATTGCGAATTATGTTGATACGATTAATTACGAAATTCCATGTATAATTAATAACCGTGTTCCCCGGATTTATACCCCAAATCAATCGTAATAAACGACAAAAACATAGTTTTTTTGAAAGAAAATCCGAGAACCCTTTGCAAACGTTAGAATTCAATGGTATTATAAAAATGAATTTATATGAGTTCGTTCAACAGTTTGGCGGAGGTGTTTAGTTTTGTCAGAGAGCTTGCAAGAGGTCTTAGTGAAGTTACCAACAAACCTATTGAATGAGGTGGATGGATTAATGAAATACGAAAACAGTGATTTGAGTGATTTCATCAGTCAGGCGACGAAAAACTACCTGGATCAAAAGAGAGATGAGCATATACAACAATTTCGCGAAACGATGAAAAAGGGTTATGAGGAAATGGGACGGATTAATTTAACAATCGCTTCAGAAGCCTTTCAGGCCGAAGAGGAGGCTGAAAACACCCTAGAGCGCTCTGTGATAGGGGTGTAGCGATTTGATCGTTCAAAGAGGCGAAGTATATTTCGCCGACCTTTCCCCTGTAGTTGGATCAGAGCAGGGGGGCGTACGCCCGGTGTTGATCCTGCAAAATGATATAGGAAATCGCTTTAGCCCTACGGTTATTGTTGCTGCAATCACAGCACAGATCCAGAAGGCAAAACTGCCAACACACGTAGAAATAAATGCAAAGCGTTATGGCTTTGATCGTAATTCTGTCATCTTGCTGGAACAGATTCGAACCCTGGATAAACAGCGTTTGACTGACAAAATTACAAAATTGGATAATGAAATGATGAAAAAAATAGACCAGGCATTGGAAATAAGTCTTGGACTTAGAGATATGTATGGTCATTAGGAAGGCCTCTTGTCAACGACGGGGGTTTTTTTAATGTGCGTAGAAGTAAAAACCGGAATAATCTGAGAATAGATTAAGGCTACGAGCATAATTATAGAATATTATATGTTACAATAGAATCTACAAAATACATGAATCTTGGTATATGATGGTATTTTGTGCGAAAATTGCCGAAGTATGGAGATGTATATTATTTTTATAGTCGATATTTAAATGGGGGCTAAGCGAATGGATGAGAAATTCAAGGAAATTGTAATAGATAACAGTCATACCATTGTTCAAATGTGGCTGGATGAAGTTAATGCACTTAAACAGGACAACAATATGGCAACAATTCCTGAAGAGTTGTTTGAAAGCACCAATAGAGAATTTGTAAATGTTATATTCACCAGTATCAAAAATCAGGGAAACACAAAAGATGTTGAGGAATTTTCTGAGAAAATTATTAATCTAGGGTGGCCTTTGAGTTATGTCACGGACGGATTACAAGTTTTTAGAAGAGTGACGGTTGATTACATATTAAATCAATCGGACCAAGTCGATTCCATTTTTATCTCAAATGTATTAAAGAGTGTTGATGAATGGGTCGAACCAATTATTCGGCTATTAGTGAATGAGTATTCCGGTAGTTGGGAACAAACGGTTTCCATGCAACGGGTTGCCTTGCAGGAACTATCTGCACCGCTTATCCCGGTTGTGGAAAGTATCACTGTAATGCCGCTGGTCGGCACCATTGATACAGAGCGGGCGAAATTAATTATGGAAAACCTGCTAGAAGGTGTAATGAAGCATAATTCAGAGGTTGTACTAATTGATATAACGGGTGTCCCCGTCGTTGACACAATGGTTGCCCATCATATTATTCAGGCAGCTGAGGCAGTGAGACTCGTGGGGGCAACTTGTATTCTTGTTGGGATTCGTCCGGAAATTGCCCAGACAATTGTTAATCTCGGCATTGATCTGGAAAAATTCCCAACGAAAAGCTCACTAAAAAAGGGGTTCACAAGCGCTCTGGAAATCACCAACAGGAAAATTGTAGATCTTGAGCAAAAAGATGAGGATATTGAAAGACTGATTGAATCTCTACAAAGGAAGTGAAACAAGTGCGAATACCAATACTAAAATTAAATAACTACTTATTAGTATCGATCCAAACCGAAATAGATGATAAGACGGCTATACAATTTCAAGAAGATTTATTGGATAAGATTCACCAAAATGGTTCGTCAGGGGTAGTAATTGACTTAACATCAGTAGAGATCATCGATTCATTTATTGCAAAGGTGCTCGGTGACGTGGTTACGATGTCAGATCTCATGGGGGCGAAGGTAGTTTTAACAGGTATCCAGCCAGCAGTAGCCATGACTTTGATTGATCTAGGTATTCATTTGAAAAATGTCGCTACTGCTTTAGACTTGGAACAAGGACTTGTAAAACTTTACCAGGAATTGGGGGAATAGTTATGGAATCTCAATCCTGTATGAATATTCGACAAGAATGGGATATTGTTGGAGCCAGGCAGCTTGGTCGGGACATTGCAAAAAAGGTCGGATTTGGCACCATTGATCAAGCGCGTATTGCAACAGCAATATCGGAATTGGCCCGCAATATATATTTATACGCAGAAAATGGGCAAATTTGCTTTGAAGTAATTGATACCCTCGATCAAAAAGGGATGTCCATTATTTCTATTGATTCAGGGCCTGGAATAAGTGACATTTCCCTGGTAATACAAGACGGTTATACAACTTCCGGTGGTCTGGGTGCAGGGCTTCCAGGTATAAAACGTCTCATGGATGAGTTTGATATACAGTCGGAGGCAGGTAGTGGCACAAAGATAAAAACAGTTAAGTGGCTAAGGTAACCAATGAAACCGGCTCTTCCGCTGATATTTACAAATTTGACTTCTGGAAACACGCGTTAACGTTTTCGGAGATCATACCTGTATAAATATAATTTTGGGGGATAATTCCAATGGATAAGACGATGAAATTAGATGCAGCCAATTATAAGGATTTATTGAAACATTATATTGAAAAACCAAATGAGCAATCGTTGTACGGAGCTGAACAAGTTAGCAAATCGTTTATTAGTAATAATATTCTTCCGGAAGAGATTATCAATTTGCATATACAGGCATTGAGTGAACTATACCCCAATCTCTCTGAGGAGTTCCAGCATTCGATGGATTTTTTGCTGGAGGCGATGATTTCCTATGGTCTTGCACTTCAGGAGTATCAAGCATTGCGGGAGGAACAAATGACTATGAAGTCGGAAATAGCTGTTGCCGCAAATATGCAAGATAGCCTGCTTCATACGACAAAGCCGGAGATAGATGGCATCGATATAGGTGTCATAAGTGTTCCTGCACATCAGATGAATGGAGACTATCATCATTTCTTAAAAGGAAAAGATGGTTCCCTTGGTATTGCTATAGCAGATGTTATCGGAAAAGGCATACCTGCAGCATTATGTATGTCCATGATTAAATATTCACTGGAGAGTTATCCCGAGGAAGCCATGGATCCAACAGCAATATTAAAGAATTTAAACCGTGTTGTAGAACGAAATGTTGATGCGAGTATGTTTATCACCATGTTTTATGCACAATACTTTCCTTTAAAGCGTACACTCCAGTACGCTTCAGCAGGTCATGAACCGGGCTTTTTCTACAATGCCGAATTCGATTCGTTTGAAGAGATCACAGCGAAAGGGCTTGTTCTTGGTGTATTCCCCAATACGGATTATCAACAATATGAAAAGAAACTTGATAAAGGTGACATGGTTGTCTTATTAACGGACGGGGTCACCGAAAGTAAAGATGGGGAAAGGTTTATTGAAAGCGAAGAGGTACTCGATGTTATCAAACAATACGCCTATCTACCTGCACAGGAAATGGTTAATAACGTATATAAGCATTTCGAACGTCTACAAGACTTCCAATTAAGAGACGACTTCACCTTATTAATTTTGAAAAAAGACGTTTAATGCGATATACAAATGGGTATTGGTATAAATGCAATTATAATTATATACGGCTCGGAAGACATGGTCTTCTTATTATGAATCATATAGTCGTTTCAGGAGGTTAGTCATGAATTTAGTGGTTGATGTCGTTGATCAACAGGAAACATCCACTGTTCATCTTTCAGGTGAAGTGGATGCCTATACAGCGCCTGAATTAAAAGCGAAACTATTACCTTTAACTTATCACCAGGGACATACGGTTAACGTGGATTTAAAAGATGTTACGTATATGGATAGTACAGGCTTGGGTGTTTTCATTAGTGCGCTTAAATCTACGAATGAGCATGAAAGTAAACTAAAATTAATTAATATCCAGGAACGTGTACTGCGCCTGTTTAAAATAACCGGATTGGATGAAATTATGGATATTGATGCTGGGATTCGAGGTGGAAATGTATAATGGATAATTTTGATTTTATCGAGATGAAGATTCCTGCAAAAGCGGAATATGTCGGAGTTATAAGATTAAGCATTTCCGGGATCGCCAGTAGGATGGGTTTTTCCTATGAAGATATTGAAGATTTGAAAATTGCTGTATCAGAAGCAATTACCAACGCAGTGACACATGCCTATGAGAACGCAGATGAAGGGGAAGTGACGCTTGGATTCGGTGTATACGAGGATCGGTTGGAAGTTATGGTTGCTGATTATGGGGGAAGCTTTAGCTTAAATGAAGTGAAGCAAGACATAGGCCCCTATAAAAACACAGAGTCTGTTGAAAATCTGCGTGAAGGAGGATTTGGCCTATTTTTAATCGATGCACTGATGGATAAAGTTCAGATTAATAATAACTATGGTGTAATCGTCCTAATGACGAAGTATCTTAATGAAACCGAGGTGGGGCTTGATGACAACCAAATCTCAACCAGACAATAAAGGAAGAGATGAGGTTTACCAATGGATAGAACATCTGCAAAAAGAGCCCACGGATGAGGCAGTGCAAGAAAAAATTGTGCTTATGTATAAAGATCTCGTGGAATCTATTGCAAGAAAGTATGCTAAAAGCAGTACCATTCACGAAGATTTAGTACAGGTGGGTATGATTGGATTATTGGCCTCGATTAGAAGGTATGATCCGACATTTGGTAAATCCTTCGAGTCCTTCGCCATTCCAACGATAATTGGTGAAATGAAACGGTTTATTCGTGATAAAACTTGGAGTGTACATGTACCACGCAGAATTAAAGAGCTAGGTCCCAAAATAAGAAAAGCTGCAGAGGATTTAGTAAGCATAAATCAAACATCCCCAACAGTTGTCGAAATTGCAGATTATCTTGATGTTTCCGAAGAAGATGTACTGGAAACAATGGAGATGAGTAAAAGCTATAAGGCACTTTCTGTGGATCACAAGATAGAAGCAGACTCAGATGGCAGCACGGTCTCCATCTTAGATTTAATCGGGAAAGATGAACGTGGTTTTGATAATATTGATCAGCAAATAATACTGGAGAAAATTCTACCTGTATTGTCTGAACGGGAACAGCAAATCCTACAGTCCACGTATTTTGATAATTTAAGCCAGAAAGAAACCGGAGAACTACTTGGTATTTCACAAATGCATGTGTCAAGACTGCAACGTCGCTCTTTACGTAAACTGCGGGAGGCTATCCAATCTGAAAGCTCGGAGGTATTTGATTGAATACCCTCGACAAAGTGAACGTTTCTGTTTTTCAACAGCCAAAAAAAGGAAATTATCACTGTGGAGACAGTTATTTTTATATGGAAACAGAAAATGAATTTGTATGTGCATTAGCGGATGGGCTTGGCAGTGGTGAAGTTGCAAAGGAATCTTCCCAAATAGTTATTGATATTATTAGAGACAATATTCATGCAACAGTAGAGCAACTTGTCAAACTATGTAATACAAAATTATCTGGGAAACGAGGCGCCGTTGTAGGAATTTTAAAATTGGACTTTGTATCCGGGCTGTATTCCTTCTCCTCCATAGGGAACATAGGTGTCATGACCATTAAAGAAAGCCAAAAGAGAAAGCGTACGATCCCGAATGCAGGCTATTTAGGCGGGTATCAACGTTCTTTTAAAATAATGCAGGAAAAACTCGAACCTAATATGAATTTCATTATGTTCTCTGATGGCGTATCTGATAAAGATTTGTCCAAGAAGTATTGGAATAATCACGATGTTTATACGATCACGAAAACATTTGAGCATATTAGTGATGACATTCGAACAGATGATACGACATTAATTGCAATTCGATATAAAGAATAAATCAGGCTGGCGCTGACGTGTCGGTCTTTTTCATTGAACAATGACATTCTCGGACTGACCAAGAGTGCTTGGGGCTTCATATTGTTGATGAGTGTCTTTTCTCATTTGTGATCCGCATTATGCAATCACCCTATTCTTTGGTAAAATATAAGAGGTTAGCAAAGGAGGAACTACTGTGACTAATGAATTAAATAAAGATCTCATCCAATGGGTCTCCGGGGAAACGCAAGTAAATAAAAGTATCATCAGTACAGTGATCGGTTTATTGGACGAAGGAAATACAGTCCCTTTTATAGCGCGTTACCGCAAAGAAGTAACAGGTGGCTTGGATGAAGTACAAATTAAATTAGTACAAGATAAATGGACCTATGCAGTTAATCTGTCAGAAAGAAAACAAGAAGTGCTTCGAATCATTGATGAACAGGGCAAATTGACCGGGGAACTGGAAAAGGAAATTACAGAAGCAACCCAATTACAACGTGTAGAAGATTTATATCGCCCTTATAAACAAAAGCGCCGGACAAAAGCAACAATTGCCAAAGAAAAAGGATTGGAGCCACTAGCTGAGCAAATTTGGATGCAGGAAATGACGGCTATCCATGCTGAGGCTGAGAATTATTTTTCCGAAGAACATGATTTACATACCATCAATGATGTACTTACAGGCGCAAATAATATACTTGCCGAATGGATTTCTGATGATCCCGCGTACCGGGAATATATACGTAAGGAAACATTTCAACGAGGAACCATGCAATCAGAAGTGAAGAATCAGGAAAAAGATGAAAAAGCTGTCTATGGCATGTACTACGATTATAGCGAATCAGTGCGCTCCATGGTGTCTCACCGAATTCTAGCATTAAATCGCGGCGAAAAAGAAGAAGTGCTCAAAGTTAGCATACAGCCACCAATAGAAATTATAACGGAATACTTACGCCGTGAAATAATAAAAAGAGCTACAAACGAACAAACGGTAGAAATACTTCATGAAGCGATCGACGATGCTTATAAGCGGTTAATACAACCATCGATTGAACGGGAAATACGTAGCAGCCTCACTGAAAAGGCAGAAGAACAAGCGATTGAAGTTTTTTCGAAAAATCTTAAAAACCTATTACTTCAACCACCATTGAAAGGAAAAACCATCCTGGGGGTTGATCCTGCTTTTCGGACAGGCTGTAAGTTAGCAGTCGTGGATGAAACCGGCAAAGTGCATGATGTCAGTGTCATGTATCCAACTGCGCCAAAAAACGACACTGCAGGAGCTGAAAAGGTTGTCCTGCAATTTATCAAGCAATACAATATTGAACTTATTGCAATCGGAAATGGTACCGCATCTCGCGAAACAGAGCAATTCATTTCTGATGTTATTACGAAAAACAACTTGGATGTTCCATATATCATTGTTAACGAAGCCGGGGCAAGTGTTTATTCCGCTTCCAAATTGGCACGTGAGGAATTCCCTGATTTACAGGTAGAAGAAAGAAGTGCCGCATCTATTGCGCGCCGGGTCCAGGATCCACTTGCTGAATTTGTAAAAATTGACCCTAAATCCATTGGCGTCGGGCAATACCAGCATGATGTCAGTCAAAAATTACTGAATGAATCTTTAACATTTGTTGTGGAAACAGCAGTAAACCAGGTTGGTGTCAATGTAAATACTGCTTCATCCTCTCTTCTGCAATATGTAGCAGGCCTAAGTAAAACGGTCGCTGCGAACATCGTGACCAAACGTGAGGAGGAAGGGAAATTTACCAACCGCAAGCAGTTGAAGAACATCCCTCGTCTTGGTGCAAAAACATATGAACAAGGGATCGGATTCCTACGGATTGTTGATGGGGATCATCCATTAGACCGTACACCGATTCACCCGGAAAGCTACGCGAATGTGGAAAACCTCCTACAAATGATTGATTGTAAATTAGATGATATTGGCACAGATAGACTACAAGCGAAAATAAAATCATTGGATAAAAAGGAAACGGCAACAAACTTAGCAATAGGGGAACCCACACTGATTGATATTATGAACTCCCTGAGCCGTCCGGAACGTGACCCGAGGGATGATTTTCCACAACCGGTTTTGAAACAAAATGTTATGTCTTTAGAAGACCTAACCCCAGGAATGGAAATGCAGGGCACGGTCAGAAATGTGGTCGACTTCGGTGTTTTTGTGGATATTGGCGTCAAACAGGATGGACTTGTTCATATTTCAAAAATGGCAAATAAATTTGTAAAGCACCCAATGGACATCGCTTCAGTAGGAGATGTCATTACCGTCTGGGTGGAAAATATTGATGCAGATAAAGGCAGAATTGCATTATCAATGATAGGAAGTGAAAATTAGACTGGAAGCTGGTTGCTTTTTTAGGCAGCTGGCTTTTTGTTTTGTGGGCGTTTCCGGAGTCTGAAATATCTAAGTGCTAGAAACTGGAGTGATGGGCTGATTTGGTTGCTAAATGATCCACTGTTTTAAATTATAGGGGATAAGGAATAAAAAAAGAATAGTGCAAAACTGCACTATTCTCTCCTCATTCTTTTATTTCTTTACACTTTCGGGAACAGATAATCCTAAATCTGCAGCGACTCTTTCGCCCCAATCAGGGTCTGCTTTGTAGAAATGTTCAATTTGACGTAATTTGATTTCGTCACGTTCAACTGGTCTCATATGATCAGCAAAGTTTTTAACAAGACGGGCTTTCTCATCTTCACTCATCAAACGATAAAGATCTCCAGGCTGCGTATAGTGATCTGTACTGTCGTAAGCTACACTATCAGCTTCACCGGATACTTCGAATGGTTTGATTTTTGTAGAAGGATCTTCAACCGGCCCATCTACACTATTAGGTTCGTAAACGGGAGCATTTCCACTATTACCGTCTACCCGCATAAAACCATCACGTTGATAGTTATTGATTTCATTAGCCGGACGGTTAACCGGAATTTGTTGATGGTTTGCACCTAAACGATAGCGATGCGCGTCGGCGTAACTGAATATACGACCTTGAAGCATTTTATCCGGTGATGCTTCAATTCCAGGTACAAGGTTTGCTGGTGACAATGCGGATTGCTCTACATCAGCAAAATGATTTCCCGGATTCTGGTTTAGCACCATTTTTCCAACTTCAATTCGTGGATAATCTTTTTTGGAAATCGTTTTTGTAATATCAAACATGTCCCATTTGTATGTCTTATAATCTTCATATGGAATGATTTGTACATATAAGGTCCATGATGGGAAATCTTCATTCTCAATTGAGTTGTATAGGTCTTCTCTATGGTAGTCAGGGTTTTCGCCAGCTAGCTTATCTGCTAACTCCGGATCTAGTCCTTGTACACCTTGATCACTGATAAAATGATAGACGACCCAGAAAGCTTCTCCTTCTTCATTTACCCATTTGAACGTGTGGCTGCTGTATCCGTTCATATGACGGTAGGTTGCCGGGATACCACGATCACCGTGCAGGTACGTGATTTGATGGAGTGATTCTGGTGATAATGACCAGAAGTCCCATACCATATTAGGATCTTTTAATCCATTTCCAAGACGTTTTTGTGAGTGAATGAAATCAGGGAACTTTATTGCATCACGAATGAAGAAAACAGGAGTGTTGTTACCAACTAAATCATAGTTTCCATCTTCCGTGTAAAATTTCAACGCAAATCCGCGAGGGTCTCGAACCGTGTCGGGATACCCTTGTTCACCAGCAACCGTTGAAAAACGAGCAAACATGTTGGTGCGTTTTCCCTTTTCACTTAGAAATTTAGCTTTCGTATATTTAGAGATTTCATCGTTTGTAACTTCAAAGTATCCAAATGCGCCTGCCCCTTTTGCGTGAACAACACGCTCTGGAATACGTTCTCTATTAAAGTGTGCCAGCTTTTCTAATAGATGATAATCTTGAATTAAACCAGGACCGCGATTCCCAGCTGTGAGTGAGTGTTGGTTATCTCCAACCGGAATACCAGCGCCAGTCGTTAGTGTTTTTTTATTATTACTCAATGTAAATCCCCTCTCCTTTACGTATTATAAGTAACTTCTTTTTCTATTATAATACATTTTAATTAAAAATCAAAGTTTAATTATAATTATTTTAGATAATATTGATAGAGTGAATAAAAACCAGGGACAAAAATATGTATTAATATAGATGTTTATGATAGAATAAAAGTGAATATGTATAAGGAAGTTTTTCGCAAATGGATCTATTAAATGAAAAAGAGCTTTATCAATTGGTTCATAAACTATCCGTGGATCATTTTAAAAAAGCTTTTACACATGACGTGGCATTTAACTATCGCCTTCGGACAACAGGCGGAAGATATATTCCGACTAAAAAACTTATCGAACTAAACCCAAAATATGTTGTTGAGATGGATGAAAATGAGTTTATTGGTATTATTAAGCATGAATTATGTCATTATCATCTTCATATAGAAGGAAAAGGTTACAAGCATGGTGATAAGGATTTCAAGAAATTATTAAGGGAAACTGGATCTCCCAGGCATTGCACCCCGCTACCATCCCAAAAAAGGGAATATAAGTATACATATCTTTGTCTGAAATGTAAGCAGGAATATAAAAGAATGCGGCGTGTTGATGTGAAAAAGTATAAATGCGGTAAATGCGGAGGTAAGTTGCAAGCACTAAAATAGGTGAAAAGCGAAGTTATAAATAAATTACGGGAAATCCATTGACGAATTATGTCATCCATGGTAAATTAAATAAGCTAATGAATGGATATGTTGTTGAAGCAACAATTTTTAATGAAAAAATCATTGACAAATGACATAAGGATATTGTATTATATTTCTCGTTGCGCAATTACGATATAAGCAGATTATTCCACAGTAGCTCAGTGGTAGAGCTATCGGCTGTTAACCGATCGGTCGTAGGTTCGAATCCTACCTGTGGAGCCATATGGAGAAGTACTCAAGTGGCTGAAGAGGCGCCCCTGCTAAGGGTGTAGGTCGCGAGAGCGGCGCGAGGGTTCAAATCCCTCCTTCTCCGCCATTTATATGGCCCGTTGGTCAAGCGGTTAAGACACCGCCCTTTCACGGCGGTAACACGGGTTCGAGTCCCGTACGGGTCATCTTTCTTTTTAAATAAAATAGGTTGGGTCCGGTAGTTCAGTTGGTTAGAATGCCTGCCTGTCACGCAGGAGGTCGCGGGTTCGAGTCCCGTCCGGACCGCCATTTGTTGGGCTATAGCCAAGCGGTAAGGCATCGGGTTTTGATCCCGTGCACCCCAGGTTCGAATCCTGGTAGCCCAGCCATTTTTATGAGATGTCTATATATTGTTAGTCCTATCTCCATGTTAAAATATCATGAGAATGAAACAAATATGAGCCATTAGCTCAGTTGGCAGAGCATCTGACTTTTAATCAGAGGGTCGGAGGTTCGAACCCTCCATGGCTCACCATTTAAATAGAAGACATGCGGGTGTGGCGGAATTGGCAGACGCGCTAGAATCAGGCTCTAGTGTCTTCGGACGTGGGGGTTCAAGTCCCTTCACCCGCATTACTAAAATAACTGCTGTGAATATTCATGGCATTTTAATTTTTAGGCAGGGTATACAAACGTCTTTGGGAACTCGTTTATAAATCTATGCGGTCGTGGCGGAATGGCAGACGCGCTAGGTTGAGGGCCTAGTGGGAGTTAATCCCGTGTGGGTTCAAGTCCCACCGACCGCACTCAAAAACTTGTAATCTGTTGCTGAGATATGTTATATTCGGATACGTGTTTTTTTAAGCGCCCGTAGCTCAATTGGATAGAGCGCTTGACTACGGATCAAGAGGTTAGGGGTTCGACTCCTCTCGGGCGCACCATTTCACGGGAAGTAGCTCAGCTTGGTAGAGCACTTGGTTTGGGACCAAGGGGTCGTAGGTTCGAATCCTGTCTTCCCGACCATTTGAATATGACTGACTGAGTAAGATGTTAGCAAGGCCTAAGCAGAAATTAGTACGGAAATAATATATTTTATTACCATGCGGGTGTAGTTTAGTGGTAAAACCTCAGCCTTCCAAGCTGATGATGTGGGTTCGATTCCCATCACCCGCTCCATTTTATTATTTGGGCCTGTAGCTCAGTTGGTTAGAGCGCACGCCTGATAAGCGTGAGGTCGGTGGTTCGAGTCCACCCAGGCCCATTTTGCTTTTTCTAAGCAAATAACATATTGACTCAAGGTAGCCGATATGTTACATTAATTAGGTCGCCTTTTTATGAGGTGTTGTGAAATATTCGTTTCTCAAAAGAAAGTTATTGACTTTGAGAAATGGGTATGGTAAAATAATTAAGTTGCTAACTTATAGCAACATATGCATTTGCTCTTTGAAAACTGAACAAAACAACCAGTATGTCAAACAGATGGTAGAGGAAAGAAATCACGAAGTCCAATGGTTCATCTGGACGGTTGATTTCACCCTTGAAACCATGTGAAAAGCGAAGATATATCATTGATCGGTGTCAATGATAGACAAACTTCATTATTTATGGAGAGTTTGATCTTGGCTCAGGACGAACGCTGGCGGCGTGCCTAATACATGCAAGTCGAGCGCGGGAAGCAGGCAACAACCCTTCGGGGTTTGCGCTTGTGGAACGAGCGGCGGACGGGTGAGTAACACGTGGGCAACCTACCTGAGAGACGGGGATAACTCGCGGAAACGCGAGCTAATACCGGATAACACTTTTGATTACCTAATGAGAAGTTGAAAGGCGGCTTTTATGCTGCCACTATCAGATGGGCCCGCGGCGCATTAGCTAGTTGGTGAGATAAGAGCTCACCAAGGCGACGATGCGTAGCCGACCTGAGAGGGTGATCGGCCACACTGGGACTGAGACACGGCCCAGACTCCTACGGGAGGCAGCAGTAGGGAATCATCCGCAATGGACGAAAGTCTGACGGTGCAACGCCGCGTGAGTGATGAAGGTTTTCGAATCGTAAAACTCTGTTGTTAGGGAAGAACAAGTATCGTTTGAATAAGGCGGTACCTTGACGGTACCTAACCAGAAAGCCCCGGCTAACTACGTGCCAGCAGCCGCGGTAATACGTAGGGGGCAAGCGTTGTCCGGAATTATTGGGCGTAAAGCGCTCGCAGGCGGTCTTTTAAGTCTGATGTGAAATCTTGCGGCTCAACCGTGAGCGGTCATTGGAAACTGGAGGACTTGAGTACAGAAGAGGAGAGTGGAATTCCACGTGTAGCGGTGAAATGCGTAGAGATGTGGAGGAACACCAGTGGCGAAGGCGACTCTCTGGTCTGTAACTGACGCTGAGGAGCGAAAGCGTGGGGAGCGAACAGGATTAGATACCCTGGTAGTCCACGCCGTAAACGATGAGTGCTAGGTGTTAGGGGGTTTCCGCCCCTTCGTGCTGAAGTTAACGCATTAAGCACTCCGCCTGGGGAGTACGGCCGCAAGGCTGAAACTCAAAAGAATTGACGGGGGCCCGCACAAGCGGTGGAGCATGTGGTTTAATTCGAAGCAACGCGAAGAACCTTACCAGGTCTTGACATCCTCTGCGATCGGTAGAGATACCGAGTTCCCTTCGGGGACAGAGTGACAGGTGGTGCATGGTTGTCGTCAGCTCGTGTCGTGAGATGTTGGGTTAAGTCCCGTAACGAGCGCAACCCTTGAGATTAGTTGCCAGCATTGAGTTGGGCACTCTAATTTGACTGCCGGTGACAAACCGGAGGAAGGTGGGGATGACGTCAAATCATCATGCCCCTTATGACCTGGGCTACACACGTGCTACAATGGATGGAACAAAGGGCAGCGAAGCGGCAACGCTAAGCAAATCCCATAAAACCATTCTCAGTTCGGATTGCAGGCTGCAACTCGCCTGCATGAAGCCGGAATCGCTAGTAATCGCGGATCAGCATGCCGCGGTGAATACGTTCCCGGGCCTTGTACACACCGCCCGTCACACCACGAGAGTTAGCAACACCCGAAGTCGGTGAGGTAACACGCTTTGCGTGAGTCAGCCGCCGAAGGTGGGGCCAATGATTGGGGTGAAGTCGTAACAAGGTAGCCGTATCGGAAGGTGCGGCTGGATCACCTCCTTTCTAAGGATAGAAACGGAAACGCCGAGCGATCTATTTCAGATCTTTTGGTGGAGACATACATGGTTGTTTGGTTCAGTTTTGAGAGAGCAAATCTCTCTATTTGTACCTTGAAAACTAAATAAGAGTACGAACGACATCAAAACATGAATGTGCTTTTGAAACAAAGCAAGATTTAGTTAAGTGAACAAGAGCGCACGGTGGATGCCTAGGTACGAGGAGCCGAAGAAGGACGGGACTAACGCCGATATGTCCCGGGGAGTTGTAAGTAAACGTTGATCCGGGAATTTCCGAATGGGGAAACCCCCTGTTCGTAATGGAACAGGACGTCTGTCTGAATACATAGGATAGATGAGGCACACCCGGGGAACTGAAACATCTCAGTACCCGGAGGAACAGAAAGCAAAAGCGATTTCCCAAGTAGCGGCGAGCGAAACGGAATCAGCCCAAACCGAAAAGCAAGCTTTTCGGGGTTGTAGGACACTCCTACGGAGTTACCAAAAAATGCTTTAGATGAATCGATCTGGAACGATCAGCCATAGGAGGTAAGAGCCCTGTAATCGAAAGAGCATTTTCTCCGGAGTGTATCCTGAGTACGGCGGAACACGAGAAATTCCGTCGGAATCCGGGAGGACCATCTCCCAAGGCTAAATACTCCCTCGTGACCGATAGTGAACCAGTACCGTGAGGGAAAGGTGAAAAGTACCCCGGAAGGGGAGTGAAAGAGAACCTGAAACCGTGCGCTTACAAGTAGTCGAAGCCCGTTAATGGGTGACGGCGTACCTTTTGTAGAATGGACCGGCGAGTTACGATCCCATGCGAGGTTAAGTGGAAGACACGGAGCCGCAGCGAAAGCGAGTCTGAACAGGGCGTATGCGAGTATGTGGTCGTAGACCCGAAACCGTGTGATCTACCCATGTCCAGGGTGAAGGTCAGGTAACACTGACTGGAGGCCCGAACCCACGTATGTTGAAAAATGCGGGGATGAGGTGTGGGTAGGGGTGAAATGCCAATCGAACACGGAGATAGCTGGTTCTCTCCGAAATAGCTTTAGGGCTAGCCTCAAGGGATGAGTACTGGAGGTAGAGCACTGATTGGACGAGGGGCCCTCACCGGGTTACCGAATTCAGTCAAACTCCGAATGCCAGTTACTTGACCTTGGGAGTCAGACTATGGGTGATAAGGTTCATAGTCGAAAGGGAAACAGCCCAGACCGCCAGCTAAGGTCCCTAAGTATACGTTAAGTGGAAAAGGATGTGGCGTTGCTCAGACAACCAGGATGTTGGCTTAGAAGCAGCCATCATTGAAAGAGTGCGTAATAGCTCACTGGTCGAGTGACGCTGCGCCGAAAATGTACCGGGGCTAAACGTATCACCGAAGCTGCGGATTGTTCTTCGAACAATGGTAGGAGAGCGTTCCAAGTGCTGGGAAGTCAGACCGTGAGGACTGGTGGAGCGCTTGGAAGTGAGAATGCCGGTATGAGTAGCGAAAAAAGAGTGAGAATCTCTTTCACCGAAAGCCTAAGGTTTCCTGAGGAAGGCTCGTCCTCTCAGGGTTAGTCGGGACCTAAGCCGAGGCCGAAAGGCGTAGGCGATGGCCAACAGGTAGATATTCCTGTACCACCTCATGACTGTTAGAATGATGGGGGGGACGCAGGAGGATAAGGAAAGCGCACCGATGGAATGGTGCGCCCAAGCAGGGAGCGAGTTGGATAGGCAAATCCGTCCAACGCTAACGTGACTTGTGATGGGGAGGGAAATAAAGTACCGAAGTTCCTGATTTCACACTGCCAAGAAAAGCCTCTAGTGAGGTCATAGGTGCCCGTACCGCAAACCGACACAGGTAGGCGAGGAGAGAATCCTAAGGTGAGCGGGAGAACTCTCGTTAAGGAACTCGGCAAAATGACCCCGTAACTTCGGGAGAAGGGGTGCTCACGAGTAGTGAGCCGCAGTGAATAGGCCCAAGCGACTGTTTATCAAAAACACAGGTCTCTGCGAAGCCGCAAGGCGAAGTATAGGGGCTGACACCTGCCCGGTGCTGGAAGGTTAAGGGGAAACGTTAGCTTTTGAGCGAAGCGTAGAACCGAAGCCCCAGTAAACGGCGGCCGTAACTATAACGGTCCTAAGGTAGCGAAATTCCTTGTCGGGTAAGTTCCGACCCGCACGAAAGGTGCAACGACTTGGGCACTGTCTCAACGAGAGACCCGGTGAAATTATACTATGCGTGAAGATGCGCATTACCCGCGACAGGACGGAAAGACCCCGTGGAGCTTTACTGTAGCCTGATATTGAATGTTCGTGCAGCTTGTACAGGATAGGTGGGAGCCTTAGAATCGTGAGCGCTAGCTTACGAGGAGGCACCCGTGGGATACCACCCTGGCTGCACGCACCTTCTAACCCAGAACCGTGATCCGGTTCGGAGACAGTGTCAGGTAGGCAGTTTGACTGGGGCGGTCGCCTCCTAAAGTGTAACGGAGGCGCCCAAAGGTTCCCTCAGAATGGTTGGAAATCATTCGTAGCGTGTAAAGGCAGAAGGGAGCTTGACTGCGAGACCTACAAGTCGAGCAGGGACGAAAGTCGGGCTTAGTGATCCGGTGGTTCCGTATGGAAGGGCCATCGCTCAACGGATAAAAGCTACCCCGGGGATAACAGGCTTATCTCCCCCAAGAGTTCACATCGACGGGGAGGTTTGGCACCTCGATGTCGGCTCATCGCATCCTGGGGCTGTAGTCGGTCCCAAGGGTTGGGCTGTTCGCCCATTAAAGCGGTACGCGAGCTGGGTTCAGAACGTCGTGAGACAGTTCGGTCCCTATCCGTCGTGGGCGTTGGAAGTTTGAGAGGAGCTGTCCTTAGTACGAGAGGACCGGGATGGACACACCGCTGGTGTACCAGTTGTTCCGCCAGGAGCATGGCTGGGTAGCTACGTGTGGCACGGATAAGTGCTGAAAGCATCTAAGCATGAAGCCACCCTCTAGATGAGACTTCCCATCACATCAAGTGAGTAAGATCCCTCAGAGACGATGAGGTAGATAGGTTCGAGGTGGAAGCGTGGTGACACGTGCAGCTGACGAATACTAATCGATCGAGGACTTAACTAAATGGCTTTTAGATGTACGTTACGAACACTCTTATTTAGTTTTTAGGGTATAAATGCATAAAACCCTTGCATTTTCGTTTGGAAATGCCTATAATATATCTTGTCTTTCCTTTTCCATAAGGAAGTGCTGATAAGAAAGAGACAAAACCACGTAAGCCGTTAGGTCTGGTAGTCATAGCGGAGAGGTCACACCTGTTCCCATGCCGAACACAGCAGTTAAGCTCTCCAGCGCCGATGGTAGTTGGGGCTTTGCCCCTGCAAGAGTAGGACGCCGCCAGGCTTTACATATATAACATTCTGATAGTATAATTAAAAGTGTTATTATATGTATTCTTGCAAAAAATAATGATTTTTATTTCTTATTTATATCGCGGGGTGGAGCAGTCTGGTAGCTCGTTGGGCTCATAACCCAGAGGTCGTAGGTTCAAATCCTGCCCCCGCAACCAAATTATTTCAGGTACTTATGAAGGTATATGTACTTGAGTGCAAGCGAATATTTCAACTAACTTGCTAGTTGAAAATATTAGCATGTTTTGATGCTATCCAAATGCGCTAACTGACTAAATCGAATTACAATTTCTCATGAATAAAAGCATAGTTAATATATCCAAATAAGTTAGTCATATTTGGTCCGGTAGTTCAGTTGGTTAGAATGCCTGCCTGTCACGCAGGAGGTCGCGGGTTCGAGTCCCGTCCGGACCGCCATTTAAAAAAAGTTGCTTATCTACACATGATTTCTTTAAGAAATTGATGTGTTTTTTTATATTAGTAAACTTGATGTTCCCTAGCTTGTACTTATATAAATCGGAACGTTTGATACATTACTATTTGCTAAACATACATAAGGGAAATTCTCTTCTAACTAATACACCTCTCATTTGAACTTAACTCTCCTTCCAATCGTCTTATTTCAAATATCTCCATGCCATTTCCAGCAAATAATTTCCTGTTGTTATCGATTATTTTTTCTTTTTTGCTATCTTTTTGCTATTATTGGTATAGTACTGTTAAAACGAAATGGTGATAAATGATGGATGAATTTTCATTTATAGAGTCGATTAAACAACAGTTTTATAAGCAGTCAACCTTATTGAAAGGAATCGGCGATGATGCAGCTGTTTTTCGTCAGCATGCACAGGACATTGTGACTGCTGTAGATACCTTTGTAGAAGATGTCCATTTTTCCAAAGATACAATGGAGGCTTTTCATGTTGGTTATCGTGCACTTGCAGCCAATATCAGTGATTTGGCGGCAATGGGAGCTACACCTGCTTTTTACCTCGTTTCCATTGTAATTCCAAAATCATGGTCTGATCAAGAATTGGCCCAAATATTCTCTGGAATGAAAGAACTGGCTTCTTTTTACAAGATGGATTTAATTGGTGGAGATACAGTGTCTGGCAATGAGCTTACCCTATCCGTAACGGTTTTTGGTTATGTGGAACAAGAAAGAGCTCGTTATCGTAGTACCGCTTGTGCCGGAGATATTGTATTTGTTACAGGTACATTAGGAGATTCCCAAGCGGGATATCATATATTGACAACGCCAGGTGACTATACGGATTCGGATTACTTTATCAGGAGACATCAATTACCAAGTCCCAGCGTTGAATTTGCAAAACGTTTAAAAAAGTTATCTCGTGTGGCTTTGAATGATATTAGTGATGGACTTGCGAGTGAAACAGCTGAAATTGCGGAGGCCTCCCAGGTTACGATAACGTTGTATGATAACTTTATCCCGACAAGTAAATCTATGCAGCAATTTACGGAGGATCTGCAGCATAAGTGGAAACTCTATGGCGGGGAGGACTTTGAACTATTAGGAACTGTCTCAATCCAGGATTGGGAAATAGTGAAAGAAATTGCTGATGAAACGAATACGAGAATTTCTAAAATAGGCTACGTCACCGTAGATGAAGATAATGGTAGCGTATTTTTAGTTCAACATAATAAGCGCAAGCGCATATACAAAAGGGGATATACCCATTCCATTTGAGGTAGGTGTCTTAATGAGTGATTATCAACTAAAAACATATACTGCTTTAGAAACTACACGATTGGCTCAAACGTTAGCTGAATTGCTAAAGCCTGGTGACTTAATCACACTAGATGGTGAACTCGGTGCAGGGAAAACCACGTTTACAAAAGGACTTGGAACAGGACTAGGGATTAAACGAACAATTAACAGCCCGACGTTTACGATAGTAAAAGAATATGAAGGTGAACTGCCTTTGTATCACATGGATGCTTATCGCTTAGAAGATTCCGATGAAGATATTGGTTTTGAGGACTATTTTGATGGAGAAGGCATTACAGTAGTGGAATGGGCAACGTATATTGAAGAATTTCTACCCAACGAACGACTAATGATTACGATCAAATATATAGACGAGCATACTAGAGCTTTCGATTTCACTCCCTTTGGTGAGCATTATCAATGGGTGGTTAAGGCTTTAATGCATTCAGATTTATAAAAGGCTGGAACGATAAGGAGTTACGTTTTAATGAATATACTTGCAATCGATACATCGAATCACGTATTGGGTGTTGCCATCATGAAAGATGATCAAATAACAGGTGAACTGGTTACGAATTTAGCAAAAAATCACTCTGTACGATTAATGCCGGCAATTGATAAACTAATGAAAGAAGTGCAAATGACACCAGAACAGTTAGATAAAATTGTTGTAGCAAAAGGTCCTGGTTCTTATACGGGAGTTCGAATTGGTGTTGCAACTGCAAAATCGCTTGCCTGGGCATTACAGACCCCAATCGTGGGTGTATCTAGCCTGGAAGCCATTGGCTTTCAGGGGCGTTTTTTTAATGGTACCATTTGCCCGTTTTTTGATGCGCGACGCGGGTTGGTTTATACCGGTTTGTATACATGGGGAAATAACAAGCTTGAAACAGTATACGAAGAAAGAAATTGTTTAATGAAGGAATATCTAAACATGCTTGCTGAAGAGGGACGAAGCGTACTCTTCTTGAGTCCGGATATTTCATTACATCAAAAAGCGATTACCGAAAGCTTAGGCGAACTTGCAGTTATACCTGAAGGCCCTTATCATGTTGCTAAGCCGTCCTATTTAGCACTGGCAGGTAGGAACCGTGAGCCTGATAACGTGCATACATTAACGCCCAATTACCTGCGATTGGCAGAGGCTGAAGCCAATTGGAAAAAGCAACAAAAGGAAAGAACGTAAAATGGGAGAAAGGCTTATTCGGAAAATGGAAATTGCCGATGTAGATCAGGTCATGGAAGTAGAAAAAGCAACATTCGCAACTCCTTGGCCACCGGATATTTTTTATCAGGAACTTTTGGATAATAAGCATGCTTTTTATTTCGTTATGGAATTGGATGGCAAAATAATTGGTTACATTGGGGCATGGATCGTCGTCGACGACATGCAAATTACGAATGTTGCTGTTATACCTGCCTATCGTGGGCAAAAATTTGGGGAAATGCTTTTCAGTTACATTCTCCAATTTGCCATAACATTAGGGGTTGCTCGTTTGTCCCTCGAAGTGAGAAAATCAAATAGAATTGCACAAAAAATGTACCGTAAATTTGGACTTGTTCCTGGTGGTATCCGAGAAAAATATTATGCGGATGATCAGGAGGACGCTATCGTAATGTGGGTGAATTTATAATGGAAAAAGATGTGTATATATTAGGAATCGAAACAAGCTGTGATGAAACAGCTGCAGCTATTGTTAAAAATGGTACGGAAATAGTATCAAATGTAGTTGCCTCACAGATTGAAAGCCATCGTCGGTTTGGCGGAGTTGTTCCGGAAATCGCCTCAAGGCACCATGTGGAGCAAATGACAATCGTATTAGAACAGGCCTTTGCAGAAGCTGAGGTAACATGGGAATCGATTGATGCCATCGCTGTTACGGAAGGTCCGGGTCTCGTAGGAGCATTACTTGTCGGCGTCAATGCTGCAAAGGGCGCAGCTTTCGCAAAGCAAAAACCCCTAGTCGGTGTACATCACATCGCTGGACATATTTACGCAAATCGACTGGAACAGGAATTTGAGTTTCCACTACTTGCGCTAATCGTCTCGGGAGGTCATACAGAGCTTGTCTTGATGCGGGATCATGGGAATTATGAATTGATTGGCGAAACACGTGATGACGCGGCTGGAGAGGCTTATGATAAAGTTGCTCGAATGCTTGATTTACCATATCCAGGTGGTCCGGGGATTGATCGTTTAGCTGCCGAGGGGGAGGAAAGTATAACATTTCCACGGGCATGGTTAGACGAGGGAAGTTATGATTTTAGTTTTAGTGGACTAAAGTCTTCCGTTATTAATACGATCCACAATGGGAAGCAGCGTGGCGATGAATTAAAAGCAGCGGACATTGCCGCTAGTTTTCAGGCAAGTGTCGTCGATGTATTGACAGCAAAAACCGTAAAAGCAGCGAAAGCACATAACGTGAAACAAGTCATTGTTGCTGGTGGTGTAGCTGCAAATAAAGGTTTGAGAACCGCTATGGAAGAGCAATTTGCCCGAGCGGAAATACCACTGTTAATTCCGCCATTGCAATTATGTACGGATAATGCGGCAATGATTGCTGCTGCTGGAGCGGTTGCTTACGAACAGGAAAAACGATCAGAACTGGATCTTAATGCACATGCTTCTTTGGAATTACATTAACAAGTTATTCACATCCCTGTGGATGAAAATGATGAAACCTGCTGGGATTAGGGTGGATTTGTGGATGAAAAATGTGGGTAAAATCTAGAAATGATGTGGACAATGTGCATAACTTTGTTAACAACTGACGTTAAGGCTATTTTTAATGAAGTAGGCCTGTGGATTACGAAAACTAATCAATGCTTGATGAAGCGAAAAGAAATTTGGTGGTATTGCTATGTCTAAAAGGCAATCTTATTATATACAAAGTGATTTTATATTTTTATTTATATTATTTGCTTGTTTTAGTTTACTTGCGATATATAATGTACAGCAGCTCGAACAAAATGAGGGGAGTAATTTTGTTCTTCAGCAGGTCTTCTGGTTTAGTATCGGTGCTTGTTTTGTAGCTGCCATTCAATTCATTGATATGGACCAACTATATAAGGCAAGCATTTTTATCTACGGGCTCGGCGTGCTCGTTCTTGCTGTATTGTTAGTGAGTCCGAATAGTATTGCGCAACCGGTTAATGGTGCTAAAAGCTGGTTCCAGTTATTTGGTGTTTCCATGCAACCTGCTGAATTTGCCAAGATTTCTACCATTATATTCTTGGCAGCGACGATAAGTAGGCATAAAACAAAATTTGAAGTAAATACATTGAAAACAGATGGCTATTTATTGCTCAAATTACTTGCGATTACGGCTATCCCGGTTGCCTTGATTATGAAGCAGCCTGATTTCGGAACAGCGATGGTTTATTTATTTATTGTGGGTGTCATTATTATTTTATCCGGAATCGACTGGAAGATCATTGCAACGTTAATTATTGGTAGTTTAGCAGTTATTGCTGCAGCTTTTACATTTGTTATTCAATTTCCTGAACTATCTGCGGAGGTTGGAATTGAGCCTTATCAGGTGGATAGGATATTGACCTGGTTTGACCCGACACAGCCTGCAAGTGATGCTACCTGGCATTTTGATCAAGCCCATATGGGGTTGGGATCCGGAAATCTATTTGGCAAAGGCCTGGGTGGTTTGGAAGTACCATATCCAGAGGCACATACGGATTTCATCTTTTCTGTTATTGGGGAAAGCTTTGGATTTATAGGGAGTGCCATTGTCATCTTCTTGTATTTTATGCTGTTATATAAGCTGATTACGCTAGGTTTAAATACATTCAAATATTCGCCGTTTGCTGCATATCTTTGTTTTGGCTATTTCAGTTTAATGCTGGTACATGTATTTCAAAATATAGGTATGACAATTGGTATTATGCCGGTTACCGGTATTCCGCTACTACTAATCAGCTATGGCGGTAGTTCTGTTTTATCCACCATGCTTGGGTATGGAGTTGTCTACCGCGTAGCAGTGGAACACACAATACAAAGTGATTATCTTTTTAAATAGGAACAAAGGCAACTAAGTTATACACAACTCACAAATTTTATAATTTCCTAGACGAGAACAAGAGGAGGCCACATAATAAAAATCATGTGGCCTTTTTACGTTAGTCTTCCTGCAGTGCGGTCCATTCTTCTATTAGCGGATCAACTTGCTGTTTAAGCTCACTTGTTTGTTTGGTGAGCTCCAGTGCTTTTTCATGATCCTGGTAGTTCTCTGGTTCGGTCATTTTTTCTTCCAGTTTGGTAATTTCGAGTTCCAGGTTTTCAATGGTTTCTTCAAGTTCAGTGATACGGCGCTGTTTTTTCCTTTCTTCCCGCTGCGTTTGTTTATCTTCTTGAAAGCTCCGTTTCTTCTGTTCGGTTTTCTGGACAGTTTCCTCTGTTTGCTGAAGTCTGGCTATTTCCGCTTCTTCTTGCTTCTTTTCTATATAATAATCATAATCTCCCAAATAGATGGTTACACCACGGGAGAGCATTTCGACAACTTGATCTGTTATTTTGTTAATAAAATAACGGTCATGGGATACAAAAATGATGGTCCCTGGAAAATCAATCAAAGCTGCTTCCAGAACTTCTTTACTATCAATGTCTAGGTGATTTGTCGGTTCATCCAAAATTAAGAGATTCGCTTTTTGCATCATTAATTTAGCTAACGCAAGACGTGCCTTCTCCCCACCGCTTAGGGAATGAACAAGTTTTAGCACATCATCACCGGAAAACAAGAAATTTCCTAAAACGGTTCGAATATCCTTCTCATCAACATTTGGATAATCGTCCCATAACTCATGCAGGACTGTCTTGGAAGAGGATAAATTTGCCTGCTCCTGATCATAATATCCGATTTGCACATTCGTCCCTGGTTGGATGTGGCCACTGGTAGGTTTCACGCTTCCTACAATTGCTTTAAGCAAGGTTGTCTTCCCAACACCATTAGGACCGATCAAGGCAATTCGCTCCCCCCGGTTTACATGTAAGGTCACATTGGAAAACAAATCATTACTTTCTTCCTCATAACGAAATGTTAGATCGTCTATTTTTAAGACATCATTGCCGCTTTGTCTATGAATTTGGAAAGAGAAGTTAGCAGAGGCTTCTTGGCCCAATGGTTTATCCATTTTTTCCATTTTCTGCAGTTGTTTTCTTCGGCTTTGTGCACGTTTGGTTGTTGATGCACGCGCAATGTTACGCTGGATGAAATCTTCCATCCTGTTAATCTCAGTTTGCTGTTTCTCGTATTCCTGTAATTCTTTTTCATAATCAATCGCTTTTTGCTCTAGGTATTTACTGTAGCTTCCATGATATTTCTTCGTTTTATGACGTGAAATTTCATAAATAATAGCTACTGTTTTATCGAGAAAATAACGATCGTGAGAAACGATTACTACTGCGCCGGGATAGCTCATAAGATAATTTTCCAACCATCCAAGTGTATCAATATCCAAATGGTTTGTTGGTTCATCCAATAGGAGAAGGTCCGGTTTTTTTAGTAAAAGCTGTCCTAAAGCAAGACGCGTTTTTTGCCCGCCGCTAAGTTCATTTATAGGCGTGTTATAATCATAATCCTGAAAATTCAAGCCGGTCAGCACTGCCTTTATATCTGCTTCATAGGTGTACCCGCCCTTGTTTTGAAAAGCTTGCTGCAGGTTATCATAGTCTTGCAAGAGTTTTTCATAATGCGCATCCGAAAGTGCTGATGCCTGTTCCATTTTCTTTTCCATCGCCCGCAGTTCCTGCTCCATTTCGGTTAGCTGCTGAAATACATCAGCCATTTCATCCCAGATTGTTTGGACGGAATCTAAAGCGGTATGTTGCGATAAATATCCGATTGTAAGATTTTTGGGTTTAAATAATTCCCCTTCATCATAGGTTAGTTCCCCAGACATGATTTTTAATAATGTTGATTTACCCGAACCGTTTCTACCAACGATTGCTATTCGATCATTACTTTTCACTTCAAGTTTTACATTTGATAAAATTTCATCAGCTCCGAAAGATTTCGAGAGCTCATTTAATTGCATTACGATCATCTTCTCACCTCATCCCTCCTAGTGTATCGTATTGGGAATTAAGCTCGCAACAATTGTGAAATTAATCACGACTTTCTCTTACTTTTCTGCTAAAATAGGGGATAGATAATTTCGAATGAAGAGAGGAATAATAATGGATCAAAATAAGATACCACAGGCAACAGCGAAGCGTTTACCTTTATATTATCGTTTTTTAAACAATTTAAACCATCAAGGGAAATCACGCGTTTCTTCAAAGGAACTTAGTGAGGCGGTAAAAGTAGACTCAGCAACCATACGAAGAGACTTCTCCTATTTTGGTGCATTAGGTAAAAAAGGCTACGGCTACAATATAGAATATTTGCTTGGATTTTTCCGTAAGACATTGGATCAAGATGAGGTGACGGATGTAGCTTTAATTGGTGTAGGGAATTTAGGAACGGCTTTTTTACATTATAATTTTATGAAAAACAACAATATCCGGATTAAAATGGCTTTTGATACAGACAGAGATAAAGCGGGGACAGATATTGGCGGTGTGCCCATTCATCATATAGATGATTTGGAAACGAAAATGGAGGATATCCAAGTTGTGATTTTAACCATACCCGCAAGTGAAGCCGAGTTGATTACAGGACGATTAGTGGAAAAAGGAATAAAGGGAATTCTTAATTTTACACCTGCACGCCTGACGGTACCACCTTACATTCGCGTACATCATATTGATCTGGCTGTTGAGTTACAGGCGCTGGTTTACTTCTTGAAGCATTATCCTTTGGAGAACGATAGCGAAGAGGGATTTTAAGCGGAAGAGTGGTGCCATATCGATCGAGTAGAGCATTGAAACGATCGAGCGTCCTGCAAACGAAATCTCGTATTTTACACACCAATAGGGATACAAATCAATGGATTCGTATCCCTGGATAAAATCTTAAAATGCTGAATCTACGTGTTCTCTGTTACTTCTTATTCTTCGAGCGAAAATGGTCGGATATCATTTTAAATCCTACGCCGAAATCAAGTGTAGCAACAACTGCGAAAATGAGACTTGTTAAATCCCATGTTGAATCGCCATAATGAATGGCAAGATATATGAAGCCAATACCCATGGCAAAGTAAATGATTGCCATACCCATAAGTTAACCTCCTAAAAAGATCATCTGCATCTGTTCAAGTTCTTGCTGCATACGCTCCAAGTCTTCCGGATCCACTCCGAATTGTACGATCACGACAATCGTATTCATTGCCGCGTGTACGATAATGGGTACAAGAATTCGCTTGGTCTGCACGTAGAGAAATGCAAAGACAAATCCCATGGAAGCGTAAACCAGGAGGTGTGTAGGATCTAAATGAATGATCCCGAATATTAAAGCAGACAACAATGCCGCGATAAAGAAGTTCGTCTTCGCATAAAATTGGCCAAAAATAATTTTACGAAAGATAATTTCTTCTAGTACAGGTGCTATTATCGCAGGGATAATCATGAAAATTGGCAAAGCACGTGCAATATCCATGATTTGTTGTGTATTCTCCGAACCCGGGTCGATTCCAAGCAGATACGTTTCAATTGCAGCAGCAATACTCTGGGCGAAGAAAGCCATAAATACTCCCAGTATGCACCACCCAATTATCGCTACGGTGGATGCGGCATTACGCGCATTTCCGGCTTTCATATCAGGCCTTAATAAGACAAGCACAATTACAAGTGCCAAGACAAAACTTATAATTGACCAATAAATACTAGCCTGGACATAACTTATAGGGAGAAGTATGTACAGAATCGGCGCAAAAATAAGACCGGAAAACTGCATAATGAGATAGGTAACAATGATCCACCAATATCGTTTAGGCAAAATATAACGACTCCTTTTAAAATATATGTACTACTAGTGTATGTCTCACCGAAAGATCTATTTACAATCATACATTTTAACACAATTTTCCCCCGGGTAATAACAGAATGTCTCAAGCCTCCGAAGAATTCCCTCCGAAAAAGTGCCTGTGGGCGCCACCTCACCACCTGCAATTTGTCGAACTTTGTCGCACTAAACTAAAAATTACTTTTACATTATACTTGCATTTTTAAGCTGAATTATTTATCATATAAATTGGGATTAGCACTCGGGTCATTAGAGTGCTAACATGAACAAAATTGATATGGAATTAAGGAGGCAGATTTCATGATTAAACCACTAGGAGATCGCGTAATCATCGAGCTTGTTGAGCAAGAAGAACAAACGGCAAGCGGTATTGTACTTCCAGACTCCGCACAGGAAAAACCGCAAGAAGGGAAAGTAATTGCAGTTGGTTCCGGGAAAGTAACGGATAATGGCGAAAAAGTCGCACCGGAAGTTGCGCAAGGAGATGAGATTATTTTCTCCAAATTTGCAGGTACGGAAGTGAAATACGATGGCAAGGAATACTTAATTCTTCGTGAAAATGATATTTTAGCTGTTATTAGCTAAGCACTAATAAAAATTCTAAAAGCTAGATTTGAAGGAGGAAATGTTCATATGGCTAAAGAACTTAAATTTAATGAAGACGCACGTCGCGCAATGCTTCGTGGTGTAGATACATTAGCAGATGCTGTAAAAGTAACACTTGGACCAAGAGGTCGTAATGTTGTATTAGATAAAAAATTCGGTTCCCCATTAATTACCAATGATGGTGTAACAATCGCCAAGGAAATCGAACTGGAAGATGCATATGAAAATATGGGTGCACAACTTGTATCCGAAGTTGCATCGAAAACAAATGACGTTGCCGGTGACGGTACAACAACAGCTACAGTACTTGCACAAGCAATGATCACAGAAGGCTTGAAAAACGTAACTTCAGGTGCAAATCCAGTCGGTATCCGTCGCGGAATTGAAAAGGCAGTAGAAGTCGCTGTTAATGAACTGAAAACTATTGCAGAGCCAATTGACAGCAAAGAGTCCATTGCCCAGGTTGCATCCGTTTCGTCCAGTGACGAAGAAGTAGGGAGCCTGATTTCTGAAGCAATGGAACGCGTTGGCAATGACGGCGTTATCACTATTGAAGAGTCCAAAGGATTCAACACGGAACTGGAAGTTGTAGAAGGTATGCAATTTGACCGTGGCTATACTTCCCCGTACATGGTTACAGACCAGGACAAAATGGAAGCAGAGTTAGAAGATCCATATATTTTAATTACCGACAAAAAAATCGGCAACATCCAGGAAATTCTACCTATTCTTGAGCAAGTTGTACAACAAAGTAAACCATTACTTTTAATTGCTGAAGATGTAGAAGGTGAAGCTCTTGCAACACTAGTGCTGAACAAGCTTCGCGGTACATTTAATGTTGTTGCCGTAAAAGCACCAGGCTTTGGTGACCGTCGTAAAGCAATGCTTGAAGACATCGCAACATTAACCGGTGCAGAAGTCATTACAGAGGATCTCGGACTGGATTTGAAAGCTACAGAAATGGAACAATTAGGCCGTGCTTCTAAAGTAGTTGTAACCAAAGAACACACGACTATTGTAGAAGGATCCGGAAATCCAGAAACAATTTCTTCTCGTGTTGGACAAATCCGTGCACAAGCAGAAGAAACGACTTCTGATTTTGATAAAGAAAAATTACAAGAGCGCCTGGCTAAATTAGCTGGTGGTGTAGCAGTGATCAAAGTCGGTGCTGCAACGGAAACAGAATTGAAAGAGCGTAAACTACGCATTGAAGATGCCTTAAACTCTACACGTGCAGCAGTTGAGGAAGGTATCGTATCCGGCGGTGGTACAGCACTTGTGAATGTTTATAAAGAAGTAAAAGATTTAACACTTGAAGGTGATGAATCAACAGGTGCCAGCATCGTCCTTCGTGCACTGGAAGAGCCTGTACGTCAAATTGCCCACAATGCTGGTCTAGAAGGATCCATTGTCGTTGAGCGTCTCAAAGGCGAAGATGTTGGCATAGGGTACGACGCTGCCAATGTACAATGGGTAAACATGGTTGACGCCGGAATTGTTGACCCTGCAAAAGTGGTACGTTATGCACTGCAAAACGCAGCATCCGTAGCAGCTATGTTCTTAACTACTGAAGCTGTAGTCGCTGACAAGGCTGAAGAAGACGGCGGCGCTGCCGGCGGTGGAATGCCTGACATGGGCGGCATGGGTGGAATGGGCGGCATGATGTAAATCATCGCCCATAAACCTTGATTTAACAAGGATTTAGGCTTTTTATAAAAGGCGAATTCATGAAAAACTAACATTTTATGATTAAAATTCGATTTTCGTTAAGTCGCATTCTCTTATGAGAGGGTGCGACTTTATTTTATCGAAAACGCCTCAATACAATAATGTGTTCAATTATGGAAGAGAAGATATTAAATAACATAATATTAGGAGTGCAAATAACAATAGCGTTGAGCACTCCTTTTTTCGTTGTTACACCACTTTTTATAGCGTGTTAACCCCTGAATTAATATTCTAATTAACAACACTTTTATTAAACGCACATAAATTTATGTACTAACGCTGATTGACTTGTGAAATGTGAATCAATTAGAATGTTGTTCATCGTTATTTGGAATGATAATCTCAAATCGTTTCTGATTTTTCTAGCAGTTTTGGGATGTTATGTTAAAATAGTTATATGGTATGTAGTTGTCTGTACTTAAACAAACGGGCCATTATGCGGAAAAAGGGAATGAAGTAGAATGTTATATATACATTTACCTATGAGGTGAACCATGACTAAAATATTATCAAAAGACAGGTATCTACATACAAAGGTTTTATTTCATGTTTTAATAGCTGCAACAGGACTTATTAGTGTGCCATTACATATATTTTTTTCTCCAGAACCAAATGTATCTATTACAAAATTTACAATTCATTCTAATATCATTGTTACCATAATATTTATAGTTAGCACGTTCTTTCTTTTAGTAAAGAAAAAAGAAAGCAGTATGTTGGATTTATGTAAAAATGCAGCGCTTATATATATGATGGTAGTTTTATCAACTTACCACTTTGTCCTTGCTGGTGGTGGAGAGTACAGTGGGACTAGAATTATTACCAATTTCACATTACACTACTTAATTCCAATGTTTGTTTTACTAAACTGGCTCATTTTTGAAAAGAAAAAATGGTATAGTTACAAATCGATTGTCTTATGGTTAGCCTTCCCAATACTTTACGGTGCTTTATCATTAATAAGAGGAATGTATGATGGATTCTATCCTTATTTCTTTCTAAACCCAAATGGTCATATTCCTAATGGAGTTGGCAGCTATACAAATGTGGCTTTAGTTATTGTAGGTTTGACTTTCGTGTATTGCATACTTGGCTTTCTGCTAATATTAACGAATAGAGTTATTCTTAAATTTAAAAATGCAAAGGGGGCTGCAAATACTAAAAAGGTAATGTGATTTGAATTAAATAAATAGAATCTCCCTATTCAGCAAACGGGCGCCTATCTTGAAGATGGATTGGCGCCCTTTATTGAACAAAAGGGACATTTAATCGAATAAGAAAGAGGGAAGAAGTGTGAACAAAAAAGTAGTACGGATCTCTTAAGTGTAATAGTTCTCATTATCATAGCAATTCCGCTTGGATTTATTTATGTGCTTAACAATGGAAATCCTTACACAAAATATATGGCAGATAAAAATAAGAGAGTGCGAACCTTTAAGTTAGATAATATTCTTGTAGTGGGACAAATTAAGCAAAAAGTGAGGGCTTAGGCAATGAACAATCGCAGACTATTAACTCTTTTAAATGAACAAAAGTTCTTTACTTTTGACGGCATAAAGCAAAGAACTTTTGTTCATTTCCGTGTGTACGGACGGCGTTAGTAAAAGTTTAAAGCAACGAAATTCTTATCTAACATCAAATCTGATAACTCCAGTAGTTGATACCGTTCCAGTCTCTACATCTCCATAGTATGTTCCGCGTAACATGTTAGTAAAAGTTCTAGTGTTGTCCGATTGTAACGGTTCAAGTGGAGTACACTTCCCAGATGATGCATTACATAAACGAACAAACGGAACAAAAGTGTTATCCTTCAAATCTTCTACAGTCACCGTAACGTCCCCGCCGCCAAAGGGTACAGTTAATTGACCATCCCACTGCCCATCTCCTGTTTTAAACTTGTATGGCCCGAATACTTTCTGGGGTGTTACATCATCTTCGACACCGACCTCGGAAGCAAATGAGGTGCTTCCAAAAACAACAACAGACAAAACAATTACCAGAGCTGCAGACAATAAAGTTTTATACATACGATCACCTCCTTTGTTTATCATTTAACTATATTGAAGGAATAAAATCAATAATGAAAATAATTTTATAATTAGTTTTTCAAAAAATAAAAAGTCCATGACTAGTCCTTTGAAAAAGGTGAAACACTGTGTAGTTCTTATTTGACACATATGCCAAACATCTTGTGGAATATGCAATTTCACTTGCTGCGAGTTATCAACAAAAAGCAATGCGACTCGATGTTTTAAATAATAATTTCCCTGCTAAAAAATTATATTTAAAGATGGGGTTCTATCATGTAGACACAATTGAAATGTTTTACGAAGATACTGGCTGGACTAAATATGATTTACTTGAATATAAATTATTCCCCCAATCATATATTGGCTATATTAAAAAAACTCCAAAAAATCAATAAAAAACTGGTTCAAGCATGGGCGGCATGATGTGAATAAGCGCACCAAATTCCTATCATGCCAATAATGGCAAAGGTTAATGATTGATCAAAATAACAAACACATTTATTTTTATCTCTGAAAGGACGTTTTCGTATACGTTTTTCTCGCCAGTGAAAGAGAAATTGTCGTCTCTGGTGAAGATGACCAACAGTTCATTCATCAAAAAATCGTCGATGAATTGGAAAACGGCATTGCAAAAAAAGACACGAATGACGCCTTTTTGACCATTATCAACCCGGATGATTGCCGATGAATGTGGATAGCCTGATTTTAGATTGTACCGAATTACACATGATTCTCAATGACGATGATGATGTTGTTGTGCTTCTGCATACGATGGACATTCACGTCGATAAAATGGTGGAGGAGCTTTTCAGATGAAAGAATGGGTCGGTCAATGTTCGCAATGTCAGCAAGATGTCTATTGCCTGGATGGCTTTCTGAACGGTGTCTATAAAGATAACCGCTTGTATTGTTTTACGTGTGAAGAGCAAGATGAATAAAAAAAGAGGGGGTTTTTTTCATAAGAAAGCGTCCTCTTGCATTGAGTGAAACAATGGTGTTGATATATGTTTCTTCTTCCGGTGTCCAGAAGTGTGGAAAATTAAAATCGTCCATTCTGAAATAAGCCCTGGACATAATCGAGCGTCTGGTTTATCTTATCTTTTTTCTCCATTCCAACAAATCCTTTCTAAGTTCTTTTTCTGGTGGATCCAATCCAAATAAATCATAAAACCATAGTCCATCAATGATAAGTCTAATCACAGTCTCTGAAACTCAATCTAACTCATCCTACCGTGATAAACACATTTTTATTGGAATTACAATAAAGTAACCTCCTTTAAAAAGCTGTACTGCACGTCAGCGATCAAAGATCAAATGACAATTTCTGCGTATTTTCGAGATATTCTAAAATAAATACAGATATATCGTAATAAAGGAAAAATTTTATGGACTAAACAAGAAATTTAACATATACAGTCATTTTATACAGTTTTAAATGAATGATATATTTAGATATTAGATCCGTAGATAACATTTTTTCTAGGAGGTGTTAAATGATGAAAAATCAAGAAAGGCCTTAGAGGAAAAGCTAGCACCTTGATTTTAAGATAAGTTTGATTTCCATGTAGATATAGGATCCATATCATTGTAATATTTACGATTGGAAACATTGCATACGTAAAGGGGGAATTATTTGCGAACACCTTTTTGAATATTATAGTAAAAAGGAGTGTATCACTTGAAAAAATTGAATATTGAAACCAAAGTGCTATGGCCTGTTCTCGTCATTTTACTGCTAGGGTTAGTTCCTGTTGGAGTAAATCCCTCGGCTGCGGAAGAGACGGTAGGTAACATATTAAGTTTCATTACGGAGAATTTTGGATGGATATTTGTATTGTTTCCATTTCTGATACTTATCTTTTTCACTTGGCTTGTTTTTGGCAAATTTGGCCAAATCAAATTAGGAGACCCTGAAGATAAACCGAAATTCTCAAATTTTAGTTGGTTTTCCATGATTTTTACCACAGGAATTGGTGCGGAAATCATGTATCAATCGGTAATCGAACCCATCACGTATACGACCGGGCCTCCTTTTGGATTAGAAGCAGGAACATTAAGTGCAGCAGAATGGGCACTACCTTATGGTTTGTTTCATTGGGGAATACTTGCGTGGGCTATTTATGCGCTTCCCAGTATTCCTATGGCATATGCCTTATATGTGAAAAAAATACCGTATTTTAGACTCAGCGCTGCTTGCAAACCAATCCTAGGTAAACATTCGGACGGTTTACCGGGTAAAATCGTTGATGTTGCCATGATGCTTGGTTTGATTGGGGTAGTGGGGACAAGCATAGGCTTGGTAGCCCCCATGATAGCTGAACTTCTGAGTGAAATGTTTCATATTCCTGTGACTTTGGGATTGTTGGCCATTGTTATTGCGCTTTGGGTGATTATATTTGGTGGAAGTGTATATTTGGGTCTTGAGAGAGGAATTAAAAGACTATCCAATTTCAATATCATTATTGTAGCAGCAATAACTGCTTTTGTTTTCCTTGTTGGTCCAACCATCTTTATGCTAAGTAATTCCGTACAAGCTTTAGGTAAAATGTTTAATAACTTTTTTGAGATGGGGTTAAGTCTTGGATCGATTAGGGGTGGAAGTTTTCCGCAAGATTGGACCATTTTTTATTGGGCATGGTGGATTGGTTATGCATCGTTAATAGGTTTGTTTACTGCTAGGATTTCCAAGGGACGTACAATAAAACAAGTGATCATTACGCAATGCTTAGTAGGACCAGTGGGGTGTTGGCTATTTTTTGGCGTTTTTGGAAATTACGCATTGAACGTTCAATTATCTAACGTGATTCCTGTAGATACCATTATGGCTGATAGTGGTCAAACGGGAGTAATCATGGCAGTTATTAATACATTGCCTCTTAGTACGATTATCATACCACTACTAGTAATAGCCTATTTAATATTCTCTGCAACAACGTTTGATACTGCTTCATTGATTCTATCATCTGTTGCGAGTAAAAAATTAGATAGAATGGGGCAACCGCCTCGTATTCATCGATTATTTTGGGCATTTATTCTTGGAGGAGTTGGGATTATCATACTGGCTATCGGTGGGTTGGAGGCAGTTCAATTGTCTTCCGTTATTGTAGGTGTGCCGATGATTTTGGTTTTTGTGTTGATGACGATCTCTTTTATAAAATCTGTCAAAGAAGATTTTGGGCAGGAAAAAGCAACTTTAGTAAAAAATTCTAAATTACCTACATCCGAACCTTACAATGATCAGGAATTTAAAGGAAAAAGGAAATGGAGTGAAAAAGCGTCATTGATGAAAAAGTGATGCATGGCTCGTACTGCATTAGAATTAGCAATACGACAAGGTTTTTTCAAGAAAATAAATCTTTCATATAGATCATTTTTTAGAAAAATTCATTTTTTAGCATTGACAACAAACCGTCTGGACGGTTAACCTAATTATAGAGAGCACAACAAAAGGGGGACAAGATTATATCTAATGGATCCGAGTTCTCCTTGAAACAGATTTAACCTAAAAAACGATGAGGAGGAGATGTGTAATGAAACAGACATCACCACTTGTGCTCGGTATCGATGCCGGTGGCACGATGACCGATACGATTCTCGTGGATAAAGAAGGAAACTTCGCTGTCGGTAAGGCGCCGACTACACCTAATTACGAATCAGAAGGATTTATTGAATCAACACGTGACGCTACCAATATCTGGAACTTGGATATGAATCAAACATTTGAAGAATTGGCAGTCGTTCTCTATTCAGGTACGGGTATGCTGAATACGTTGTTGTCCAGAACAGGAAAGCGTATTGGTCTTATCGTAACACGCGGTATGGAAGATGCGGTACTTATGGGAAGAGGGCTGCAATCATGGTCTGGTTATTCCTATGAAGATCGCTTACATGCGGTCACTCACGCTCATCCTGACCCGCTCGTACCACTCAGCCGGGTACGCGGTGTGACCGAGCGTATTGATCAGTTCGGTCAGGTTGTTATCCCTGCTTATGAGCATGAGGCAGTCAATGGAGTGAAGGAGCTCTTGGAGCAGGATATCGAGGCATTATGTATCTGTTGCATGTACGGGCACGTTAATCCAGAACACGAATTAAAAATTGGGGAAGCTGCTCGAAGCGTGTTGGCGGAGCAGGACGTCGATATCCCCATTTACTTTAGCCATCAGGTTCGTCCAATTATTCGTGAACAGTCCCGACTAAACAGCACGCTCATTGAGGCTTATGCGACGGCCAGAGGACGTGAGCAGTTGCTGGGCGTCGAAGCAGCCGCTAAGCAACATGGTTTCCCGCACAGTATGCAAACGATGCTCTCCTATGGGGGGCTCGCCGATGTGCGTTATCCTCGTCTTCACGAGACGATGATTTCCGGTCCGGTCGGAGGACTTTTAGGAGCCAGACATGTTGGTGAGTTAATTGGTACTGACTCGGTCATTGTCAGTGATATGGGAGGCACGAGCTTTGATATCGGAGCCATTACTCGTGGCAAAGTTCCTATTGAAGATGAGCCAACTTTGGCACGTTTTAAACTGAATTTGCCGACCTTAGCAATGGATACGATTGGCGCCGGTGGGGGTACCATTGTCAAGGTGGATCCATACACGCATAAGGTCAGTCTTGGACCTGAAAGCGCTGGATCGGTGCCTGGCCCGGTAGCGATGGATATGGGAGGCACAGAGCCAACGATTGCTGACTGCGATGCGATCATGGGTCGCTTGAATCCGGATAACTTTCTTGGAGGCAAAGTCCGACTCAATGTTGAAAAGGCAAAGCAGGTCTTAAAGGAGAAAGTTGCCGACCCTCTGGGGGTTGATGTATACGAAGCAGCAGAAGGAATGGTAAATATGCTCGAAATGGAAGCGAAGTCTTCCATTGAATCCATTATTTCTACTCGTGGCGTGGATCCAAGTGAGTACCATTTGATGGCTTATGGTGGATCTGGACCGCTTCATATGGCCGAGTATAGTCGTGGACTAGGTTTTAAAGGGATTATGACATTCCCATTTGCGGCAGCCTTTTCAGCTTTTGGTTGCACAACGGCAGATTATTTGCATCGGCACAGCCAATCCGTCCATATCATGATCGGATCTGATGCCTCAGATAAGGACCGAGACGAGGTGCGCCGGCAGATTAATAATATTTGGAGCGAACTTGATGCCCATGCACGCACGGAGTTGGCCTCTGAAGGACATAACGCGGACGCTGTTATTTGTGAGCCATTCGCTATGATGCGCTACACGGGTCAACTGGAAGATGTTGAAGTTGCAGCACCGGCGACAAAGTTAGAGTCAAATGAGGATTTAGATGAACTTACACAGGCATTTGAAACGCTGTATGAAACGATTAACCGCAGTGTGTCTGGTTATGGAACAGCTGGTTTCACCATTATGGAACTCGGATTAAATGCGCGTGTGGAAAAAGTGAAACCAGAGCTATCACGTCGCCCCTTAGGATCTCGGGAGCCTGACTCCAAGGCTAGCAAAGGGAAGCGATCAATGTATTATAATCGCACTTGGCATGAGGCGCAACTTTGGGAAATGGACATGCTGAAGCCGGGAAACGAGCTTAACGGGCCAGCTATTGTGGAACACCCGGCGACAACCTTGGTTATTCCAGCCGGAGACCGGGTTCGTGTAGATGAATGGACAATTCTGCATTACGAACACGGAGGTCAAACGCAAAAATCAGCAAGTTACGTATTGTAGGTTCAATCTAACTAAAAGGAGGATCCGTATGAATGAAGCAGTTGAAAACAAAACAATGACATTCAAGGAACAGTTGCTCGAGAACGATCGTAAGTTTCGAGAAACAGGCTGTTATGCCGGTATAACAGCTTTAACATACCGTGAAGATGATCCGCTGCGCTATGAAAGCTTGCATACCAAGCTTCGTTCGATGACCATAGCAGCAAGAGAAATGGCACGCAGTATTTCAGCTTCGCCCGGTGTGCGAGAAGTAGGGGAAATGGTCGTAGCGCTATATACACCAGAGGGTGACGCTATTAGCCTTTCCACCGGTATTATGGTTCATGTTCACACAATGAGTCGATTCATCAAATGGATGATTCAAAATGGGTACGAAGAGTCTCCAGGTATTTGTCCCGGTGACGTTTTCGCGAACAATGACGCTTTCATCGGTACCGTGCAAGTACCGGATGTGATGGTTGTTGTACCGATCTTCCATAATGATGAGTTGGTCGGTTGGGCTGGTACAGTCGCTCATGAATTAGAAGTCGGCGGTATCACACCAGGTGGTGACGTATATCTAGCTCAAGAACGTTTTACCGAAGGCTTGTTTGTGTGCGCCGAAAAGGTAGGAGAAAACGATGAACTCCGCCGAGATTATTTGATCCGGTTGGAACGCAATCTGCGTATGCCTATCTATTGGATGTTTGATGACAAGGCGAAGTTAGCAGCGAATCTTGAATTAAGGGATCAGGTAAAAGAACTGATTGATGAAGTAGGCTTGGATTACTTCAAGCGGGCTACACGGGAATTCATTGAAGAAGGTCGCCGTTCGCAACTTTCGCGGGTGAAGCAGCTTATGGTGCCTGGTCGCTACAGAGGGCATACATTTTATGGTCATCTTACGGAAGGTAAGCCAGGGATCTTGCCCTTAGGTGATGAAAATTTGTTATATTCCATCCCGCTTGAATTGGATGTGGGTGGAGATGGACAAATGCACTTGGATTTTGAAGGTACCGGTTCTTGGGGCTATCACTCGATGAATTGTACACCAGCCGGAATGGACGGCGGTTTGTTTGTTACGCTGACGCAGTCGATGAACTTTGAAGGTAAGGTGAATGATGGAGCTTGGCTGGCTACAGATATGAATTTACCATCGGGAACTTGGACAAACCCTGATCGTCATACGGTGGCAACGGCTACATCTTGGGCACTACTTCTACCGGCATTTGGTATTTTTCAACGCTTGATCAGTCGGGGGTTTGTAAGCCGTGGTTTCAAAGAAGAAGCGTTTGTAGGACAAGTAAACAGTCCAATGGTTGAAATGGGTGGACAAAGCCAATATGGTAGTCAATTTGGCATGGCTATGTTTGAGTGTTCCGCCGCTGGAAGTGGAGCCCTTGGTATTAAAGACGGGATTGATAACGGGTATGTTGGCTGGAATCCTGAATCTGACATGGGCAATATGGAAGTGTGGGAACAAGGCATACCGATGCTCTACCTAGGGCGAAGCATTGCAGCTGATTCAGGCGGAGTTGGTCGCAACCGTGGTGGTACATCCTTCACTTCCCTGTGGCTTGTGCATAATACAGATGAAGTGACGATCGCTACGTCTGAACATTCCAGTCGTGTGTTTGATAATGCTGGGATGTGTGGTGGTTATCCGGCACCGACCGCCCATCGACACTTTACCGTGCGAAACAGTAATATGAAACAGTTGATTGAGGAACAAAAACCGTTGCCTCACTCGTTAGGTAATGATCCACATATAACTGATTTAGAGCGATTGGTCGAGGGAGACCAGAAAGAAGTGGAAGGCCCGCATATAGACAGACCGTTGCAATCTGGCGACCTATTTGCTCATTCGTACAATGGTGGTGGAGGTTATGGTGACCCCATCGAACGTGATCCGCTGGAAGTAGTTCGGGATGTGGAAAATGGTTATGTGACGGCAGAAATTGCCCAAAGAGCTCATGCTGTAGTGCTGGAGTATGACGAGAAGCGCAATACATGGAGCGTCAATAAAACAGCAACAGAAGCTCGACGGGAGGAAGTCAGAAAATCTCGTTTGAGTAAGGCTATGCCCGTTGAGGATTGGATTGAATCCGAGCGAGAGCGAGTGTTGGAAGGAGACTTTGTTACCGAGGTGCGTAAGATGTATCAGGACACCATGAGCATTTCTAACCACTTTGCGACAGAGTTCCGTGAATTCTGGAATTTGCCCGATGATTTTACAATGTGAGAGGAGTGATAATGATGGCAAGCTATGATCACGAGGTCATTCGTGACTTAATAGATGGTCAGCTACCCTGGCAGTCGACGAAGTCAATGATGAGCCAGTATAAAGACGATGATCGGTTTTTTAAGTACATTGATATTCTTCAGGAACGGGTGGTATTTAATGACCCGATTCTATTACCAATCGGTGAACATTTGTATATTGTTGCCAAGAAAAGTGAGCCACAAGGTGAACGAGTTGTCAAATGCAGCTGTGGTTACGAGTTTGGTCACTATACGCACAATTGGAAGCTGCATGCTGTAATCAACGTTCGTAATGATGAAGAAGCAGTTGCTGAAATTTATCCCGGACGTCACAGCTATGATCCGGAATGGATGGAAATTCGTGAGTTTATATGCCCGGGGTGTGCTAGGTTATTGGAAGTGGAAGCAGCTGCGCCGGGATATCCAATCGTTTTTGATTTTTTGCCGTACTTAGAAACCTTTTATCGCGATTGGCTTGGAAAAGAGTTACCAGCCGAACCAAGAAGGGATTAAAATCACATATGATGTAACATCATGCATGTTGATGGCAGACCGATCTATCTATGGGAGAAAGTGTTTCAAGCGAGATTTGTTCGTAGTCAAGTAGACAGTGAAAACAATAATGCTAAACGGTTTTGGCTCTGAACCACCGAAGAGCTAAGACCGTTTAGGCATTCTTAATAAAAATGAGGGAACACCAAAATGTCAAGCTTGTACTTAAACAACAAATAGGAGGTGGTAAGTTGAATAAAAAAGTTATTTTATCATGTGCTATTACAGGAGCGGGAGACACGACTGAAAAAAGTCCGCATGTACCTGTAACACCGAAAGAGATTGCTGGTTCAGCTATCAAAGCAGCAAAAGCAGGAGCAACCATTGTGCATCTTCATGTGCGTGACCAGCGAACAGGTAGGTTGAGTCATGATGTCAATTTGTTTCAGGAAACAGTAGAACGAATCCGTGAGTCTGAAACGGATGTCATTATTAATATAACATCCGGAGGTGGCGGTGATTGGATCCCATGTGAAGAAGATCCGACAAAAGGAGGTACTGGCACAGATATTCAAACACCAGAAGAACGTCATGAGCCAATTAGAAAATTACTTCCAGAATTGTGCACCCTTGACTGTGGAAGTATCAATTTTGGAAATATGCTGTACGTGAACCCAGCGGACTGGTTGCGAAAACAAGCAAAACTTGTGCAAGAAAGTGGCGTAAAACCGGAATTAGAATGTTTTGATACGGGACAGGTTCATTTTGCTAATCAACTAATAGAAGAAGGTCTCATTGACGGTGATCCTTTGTATCAATTCTGCCTCGGTATACCATGGGGGGCAGCAGCTGACGCTGAAACATTATCCTATATGAAAAGCCGAATACCGAATAATGGCAAGTGGGCCGCATTTGGCATTGGTCGCATGCAAATGCCGATAGTGGCCGAATCCGTTCTACAAGGAGGTCATATTCGTGTAGGATTAGAAGATAATCTTTATCTGAAAAAGGGACAACTTGCTACAAATGAACAACTCGTTGATAAGGCAGTAGGCATTGTACAGGCTTTTGGGTCCGATATGATGACGCCACAAGAAGCACGTCAAGAATTACATCTTCGGGCACCATAAATAGAGGAGATACAGGTGCTCAGAAGTAGATAGTCTATCGGAACTATTAAAGCGATTGCACACGCAATCTATGAACAAATACTACGTTCTGCAGAAACTACGAAAGATTGCGAGGCTGATAAACAAAAAAGTGAACTTAGGGAGGTTTATACATGAAGAAAACTGTTATTTTCATAACAATTTTCTTATTCATCGCTATGTACGGTTGTGAATCAGGTGGTGGTTCAGATACAACTGCAAGTAGCAATGGAACAGACAATGAAAAAGGGGACAAACCAACATTAACATTAGGCATAACACCATGGACAAGTACTGTTCCAGCAACGGAAATAGTGAAAATCGTATTAAAAGATATGGGTTATGAAGTAGAAGGCACGGAGGCTGATCTTGGCGTTACGATGGCAGGGCTGTCAAAAGGGGATGTTGATATATTTATGGATTACTGGGATCCACAACACAAACCCTATCTAGATGAGTTTTCCGATTCCATAGATGTTGTATCTACAAGTTATGATGATGCAGCAAGAGGAATCGCAGTCCCCAAATATATGGAGGATGTCAATGATGTTGATGATTTAAAGGGGAAAGAAGACATCGTAAATAATGAGGTCTTGGCAATTGAAGAAAGCGACCCGACAGTCGAAGAGATCCCAAAGCTTATCGATATATATGACCTGGACATGGAAATGACGAATTCCTCCGAAGCGGCTATGTTGGCAGCGGCTAAATCAAAAATTGAAAAAGAGGAACCTGTTGTACTGTTTGGATGGCGCCCACATAGCATGTTTCATTTGCTTGATATAAAATTATTAACAAATAAAAATGCTCCAGAGGTTTTAACGCCCTCTACGATTCATGTTCTTGCTAATCAAGAATTGAAAGACAATGCACCTGAAGCTTATGCATTTTTAAGAAACTGGCGTATCCCCATTGATGACATCGAAGATATGATTATTAAGATTGACAATGGAGAAAACCCTGAAGAGGTAGCACAGGATTGGATTGACGATAACCAAGATAAGATTGACGAAATGAAAAACGACAACTGACATCGTTTGGTTTGTTGCATAGAAATAGATTAAGGCACCCATTGATGATGGAAATGATAACTTAATAACAAAAGGAGGCTGTTCATGTGAATAGATTAGTAGATAAGGTTGCTATTATTACCGGAGGGGTAGGAAATATTGGTAAGGAGACGGCTCAACTCTTCTTACAAGAAGGAGCTAAAGTTGCGATCGTGGATTTGTCCAACGAAGCTTTAACGTCAACCGTAGAAGCATTAAAGCCATATGGAGATATTATTGCTATTACAGCTGATGTTACGAAAGAAAAGGAAGTGAAAAGTTATGTGCAAACAGTGTTAGACAAGTGGGGCAGGATTGATGTGTTCTTTAATAATGCTGGTATAGAGGGAGATGTTAATGAAACAACCGATTATGATCTTGATGTGTTCAAAAAAGTAATCGATGTCAATCTCATTGGTTCTTTTCTCGGGCTTAAACATGTATTGCCAGTTATGCAAGAACAAAAATTTGGAAGTGTCATTAATACATCTTCAGACGCTGGATGGTCTGGTGATGGAGGTTTAAGTGCATATGTTGCTTCCAAGCATGGTGTGGTAGGTCTTACAAAAACAGCAGCCTTGGAAGTCGCTAATGATAAAGTGAGAGTAAATAGCATTCAGCCTACTGGTGTGGATACAAGAATGATGCATGAACTTGAAAAGGAATATGTAGCTAAAGGAGTCTCTACCTCTGTAACGGATGATGCTATTCCATTTGGTCGCTATGCTAAAACAATGGAATTAGCATATTTAATATTATTTCTAGCTTCGGATGAAAGTCAATATATCACGGGAAGTCAATATACGATAGATGGTGGGCGTTCAGCTTTATCGCGGTAAGGCAAAAGGATTCTTAGCAAAATAGGGGGAGCTGTTCCTCACTCCATTAGGGACTGCTGAATAACATATATCTTATCCCAAAATAACAAAAGAAGATTCCTTATGATTCGTGAGTTTTTGTTTGTTCAGCAGTCCCTAAATAGAAAGAAAATTATAGTACAATAATGGACGACAAGCATACATAAAAACTTGTTGGCTTTCGGATTTATTCTTCTCATTATTTATCTCACTATAGCAGTAAGAAGATAATACTTTCCTGCTCTATCTTTGGTCCTCTTTTGTTAACTGAAGGAGCCTTTCTAGAACTTGTTGACGGCGATTTTCTTCTAATGGAGCCAAATCAAAAATTTCGGAAAACCAAAGACCATCCACGGCCAGTCTTAAAATCGTGGCATTAATGGGATCGAGGCCATCGTTGTCAATATGATCCTGCCAATGTTCATAAGCATCTTGAACAGGCTTCAATAAATCTCGATTGATGGTAGCCGCCGCCATTAGTCCAGCGTCCATGTCTTTATCCGGATTTCTTTGCCCGAATGTTCCTTTGATGAACGAACGTGTCCATCTTCCTCTCTGATGCTGTACCGTATCCTGATCAACGTTCTTTTCGATATTATTGATATAACTTTGCATGGGATCTTGTACCATACCGGCGACTAAGGCATCTTTAGACGGAAAGTGATATAAAAGTCCTCCCTTACTTACGCCGGCCTTCTCTGCTGTAGCTTCGAGTGTTAAATTCAATATGCCATCTGATTGTACAATATGTGCTGCTGACTTGAGAATTTTAGAACGTGTGTCATTTTTAGCCATAAACCTATTCCTTTCAATTGTTCTGAGTAACTTTCTGCTTTTATTATACCGTCCAGAATGTAAGGTCGTCCATTATAAATATAATTATATTGAATTTACGTACAACGTTTTGATTTGTTCTTCTGAACACGCGAGGGTGGTTTCTTCCTATAAATCATTTCCATAGCCACTTTGGTCAATTACGCTGATAGTGTTCAACCAACTTCTTTATAAAACGAAAAGGTCTTTGTTAAAAAGGATTGTTCCGCCAACAGTCCAGATTGTGGAATGAAATCAACCTAAATATTTATCGAGCATTGCAAATCATGAAAAGGTTTGTAATAATGAAAGATGGTTTTGCTGAATGTGAAAATGGGGGAGGAGAACGGATGAGGAATATAATACTTGTTACTGGTATGATTTTTTTGCTTTGTTTATTGACTGCATGTGGAGATGATGGAGCGGCATCAAACGATGATAGCAACAGTAATCAGCAAGAAGAAAATCAATCGCAAGAAACATCAAATCAAAGTGTTCCTGATGATATTTTTTATGAGGCTGGTCACGTAGACGGGATTGTACGTGATACAGGTCGTTACATTGTAGAGGAATTTGGTTACAGGTCCAATATTAGCGCAGATATAGAAGATGGCCAGCACACCGTAGGTTTAGAGGAAACCGATGGAAACTTAACACGTTTTTATAATACAACCAATGCGATCCGGTATGAGGACGATGCTACTGGACGCTCGGTCAAACTAAGTTTGATTGGGGAACTTGGAGAAGATTATGATGATACATATGTAAGTGCCATGAAGCGCACAAAGAAAATCCTGGATTTTTTATTTACATATGATACGGTCGACGTTGATCAAATAAATCTAAGTTGGTATTATCCATACAAAAGTGCAGCTGGGGAGGAAGATTATACCCTTTTTCCTGTCTATGAATTGACGCTGGACCGTGATGAATATGGGGAAAATTGGGAAAATTTAGATGAATCACAAATGGACCTAGATACTATCGCACACGATGAACATATGATTATTCCAAAGGGAGCATACCTCATGCCTTTTGTGGATAATCGAGAGCGTCACGCTCAGGTTGGAAAGGAATATGATATGCGTGGTTTAAAGGTAACATTGCTTGGCGCGGAAGATGTTTCATCCATAAATGGTGAATCGGCAGAAGATTATTGCGGAGAGAATCGGGATTGCTCCACATTCATGCAAGTGGAAATGCAAGTAAAAAATGATAGAGAATACCCGATGATCATGGATGCGAAGTCATATATTGATCTGTTGTACAAAAAACCGGAAGAGGGAGATGACGTTCAATCAACAACGGCTTATGCGCGTGAAGCAGAAGGAGCGGTAACGTATCAAGAACTACAGCCAGGGGAAGAAGTGGTTTTAAGCCCGTATATTCCATTAGAGGATGATGTGGAATACATTGGTTTACGGTTTACAACAGAATACGCGGATTACACACAAGGTTTTGATCAAGAATCATTGGCAACGGTGGATGAGAGTTATGTTTATAGTTGGTTAATGGAAGATGTACGAGATGGCGAGTAATGCATGCGTCACATGCTAGGAAGCTTGAGTAAAAAAATGAAAGGTTAGGAGTGTTATAATTTGAAGAAAACGATGTTCGTTGTTCTTTTCGCATGTTTGCTTGTTGTAAGTGCGTGCGGAAGTAATGATGATAACAACACACAAACAGAGGATCCGGACGAGACGCAAGAAACAGCAGGCGAAGCAAATGGTGAGAATGATGATGAGAATGGGGAGGAAGATGAATCAACGGAAGAACTGTATCATGAAGTTGGGGAAACATTTGAAATGACGGCGTATTATGCGGATGCCGAAGCAGAAATCACCGTTCATGATATATGGACAGAGCCCGGTGATGACCATGAGGCATTTATTGAAGAAAAAGTGAGTTCTCCGGAAGACGACGCTAATGTTACATTTGTTGATTATACGGTGAAAAACATGAGCGATACGCAGATTGGATTAGGAGATCTTTTGCCTACCTATACAGCAGCGAACACGGAAATAGATGTAACGTATCCTGAAAATGACAATTTCACAGATTACTTAGAATCCTTTAATCATCAGCTTGAACCAGAGGAAGAGTTAGACTTGGTAGGCGCCGTTGCTTCCAGGGAGGAAGATCAATACACATCAGCGTTGCTTTGGAATTTGACACAAGATATTCCGGAAATTATCTTCCACACACCGCAATCAGAACGAAAAGATAAAATCGGTGTCTACGATTTAGGAGAAGCTATTTATCCGGTTGATCACGGGGACAATGGTTATTTAGAAGTAACTATTAATGATATTACTATAGAAGAAGAGGCGGAAGGCCTCAATCCTAGCATGGATGACAGTTCCTTTTTGGTTTTGAATACGGAATTTGAAAATACGTTAAACGAAGAAATAGAAATCACAAAAGGGGTTCCAACACCTATGATAGATGATGAGGAAATAACGCACAGTATAGATTTTTCTTTAGATGGTAACTGGATTGACGTTCACCAATCGGCAGATGCCAATGTCGAATCAGGTGAAACATTAACCGGAGATATTTACCTCGAGATTTCCAACAATGAAATTGAAAATGTGCAATTATATTATGCCAACCCTGCATTGTTAATGTTTCCTGATTACGCGATGAAACTGGATTATAATTTATAGGCAGGTTCAGGTCAGTTCAGGCATCGTAAATATGCAGGGACTAGTTTTTAAGGTATATAGCTTATTAATTGTCTCTTTTATGAAATGGGGTTATTTTCTGGATGAAGCAATCACGGTAAAAATGATAAGATAAATATAAAAAGATTTTATGGAGGCTAACATGCAATATGAAGCTAAAACGCCAGAGGAATATATGGAATTACTAGACGATGACTGGAGAAAAGAGAAGCTATTAATGGTAAGACAATTTATTTTAAAAAATGCGCCTGAACTCGAGGAGGGCATCCAGTACAAAATGCTTTGTTATGGAAATGATTCCTCTAAATTGTTTCATTTGAACGCTCAAAAATCTTATGTGAGTCTATATGTAGGTGCGATTGAGAAAATAGAAAATGCCAAGGGGCTGCTGAGCGGATTAGATTATGGAAAAGGGTGTGTACGCATAAAAAGATCAGTAAATTTGCATGATAGCGGGATTAAAGATTTTGTGCAAAAGGCTGTTGATAGGTGGAGAGCTGATGCTGACACTTCTTGTTAGAACTTCTTAGAATATCAAATAATATTCATTGAACCAATGCTAACATTACAGAAAATTTTGTGCGCGAACACATTTTAAGAGGCTCATATTGTTGAATTCCAATCCCAATTTCCTTGGTAACATAAGGAAATTGGGATTGGAGTTTTTTAGTATTTTTTTATTCTCTCGGATAACCCATTCTCATAATTTGCTTCATGAAGAAGGGTTACTTTAGTAAATTTCATAACTTTGCCCGGTTTGTACACCTTCTACACTTTTTCGAAAAGCCAATGCTACTTTGCTTAGTGGAACGGCTTCAAACCCTGGAAAGAACGCTTGAAGCCCTTCTGGCGATTCCTGAAACACCGATGGACTGACGCTATTGATTCGTATTCCTCTGGGTGCTTCGGTTGCTGCGGATTTTGTAAAGGCTTTTACAGCTCCATTTGCCATTGCAGAGGATGCACCTTGATAGATGGGTTCATCCATGATGACTCCGGTTGTTAAGGTGAAGCTTCCACCATCATTCACATAATCCATGCCAAGTAATACAAGATTGACTTGTCCCTTTAATTTGCTTTCGATGGTTGTTTCATTTAATTCTGGCGTGATTTCTTCCAGCGGCCCAAAATGGGCATCTCCTGTTGCACTGATCACTGCATCAACTTTTCCGACCTGTTCAAACATCCTCTTAATGCTATCAGGTTTCGTAATGTCTACTTTGACATCAGTGTTGTGCCGTGCTGCTTGAATAATGTCGTGTTTTTCTTCTAATTCTTTCATTACAGCATTTCCTAAAAGCCCGGTAGCCCCGATTAATAAGACTTTCATAATGGTCAACCTTCTTTCTTATTTATTATTGCAATACTTAAATTCTATAATAATATTATAAATCAGTAAAATGAATTATTCTGATCGAAACAATCATTTTAAACGATTTATATATTACATTTAATGTTATTTTACACGTACAGTACGCAAATCAAGCCTCATCTCTTTTTCGTTTGAACGAGAGATGAGGCTTGATTTATGAAACAATCGCGCCTGTTTGTCCAGGTCGCACATCTGAAATTTTGGCTATCAAAATAGCATAGTCAAACATCCATTTTCAGGTGCTATTCTCCATATAAACTCCATGGGATCAATCTTAATTTTTCTCTCCCAATAACTCCTGTGCCTTTTTAGGGACGTCGTCAGCATCCACCTCTTCATAGGTAATTACTTCATCTTTTTTGTAATGCACCTTTAAATAAGCACCTTGTTTTAATTGATGCCCAGCTGTGAAAGAGAGCTCTTTTTCCTCTCCATCCTCATCAAAACCCATCAAATTATACTCATATCTGGTATTATTCGACTCTGTATATTCCTCACCATCATCATCAATTTCCACATAATATTTAGTCGAACCAATTGTTTGCAGTGACTCTAGCGAACACGCAGACAATAAACATATGGCAAATCCCATACTTACAATAAGTAATTTTTTCATCACAAATCATCCTTTATAATTAGAATAAATTCAATTATAAAAGATAAATTCAAAAGTCAACATCGATTTACCTAACAAATACCTTTCAATGTTGTCACTTGATAATAATATTAAGGAGTCACAGAGCTGAAAGAGGCCGACGCGAGATGGCCTGATCTGTATTTTTTCCGTTCCACAAACGGAAAAAAAGAGCAGTTCTCCTACAAAGTTGAGAACCGCCCCCGAATTATTCAGACATCATTATTCGACAAAAAACGGGAAGTGACAGGCACCACCTATTCATCTGCCTCTTCCACGGGTATATAATTATAGATTTCGCCGGATTTTGTGAGTTTCATGAGCTTTTCCAGCCAATGATAATAGACCATGGCTTCATCAAGCTGTTGGTAATCCAGCTTAGCTCTTTCTCGTAATGCTTCATCTGTTTCCTTATCTTCAATCACTTCATTTAGTTGTTCCTGGGCTTTTCGAATACTAACCATAAACATACTTACTTCCCGTTCCCATTTCATGCCAAAGAAATGAGAAAAATAATTAAAGAAATTTTTCTCAGCCATGAATGAATCTTTTCTTGATCCTTTTTGCCATACTTTTTGAACGATACCGATATCTTGAAGCTTTCTAACAGATGTACTCATGCTTGGTTTGCTCATGCCGAGTGCTTCTTTCATCTCATCCAGTGTAATTGGCTGATGTTTAAAGTACATCATCCCATACAGGCGACCAACTGAAGGCGTAACACCATAAAAGTCCATCGTTTCTGAAAACGTATTAACCATTAGACCTTCAGCTTGGCCGATTTTTTCTTTGGCTTTTTCGTCATTAAAATTATTCCGATTTCCTTCCATTATGGCACCTCTTTTTTGGCAGATAAGAAAGTATAAAATACTTTCTTACTCCATAAGTGTAACTAAGGTTGTCACCCAAAAGCTTGGTGACAACCAAGTTTTCTAATAACAATAGGAGCATGAAACATCTTTTGTGCTTAAATTTATTCATAATGTATTAAATGTTAATTTTATTTTATAATGAATAGGATATAGATGCAACTTAAATTTCCCAAGACGTCCAAACGCAAAAAGGGAAAGAGACGAACGCCTATTAACGTTGCCTCTTTCCCTTACGTTTATTCCATCCATCCGTCAATGAGATCTTGGTTTTCTTCTACCCATTTTTCTGCGCCTTCCATAGGGTTGTCTTCATTATCTTGAACATCAATCATTAATTCACCAAGCTGGTCGTCGTCCAATTTAAAGTTTGTCAGCCATTCACTAACTTCTTCAAAGTCTGCGTCAAATCCTTCGCGGGTTGCCATAAAAATTTCTTCGACTTCACCAAAGGATTGATTAGGATCCTCCAAAAACTTTAAATCTACTTCAGAGAACACATAATGTGGTTTCCATAGCGGTGCAACAATAGGTTCTTGCGTTTCAGCTGCATCTATAACGGAGGTAATCATCGCTGCTTCACTGCTCTCCACTAATTCATAATCAAGATTGTATTCTTCCATCATTTCCTCTGTTGTTAACATGGTTCCTGCCCCAGGCTCAAATCCAATTATTTCGCCCTCAAATGTATCTTTGTTTTCATTTAAATCCTCAATGCTATTTATATCTTCCATAAACGCCGGAACGGCCAATCCAACTTTCCCATTATCATACCAAGGCTCTTCGAAGAAATTAGCTTCGTCTTTATACTGTTCATAATAATTCTTATCTTGCACTGGTAACCAGACTTCCGGTGCTACATCTAAATCACCTTCAGCTACAGCGGACATTTGGGGACCCATCTCAATGAGTTGTAACTCCACGTCATAACCCTCATCTTCCAAAATAGCCTTCCACATATTCGTTACGGCAATATTTTCAGGCCAATTAATCTGCCCAATTGTGATTGCTCCTTCGTTTTCGTTTGTTTCGCCCGTTGTACTACTCGAACCATCACTTTCACTAGTTGAACCGCAAGCTGCTAGTGCAAAAAGTGTAATCATAAATAAAGTTAATTGAATTATTTTGCGAAAACGCATTAATTGTTATACACCTTTCTTATTAAAATTTTGGCAACTATCGATCTGAGCAACACACTCTTGCCAAAAGTGCTATTAGCTATTTTGTTTTACATTATGAATTTTAGCCTCCTTTTATTAAATGAAGTTAATACATTCAATAAATTTTAAATGTTTAATTCTACATAACAGGATAACGAAAGATTATATTTTGTCAAATCCGAAAATATAATTTTGCTTGCTTTTGCATTGTCTTATCGGTGTACAACTTTTTCATTTTTTTTCAGGAGTTTGACAAGGGAATAAAAGTACTGGTAAGATAGTTTTATTAATAATATTAAATTTTTATTTAACAAATTTAACAATTTAATTACCCTAAAGGAGTGATGGATGGTTTGAATTTACAACGCATGTATATAAATGGGGAGTGGGTAAATGCCAAATCCGGTGAAACACGAGATATCATTAACCCTTACAATCAAGAAATTATTGCAACTGCTGCAGAGGGAAATGAAGAAGATACGCGAGAAGCCATTCAAGCAGCAAGGCTGGCTTTTGATGAAGACAGCTGGAGTACATTACCGGCTAGTGTTCGCGGGGAATTCGTTTACAGTATAGGGCATTTGATTCGTCGAGACTTAGAAGAACTGGCTGAATTGGAGACGTTGGATACAGGTAAAACAGTCCAAGAAAGTCGCGATGATATGGCAGACATCGCTAATGTGTTTCTTTATTTTGGTGGCTTGGCGGATAAAAATGGTGGTGAAGTCATTCAATCACCGATGCCGGACAGTGAAAGTAAAGTTGTTCGCGAGCCTGTTGGCGTTTGTGGCCAAATCACACCATGGAATTATCCTTTATTGCAAGCTGCGTGGAAGATTGCACCTGCATTGGCAGCAGGGAACACCATTATTGTGAAACCGAGTGAGATCACACCGTTAACAACGGTGAAAGTCTTTCAACTCATCGAAGAGGTTGGCATTCCAAAAGGTGTCGCCAACTTAGTGCTTGGTCCCGGGGCATCAACAGGTGCCGAACTAGCTGCAAGTCTTGATGTTGATTTAATTTCATTTACCGGTGGCATTGAGACCGGTAAGACAATCATGCAAGCAGCTAGCCATAATGTGAAAAAAATAGCACTCGAACTTGGTGGCAAGAATCCAAATATCGTTTTTGCCGATGCCGATTTTGAAACAGCGGTTGATCAGGCCTTAAATGCTGTATTTTTCCACGCTGGCCAAGTTTGTTCTGCAGGAGCCAGACTTCTGGTTGAGGAAAGCATTCACGATGAATTTGTGGAGGCACTTGTTGAGCGAACGAAACGCATCAAATTGGGGAATGGTTTTGATGAAAGCACACAGAGTGGCCCACTCATTTCTGCCCAGCACCGTGCAAAAGTGGAACAGTATGTGGATATCGGTCAAAACGAAGGTGCTACATTAGCTGCCGGCGGACAGCGTCCGGATGATCCTGAATTGCAAAACGGCTTTTTCTATTTACCTACCATTTTTACAAACTGTACAAACGATATGCGCATTGTCCAAGAAGAAGTATTCGGACCAGTATTAACCGTAGAAACCTTTTCATCCAAAGAGGAAGCTGTCAAATTAGCGAATGATACGATTTATGGTTTGGCTGGCGCTGTCTGGACGCAAGATTTGGATAAGGCTGATTTTGTCACAGCACGATTGCGTTTGGGTACCGTTTGGATCAATGATTTCCATCCTTATTTCGCGCAAGCGCCTTGGGGTGGTTATAAACAATCAGGCATTGGCCGTGAACTTGGTCATGAAGGGCTGGAAGAATACACTGAAGTTAAACATATTTATCGTAACAAACAACCTGAACCTATTCATTGGTTTAACTAAATTTTTTACTTCATTTGTTAAAAATATATTTAATAAATTTAATAATAAATGATCATTCTAAATGGGAATTCTATCAATCTATGTCACTAGTGATGAGAACTTTTTAGATGAGTGTTTTCCAAATTCCTTTGGCAGATAAGAAAATAAAATACTTTCTTACTGCATAAGGGCAACTAAGGTTGTCACCCAAAAGGTTAGTGACAACCAAGTTTTCTAATATCCTGTATTTTATTCTACTATTTTTAAGGAGGTATTTCAGATGAGTCAACCATACGATTATGTAATCGTTGGCGGTGGCAGTGCAGGTTCTGTACTCGGAAACCGTCTAAGTATAGATAAAAATTGCAGCGTTCTTGTTCTGGAGGCGGGGCGTAGTGATTATTTTTGGGATTTGTTTATTCAAATGCCGGCAGCGTTGATGTTCCCGTCAGGCAATCGTTTCTATGACTGGATCTATGAAAGCGATGAGGAGCCTTATATGAGTGGACGGCAGGTCGCACATGCCAGGGGAAAAGTTCTTGGAGGATCGAGCTCCATCAATGGCATGATATATCAGCGTGGCAACCCGAAGGACTATGATCGGTGGGGATCTGAACCAGGTATGGAAAGCTGGGACTTTGCCCATTGTCTTCCATATTTTAAACGACTGGAGAGGACCTTTGGCGCAGATTCATCTGATGAATACCGCGGCCATCATGGGCCCATTAAATTAAAGCGAGGGCCGGCAAAGAATCCTTTATTTCAAGCTTTTTTCGATGCGGCTGTTGAGGCTGGTTATAATCGAACCCCTGATGTAAATGGCTTTCGTCAAGAAGGGTTTGGCCCATTTGACAGCCAAGTGCATAATGGAAGACGGGTTTCTGCTTCACGCGCCTATTTACGCCCAGCAATGCGACGTAAAAATCTAAACGTGGAGACGCGTGCATTTGTCACCAATATTAATTTTAATGGTACGAGGGCAGATGGCGTGACATACCAAAAGAATGGAAAAACCTATCATGTTAATGCAGGCGAAGTGATTCTTGCTGGTGGAGCATTCAATACACCACAGTTACTACAATTATCCGGTGTAGGGGACGCTGATCATTTGCGATCACTTGACATTAATCCGGTCGTTGATTTGCCGGGTGTAGGTGAAAACCTTGAAGACCATCTCGAAGTATATATTCAACACGCTTGTCCGAAGCCCGTTTCCGAACAACCTAGTTTAAATAAAGCAAAAATGCCTTGGATCGGTTTACAATGGCTACTTGGACGTACTGGGCCGGCAGCATCGAACCATTTTGAAGGTGGCGGATTCGTCCGTTCGAATGAAGATGTAGATTATCCGAATTTGATGTTTCACTTCCTACCGCTTGCTGTTCGATATGATGGGCAAAAAGCGGAGACGGATCATGGCTTTCAAGTACATGTTGGACCCATGTATTCCAACTCCAGAGGAAGGCTGAAGATACGTTCACGTGATCCTTTTCAGCATCCTAGTATTGTTTTTAACTATCTGTCTACCGAAGAAGATAGACGGGAGTGGATAGAAGCAATTAAAGTTTCGCGTGATATTCTTTCTCAGCCAGCGTTAGCCCCTTACAGTACTGGTGAAATTTCACCTGGTTCCTCGGTTCAAACCGATGAGGAAATTCTGGAGTGGGTAGCAAGAGATGCAGAAACGGCACTTCACCCATCTTGCACGGCAAAAATGGGGCCCGCTTCTGATCCGATGGCCGTGGTTGATCCATTGACCATGAAAGTACATGGGCTGGACAATGTCCGCGTCGTCGATGCATCTGCTATGCCACATACGACGAATGGAAATATCCATGCGCCTGTGTTGATGTTGGCAGAAAAAGCAGCAGACATTATCCGAGGACAACGACCAATGAAGCCGGAACATAAAGACTATTACCGCCACGGGGTTCATGCAGCGGAAGCAGGTACCGTCTGAGAAGCGGGTTCATATTTACTTGTTTAATTGTAAATCAGAGAATCAATAAAAAGGGTCACTGGCAGGTTATGCCTGGCCCTTTTCGCATTCGCTTAGTTTTTTGAACATGAACTTTCATGCGAAACACATTACCCTCAAAATGTTATAATTTCTTATGCAATGAAAAAAGCGAACCATCCGGGGATGATTCGCTTTAGATCATGTGATGTTTATTTTTTCTCGTTTCGGAAACGGTCAATCATGTTTTTTGCATCGCTTGGTGTGACACCGCGTAATCGTTCTTTTATTTCTTCCTTTGTTTCGTCTGATGCGTCTGGAAAGTTTTCTTCGATGGTACTCCAGATGCTTTGTTCGTCGGATATTTCGGGTTCGCTGTTCTCCTCATCATGCGGTTTTGTTTCCGGGTTATCGGATTCGTCTGCATCGCGATATTGCCCCGGTTTTTCATTTTCCTGTGATGTCGTATTTTCTTCATGTTGATCTGCTGGTGTGATGTTTGCCTCTGCTAGTGTCGATGATTGATTTTGGGTCTTTCCGGATATGTTATTTAGCATTCCTTCTAAATCGAAACCAGTCATTTGTCCGAGACTTTCCTGTAAACCGGCAACCATATTGGTGACGGATTTGGGAAGTGATTCAAGTTGTCCGCCATTACCGCTGTCCATGATACGAATGGACTCAACGTTAGCCATGGATTCGCTGACGGCACGAGCAAACTCTGGCATCATATTCATCATTTTCTCCATTAAGACAACTTCACGATATTTATTCATAGCTTCAGAACGGTTTCTCAGTGCTTCTACTTCAGCTTCACTCTTATCTCGAATGACTTGAGCCTCCGCTTGACCCTCCTGTTTACGTGCTTCCGCATTTGCTTGTGCCTGTCGTACTTCGCTAAGATAATCTGCTTCGGCCTGTTGTTTCCGAACTTCGACCTGCTTGCTTTCCATTTCCACTTCGTTTTCGCGTTCTCTTCGGGCGAGGCGTAGTTCCATTTCTTTATCCTGTTCCCGAATATCGAGTTTACGTTTTTTCACTTCGAGTTGACGGTCTTCCATTTCCATGTCGTAGGACGCATCCGCTTTTGCCTTCTCTTGTTGTGTTTCAGCGGCGATGCGGGATTCTTTGATGTCTTTTTCCTTCCTGGAGTCAGCGACATTCATTTCACGCTGGTATTGTTCTTTGGAGACCGCCTCGTTGACTTCGGCTTGCTTGATCTCCGTTTCGCGTTTGTTCTCCGCCTCGGCAATGTCGGCGGTTTTCTTGACACTAGCCGTCTGTGGTCGTCCTAAGTTCTCCAGATAGTTATCATCGTCCCAAATGTCAGCGAGACCGAAAGATGTGATTACAAAACCCATACGATCCAATTGATCTTGGGCGATTCCCGTGACTTGGCTGTTGAAACTTTCCCGGTCCTGGTTGATTTGTTCAACGGATAGCTTAGAAAGAATCGCACGTAAATTGGAGCTGAGGACGTTACTTACCTCATCGTGAATTTCGCTGTCTTTCTTACCTAGAAATTGCTCGGCGTAGCGCACAATGCCTTGCAAGGTGTCCGCTACTTTGATGCTGGCGACGGCTTTCCCATATACACCGACACCTTGTGATGTATAGACTTTTGGTGTTTCAATTTCCAGTTGGAAAGATTTTAAATCGACTTTCGTGGAGTTTTGGAACATTTTAAGCCGGTGTCCGCCCCCTCGGACGACCTTCATATAGCGTCCTTCATTATCTTTGTAAATGCGATTATCCTTTTCGGGATCGCCAAGCCGGGTCCCGGTGATAATAAGTGCTTCATTGGAGGAAGCAAGTTTAAATCGCCATTTAAAGAAAAGGAATACAGCTAAAGCCAGAACGGCGAGGATGATAATAATGGTTACAGCAGTGCTAAAAAATAACATGATGTTTTCTCTCTCCTTTGATTGGGTTTTTATTTAAACATGTTAGAATTGAGCGATATGGTGATATAGCGCAATGAGTTGTTTGTGGTTTTTAAAATAGGCTTATGTACGTTGTTTGATGTTTTAAAAAATCGGATACTGACATCGATCACAATGATGAACCAGATGATGTGATGCATATAGGAAAAAGTGTGAAGTCGGCTAAACATCATCGTGGTAAGCGATAGAATCACTAATAATATCATAAAAGTTTCATAGATTGTGGTCCATATTGTAGATCCGTCTGACCTAAATTCATGTGCTGGCCAGCATTTAGACATCGATAAATATACATCTTTCGTGCTCTTTTTATGTTAGCTTTACGAAATTTAGTATAGCAGAATGTTATAGAGTTGTATAGATAAGATCCTGAGGCTGGGGCAAAACAAAAGTGTTCAACTACTGCCGTTTCACAGTCAAATGCTTGGTGAAACAAATAACAGTGATTCATTGTATGTACAACAATTGAAAGCTATACCACAAAACTTCAATTGCATGGATAACGATTATTTTTTACCCCGATTATTTCAGTAACGGCAAGATGTCTTTAAAATGCTGTCCGTCGGCTGTTTCCATTAATTCATATAATGCCATTTCTACACTGGAGGTTAAAATGCCTAATTCTCGCATTTTTTGTAGTCCAATTTCTTTATTACAATTGGTGCGAGAGGAGACAGCATCTGCCACAACCTCCACCTCATATCCCCATGATTTCAGGCCGGCTGCTGTTTGATATACGCAAATATGCGTTTCAATCCCTGCTATTAAGATTTGCGATCGTTTCGTTGTTTCCAAAGCATCCATAAATGTTTGGTTTTTGGCTGCATTGAACGTGATTTTATGGATGGCTTCAAGTCCTGCTCCTGTTAAATACGTTGATAATGCTTCATTGGTTTTTCCTAAACCTTCAGGATATTGTTCAAGCCAAAGGATTGGAATATGAAGAATGTCCAGTCCTTGTATCAATGTTGATAGGTTCCCAATGACCCTTTCACTATCATGGACAATTTTGGATAGCTTTCCCTGCACGTCAACTAACACAAATACAGTGTTTTCATGATTTAGCAAATGATCTCAGCTCCTTTAAAGGTTACCCCGCATGAAAGCAGAAAAGATTTTGCTTTTCAGTCTACGTGATGTTCGTTTTTCTGTCCAGTGGATAAGAAGAACATATCGTTTGATGCAAAACAGAATTGGACTCGATGTTTCTTTGGAAGTAGCCTATCCCTTTTATATACAAACGCTATTGCTAAGACATCTACAAGATGTTATATTCTAGGAATGTTATATAATAGGAGGTGCGCCTAATGGCCGTAACTAACGCATTTATCGTTGGAATTATGTCAGCTCTATTACCGGGTCCCGATCTGATTCTACTGATTAAAAATAGCTTACAATCTGGAAGAAGCCAAGGTGTTGCTACATCATTAGGAGTCGCAACTGCTTTAATCATTCACATTGCATATACAATTTTAGGATTTGCCATATTGATCGAAATGTTTCCTTCTTTACTTAATACGATAAAAGTATTGGGTGCATTGTATTTAGTTTGGTTAGGCTGGAAAACAATTAGAGGCCAATCTAAAGTTGTAAATGAACCAACAGAAGGAAAACCAGCAAAAAATCATTCGATTAAAAATAGCTTTTCCGAAGGGTTTATGTGTAACTTATTAAATCCAAACTCAGCCCTTTTCTTTTTAAGTGTTTTTTCTCAACTTATTCATACAAGTACACCCATATATATGAGCTGGTTATATGGTTTTATCGTTATCCTAATTGTTTTTCTATTCTATGCTATTTTCGCGTTCTTTATCTCTAATATGAAATTTAGAAGATTTTATTTTGTTTATAAGCAATGGTTCGATAACACATTGGGTTTGATACTGATTGGTTTTGCACTATCAATAGGTCTTTCTGTGTTTAATAGTGGTTAACATTGAAAAATGATATACTAAAAGATTTACTCTTCAAGGTTGCTTTATATGACGTACTGGCAAGGCTCTTTTATTACATCGGCAGTTGAGTATTTTTACGCTGCCGAATTATGTAATTTTATTCTGCCATAAACAGAAAGCAGAAGTTCAATAATTCTGGAACGCAAATCATATCACTTCCAGCAAAAGATTATGAACATCAACTGGAACTTGGATAATCTATCGAACGACTCCACCAATTACGTCTCAAATTATTAGAAGCATTCCGGAATAAACTTAAAAGCATTTTGAAAGTTATTTTATTGTGAACATTGTTGTCAAAAAAAGTTGACAACATAGATAGCATTAAATTAACTTAGTGTTAAGTACTATTTCAAGGGGAAAGAAATGAAAACGATTAGCTAAAAAGCCCTTTTGGGTGAGAAAGCCCTTAAAACTTGAAAGGTATTGGGGCGATCATCAACGTTGTAACCGTTACCAGTAATTCTGAAAAGGAACATTGGCATTAGCTCTATGTTGAAAAACATGTGATTAATATCCCCAATGAAGATGATCTGTCTTATATTTCAGAGTAAGCCGGAACTGGTCTTCTAAAAGATATCATGTTTTATAATTTATTTTCGGGGAGGGGGCGTATATAGAACATGATTTTAGTAATCGATAACTATGATTCTTTTACGTTTAATTTGGTCCAATACATTCAAAAAATTGGTAAAGATGTTATTGTTATTCGTAATAACCACGTTTCATTAGAAAATATTAAAGAGATGGAACCAGAATATATCCTTATTTCTCCTGGCCCTGGTAACCCTGATGATGCAGATATTTGCTTAGATGTTGTAAAAAGATTTCACCAAGAAATACCTATATTAGGTGTCTGCTTAGGACAGCAGATTATCGCACAAGCATTTGGTGGGAGGATTAGGAAAGCAAATAAACCAATGCATGGAAAAACTTCTCGAATCACCCATAATAATTGCTCTATTTTTCGTGACATTAAATCCCCCATCCAGGCGACAAGATATCATTCCTTAGTTGTGGACAATCATGGACTTCCCGAATGCTTAGAAATCACGGCAAGAAGTGAAGATGGAGAAATAATGGGAATACGACATAAGCAGTATAATGTGGAAGGAGTTCAGTTCCATCCAGAATCAATTTTGACAGAAAAAGGATTAGAAATGCTAGAAAACTTCTTTATAAAAAATGCAAAGGAACATTCATATGTCATTTAAGGGAAAAGAAGCTTTATTATCATTTGAATTTGCCTCTTCAACGGGTGAAATTAAACCACTTACGTTTCAAAAGCTATTAAAGGTGATCGCAGCTTATACGATGGAAGATGTATTGCCGAGTTTTCAACTTGTACAGGATGCTGTAAATAGTGGATATTATGCAGCTGGATTTCTTTCTTATGAAAGCGCTGCTGCTTTTGATTCCGCATATCAGATTAGAGATGGTAGTACGATGCCATTATTATGGTTTGGTATTTTTGAAGAACCAGAATTGAAGTTTCTCAAAAGCACTGGTTCTCATAACCTATCAAAATGGAAACCGAATGTAAGTCTTGATGAGTATCGTACTTCGATTAATTCTATTAAGGAATTCATAGAAAATGGAGATACATATCAGATAAACTATACGATCCGCCTTCATTCTGAATTTGGTGGGGATGATAGTAGTTTGTTTGAACAAATGAAAAGAGGACAGGATTCTAATTACTGTGCTTATATAAATACCGGAGATCATTCTATTTTGTCTGCATCACCAGAATTGTTTTTTCATTTAGATGGAAATAGAATTACTACCCGACCGATGAAGGGTACAATCAAAAGAGGAAAAACATATGAAGAGGATGAGGTAAACGCGAATTGGCTTTATCATTCCGAAAAAAATCGATCAGAAAATCTTATGATTGTTGATTTGTTGCGGAATGATTTAGGTATGATTGCTGAAACGGGATCCGTAAATGTCCCCAAATTATTTGAAGTGGAGCGTTATCCGACAGTTCATCAAATGACATCAACGGTAACAGCTACGCTTACAGATGACACCGACTTTGTAGATGTTTTTAAGGCCTTGTTTCCATGTGGATCGATTACGGGTGCGCCTAAGGTTAATACGATGAAATTTATTGCAGATTTGGAAACAATACCACGAGATGTGTATTGTGGAGCAATTGGTTATATAACTCCGGAGAAAGAAGCCATTTTTAATGTACCCATCAGAACTGTAGTCATCGAGCAAGAGACAGGGAAAGCAACTTATGGTGTTGGAGGTGGTATTACATGGGACTCTACTTCACAAAATGAATACCATGAAATCCTAGCAAAATCCAGTGTCCTTGAGGAAAATAGACCAGAATTTCAACTACTGGAGAGTTTTCTTTTAAACGAAGGTGACTATTTCTTAATGGAAGAACATCTTCATCGTCTGAAAAAATCAGCAAAGTACTTTGACTTCCAATTTCACTTGGAGGACATTCAGAAGACATTGGATGACTTTGCCGAGCAAAATGGTCATGGTCTGATAAAGGTTCGTTTTTTATTAGATAAAAGCGGAGAAATGACAATCGAAGGGCAACAGATAACTCAATCAAAGGCACCTTTAAAAGTTATTCTTGCTGATGAAGCCGTTGATCAGAACAATCCATTTTTATACCATAAAACGACAAATAGAGAAGTCTATTCTCCATTCCAAAAGAAAAACGCATCTGAAGTTTTACTTTGGAATGAAGCAGGAGAATTGACGGAATTCACCACTGGAAATGTTGTTCTAGAAAAAGATGGTAAATTATGGACACCACCTGTGGATTGTGGATTACTAGCTGGTACATTTCGTGAAAGGTTAATCAAGCAAAACAAAATTCATGAAAAAACACTATATGTATCTGATTTAAAAAGATGCACAAAATTATGGTTTATCAATAGTATACGAAAATGGGTAGATGTAGAGTTAGTATAGAGATAAACATGGAATTAATGCAATGAAAAGGAAAGAAAATAGAACCAGACATCTTTCCAATGATTTGATCGAAGTAACTTGTAAACTGAAGGATTTTGTTGACGAGTTGATATACCCATTTTTTAAATGATATGATTATTTGAACTTTATAAATGCGTGTTTTAACTCTGTTGTCTTTAGAGGTGGTGTGCGGTTTTATTATTAAAAGTGTCAAGGAATTATATTTTCCTTGACACTTTTGCTGAAAAAAAGTAAATAAAGGTAAAGGGGGTATATGATAATGACAAATCAAATGAAGCGTTTTGAGAACAAAGTGGCGCTGGTGACAGGCGGGCGTTCAGGGATTGGACGAGCCATTTCCCGCCGGTTGCATGCCGAAGGAGCGACCGTGATCACTGCTCAGCGTGGCGAGGACGAGGAATTTGACTGGATAACGGCAGACTTTTCCGACCCGCATGCACCGGAGCGGATCGTTGCAGAAGTCATTGCCCGAACAGGTCGACTTGATGTGCTAGTTAACAACGCGGGAATGATGATGGAAGCCAGTATCGAAGAAATGAGCCCTGAGGATTGGCAACGTAACCTCAACGTGAATCTGACGGCTCCTTTTCTGTTGATTCGCGCAGCGCTGCCTTACCTGCGCAAGACGCAAGGCAGCATCGTCAATACTGGATCGACGGAAGGGTTAGCGGCCAACCCTGATCATGCAGCCTACGCCGCCTCCAAGGCCGGGCTTCATGGGCTGACCCGTTCGGTTGCGGTGGATCACGGCCAAGAAGGTATTCGTTGCAATGCGGTAGCACCCGGTTGGATCGACACCGATCTGAATCTTGATTTTATCGAAAGCGCATCTGATGCAGCGGCGTTTCGACGCGACATTGGTCGCATCCATCCTGTAGCCAGGACAGGTACCCCTGAAGAGGTAGCAGCGCTCGTTGCCTTTCTCGCCGCCGATGAAGCTGGATTTATCACGGGGCAAGTCTATACAGTGGATGGCGGAAGGACGGCCAAGTTAAGCCTCCCTTGAACAGGGGTATAAAAATAAACGAAAACACGAGTGTTGCGTATTTTTTAAAAAGAAGGTGTGAGCACAATGGAAATCAAAAATCTGACTGTATTCTGTGGTTCAAGTGCAGGTACAGATGATATTTATATAGAAAATGCAGAAACGTTTGGAGAAGCGTTAGCTAACAAAAATAAGACGTTGATTTATGGTGGAGCCCAAGTTGGATGTATGGGTGCATTGGCTAACACATCGTTACATCATGGGGGTAGTGTCGTAGGCGTGATCCCGCAAAAGCTAAAGAATGTGGAAATCGCGCATGAGCAATTAACCCAGCTTCATGTCGTTGAAACCATGCACGAGCGCAAATCGAAAATGGCGGACTTAGCGGATGGATTTGTCGCTCTGCCTGGAGGTGCAGGAACACTAGAAGAATGGTTTGAAGTCTTTACCTGGGCGCAACTCGGTTATCACGCTAAGCCCTGTGGGTTACTCAACGTCAACCATTTTTTCGATCCATTAATAGCGATGTTAGATCACACGATTGAGCAAGGATTTATGAATGAGGATTATCGACAAATGCTACTTATTGATTCGGATCCCAACGCGTTACTGGAGAAAATGGATGCCTATACGCCGAACTATGCAGTGAAATGGACGTAACTTATTTCGTTTATACGTCAACGAACTGGAATCCGAAACGATATAGAACTTGAACGATGATATAATAAAAATGAAGATATTCTCATAAAAAAAGTTGATATGATTAAATTATTATTGACAATGAAATGTTAAGCGTTTGTTGCTTATTTTACCAAAAGTTGGGAGGGGTACATTTGTATGTAGAAAATGTATTTTTAAATGAAGCAAATAAATTAAAAAATCAATTAGATAAAAAAGACCTCTTCCAAGCAAAATGGTAACAGATTTGAAGGCGGATTTTAATGTGAAAAAAGTGTAAAAATCAGATTATCCGTATAAACACTGGATTTACAAATGCTTTTCAAGGATAAAACAATCCTTTTTACCACTTAATTACTACTTTGGGATGAATCTTGATACGATGAAATATCTTAGGAAAGTGAAGAACAATAAAAGATACTTCCTTTATGAACATTAAATATGAAATAGATAGACACTTCAAATCGAGGTGTCTATTTTTTATGTAATTATTTTGAAACAGACAGTTGTTGTAACCAAAATTAAATGAAAAGGAGAACGCCCCATGATGTCTATGAATGAACAGGAAATATACGAAGATAAGGTCTTGGAATGGATTGAAGATCATTTCATTATGAATGAGGTTGAAATTGAAGATTATCCATTTTTTCTTCATGGAAAATTGGTGCGTGATAAACAAGGTGAAACAATGGTTGTATTTTGGTGTGTAATTTATGGACGAGTAGATTATCGTTTTCAAAACGCATAAGAAGTGATGAATCATGCAGACGTTTAGCCCTCGTTCCCCTCCTACTCCCTTTATGTCTAATTATGAACCATGAATTAAAAACTAAAACAAGAAAAGAGGTCTGTATCATGGAATTAAAATATGTGATTCCCAATATGGAAAAAACATTTTGAAACTTAGAATATGCAGGAGAAGGCAAGGTTGAACAGCGGCGAATCAATGGAGTGCAAAAGGCTTTTACCCAGTAAAAAGGTAAGAGGCTTTTTTTTCTTCAACGTAAAGATTTTTTATCCAAGTAGGGATGGAAGATGGGAGCATGCTGTCGGATTACAGATAGCATTGGATGACATTGAATTTCTCATTAGTAGCTATTTTTATTACGATATATAAACGTAGACGATATCTATTGTTGATAACTAGATACCGTCTACCATTTAAGCAAATTATTTCAGTAATTCTAGTGCTTCACGATTGAAAGCAGGTAGGTCATCTGGCGTTCTGCTTGTCACAAGATTACCATCGACAACCACTTCCTCATCTTTAACGACAGCTCCTGCATTCTCTAAGTCTTTTCGCACAGAAACAAAGCTTGTTAATTCTTTGCCTTTTAATGCGTCTGTCTCTACTAAGAACTGAGGACCGTGACAGATGGCAAATACTGGTTTTTTCGCTTCCATAAATGCTTTTGCGAAGTCACCATTTTTTGGATTAATACGGAGTAGGTCAGGAGAGAATCCACCAGGAACTAATAATGCATCATAGTCGCTTGCATTCACTTCTTCAATTCCTTTATCTGCTTTAAGTTCATCTCCATTTTTACCTTTAATGGTTTTGCCTGCTTCATCACTAATAATTTCCACTGTATGACCAGCATCTTTATAAGCTTTGACAGGATCTGTTAATTCTATTTCTTCTACCATGTCGGTTACAATTACGGCAATTTTTTTAGTCATTTTTAATTCCCCCTTTAATAATGCTACCGTAATGATAGCGAATATGTTTCGATCTGTAAAGAACGCTGCTTTTATGCATATTAATGACGTGTAATTACTTCCAGATCAATTATACTGCTATAGAAATATGGAGTTGCATACATTCGCTATCACATGTATAATGTTATGTCCGTTAAAAAAAGGAGGGCGCCCGTGATGACAGAATGGATACATATTGCACATGCGAATGAACACAACTTAAAAGACGTTAGCGTGAAAATCCCAAAACGTCAATTGAGTGTGATAACTGGAGTTTCTGGATCAGGTAAGTCTACGCTTGCACACGATATTCTCTACAAAGAATCTCAACGACAATATATAGAGGCAATGGGGATCCAAGGTGTAGAAAAGGCAAATGTTGCTCATATCAATGGGATTTCCCCAGCAATAGGTATAAAGCAGAAAGAAACGTCATCAAATCCTCGTTCGACAGTCGGAACGAAAACTGCGATGTACACGAGTTTGCGTATGATTTATGAGAAACTTGGTGTCCATCCATGTCCAAACTGTAAGAAAAACGTCAATCCCATTCAGGCTATGGAAGAAACCGAACATAGAGATGGATATTTTACCGTTTTTCAAATTTGTCCACATTGTGATCATAAGTATAAAAAATTCACACGAAGCCATTTTTCGTACAACACCATGGAGGGTGCTTGCCCACAATGTAAAGGACTGGGTAAAATTGTTCAAATTAATAAAGCCATATTATTCAATATGGAATTGTCTATAGAAAACGGCGCAGTAACATCATGGGGGATAGCGGTCGTTATTTTGAGTATCAAGTCGATAATATCAAAAGAGCAATGAACTATTACGATGTGCCAATGGAACAACATACACCCCTTAAACATTATCATGCGTTACAATTTGCTTTACTTTGTTATGGTACAAGCAGTGAAGAAGTACGAAGGCTTACAGATAAAAAAGAGCCAAAAACAGTAAGTGAAGGTAAATTCGAAGGTGTCATGACAAATCTTTGGCGGAAATATCAAGAAAAAAACGGCGATATGGGGAAAGAATCTATCTTTTTTTATAGTGATACGTGCCCCGGCTGTAATGGTACGAAACTCACCGAACCAAGTCGTCACGTTAAAGTAATGGATCGTTCCATCACAGATATTGCCACATTGGATTTAGAGCAATTATTAGAATGGGTCAATGCCTGTAGATCCAACTTCACCAGTGAGGAACTTTCTTCTGTTGATGTCTATATTCGTGATATAGAAACAAAATTGAAACGTATCAAACGTTTAGGTCTAGGCTATCTTACGTTGGAACGCGGGACAAATACCTTATCTGGTGGAGAAAGTCAGCGGATACGATTATCTGCCATCTTAGATTCAGACTTAACGGATGTTGTTTATATTATCGATGAACCAACAGCTAGCCTTCATGCCAAAGATACGGAGGGAATCATCGATATCATGAAAAAACTGCGAGATAAAGGGAACACCGTTCTTGTGATTGAACATAATACAGATGTTATGAGAGAAGCTGACTATGTTATTGAAATTGGGCCTAAAGCTGGCCGGTTCGGTGGCCGATTAATTGGTACAGGAACATTAGAGGACCTGAAAAATAACGAAGAATCGCTGACCAAAGACTATATTTCAACTAGCAGCCAACCTAAGCGAAACGTTAGACAAGCTGGGGAAACGCCAATTCATGTTGAACAAGCCACACGTCACAATCTTGCCTCTGTAAGTGTAACGATGCCAACCGAATCTCTTGTAAGTATAACAGGTGTTTCAGGATCAGGGAAGTCGTCACTTATCTTTGATGTGGTAGGAGAGCAAGCTAGCAATGTTGCTGGATTGGAGCAATTTGATGAAATCATATCTATGAATCAAGCAACCATTACCAAGATGAAACGCTCCAATGTGGCAACCTATACGAATGTATTCACGGACATTCGAAATGTTTTCGCCAAACTTGAAGAAAGCATTGCACAAGGTCTTACAGCGAAACATTTTTCATTCAATACGAGCGGCGGGCGTTGCGAGACTTGTGAAGGGCTTGGCTATGTCATGAGTAACATGTTATTTTTTAATGATATGGAAGTTGTCTGCCCAACGTGTAAAGGCAAGCGTTTTAAAGAAAGCATCCTTCATATCACGTACAATGATTATAATATAAATGATTGCCTGGAGTGCACTATTGAAGAAGCATTAGATATTTTTTATGATGAAACGAAAATCCATCACGTACTTCATCTATTAACTGAAATTGGCTTGGGTTATTTAAAACTTGGTCAATCCCTTACAACATTATCCGGTGGGGAAGGGCAACGGTTAAAGCTATCAACTTCCTTACGAAAGAAAACAAAGCAAAAGAGTCTGTTCTTAGTAGACGAACCATCAACAGGTCTGCACCCTTATGACATTCACTATTTGTTAGAATTATTTAATCGGTTAATTGATAAGGGAAACACCATTATGATGGTAGAGCATAATATTCATATGATTCATGCGAGTGATTGGGTTGTTGATCTTGGCCCAGAAGGTGGTGTCAAGGGAGGGCATATTATTGCGGAAGGAACACCAAATGACATAAAGGCGAATCAATCATCTGTGACAGGAAGATATTTATAACAACAAGCAGCCCATGTAGGAAGGTAACATGGGCTGCTTGTTCGTGTGCCAGGTATGCACGGATTCTCTTGTCTCGACTTACTTGAGAAACAAATTTAGCTATACACTATTTCAATTTGGAAAACTAGTAAAAAGCTTATCTCCATTTTTTCTTTATGTGTTGATTTAATGATCCCGTTCATTCTGATCACGAAAATATTCAAAAATAGGTTGTAGGTTGCTAATCGCCTCTTCCTCAATATCACTAATATTTACGATGGAATAATCCAGCAACATGATTAATGATTTTAGCTTCCTTTGCATTATACCTTCTTTCATCATGAAAGATGCAGCATCCGAATGAAATTGCATTTTTTCAACAAATTCCTTCAAAAATTCTAACGCCCCATAGGCAATTTCGGTTTCTGATTTAATTTGTATCAGTTGACTATCCAATTCAAACGCAAGGTCCCGGTACTTTTCCATGAATACACCTCTCCTTTTTAAAATGGTTGCTTTTCTACGCTGGTAATGTTTGCATAACCTTACATTCGTCTATTGGTTGATATATCAACCAAAAGGAGTAAAATATAACCCCATATGATGTAAGCAAATAGGGACGGGTTAAGCTTTATTCGTATGAAAGCTCATACTTTCCATGTTAAAACAATTTCACCTTCCTCTGCGATATATTTAATGTAAGTATAAACATGAATGGTTGTAATGTCAACCAAAAAACAAAAACTGTTTGCTATATAAACCAATATACAGTAAAATGAAGAAACAAATGAAAAAAAGAGGGTATACCATGGACTTTGGAAGCTATATAAGAGAAATAAGAAAAAGCAAAAATATTTCTTTAAGGGAAGCTGCTAGGCGATCTGAAATGTCGCATCCATACCTATCACAAATTGAGACGGGGAAAAACACAAAACCTACACCAACGATCATAAAGAAACTAGCTAAAGGCTTAAACGTTCCATACATGCAATTAATGGAAAAGGCAGGGTATGCCGACTATAGCTATGAGACGGTTGCTGAACGTTTGGTTACCATTGATCAGGTTAATAAAAGCCAGGATTTATATGCTTTGTTACATGATAATGAAGATCTGTACTATAACGAGTATTTATTAACGCATGATGATAAAAAGTTCTTACTACAAGTAATGGAAAGAACTTTTGGTTATCATCAATAAGAACATGATTTTACAGATGTAGTGCTTTTATCTTTAGTCACGCAGCTCTGGGGATTCTCCTCGGATTTGAAGCATTTAAGTATTATTATCGCCGTTCTGCTTAGTATTGCTATTGTCGTGCAAATCGTCTTTTATTTAAGGGATAAGTTAAGATTGTCAAAAATACCCACTAATTAAGCTCTAAAACAATAAATGTTACACAAATTTAGTTGAATCAATATCCATGTCTATTTTGAACAAAAAAAGCCCTTCGATATATAGCGCATAAAACCTGTTTGTCGAAGGGCTTTGAATCATTTTGGATTGTTATCTAAAACGTACGTTATTCATCTAAACGCGAGTCCATTTCGCATCCTTTTTTCAGGATTCACATAGCTTAATAAACACTTTCACACGTCCCGGGAGCCGGCTCATAATAGCAATGATTTTTATATTGTCCCGAAAAAGGTTGACCGTACCATGTTGGAGGGCATGGAGCATATGGATTGAAATACCAAAGGGCATATTTCGCCGGGTGTTCTCTCCAAAAATTCAAATTCTTTTCTGCTAATCTTTTCTCAGCATTTCGTGCTCGTTGATAAAATACATTCCCTTTTTGGACAGCTTCAAATGAATAATTTCCTCCTTGAACCTGATAAATGACATCCCGAATGGATCTTACATCGGCAAAGTCTAAACAATCTGCTATGCTACGATTAACAATGACATTTCCGACGTACATCATTCCTTGTTTTCCTTCGCCCTCGGCTTCCGCTCGCATCATTCTTGCCATTAAGGCAACGTCTGAATTATTGTATTGTACTCTTGGCATTTTCTCACCCCAAAAACAGTGTATGCAAACAGCCTATATAAGCGTGCGCCGTTTAAACGAACAAATGAAGGATGCGTTTATGATGAAAGCCCTGGAGAAACAAACTCATTGAGAAAGTAAGGAACAATGCTATTATGATGGGCTTTTCTTTCTTCTACAAACTGGCGAATCGCTGTAAAAAATGCCTCATCCAGTAATGGATATCTTACTGTTCGAACTTGATCGAAGATGGTGTTATGCTTAATCACTGTATCAACACTTGCGATTAATTGCGCCACAAGTTTTTGATTTGGTGTGATTCCCATAATATCTTTATAAATTTGCGCATCATCTTTTACATCTAACATATGGTAGGGCAGCTTCATGTCGATATGGACACCATCAACGAGGTTTTCTTCGTATAAGGTATCCAACTTTTGATAATACATGCCACACGTTGTTACAATTAGCTTTCCATCAAAACGGGCGCGCACTTCTTGCAATAGATCACGCACGTCATCGAATGGGTTAATCAGAAATTCACCGCCGCTGAACATAATAGCATCAAATAAAAACCCGCTTTTCTCCAAATAATCATACAAATCATCTGGGGTCTTATACGTCTTCGGTGTGTTCGCGACAATCTCATCATAATTGTGACAGCCGAAGCAATGAAGGGGACAGCCGGACAATGAATGAATCAATAAGGTCGTATGATTAGGTAAGTCGGTAAATGTCCGAATAAAGGTATTGTATAGTTTCATGGTGATGGGTTCACCGCTAATTAGCGGTGAACAACCTCCTTCAATGAGTCTTCATTTAATCGGTTCCTCATGGCCCAATCATGTCTTCGTGCTTTCGACCAGAAATTATATTTGCCTTCATAATACCCTTTATCATCTATCTGGATGTTGTTCCTGGAAATCATTTTCAAATAACCAATAACCCTACTGAACGTTGCAATGTCTTTAGATTCACAGACAGGGCAATGCTGAATACTTTTGGCATCTTTCGCAACAATTTTCTGGCCACAACTCATACAAGACGTAATGGTTGGAGTCAATGTAATATAATTAATCGGTTTTTCAAAAATATTATCCAAATAGGTTGCTATATTTTCGGGTTTTATTTTTTCCTCGAGGAAATGATGTAAGACACTACCGGATGTAGCATAGCCTTGGAATTCAGCACTGTTTTCCAGTTGTTCCAGGAAGTCTTCTTCTGAATAAGGTGTCATGCAGCCGCTGGTCAAGTATGGGTTTTCTCCTTCTCCTTGTACAAAGATATCCCGATTTCTGGCTTTTGCCCATTTCAGATCATGGCGTGCAAGTTTGATGGCGGCGTTTTCAGCAGGGGCATACTCAATTCCGCATGCCACTTTATCGCGCACGATAAATGCATTTACAATCTCTGTCATGTATTGCATCAATTCATGCGCAATCATTTTCCCATCTTTATCTTTGATTCCATCTTTATACCCCAAGTTGATGAGGCCTTCATGCATACCAGTAAGGGCGAACACATTAAAATAGTTTTTCAAGTTTTTATTAAAGGCGAAGAAAGTTGGGTATAATTCCTTGTTTTGTTCAATCCACTTCCTTTTTTCCATGTGTGCTTCCTGCATCACTTCCATGTACGCATGTATCTTATCTTTAACGAGATCCAAGTCATGTCCAAATTCCAAAAGCACTCGATTCATATTTAAATTAAGCACCTGCACCGCCCCGGTGGAACCTGTTGATGATCCAAAAACACCACCGCCGGCTTTAGATAATGTCTCCAAGTTGATTTGCAACCTGCAACAGAGGCTTCTGCTCACTTCCGGATCTTTGGCTTGAATGAGCGGATTTAACGCTTTGTAATAGGGATCTTCAAACGGCTTTCGTTTAAAGTTCTCAAAATATACGCCGCCCCAATGATACATTTTATCCAATAGCTCGATAAATAATGGGTTTTGGTAATTAAAATCATCGTCAATTTGCACGGTTAATAATGGGAAAGTAAACGGAATCCCTTCACTACCTGTTCCGTTTTTCATCACATCAATAATAGCTTGGTTGATACGGTCAAAGTAAGCTGCTGGAATATCCTGATATTGTATATTCCGTCCCTCGCCTCCGATAACGATATATTGATCCTTTATTTCTTCAGAAGGTTTCCCGAACTCTAATGTAATATTCGAAAAGCTGCTTTGAGCCCCAGATCGAAGCGGCATATTTAGTTCCCAGATAAGACTTTGAAACAGTTCGACGAGTTCTTCATCGGTGTACGTCATACCACGACTTTCCTCATCAAACAAATAAGAAGCAGCAATGGTTGATAGTTGTGCTAGCATGACTGCGCCTGAGACTTGTTGTGATATTAATGTAACCACATTACTAAAATGCCGTAATAATGTTGAAAATCGCTTCGTTGGCTTGGAAGAGATCATATTTTTTGCCAGTGATGGTATCCCTTTTGTAGCAATGTCCATACAGCTAATGGATACACAATACGGTGCAAGCTGCTTGTCATGTACGTAGACAATGCCCTCATCATATAATTCTTTTATTGTTGGTGGAAGAATATGGTGAAAAAGAAATTCCTCCTCTGCATGATTGGTTAAATTATGCCTTAACAGGGATAAGGAATAAACATAATTACTATTTTCATGCCTAAGGTAATCTGTTTGCTTGTTTTCTTGTTGCGATGTAAACTTGGCGATAATGTCGTTTGTTGATTGGAACATGCCCAAATCTCTCCTTTAAACGTATTACTATCTTTTTGCTAATCCAAATCACCTTAACACAACATATAGTATACGGCAGTGATGTTAGTCACTGTATATTGATTTTATAAGAAGGAGAGACGTTGGTAATGTTCCTTGTATAGGATCATTCTCGCTCTGCGTAAGCGAAGTGACATTTATTCAATAGATTTATTGCTTAATCCCTTGTATGGATAGATATAAGGAGTAGTTTCCAAAATGGAGTATTTCATGAAGAAAAAGATTCAATTGTTCTTGCGTGTTCACTTTCACTTTCATATGATAACATCCCTCTCCCGATACGCGGTGAGCTTCAACTATCTCTTTTCGTTCCTGAATAAAATGTAAAAATGGATCATGGTTTGCTGTTTTCATATAAATGATGACAAACGCTGTATAAGTCAATCCTAATTTCATTTCATCTATTATGATAGAGTACGCTTGAATGACACCACTTTCTTCCAGCTTTTTTATACGGTTTCCTACTGCTTGCCCCGTCATATGAATTTGTTCACCTAAGTCTTTCCATTGTATCCGCGAGTTTTCGGAAAGCAATTGCAGGATCTGAAAATCAATGTTATCAAGTTTCATAATAAATTCCTTTCGCCATGAAAATATTTGATATAAATGTGTTTCATCAACGTATCGATAGAAATCAATCTATGATTTATGATTATAGTGTAACAAAAATTCATAAATGAGGTGGAAAAATGCGTACAGCTTTAATCGTAGTCGATATCCAAAACGACTATTTTCCTAATGGAAAGATGGAGCTAAGCAACCCTGATAAGGCAGCCGCTAACGCTGTTCAAGTTATTGATTGGTTTAGAAAAAACAACAAAGATAATATTTTTCATGTTCAGCATATCGCAGGTAGTCCGGATTTAGGATTCTTCCTTCCAAATACAGCGGGCGCTGAAATACATGAAACGGTTCAGCCATTAGAACACGAAAATAAAATCGTAAAAAATTTCCCTAACAGCTTTTTGAAGACGGATTTAGAAAGCAGGTTAAGAGAAAAAGGTGTAGACAACGTAATCGTTGTAGGTATGATGACGCATATGTGTATTGATGCTACAGTTAGGGCTGCAGTTGATCTTGGTTTTGAAACGACAGTCATTGAAGATGCATGTGCGACTAGGGAATTAGCTTATCAAGAAAGGAGAGTCCCAGCAGAACAGGTTCATGATGCGTTTATTGGTGCACTTGATGGCATGTATGCCAATGTCACTTCGACCGAAGAATTTTTGCAACAAGGCAATTAATTAAATGTAAGCGTCAATAAATCCCCACCTATTTCTAGATGGGGATTTATTACGAATCGACAATACTATAAGTGAACCTTACGTTGAAGAATTTAAAGATTTAGAGACTTGTGTTCATTGGCTAGATAATAATGAATTTAATTTTCATGCGGAAAGAAATTTAAAAGAAGATAATACGAAGTATAATAATGAAGGTGAACTTGAAAGATAGCCATCTATAAAAGAATATAAATAATTAACTCAACTTTCACTCTGCGAAAGTTGAGTTATTAAGTTTTTCACAACTATAGTCAAAAAGGGGAGGTGGGGGATTTAAATCACTCACCACCTCAATACCAACTATAAAAGGATTTCTTAAGTTTTGATACATAAAATTTTTATTGCATATCGACATGTATTAGCCATTTATAATGAATACTAGTAGTACCATCTTCATTATTACATTTGATAATGGTATCCTCTAATCCAAGTGGTTCTACATATCCTATAATTTCATGAAAATCATGATCTTTAAAATATTTAATCCATACTCGCTTATTTTCTTTAGCAGCCTGCAGTAACTCGTAACCATTATGTTCTAATTGATGCTCATCCAAAATAGGTTTATTTTTAGACTAACCTAATTAAATGGGACAATAAAAAACACCTTCGAAATGGTATAATCATTAAAATACTATTCGGAGGTGCTTTTTGCATGGGCAAAAACGTCTATTCAACTGAAGTAAGGTGGGCAGTACGCTCCCGTCCACTGTATTTATTGATAAATTAACTTTTTAAAAATTCTTCTTCCTCAGACAGAACAATTGAAGTAATTGGTAGATTATCTTAATTATTGCAACCAAAAAATGGAATATATATGTTTACATTACCACACTGTTCCCCTTGTTATTCTTAAATTACTGGGCTTTACATTTGATTTCCGTAAGCTTTATTTTCTAAATTGCGAATCCAAATAATGCATCTGGTGTGTCTTGATACTATATTCCGACACTTACGCAGCCATGTTCATTCCACTGGCTTTCCAAGCATCTACTTTTGCTTCCGGTTCCATTCTTTTCTCTTTTGTCGTCGCATAACCTTCGAATCATTTGATAGAGAGACTATCCCACATGTTATTTAGAGTAAGTAGGTGGGGATTATTTTACACTTACATTATTAAAGAAAATCTAAGACAAGATACAGAAACATATGATAAAATATATAATTATCATTTCTTATTCAATAAACGAGATTGTTGAATGTCAGAGTTACTTTAGACCAAAAACTTTAGGTCTGCGATAACGGTATGGTTTAAGCAGACAATATTAAACGAATGGAGGATACTAATGTACACGACAGAAAACCTAATTAATGATTTTGAAAATTTTAACCTCTATGTCAGTTCATTGAAGACAATTGAGGAAAATCTTTTTTTTGAGCCAATTGCAGAAGGCAAATGGTCTACAGCGGAGACTATCAGTCATATATCATTTTGGGATAGGTACATTCGAGAGGAAACGTTGCCAAGAATGAAACTTAACGCTGTCATCGAAAGTATTGATTTTGAAACGTTAAATAAGCAAGCAGCAAAATACGCGTTATCTGGCGTATCCCAACAACATTTGCTTCAAAAAAAACTTGAGGAAAGAACTAGGCTTGTATCTGAGTTAAAAAAAAGGAGTGAAAAGGAGTTTTTTGCAAAATTTATACTGAATGGAGAAGAGATCGACAAGTATTCAGGTTACCCGCATACCATTTTTAATTATATAGCAGGATTTCAATGGCATGATAATCACCATAAACAGCAAATTGATGGTTTTTTGAAAAAAAGAGTGGAGTTTAGGACTTATAATAACAGCAATATCGAAAAGTAAGCGTCATAATTATTTGCAAATATAATCTTAATCAAGCGAGCGTTTTAGTATAAGAAGAGAGAATTTCCAAATAACAGGAGGCTCTCTTTTTTTAGTATATATCAACATTAAACTTTAACAGAATCTAAAAAACGAAGAGACACTTCAATCTGCTCTTTTATATATATTAACTCAACTTTCGCAGAGTGAAATCGGTAGATATGCCCTGATATAGCTGGGCAGGCTTGCAATCCATTGCAGTAGTTGATTCTGGATTAATTTTTGTACTTGTTTGTGCTCTTTTTCAAGGTATCTTCAAGAAGAGCGATTAATAGCTGTAGTGCTACCGCCCAATCGAGATCATTCATTTCACATTTCATCACATAGCTCATAAAACATGCTACCTAGGGGTACGTTGATCTGTGCTGAATCGGTCAATATAATATAGTTGTATGACTAATTAAGACCACATAGGAGCGCCCTGGGATTCTTTTTGGATCTTCAATAGAGATTTTGTTGTTTTAAAAAAGACCTCAATGTTTCAGCGCATCCCATAAATACGAATGATTTCTTGATTACAGAGCATGCAATCTATACTTAAAATAGCTAACCACTCGCGCTTTTTATTACGATTGTGAAACAAAAGACAACTTTAATCGGAACTTCATTCGCTTATGTCGTATGAATCGAACGAAGAATTCCTTTCTTTTCGATCGTTGGCTTCGCTAAACGGTACAGTTCCTTTAAGCTTACACGTTTCCCATCAATGGGATAACGTTGTTTTAAGTTCTTAACCATCCCAATGACATCAAGACCTTGGTCTTTTATACTCTTAACCAGTGGCTGATAAGTGAACCAGGAGTCCATCAACACATAGGAAGCGTCCATACCGGTATTCATGGCATGTTCAGCCATATCAGGTATTTGTTCAGGTGCAGTTTGAAGTGCTTCTACTCTTCGCTTATATCCAGAGCTACACTTATCCACTTTCAATGATATTCCGTTAATTTGGCTTTTCTTCGAGCCAAATAAAGAAAAGTCCACTGGAATGAACGTCGCACCATCTGACCAGCCAAGAGTAAGCATGCGAAATCCTTTATAAAAACGCATCTTTTAGGGTGCATGGTCAAAATAGCGAGCTAATAATTCGACCGATTTACTGCGGTTACGACCATACGAAGAATCATCTATAATCAATACTTAATGATTCTTTAGATTAGTCACTTTTCCAATCGTATGAACGCTAAGAAACAATAAAAAACTTCTCCAGGCAAAGGTAGACTGGTTTAAAAACCGATAAACAGCATTCTTTTCTGGACATTCATTAGCTTTCTGACTCTGTAGTACTTGATACCAGTTCTTATTTTCAAAGATTAAACAAAATATTAATTGAAAACGATAGGCACAAGTAAAGCCAACAGACTTGGTAATACCAGCCTTTCTTAGATGTTTAAACAGCTGTAATTCTTTGAAGGCTATTTTTTCGCATTAAAATAGAAAATCATGAACTACCATTTTAATTTGTATCTTTAAATAAGAGGTATGAATAATTCAGATATTATAATAGCAGTGACATTTGCTCAAATTTTTATTTTTACTGTGAAATCAGGGGATAACTTAGGCAATATTGCCCAACAATTCGGAATGACATTATCAGAAATTATGTCTCTAAATAACATCAGAAATCCTGATAAGATTCAAATTGGACAGAAATTGAAAGTCTACGATGAAACAGATAATTTTTACTTAGTTGCTCATTGGTCAATTTCTCTTCCTAGTTATCCATTATTTCATTGAATATGATTAATTATTAAAATTTCTTCATTTATAAACTGATAATCCCTGTCAATTAGCATATTAAACGCTTTCATAAGTTTATCTGTTTCGGAAAATTTGATTGTAATTAAAATACATCAAAAGTATTATATTAGTTAGCTAAAAATGAGTATTATATACTTGAAATTATTAGGAAGAAATGTTAAAATTCCCTTAATTATCTAAATGTTATTGACCTTTTATGCGCAGTTGATGAAAATTAATTTTGGAGGGGAAAAATGGGAGTTATATGTTTGTTTGCGTTTCCTTCTGCTGGCTCTTCAAAGGTAATGTATAAAGGATTTGAAAAATATTTAAACGATCAAATTGACTTTATTCCACTTGAATTTGCTGGAAGAGGAGAAAGAGTGAAAGATGATTTTTTTAAAAATATGGATGAAGTGATTGAAGATTTATTACCTAGAATTGAATATAAATCAAAGAATATGCCATTTGCTTTTTTAGGTCATAGTTTAGGAGCTTTAATAGCGTACTATTTAGCTCTTAAATTACAAGATAACAATTTAACAAGTCCACGCCATCTATTTCTTTCTGGTAGAAAAAACCCTGTAGTATCAAAAAAAGAATCACTATACCATAAGTTGAGACCATATGAAATGAAAGATTTGCTACTTAAATTAGGCGGGACTCCAAAAGAGCTACTGGATGATGATAATTTTTTGGGATTTATTCTCCCTATAATTAAAGCAGACTTTCAGTTACTTTCACAATTTAACATTTCATATTTTAAAAAGAAAAAATTAAACTGTGATATTACTGTTTTAAATGGTGAAGATGATAATCTTATTAAGGAAAAAATAGATTGGAATTATGCAACAAATTCTACCTGTGATTATTTTTTGTTTAATGGGGGTCATTTTTTTATAAATGACTTTAAAAAGGAAATTGCAGATATTATTAAATCTAAAATTTTGTAATGTATAGTTAAGGAGAGTGGCTATTAATGACTAATATCAATAAAGAAAAAACGTTTCTTAGAGAAGATAATATTGATAATATTGTGGGACTGACTCCTTTACAAGAAGGGTTACTTTATCATTACATAACTGATGAGTCACAATCATTATATTGCCAGTATTTCACTGTTAAATTTAAAGGGGATTTTGATGAAGATAATTTAATATCAGCCTTATACTCTATTCAAGTGAAGAATGAAGTATTACGCTCTATTTTTAAATGGGATAAATTAAATGAGCCTGTGCAAATTATCTTTAAAAGTAAACCTCTATTGATTAATATTCATAATATTGTAAATGAAAATGATGAATGTAAAGAGAGAAAAATTAAAGAGATAAAGGATAAAATATATAATGAAACTATTGATATAAAGGAGAACCCGTTGTTTTTTAATGTTATTCAAATCTCTAGAAATGAGTTTGAACTAATTCTTAGTTATCACCATATTTTGTTAGATGGTTGGAGCTTAGGAATTATATTACGGGAATTTATTGATACATATAACTCTGATAATTGTTCTTTTAAAGCCAAATCCTCTTATGTTGATTTTATAAAGTGGAGTAAGAAAAGAGATGGAATAGCTTCAAGAGATTTTTGGAAAAACTATCTTTATAATTTTGATCAAGTTACTGATATAATGCCATGTAATAATGATAAAATTCAATCATCAAGTAAAGATTTTAAAAAGGTTTCTTTTTCTTTGGATGTTGACCAAAGTAATTCTATATACACATTAATAAAAAAATTAAATGTAACTTTATCTTCCTTTTTTTACGCAATATATAGCTTAATATTAAAGAAATATAATGATACTGAAGATGTAGTTTTTGGAACTACTGTATCAGGTAGATCGGTACCAGTTAAGGATATAGAAAAAGTGGTGGGAATGCTAATCAATACAATCCCTTTAAGAGACAAAACTAAAGATTTTGAAACTATATCTAAATTGATTAGAAATTTCAATGATAATATTATAAATGTAAATGAATATGAGAACACTTCATTATCGGAAATTAAAAGCCTTAGTTCAATTGATAATAAAAAATCTTTGTTTGAATCGCTGGTGGTAGTAGAAAATTATCCACTCGAGGATATTATTACTTACAAAGAAGATGAAAATCTTTTGGAAATTCAAGATGTAGACATAAAGGAAACAAATAATTATAGTTTTACATTATATGTAGTACCTAGAAAATCTACAATTGAGCTTATAATTCAATATGATACAGTTGTATACTCAGAGGAAACAATTAATAGATTTTTAGATCATTTTTTAAATAGTATTATAAAAGTTTTTGAGAATCCAAACACTAAAATTGGACAGCTGGATATTGTAACTGAAAGAGAAAAAAATCAGTTAATTAGAAGATTTAATGATACTGTTTATGAGGATAAAATATTGCACTCTAGTATTAAAGAAATTTTTGAAGAAAAAGTTGATAAAATTCCAAATTCAACTGCTATTATCTTTAACGATGAGAAGTACACATATAATGATATCGAAATAGAAGCAAATAAAGTTGCAAACTTTTTACTTGATATTAATATTAAGAACAATGATGTTGTAGGGTTATATTTAAATAAGTCACCAAAACTAATTATAGGATTATTAGGTATTCTAAAAAGCGGAGCTGCTTTTTTACCTTTAGATCCTAAGTTACCTTCTAGAAGATTAAAATATATGTGCATTAATGGTGAAGTAAATGTAATACTTCATGACGAAGAACAGCCACTTTTCCATAATAACATGAAATCATATATTTTAGGTGATCTTAATAAAATATCTATAACTGATAATATTAAACGAAATGAAGTTAAAATAGATTCTGATGATTTATCCTATGTGATGTACACATCAGGCACTACTGGGACACCTAAAGGCGTAATGGTAACAAATCAAGCTTTAATCAATCGACTTAATTGGTTTCATAGACAATATACAATCAAAAGTGATGATGTTATTTTAAATAAGACTACTTTTACTTTTGATGTTTCTCTTTGGGAATTACTTTTGTGGTTTATGGGAGAAGCAACAGTCTGTATTTTAAATGATGGAAAAGAAAAGAGTCCTCAAGAGATAGTTAATGAAATTCAAAAGTATGGAGTAACTGTAATTCACTTTGTCCCTGCTATGTTAAATAGCTTTTTTGAATATATAGATCACAGCAAGGAAACAAAAAAATTAAGAACTTTAAAAAGAATTTGTGCTAGCGGGGAAGAGTTAAAAAAACATCATAAAAAACGCTTTAAAGAATTAATTGGGGATAAGTATAATACTGAGTTAATAAATTTGTATGGCCCAACTGAAGCTACAATTGACGTTACCCACTTTAATTGTTCTAATGCGGAAAATGATAGTGTGTATATAGGAAGGCCAATAGATAATACACAAATATATATTTTAGATAGAAATCAACAAATTCAGCCTGTTAATATTTATGGAGAGATTTATATATCTGGTCTTCCTCTGTCTAAAGGTTATATTAATAATACGAAGTTAACGATTGATAGCTTTCTTGATCATCCATTCATTAAAAATTCAAAAATTTATAGATCTGGTGACAGAGGTAGAATATTGCCAGATGGAAATATAGAATATAAAGGCAGAATAGATAACCAGTTAAAAGTTAGAGGCTTCAGAATAGAAATGTCAGAAATTGAGCAAGCATTATTCGAAAATGAAAAAATAAAAGAAGCTGTTGTTTTGAATAAAACTGATTTAGAAAATAATAAATATATAGCCGCATATCTTGTTTTTGATCAAGATATTAGTTTACAAGAGTTAAAAAATACTTTGGAGAGTAAGTTGCCAGATTACATGATTCCTTCAGAATTTTATCAAGTTCTTGAAATACCCTTAAAGTCGAATGGAAAAATAGATGAAGAAAATTTAAAATCAAATAGTAAAGAAAAAATGAAATTAGAAAAATGCTCAAGTACTAGATTTGAATATGAAACAATTGAAGGCAAAGTTAAATTAGTTTGGTGTGAATTACTTCAAACAAGCGATATTAATCTGTATGATAATTTTTTCGATGTAGGTGGTAACTCATTACTGCTAACGAAGTATCAATTAAAAATAGAAAAGCATTTAAAATTAAAACTTTCGATTTTAGATCTATTGAAATATCCTACAATCAGCTCTATTGCAGAGTTTATAAAGAATGAATTAGGAAATAAATCTCTAAAGGAAAGTGAAAGTCCTCATTTAACGGAGTATAAGTATGAAGCAACTAATGATATAGCTATTATTGGCATTGGTGCTAGATTGCCTGACAATTTGGATTTAGAAGAATTTTGGAAGTCATTAATAAAGGGTAAGGAAAGCGTTACATTTTTTGATAATACCAATATTAAGGAGAAGGAAAACTATGTAAAAGCTCATGCTAAATTAAAAGACATTGATTTATTTGATGCAAATTTTTTTGGATTAAATCCTAGAGAAGCTGAATTGCTAGATCCTCAGCAAAGGTTACTCTTGGAGTGTTCTTTTGAAGCACTAGAAGATGCGGGTTATAGAACCTTGATTAATAATAATATTGGTATATTTGGTGGTGTAAGTTATAACACTTACTTTATTAATAATATATTAAAATCAAACAGGAATTTTGATAAATATTCAGTGTATCTATCTAATGGAAACGATTTTTCTTCCACAAGAGCAGCATATTTATTAAATTTGAACGGTCCGAGCGTAAATATTCAAACTGCATGTTCAACTTCACTAGTTTCATTACATGTAGCTTGTCAAAATATACTTGATAATAAATGTAGAATAGCATTAGCTGGAGGGGCTACTGTACAAGTTCCGCAGAACGCAGGATATGAATATAAGAAAAATGGGATAAAGTCAAAAGATGGGCATTGTAAAGCTTTTGACGCTAATTCAACTGGATTTGTAGGCGGCAATGGAGCTGGTATTGTTGTTTTAAAACGTTTAGAAGAAGCTATAAAGGATAAAGATCAAGTTTATGCGGTTATAAAAGGTTCGGCTATAAATAATGATGGGAATTCTAAGGTTAGTTATACTGCCCCTAGTGTAAAAGGTCAGTCTGAGGTTATAAGAAAAGCTTTAATTAATGCTGATATAAATCCAGAAACAATTTCCTATGTCGAAGCACATGGTACTGGAACACAACTTGGTGATCCTATAGAAGTTGCTGCACTTACTAAAGCTTTTAGAGCTGGCACAGATAAGAATCAATATTGCGCACTAGGCTCAGTAAAATCTAACATAGGGCATTTAGATGCTGCTGCAGGAGTTGCAGGTTTAATCAAAACTGCTTTGGCATTGAAGCATAAAGTAATTCCGCCAACTGTCCATTTTAAGGAACCTAATCCTAATATAGATTTTGAAAACAGCCCTTTTTATGTGAATACAGAGTTGGAAAAATGGAAAACTGATCCAGGAGTCCCCAGGAGAGCCGGGGTGAGTTCATTTGGAATGGGGGGCACGAATGCTCATGTAGTATTAGAAGAAGCTCCTGAAAAGTATGAGGAGACTTCGCCTCCAAAAACCTCTTGGCAATTAATTCAATGGTCAACTAAAACGGAAACAGCTTTGGAAATGGCAACTGAAAATCTTGAAGAGTATTTAAAGAGTAACCGAAATCAAAGTTTAGCTGATATAGCATTTACTCTACAGGTTGGAAGAGAGAACTTTAAATATAGACGCTATGCGGTTGTGAGTAATATAGAAGACGCGGTAAAAGCAATTGAAAATAGAAAATTTATAAGCAGTCATAATGAAGGCGTTTTACCAGTTACTTTTATGTTCCCTGGACAAGGTACTCAATATATTAATATGTCAAAAGAGATCTATGAAACTGAAGATGAGTTCAAAGAGCAATTAGACTATTGTGCGGAACAGTTAAAAACACTAATTGATGTGGATATTAGAGAAATCATATTTCCGTCGTCTGATCAAGATGATAAAGCAAAAGATCTTTTATCGCAAACCTATGTAACGCAACCGGCATTATTCGCTATTGAATATAGCTTGGCTAAAATGTTGATGAATATAGGAGTTAATCCAGGATCTATGATTGGACATAGCATTGGAGAGTATGCAGCTGCATGTATTAGTGGAGTTCTCTCTTTAGATGATGCTTTACGAATTGTTTCAAATAGGGGCCGTCTCATTCAAAGTTTACCTAAGGGGAAGATGTTAGCAGTGATGTTGGACGAGAAAAAGCTTCGTTCAGTAATTGAGGATCAGTTAAGCATTGCAGTTATTAATAATGATAATCAGTGTGTAGTATCTGGAGAGTTGCAGCAGATTGATAGATTAGAGGAAAAGTTAAGAGGTATGGAAATAGTTACACAAAGACTAGAAACATCGCATGCTTTTCATTCTTATATGATGGAGCCAATATTAGAAGACTTTAGACAGGTACTTAAGACAGTTCAATTTCATACACCAAGTATTCCTTTTATTTCAAATCTAACAGGAACATGGATAACTGATAGTGAAGCAATGAGTGCAGATTACTGGGTTCAACATCTTCGTGAAACCGTAAGGTTTGCCGGAGGAATCGGAACGATATTAGAAAGTTCGCCATGTATAATGATGGAAGTTGGTCCAGGACATACTTTAAGTAATTTTGTCAATTTGCATCCTAGTTTTGAAAAACAAAAGACTATAACCTGTCTTCGACATTCAAAAGATCCGAAATCTGATAATCAGACTTTACTGCAAGCCCTGGGTGAGTTGTGGTTAAGTGGCCATGATATAAATTGGGATATATATCATAAAAATGAAGGATGTAGAAGGATATCTCTTCCAACATATCCGTTTGAACGAAAAAGGTATTGGGTTGAACCAAGTAGTACTCAAATTCATTATTCAAGCAAAATGGATCAGGGTCTGATAAATACAAATAATGAAGAGTTATATATAAAAACTTGGAAAAGGATTTCGCTTAAAAATAATCCAATAAAAATAAGCGATAAAAAATGTTGGATTGTTTTAATGGATGATTATGGTGTTGGAAATAGTATTTGTAGTCGTTTAGAACAAAACAATCAAAAAGTTATAAAAGTTTTTTTAAACGAAAAGGATAATTTTTGTGATAATACAAATCTTTCTTGGTATATTGATCCTTCTATCAATCAATTTAAAGGTATGTTATCAAAACTTTTAGAGTCCAACATTAAACCAGATATTTTAATAAATGCGCATAATTTACGCATAATAGATGATAATCATCGCTTGGGTAATTCGGAATTATTGATGGAATCGAAAAAATCATATTATTTAATGTTATATATGGTTCAGGCTTATGAAAATATATTTAAGAATCGTCCTTTAAAGATTATTAATTTAACAAATGATTTATACAATATTATTGGAATAGAAAAAATAAATCCCATTGCTTCTACAAGTATCGGGTTGTGTAAGATTATTCCACAAGAAATACCATCGATATCTTGTAAAAATATTGATATGAGCAATGACTTCTTATTAAATAAAGAAAAAATATATAAGGTATTATTAAATGAAATTTTTACTTCTTCGAAAAACATTAATGTTGTAGCTCATAGAGGGAATTATCTTTGGGAGCCAAGCTTTGAAGTCTATGATTCCTCTATAGGAAGTAACGGTATAGAATTGTATGAACAAAATACGTATTTGGTTATTGGAGGTTTAGGGAAGATAGGTCTTACAAATGTACATTTTATTTCTCAATATATGGAAGAAGGTAAAATTATTATTATTGGGAGATCAAAATTTCCTTCTCAAGATAACTGGGATTATTACCTCTCATTGAATTTGAATGACGAAATTACAAAAAAAATACACTTGTTAAAAGATGTTATTCATAAAAGAATAGAAATAGTTTATATACAATCTGATTTAAGTGATAAAAGTTCAATTTCTAGTAAACTTTCGAATTATAGTCAAGATATCAAAGGTGTATTTTTTGCAGCGGGATTATCTGATATAAATAACTACAGTTCTGTATTATCTTTAGATAATACAAAATCTGAAGCTCAGTTTAAATCAAAATTGGATGGTATCGTGACAATTAATAATATTTTGAACTACAATCAATTAGATTTTTATATTATCAACTCTTCTATTTCTACTACGCTTGGAGGCCTAGGATTTGGCGCATATAATGCTGCAAACTTTTTTCTTGATACCTATTCTTCAATTTTAAGAAGTAAAGGCTTTCAAAATGTTATCACTATAAATTGGGATAGTTGGAAATTAGACAACCAAAAGGATGAAAAGTTACTCGAGTTAATTAACAATAGTAATGGTCAAGAACTAAATGATTCTAAATTTGATCATAATAAAGGGCTCGAAATATTAAAAAAAGTTGTATCTAATTTCGATGATTTTATAGTTGCAACTACTTCATTAGAGGAAAGAATAACTAAAAGTATTAGAACAGATAATAATAATTTTATTGAACATTCTCATAAAAAATCAAATGGACTATTGTCTGAGAAGCAATTAATTAAAGAATTAACTAATATATGGTCAGAATATTTAGGATTATCAAATATTAGACCGGATGATAACTTCTTTGATGTAGGTGGGAATTCACTATACGCAGTCAATGTAAATAATCAAATTACCAAAGAGTTTGGAATAGAGTTATCTCTTATTGATATTTATGAATTTCCAACTATCAACTCATTAGTAAAGAAAATTTTAAGTAGAAATGAATATGTTGAGCAAAATAATTCTTCTAACAGAATTGATAGAGGAATGAAACGACGACTTATTAAACGGAGGCAACAAAGGAGAAGAGAATGAGGATAGGAGGATATTATGGATAATAATAAAAGTTTAGATATTGCTATTGTCGGTATGAATTTACGTGTTCCTGGTTCATCAAACACTCAAGATTTTTGGCGAAATTTAAAGAATGGAACCAATTCTTTGAGGACTTTAACTGATGATGAATTGATTTTAGCTGGAGAGCCTGATAAATTTCTGGAAAATCCAAATTATATTAAGGTTGCAGGAGCTGTGGATAATGCTGATAAATTTGCTGCTGACTTTTTCGATATTAATCCAAGTGAAGCCATAATGATGGACCCGCAACACCGATTGTTTTTAGAAAGTGTTTGGGAAGTTCTGGAAGACGGGGGGTATGATGTTTCTAAGTATTCCGGTCTAGTGGGTGTGTATGCCGGATCAAGTATGAGTTCATATTTATTAAACTATTTAATTAAAGACTTTGATCGCTTAGACAAAGACTTACTGCGAATTATTGCAAATGATAAGGACTTTATATCTACTAGGGCATCTTATAAGCTAAATCTTAAAGGACCAAGTATGAATGTACAAACAGCATGTTCAACTTCATTGGTTGCAATACATCAAGCTTCTCAAAGCCTTCTTAATTATGAATGTGATATGTCTGTAGCGGGAGGGATATCAATTTCATTCCCGCAAAATATTGGATATTTTTGTGAGGATGGTTCTATTTTATCTCCTGATGGTAGGTGTTCTATTTTTAGCTCTGATTCAAATGGCACAGTGTTTAGTAGTGGTATAGGGGTAGTTCTTTTAAAACGAATGGATGACGCAATAAAAGATAGGGATCAAATTTATGCAGTTATAAAAGGTTCGGCTATAAATAATGATGGGAATTCTAAGGTTAGTTATACTGCCCCTAGTGTACAGGGGCAAGCTGAAGTTATTATCGAGGCTCAAGCGATTTCTGATATTGATCCAAATGATATTACTTATATAGAAGCTCATGGGACTGGAACAAAAATTGGTGATCCAATAGAGTTTGAAGCTTTAAAAAAGGCTTTTAAGACAAATAAAAAGAAGTATTGCGCCATTGGTTCAGCCAAATCTAACATAGGGCATTTAGATGCTGCTGCAGGAGTTGCAGGTTTAATCAAAACTGCTTTGGCATTGAAGCATAAAGTAATTCCGCCAACTGTCCATTTTAAGGAACCTAATCCTAATATAGATTTTGAAAACAGCCCTTTTTATGTGAATACAGAGTTGGAAAAATGGAAAACTGATCCAGGAGTCCCCAGGAGAGCCGGGGTGAGTTCATTTGGAATGGGGGGCACGAATGCTCATGTAGTATTAGAAGAAGCTCCTGAAAAGTATGAGGAGACTTCGCCTCCAAAAACCTCTTGGCAATTAATTCAATGGTCAACTAAAACGGAAACAGCTTTGGAAATGGCAACTGAAAATCTTGAAGAGTATTTAAAGAGTAACCGAAATCAAAGTTTAGCTAATATAGCATTTACTCTACAGGTTGGAAGAGAGAACTTTAAATATAGACGCTATGCGGTTGTGAGTAATATAGAAGACGCGGTAAAAGCAATTGAAAATAGAAAATTTATAAGCAGTCATAATGAAGGCGTTTTACCAGTTACTTTTATGTTCCCTGGACAAGGTACTCAATATATTAATATGTCAAAAGAGATCTATGAAACTGAAGATGAGTTCAAAGAGCAATTAGACTATTGTGCGGAACAGTTAAAAACACTAATTGATGTGGATATTAGAGAAATCATATTTCCGTCGTCTGATCAAGATGATAAAGCAAAAGATCTTTTATCGCAAACCTATGTAACGCAACCGGCATTATTCGCTATTGAATATAGCTTGGCTAAAATGTTGATGAATATAGGAGTTAATCCAGGATCTATGATTGGACATAGCATTGGAGAGTATGCAGCTGCATGTATTAGTGGAGTTCTCTCTTTAGATGATGCTTTACGAATTGTTTCAAATAGGGGCCGTCTCATTCAAAGTTTACCTAAGGGGAAGATGTTAGCAGTGATGTTGGACGAGAAAAAGCTTCGTTCAGTAATTGAGGATCAGTTAAGCATTGCAGTTATTAATAATGATAATCAGTGTGTAGTATCTGGAGAGTTGCAGCAGATTGATAGATTAGAGGAAAAGTTAAGAGGTATGGAAATAGTTACACAAAGACTAGAAACATCGCATGCTTTTCATTCTTATATGATGGAGCCAATATTAGAAGACTTTAGACAGGTACTTAAGACAGTTCAATTTCATACACCAAGTATTCCTTTTATTTCAAATCTAACAGGAACATGGATAACTGATAGTGAAGCAATGAGTGCAGATTACTGGGTTCAACATCTTCGTGAAACCGTAAGGTTTGCCGGAGGAATCGGAACGATATTAGAAAGTTCGCCATGTATAATGATGGAAGTTGGTCCAGGACATACTTTAAGTAATTTTGTCAATTTGCATCCTAGTTTTGAAAAACAAAAGACTATAACCTGTCTTCGACATTCAAAAGATCCGAAATCTGATAATCAGACTTTACTGCAAGCCCTGGGTGAGTTGTGGTTAAGTGGCCATGATATAAATTGGGATATATATCATAAAAATGAAGGATGTAGAAGGATATCTCTTCCAACATACCCGTTTGAACGAAAAAGGTATTGGATCAATAATAAGAATCAGTTAAATGATAAATTCTTTAATGAGAATGAAGGATTGAGTGAAACGTCTGGCAATACATTGCAGCGGGTAAATTTGGAAAAAGATTTTATATTTACAAGAGAAAAGGAAAGAACAGAAAAAACTGTAGGTAGCAATCATAGTTCTACAAGTATTGAAATTATTACAAGTATTTTTGAAGAAATACTTGGTGTACAAGATATAGGTATCAACGATAATTTTTTTACTTTGGGTGGGCATTCTTTACTAGCCACAAAGATAATATCTAAGCTTAGAGATATTTTTAAGTGTAACATTAATATAGAAACGCTTTTTCATAATGCTACTATTGAAGGGTGTCACCAGTTCATAGTAGAGTATTGGGAAAGTGAGGATACTGTAGAGGAAATAGCGCAGACATATCAAAAGTTAATCAACGACGAGGAGTTGTAAAGTGATGGGGGGTAACAATAATAGTAAACTTTCAAATGAAAAAGCAATTTTATATGAGCAGTTATTGGAGAAAAAAGGAATTAAAATACAAGATGAAAATAAAAGAATTAAATCTTTAAATCAGAAAAATAATATAGGAAAAATGTCATATTTACAACAAGGGATTTGGTTTTTTAATCAAATAAACCCAAACAATCCAGCTTATAATATAGTTTCAGCTGTAAAAATTAAGGGAGATCTAGATAGTGATGTTCTAAAGAAAAGTTTAGAGGTAATAATCCAAAGACATGAGATATTGCGTACAAGATTCAACTTGGAAAACGGCAAACCACAACAGGAAGTTATGTCATCAATTAAAGCGCCTTTTCAAATCATTAAAATTGATAAGCAAACAAAAAATATTCAACAGTTGCTTAAAAAATATGGAAGAAGGAGTTTCAATCTTACTGCTGATGGGCCATTATTCGAGGTTACACTTATAAGACAAGCAGAATTCGAGCATATTCTTGTCTTAACAATGCACCATATTATCTCAGATGGCTGGTCAATGGGAATTTTGGTTCGAGAATGGATAACTGTATATCAATCTATGCTCAAGAAGGAATCGCATTTACTTCCAGATTTAGATTTTCAGTATAAAGATTATGTGAATTGGCAACTTGAAAAAACTCAAATTGAGGCAGTTCAAAAAGATTTAGTGTATTGGGAAGGCCAGTTAAAAAATGCTCCTCCTTTATTAGAATTAAGTACTGATTATCCAAGAAAACCTGTGATGTCATATAAAGGTTCAATTGAATATTTTGAAGTGCCTGGGAAACTGACTAAGCAATTAAAACAGCTAGCTCGTGAGAGCGATGCTACATTATACATGGTATTATTAGGTACTTTTAAAGTGCTATTACATCGATATTCTGGGCAAGATGATATATTGGTAGGAAGTCCTGTATCGGGAAGAACGAAATATGAAACAGAAAATTTAATAGGTTTATTTATTAATACATTGGTTTTACGGACAAATATGAAAGATAACCCAAGGTTTGTAGATTTCCTTGAACAAGTTAGTGGAACTATGCTAGAAGCATTTGCTCATCAAAATGCTCCATTTGATAAGGTAGTAGAAGTGACTAAACCGGAACGTAGTAGTAGTTATGGTCCATTGATCCAATCTTTATTTACTTTTCATAACGAACCTCGAACTGAGATAGAAGTAGCTGATTTAGGCATTAGTCCAATGAATGTAGATATAGGATACACTCAATTTGATGTATCATTAACAATTCAAGAAGGATTCAATGGCGAATTATTAGGTGCATTTGAATATAGTACAGATTTGTTTAAACCAGAAACAATTCAACGAATGGTAAAACATTATTGTAATTTACTACAATCGATAGTAAAAAACCCAATGAAGAGGATAGGAGAATTAACTTTATTATCAAAAAAGGAAGAAGAAAGATTAATAGTTGACTGGAATAATACTGAAGAACCATTTCCAGAAAAAACGTGCATACATGAATTAATTGAAGAGCAGGTAAAAAGCACGCCGTTAAACACAGCTGTTATATATGAGAATGAAGAATTGACGTATAAAGAATTAAATGAAAGAGCAAATCAACTTGGGCATTATTTAAGAAAATCGGGAGTGACTAGAGGGCAAGCAGTAGGAATATATTTAAATCGTTCGCCAGAAATGTTGATTAGTATTTTTGGAATTCTAAAAGCCGGAGGCTGTTTTGTTCCTTTAGATCCTAGTTATCCTAAAGAAAGAATTGCTTATATGATAGAAGATGCAAAAGTGGAAGTAATTGTAACAAATCAAAAAGAAGCAACATATTTAAATGGTGTTAATATCATCTCCCTGCAAGAAGAAGTAAGTAATATTACAGAGCAAAGTATAGACAATCTATCTAAAATTAATACAAGCAGTGATGTAGCTTATATTATTTATACATCTGGTTCAACTGGTAAACCAAAAGGTGTTATGTTACTGCATAATAGTACTGTTAATTTAATAAAGTCTTTTGAAAGAAGCTATAAACCAGATTCATCAGATAAGATATTACCTTTGACGTCCATTTCGTCAGCAAGTTTTATAGGTGAAATTTTACCTCTCCTTAATGTAGGGGGATCCATTCTACTTACTGATTATTATGAAATGTTAAATTTTAATCATGTATTGGAGCATATTTCGAAGAAAAAAATAACAATTATTAGTAGTGTTCCTTCTTTTGTAGAAGTAATTTCACATAATTTATCAAAAAGTGGTTCGATACGTCTTATATTAATTGGTGGCGAACCATTAATAATAGATAAAATAAAGGAAATTGCTGATAAAAGTTTAATAGTCAATAGTTATGGGCTCACAGAGACAACAGTTTGTGCAACTTATTATAAAATTGATGAGCAGACAGTAGAGCAATTAAAGCTAACAAGCATCCCAATTGGAAAACCTATTATGAATACAGAAATATATATTTTGGATAAATATGGACAAATAGCACCAATAGGATGTAAGGGAGAGATAAATATATCAGGTTACTGTTTAGCAAAAGGATACTTAAATAGACAGTTAAATGAAGAAAGGTTTATAGATAATTTATTTTCAAATAAATTTCATAAAATGTATAAAACGGGGGATTATGGAAAATGGTTAGGAAATGGAGATATCGAATACTTAGGTCGTGCGGACCAAGAATTAAAGATTCGTGGTTATAGAATAAATCCTGTAGAAATTGAATATTGTCTCAGAAATCATGTGCAGGTAAAAGATTCAATTGTTCGAAAAAGTAGAGAAAATGAATTAGAGGCATATGTTTTAAGTTATAGTGGTAAACCCATCGATATGAGGCAGGTTAGAAATTGGATAAAAGAAAAATTGCCTTCTTATATGGTCCCAAATGTAATTTTCCAAGTGAAAGAAATCCCATTAAATAGTAACGGTAAAATTGATTTATCTAATATATCAAAAAAGGTCGTAAATAATGAAAATAATTCACAGATTACTTCTAATAGTATTTTAAGAAGCCGTCTAGAAAATGAAATATTAAAAGTTTGGTCTGATTATTTGAACGTAAAGGAAATCGATAAAGATGCAAACTTTTTTGATATAGGTGGACACTCCTTGATGTTAGCACAAATTTTTAATGCTCTAAAAAAAATTACAAATATAGAATTTTCTATTTTGGATATGTTTAACCACACAAGTATATCTTCATTAGCTGAATTTTTATCTGCTCAGAATAAAGGAAATATTACTCAATCTCAAGTATCGAGAAGAGCCTTTTTACAGCGTGAATCTTATAAAAAAAAAAATCAAACAAAAAAAGGTGGGTTTTAGTGATGAATAACGATTATGATGGAATTGCTATTATTGGTATGAGTTCAAAATTACCAGGTGCATCTGATAATAGGATGTTTTGGAATAATTTAATTGATGGGACAGAGTCCATTTCTCAATTTTCTGGAAAAGATCTTCTTAAATCGGGAATTGATGAAAATTTAGTGAATAATCCTAATTATGTGAATTCTGCGGGGGTTATTGATAATATAGAGTATTTTGATGCTAAATTCTTTGGCTTTAGTCCTAAAGAAGCAAGTCTGATGGATCCGCAACATAGAGTCTTTCTGGAAAACGCTTGGGAGTCTTTGGAGGAATCTGGTTACTCGGTTTCTAATCACAATGGGCGTGTAGGAATTTTCGCTGGTCAAAGTTTAAATACGTATTTAATAAGTAACGTTTTACCTAGTCTAGACAAACATATTTCAACCAATAGCTTACAAGCAGCAATCGGAAATGATAAGGATAGTTTGACGACAACTGCGGCATATAAAATGAATTTAACTGGACCAGCTATTACTATTCAAACCTCTTCTTCAACTTCATTAGTTTCTATAGTCTATGCTTGTCAATCTTTATTAAACTATCAATGTGATATTTCCTTGGCTGGTGGAGTTTCCTTAGGAGTACCTTATAAAGCTGGTTATTTATATGAGCCTGGCGGAATTACTTCTAAAGATGGTCATTGTAGATCATTTGATGCCGATTCAACTGGCTTTGTTGGTGGAAATGGATCGGGTGTTATTGTTTTGAAGCGTTTAGAGGAAGCGATAGAAGACAGAGATCAAATTTATGCTGTGATTAAGGGATTTAGTGTAAATAATGATGGATCATCTAAAGTAAGTTATGCAGCACCTAGTATAGATAAACAAGCTGAAGTAATAATGGAGTCACATGCCTTTGCAGATATAGGGGCAGAAACTATATCTTATGTGGAAGCACACGGTACGGGAACTCAAATTGGCGATCCTATTGAAGTTGCTGCACTTACTAAAGCTTTTAGAGCTGGCACAGATAAGAATCAATATTGCGCACTAGGCTCAGTAAAATCTAACATAGGGCATTTAGATGCTGCTGCAGGAGTTGCAGGTTTAATCAAAACTGCTTTGGCATTGAAGCATAAAGTAATTCCGCCAACTGTCCATTTTAAGGAACCTAATCCTAATATAGATTTTGAAAACAGCCCTTTTTATGTGAATACAGAGTTGGAAAAATGGAAAACTGATCCAGGAGTCCCCAGGAGAGCCGGGGTGAGTTCATTTGGAATGGGGGGCACGAATGCTCATGTAGTATTAGAAGAAGCTCCTGAAAAGTATGAGGAGACTTCGCCTCCAAAAACCTCTTGGCAATTAATTCAATGGTCAACTAAAACGGAAACAGCTTTGGAAATGGCAACTGAAAATCTTGAAGAGTATTTAAAGAGTAACCGAAATCAAAGTTTAGCTGATATAGCATTTACTCTACAGGTTGGAAGAGAGAACTTTAAATATAGACGCTATGCGGTTGTGAGTAATATAGAAGACGCGGTAAAAGCAATTGAAAATAGAAAATTTATAAGCAGTCATAATGAAGGCGTTTTACCAGTTACTTTTATGTTCCCTGGACAAGGTACTCAATATATTAATATGTCAAAAGAGATCTATGAAACTGAAGATGAGTTCAAAGAGCAATTAGACTATTGTGCGGAACAGTTAAAAACACTAATTGATGTGGATATTAGAGAAATCATATTTCCGTCGTCTGATCAAGATGATAAAGCAAAAGATCTTTTATCGCAAACCTATGTAACGCAACCGGCATTATTCGCTATTGAATATAGCTTGGCTAAAATGTTGATGAATATAGGAGTTAATCCAGGATCTATGATTGGACATAGCATTGGAGAGTATGCAGCTGCATGTATTAGTGGAGTTCTCTCTTTAGATGATGCTTTACGAATTGTTTCAAATAGGGGCCGTCTCATTCAAAGTTTACCTAAGGGGAAGATGTTAGCAGTGATGTTGGACGAGAAAAAGCTTCGTTCAGTAATTGAGGATCAGTTAAGCATTGCAGTTATTAATAATGATAATCAGTGTGTAGTATCTGGAGAGTTGCAGCAGATTGATAGATTAGAGGAAAAGTTAAGAGGTATGGAAATAGTTACACAAAGACTAGAAACATCGCATGCTTTTCATTCTTATATGATGGAGCCAATATTAGAAGACTTTAGACAGGTACTTAAGACAGTTCAATTTCATACACCAAGTATTCCTTTTATTTCAAATCTAACAGGAACATGGATAACTGATAGTGAAGCAATGAGTGCAGATTACTGGGTTCAACATCTTCGTGAAACCGTAAGGTTTGCCGGAGGAATCGGAACGATATTAGAAAGTTCGCCATGTATAATGATGGAAGTTGGTCCAGGACATACTTTAAGTAATTTTGTCAATTTGCATCCTAGTTTTGAAAAACAAAAGACTATAACCTGTCTTCGACATTCAAAAGATCCGAAATCTGATAATCAGACTTTACTGCAAGCCCTGGGTGAGTTGTGGTTAAGTGGCCATGATATAAATTGGGATATATATCATAAAAATGAAGGATGTAGAAGGATATCTCTTCCAACATACCCGTTTGAACGAAAAAAGTATTGGATTGAACCCTCAAGCACTATTCCTTCTGATGATAAAGTAGAAACAGCAGCAAATGAAACTGTTGATACTCAGATAAGTTATAAGAACACTGAAGTATCAAATGACATAACCTCAACAATAGAAAAAATAGAAAATGAAGTTAAAAATCTTTGGATTGATTTGTTAGGAGTAAAAGATGTCGATATTGAACACAATTTTTTTGAGTTAGGGGGACATTCTCTACTAGCTACTCAATTTATAGCTAGATTAAAAAATGTTTTTGATGTTGAGATTAATACCAAGGATATATTTATAAACCCTACAATTAGTGAATTGTCAAAATGTATTAAGCGCTATTTAGAAAAATCAGAATCAAGAAAGGCGGAAGAGCTATTAGATGAAATTGAAGATATGAATGACGAAGAGATAGAAAAGGCTTTAGAAAAGGAGTTGAGAAAGGAAAATGAATAATTTAAATAAAAAAATATCAACCTTAACTGAAGCTCAAAAAAAATTACTGTCTTTAAAAATGAAAAGAAGGAATGAAACAGAACAAAGAAAAATAGTAGATAACATACCTTTATCTACTAATCAAAATAAGTTCTGGATATTTAATCAACAAGAATCAAATAATCCAATTTATAATATGGTATCAGCTGTAAAAATTAAGGGAGATCTAGATAGTGATGTTCTAAAGAAAAGTTTAGAGGTAATAATCCAAAGACATGAGATATTGCGTACAAGATTCAACTTGGAAAACGGCAAACCACAACAGGAAGTTATGTCATCAATTAAAGCGCCTTTTCAAATCATTAAAATTGATAAGCAAACAAAAAATATTCAACAGTTGCTTAAAAAATATGGAAGAAGGAGTTTCAATCTTACTGCTGATGGGCCATTATTCGAGGTTACACTTATAAGACAAGCAGAATTCGAGCATATTCTTGTCTTAACAATGCACCATATTATCTCAGATGGCTGGTCAATGGGAATTTTGGTTCGAGAATGGATAACTGTATATCAATCTATGCTCAAGAAGGAATCGCATTTACTTCCAGATTTAGATTTTCAGTATAAAGATTATGTGAATTGGCAACTTGAAAAAACTCAAATTGAGGCAGTTCAAAAAGATTTAGTGTATTGGGAAGGCCAGTTAAAAAATGCTCCTCCTTTATTAGAATTAAGTACTGATTATCCAAGAAAACCTGTGATGTCATATAAAGGTTCAATTGAATATTTTGAAGTGCCTGGGAAACTGACTAAGCAATTAAAACAGCTAGCTCGTGAGAGCGATGCTACATTATACATGGTATTATTAGGTACTTTTAAAGTGCTATTACATCGATATTCTGGGCAAGATGATATATTGGTAGGAAGTCCTGTATCGGGAAGAACGAAATATGAAACAGAAAATTTAATAGGTTTATTTATTAATACATTGGTTTTACGGACAAATATGAAAGATAACCCAAGGTTTGTAGATTTCCTTGAACAAGTTAGTGGAACTATGCTAGAAGCATTTGCTCATCAAAATGCTCCATTTGATAAGGTAGTAGAAGTGACTAAACCGGAACGTAGTAGTAGTTATGGTCCATTGATCCAATCTTTATTTACTTTTCATAACGAACCTCGAACTGAGATAGAAGTAGCTGATTTAGGCATTAGTCCAATGAATGTAGATATAGGATACACTCAATTTGATGTATCATTAACAATTCAAGAAGGATTCAATGGCGAATTATTAGGTGCATTTGAATATAGTACAGATTTGTTTAAACCAGAAACAATTCAACGAATGGTAAAACATTATTGTAATTTACTACAATCGATAGTAAAAAACCCAATGAAGAGGATAGGAGAATTAACTTTATTATCAAAAAAGGAAGAAGAAAGATTAATAGTTGACTGGAATAATACTGAAGAACCATTTCCAGAAAAAACGTGCATACATGAATTAATTGAAGAGCAGGTAAAAAGCACGCCGTTAAACACAGCTGTTATATATGAGAATGAAGAATTGACGTATAAAGAATTAAATGAAAGAGCAAATCAACTTGGGCATTATTTAAGAAAATCGGGAGTGACTAGAGGGCAAGCAGTAGGAATATATTTAAATCGTTCGCCAGAAATGTTGATTAGTATTTTTGGAATTCTAAAAGCCGGAGGCTGTTTTGTTCCTTTAGATCCTAGTTATCCTAAAGAAAGAATTGCTTATATGATAGAAGATGCAAAAGTGGAAGTAATTGTAACAAATCAAAAAGAAGCAACATATTTAAATGGTGTTAATATCATCTCCCTGCAAGAAGAAGTAAGTAATATTACAGAGCAAAGTATAGACAATCTATCTAAAATTAATACAAGCAGTGATGTAGCTTATATTATTTATACATCTGGTTCAACTGGTAAACCAAAAGGTGTAGCAATAAAAATTAGATCATTAGTAAATCTTTTATATGCATTTAAAAATTTTTTACCCATACAGACAAATGATAACCTTCTCGCCATTACTAGCTTATCCTTTGATATTTCATTATTAGAACTGCTATATCCATTGATTTCAAAATCTACAGTAGTTATAGCAACTGATGATGAAATAACAGATGGAAGATTGCTGTTGAAAAAAATTATAAAAAATAACATTACAATTATGCAGGCAACACCTTCCGCGTGGGGAAATATTATTAATTGTGGCTGGGAACCAGATATAAAAATTGAAAAAATAATAAGTGGAGGAGAAGAACTAAAAGAAGATTTAGCAAAGGTTTTAAAGCTAAGGAGTAAGGAATTATATAATATGTATGGACCAACTGAAACTACAATTTGGTCATTTAAATCCAAAATTTCATCAATTAAAAATATAAATATAGGAAGACCGCTTATAAATACCAAAGCATATATATTTGATAAGTATCTGCAACCAGTGCCGATTGGAGTAGTTGGAGAATTGTATATTGGTGGAGCAGGACTCAGCTCAGGCTATATAAATAATAAAGAAAAGACTAATAGTCATTTTCTTTATCATCGCAAAATTAAAGACTGGATATATAAAAGTGGAGACATGGTTAGGTATACGGAAAAAGGCGATATAGAGTATATTGGTAGAAAAGACCATCTTGTAAAAGTAAGAGGGTTTAGAATTGATTTAAATGAAGTAGAAAACGTTTTGATGAGTCACTCATGTGTGAAGCTAGCTATTGTTTATGTTAAAGATAATAGATTGATAGCAAATCTACATTTATTAAAAAAGATTACGGTTGAAGAAATAAGTGAATATATTTCAAATAAACTACCAAAGTACTTGCAACCATCCTTATATATGAGAGTTGATTCTATTCCTTTAACAAAAAACGGAAAAGTTAATAGAGATAAAGTAAAGCAATGTAATGTTAGGCTAGAATCCAACAAGGAAGCTAAAAAAAGATTGTCTGATGTAGAGTCGAGTTTGCTTAGGCTATGGGAAAATTTGCTGCAAATTGAAATTCATTCTGCCTACAGTAATTTTTATGAACTAGGCGGACACTCGCTTCTAGTAACACAATTATTTAATGATATCCAAAGAATATTTAATGTGGATTTACCTATAAAAAGTATTATTGAGTATCCAAGTATACATGAGTTATCTAAAAGAATACTGGAAAAAAAAGTGAATCAAAATAAAGGTATAAGTGATAAATATCCGTCTGTTGAAATAAATGAACCTGAAAATTTCATGCCATTTCCAATAACAGAAATACAGCAAGCTTATTGGGTAGGAAAGAATTTAAAAACTGGATTATCTAAACTTTCAACACATTTATATCAGGAACTTGATTTTAAAAATTTAAATCTTTCAAGATTTGAAGAGGTAGTTAATATTATAATAAATAGACACCCTATGCTAAGAGCAATCATAAAGCAAGATGGTCAGCAACAAATTCTGGAGAATGTACCATTTTATAAGATTCAAAGTGAAAATCTGCAAGAAAACAACCAAAAAAATATCTATCTCAAAAAAATCAGAGCTGAAATGTCACATCAAGTTTTTGATAGTAATAATTGGCCGATGTTTAATATAAAAGCTTCGCATTTTGAAGACCGCAAAACCCGTATTCACATAAGTATTGATTTACTAATTGCAGATGCACGAAGTATAAATATAATGATAAATGAAATTCTTAATTTATATAAAGATCCTAATTATACCTTGAATAATTTAGAACTCACATTTAGAGATTATATTTTAACGGAGAAAAAAATCAAGCAAACAAGAATCTATGAAAAATCAAAAAAGTACTGGTTAGACAGATTGTGTACTTTTCCTGATAAACCTAAGTTACCAGTTGTTAAATCTAAACAGGGTAATTCAATCTTTTCAAGAAAAAAAGAAATTATTAATGGTGAATTGTGGAAGTCATTGAAAGAATCTGCAAAGCAGAAAATGATTTCAATTAATTCTTTGCTGCTGGCTGCTTTTACTGAGATTATTGGATTATGGAGTGAAAACAAACATTTTGCTGTAAATTTAACAACATTTAATAGATTACCATTACATGACCAAGTTAATAGCATTGTTGGTGATTTCACTAGCATTAATCTACTTGAAGTAAATCTTAATAAAGGTGAATTATTTGAAAATAGAGTGAAAAAAATTCAAAATCAATTATTGGAAGACCTAGAGTATAGATATTTTAGTGGAATTGAATTTATTAGGGAGTTGAGAAAGTACAAAAAAAATAATGAAATATATCCAATTGTTTTTACCAGTTTAATTGGTCAAGAATATGAAAGTATACCAAAAGAGAAAGTTGAAATAGTGGATAATTTTAGTATTACCCAAACATCTCAAGTGTGGTTAGATTGCCAAATAACAGAGACAGAAAATTCCTTGTGTATCAATTGGGATTATTTGGAAAATATCTTCCCGGAAGGTTTAATCGATAAAATGTTTTCTAGCTATATTGCTTTAATAAAAAGTATATCTTTATATAAAGATATATGGACCTCTAAATAATATGAAAAGCAGGTGATAATTTGGGAAAATCAAAAAATAACTTAAATTCTTTTATTTTTGATTCAGAAGAGTATTTGAAAGATGATTTAAAATCATATGAATTGAATAACAATCTTTTGCATTCTAAATTTATTGAGAATGCAAAGAACTATCCAGAATGGGTAGCATTGATAAATGAAGAGAAAGTTATGAGTTATGGAGAACTATATACTTTATCATATACTTTGGCAAAAAATATTATTGCGAAAAAAAATACTAGAATTGTAGGCGTCTTTTTAGAAAAAGGTTGGGAGCAAGTTGTTGCTGTTTTGGGTATTCTACAAACTGGTTCAGCATATTTACCAATTGATATTAATATGCCTTTATCGAAAATTATTAATATAATTGAAATAGCTAATATTGATTTAATTATTACGAAATCTGAATATGAAGATATATTCAAAGAAGCTGAAGGTATTAAAATAATGAATATCGATAATAAATATGATTCTTCAAATGAAGAAATCATTATAGATTCACCGTTACCTAATGATATAGCCTACGTAATTTTTACTTCTGGTACAACGGGCAATCCTAAAGGAGTTATGATAAAACACAACTCTGCAATAAATACAATACAAGATATTAATGAAAAGTTTAAAGTTTCAAAAGATGATAGATTATTTGCTCTATCATCATTGAGTTTTGATTTATCTGTATATGATATTTTTGGTATATTATCTGCAGGTGCTACTATGGTTATTCCTAATCATCTAAAAACTAGAGATCCTTCACATTGGTTTCAATTACTTTCAAGCGAAAAAATAACTATTTGGAATTCAGTTCCTGCTTTAATGGATATATTTTTAGACTACTTAGAAGAAAAAAATATTAAGAGTCTAGATTTCTTAAGGTTATCTTTAATAAGTGGAGATTGGATACCATTGAAACTGCCAGATAGAATTAAATCGCTTAACAGTAACTCGCAAATCGTAAGCTTGGGGGGGCTACTGAGGCTTCAATTTGGTCTGTGTATTTTGAAATTAATAGAACTAATGAAAATTGGAAAAGCATACCTTACGGTAAAGCATTAAAAAATCAAATGGCGTATATTCTAAATGATGATTTGCAAGTTTGTCCAGAATGGGTAGTAGGTGAAGTCTACATTGGGGGTGTTGGTTTAGCAGAAGGGTATTTAAATGATTCTGAACGAACAGCCAGAGTATTTATTGAACATCCAAGTACAGGGGAGCGGCTTTATAAAACAGGTGATTTAGGTAGGTATATTGATAATAAAAACATTGAATTAATAGGTAGAATAGATACCCAAATTAAAAAAAATGGTTATAGAATTGAACCTGGAGAAATTCAACATGCTTTAAATTCTCATCCTAATATTAAAAATTCATATATTTTTCAGCATGATAAATCTAAAGAGTTGGTAGGGGCTGTACAATTATTCAATAATAAATCATTTAATCTAAATTACATTAGAGAATTTTTAAAAAGTAAACTAATTGATTATATGATACCGTCAAGGATAATTACTGTAGATAATATTCCATTAACTATAAACGGTAAAGTTGATATTAAGGCATTACATGAATTAATAGATAACCAACAAGGTCAAGAAATTGTAAATAATACTGCAAGATATGATAATGACATCTACAATAAGTTAATCAAAATTGTTAAAGAAGTACTTGATAAACCTAATCTAGGATTTAATGATAATTTACTGGAAAATGGAGTAAACTCAATCGAAATGATTAAAATAGTAAATCAAATCGAGGGTGATTACTATATTCGCCCAGATATAGAAGATTTTTATAAAAATCCAACAATAATTGGGTTACACGAATTAATTAAAGAAAAAAAACAAAATGATGCTAATAATAGTTTTCCCATTAAAGATGAATTATTAAAAGATCCTGATAAAAGAGAAGAATTTAAACAAAATAATTCTGGTTTTAGACAAGATTTATACGATAAAACAACTATCGCTCTACTAAAAACTAGAACTGAAAAAGAGTTAGAAAAGGTGTATGAATCACTTTCCAGTACAAGGAATTTTTATAACGAACTAATTAAACTAGAAAAATTTAGTAATTTTATTGGTATTCTAAAATCGATCTATAAAAGAAATAATCATAAATTCCTTTATGGTTCAGCTGGTGCTACCTACCCTATTCAAGTGTATTTAAGTATTAAGGATAATAAAATTGAAATGTTAGAACAAGGTTTATATTATTATGATCCATTAGATCATAATTTGAAATGTATTAGTAAGGGGGATATAGTTGGTAAAAATAATTATGTTCATTTTATTAACCAGCCAACCTTTGAAACTTCTGCGTTTTCACTTTTCTTCGTGGCAAAAATGAATTCCATTAAACCACTTTATGGTGAAAAAAGCTTACAATTTGCAACTATAGAAACAGGTTCAATGACTCAATTGCTTCAACTTTCTGCTGCAGAAAGTCAAATTGGTATTTGTCAAATCGGTGATTTAGAAACTAAACATATAAAATATAATTTTAATTTGGATGCTGATCATGTACTCATTCATTCTCTTTTGGGAGGAAATATAAAATCAAATTTCACAGATGAAAACCTAATCCAAAAAGTTTTTAAACCAAAAGTAACTTTCGAGGAGTTTGAAATATGAAAATTAACGAACTCATTGATTTAATTAATACAAGCAATGTAATTTTAAAATATAGCAAAGAAATTAATCAAATAACAGTTCATGCACCTGAGGGAGCAATTGATTCAAAGATGTTAGAGTTAATAAAAGAGCATAAAAAAGAGTTAATTATGTATCTTGCAATGGATGAAAATAATTTGAAATTATCTCCTGTTCAAGAAAAATTTTATTTACTCAATGAACTTGATGCTAGTAAAATAAGTCTGAATATACCCCTGGGCATTGAATTAAAGGGAAGTTTAAATCTAGTTGCATTAGAAAAGTCAATAAATCATTTATATCAATGTCATGATGCTCTTAGATCTTTCGTGAAAGTAGAAGGAGATTTATTGTTAAGTGATATAGTTGTTGGAGATGAAATAGTTTTACCAACAGTTGATATTCGCAAGCTTCCGAAATCAGTACAAGAGAAGGAGGTAAAAAGAATAATTAAATCAGAATCCGAAGAAAATTTCAACTTAGAAAAAGGACCATTGTTAAGGCCATTATTAATAAAAAAATCAAGTAATAATCACATTCTGATCATAATTTCACATCATTTTAGTATAGATGGATATTCTGTAGATTTGATTTACCGGAAATTAGTTGAGTATTACAAATACTATAGCTCAAATGAAAGTTGGAATCTTTTTGACGATAACTATTCCTATCGTCAATACACAAGAGAATTAAATCAACAAATTGACAAAGGAATGTTAGAAAATCAAATATCTTATTGGGAGGATAAAATAGGCAGCAAGCCATCGATTTTAAGACTTCCGGTTGATAAAAAAATGAATACATTAAGAGCTAAAACTGGTATGCATTCCCAAAAGGGAAAAGTTCTCGAATTTAACTTATCATCAATTTTAACTCAAAGAATAAAAAAGTTATCTAATACTAAGCAAGTAACATTATTTATGACTTTACTTGCGGCTTTTAAAGTATTGCTTCACATGTACTCAAAACAAGATGATGTTATTTTAAGTACTGTAATATCTAGAAGAAATAGGAAAGAATTGGAGGAAGTAGTTGGTCCCCTTGGTAATACACTATTGATTAGATCAGATCTATCGAGAAATTTGACTTTTGATGATTTTTTATTAGAAGTCTCTCAAAATGTAATTAAAGCTTATTCTAATCAAGATATTCCTTTTGAAAATTTAGTGAAAGCTCTTCCTAAAGAAAATTTTGAAATATATAATGAACTAACGAAAACAGCATTCATAATGCACACCAATAGAGCTTCAAGAATAGAAGTTGAAAATTTGTGTGCCAATGTATTAAATATAGAAAAGAGATATACAGCAAATAATTTAAAGTTGGATGTATGGGAAACTGACCATGGATTAAAAATTAATGCTGAGTATAATACAGAATTATTTAATGAAGATACAATTAAAAGATTATGTTTACATTATGAAAAACTATTAGAAAAAATAGTGAGTAATCCATCAAAGAAAATCTCTGAGTTTCATGTAACAACAAAACCAGAATTAACCTCAATTCATAATTGGAATGACACAACAAATAAAAATATTATATTTGATAATGTAAAGGATATCTTTGAAAATTTAGCTTCTAACTTTCCAACTAAGATTGCTTTAATTTCAGAAGACGAACAGTTATCATATGAAGCTTTAAATAAACAAGCAAATGAATTAGCTTATACTATGAAATCAAAAGGAATAGATTTCAGTTCAAGAGTGGGGGTTTGTCTAGATAGATCTATTGAATGTATAGCTTCAATTTTAGGAGTATTAAAATTAGGGGCAACTTTTGTTCCGATTGACACAAGATTACCTGATGATCAAATTAATTTTATTATTAAAGATGCGAACTTATCTTTAATAATAAAAAGAGAAAGAAAAAAGGTCCTTGGTACTGAAGATATTTTTTTAAACATTGAAGACTGCTTCAAGAGTAGTGGTTTTTGTGATTATAAAAACCCTAAAATTAAGAATCAAGATAGAGATAGTATAGTTTATATTATTTATACATCTGGATCAACGGGGCAACCGAAAGGTATATTAGCAAATAATACATCTATGATTAATAGAGTGAAATGGCAGTGGAATGCTTTGCCTTATCAAGAGTCAGAGGTTTGTTGTCATAAGTCGCCTTTAAGTTTTGTGGATGGAATTTATGAAGTCTTTTGTCCTTTGCTTTTTGGACAGCCCTTGCTTTTAGTTCCTGATGATATTGTTCGAAATGTTTTTGAATTTTTAAAATTAATAGATAAATATAATGTATCAAGAATAACAATAGTACCTTCTTATTTAAGAGTTTTGCTTAGTGAAATAAAAAAAAGAAATCTAAACATTTCAAGCTTAAAATATTGTGTTTCAAGTGGTGAAGTATTATCTACAGAATTAGTAGGTGAATTTTTTGATACTATAAAGGGATGTAATTTATATAATCTTTATGGGTCGTCAGAGGTTGCAGCAGATGTAACTTGGTATGATACAAGTAATTTAGATTTGTCTTTATCATCGGAAAGTGCGCCAATTGGACGTCCTGTAGATAATACACAAATTTATATATTAGACAAAAATTTAAGAATAGCTCCAATTGGAGTTCAAGGAGAAATCTACGTTGGAGGGCTGCAATTATCTAAAGGATATGTAAACAATGAACGTTTGACAGATGAGAAATTTATAACTAATCCTTTTGATAGGCGGAAGCTATTTTTTAAAACAGGTGATATGGGGAGGTATCTTTCAAATGGCTTGATCGAGTATTGTGGTAGATTTGACTCTCAAATAAATATAAGGGGCTATCGAATTGAGCTAGGGCAGATAGAATCTGTTATTAATAAATACTCTAAAGTTAAAGAGTCAGTAGTTATTAAAAAAGATAAAAATGAAAATCAAGTTTTAGTATGCTTTTTAGTTATAAACGATAATGAAAGTATTAGCTTAAAAGATTTAAAATCGTATTTAAAAAATAAGCTTGCATGGTATATGGTGCCCAACGAATTTGTGATATTAGAGAAGATCCCGTATACAATTACTGGTAAAATTGATAAGTTATTATTGCTCAATAAGGATTATGTCTCGTCTCGAACAGAGGAAGAATGCGTAGGTAATATTTCTTGCATTCAAAATGAATTACTGGATTTAATAAGTAGAATAATGAATACAGATAAAATGAGTGTAAAGGAAAATTTTTTCGATATAGGTGCAGATTCACTCTCTTTAGTGAGGCTTTTATCTGAAGTAAATAGTAACTATGGTACAGCAATAAGTTTTAATCAAATATATGATAACCCTAGTGTGATTGCTTTATCAGAGGTAGTAGAAAAGGAATTAATTAATACTATTATGTTAAGTAATAATAAATTTATCAATAACTTGTTAGAAAAAATATAAAAGTGAGTGTGAGGCTTGTGGATATTAATTTGATATATGAAAAGATTAATAAGTTATCAGAAGACAAACGAAATTTCTTTTTTCAGAATTTGAAAAAAGAAGCACTTAAGTATGTTGAGATAGCCAATAGAAACGTTGATAAAAATGAAGTAATCCCACTTTCTTTTATACAGGAACAAATATGGTTTTTAGAGCAGTTTAGTGATGAGACGGAATACAACATGTCACTTGGTGTTAAAATAAAAGGGACTTTAAATTATGATGCTATAAGTAAAAGTATTTTTGGGATAATTCAAAGACATAAAATTTTAAGAACAAATTTTCACATAAATGATACATTGAGCTTTCCTTTCCAAGAGGTTAATGAATTTGATGAAGATAAAGTTGAATTAGTCAATGTAGATTTAAAAAGATACGGTCAAGAAGAAGTAGAAATGATGATAAGTAATCTTTCGAATATTAAATTTAATTTATCAAATGATAGTTTAATTAAATTTTATCTTCTAAAAACAAGAACAGATGAACACATTTTACTACTAGTTACACACCATCTGCTATTCGATTTTGGATCAATTGAAATATTTATAAGGCAATTAACAGAAAACTATATTCGAATTTCTGAGAATAAACCTATTTCTCAAGATGGAAATAAACAGTACTTTGATTTCGTACACAATCAAAGAAATGAATTAGGTGAGGGTTTTCAAGAAAAGATTAATTATTGGAAAGATATCTTAAAAGAGCCACTTCCTACTATTAATTTTCCTATCAGGAAATTTAACAATAAAAGTGATTCTAGGAAAGAATTTTTAATAGAAAAGGAGCTGTTAAAGAATTTTAAAGATTTTTGTATGGAGAATAATATTACAGTGTTTGTTGGTCTTTTATCAGTATTTAAACTATCACTTCATCTTATATCAAAGAATAGGGATATTATAGTAGGTGTACCTATGTCCAATAGAAACCGTAAAGAATTTGACAATCTAATAGGATGCTTTATCGATACTATTGTAACAAGAACTCAGATAGAGTATAAACAGTCTGTTAATAGTTTCCTTAAGAAATTAAACAGTCAACACGTTAACGCAATTACAAATAGTTTACCCTATAGAAAGATATTAGAAACAGTTAACCCTAGAAGGAAAGAAAATACATTTCCAATTTTTCAAGTCATGTTTAATTATTTAAATAGCAACAATAATACGATTAAGGCTCCTTCAGAATTAACGATTGAACCTTTTGTTAATTTAAATAACTCCGCTAAATTTATTTTATCTATGGATTTAATAGAAGGGGAAAATGAAATATTTGGAAGTGTTGAGCATAGTTCTTCTATCGATTCTACAATAGCAAAAAATGTTGCATCAAATTTTCAGTATTTAGTAAAAGCAATGGTTAAGAGCACTGATCTCAATATTGGGGAGTTAATCGATGAAAGAAATAGTGTAAGTGACATGAATAAAATAATGGAAGAGGAATCGTTGTTTTCATTTGATTAGTCAAGGTATGCCAATTATATTAACTTCAAAATAGCGGGAGGAGTTTATTTGTCTTTTGAAATTCAAAATCAGTTAGAACCATATACAAGTAGTGATAAGGAATTTTGGATAGAATCCCTTCACTCAGAAATTCATCCATGTTCAATTATTGAGGATCATAATGAAAATGGTAGTAGGATACCAAAATACGATAAGGTTTCTTTTTCATTAGATCAAAAGCTTTCAAAAAGAATATCAGATTTATCCGTTAAAAATGATTTATCATTATTTTTAGTATTATTAGCTAATACTAAAATTCTATTCAATAAATATAATCTTTTAAAAGAAATAGCTATTGGAGTTCCAAGCTATAAATCAAGCAATTCGGTAATTGAAGGTAATATATATCCAATTATTTCTCAAATTAATGATGAAGATACATTTAAAGATTTGCTTATACAAATAAGAGAAAACGTCCTTAAAGCATACAAACGGCAAAATGTTTTGATGGATGAAGTTTTAGACCACTTAGGTGATAAGAGAGCTAACTTTTTTAATGTAACAGTTTCATTGAAAAGTATTCATAAAAGCTATGAAATTAATCAGTATTCTAGTGATTTTGTCATTTGTTTTAATAAAATTTCTCAAGAAGAAATCAAATGTGACTTTAAATATAATAAGAGACTGTATAATTACAATACTATTAAAAGATTGATAGATCATTTAAAAAAAATATTAGATCAATCCTTGAATAATATAAACATAGCTATCTCTGATTTTAAGTTAATTACTAACAGCGAAAAGGAATTGATTATTCGTAATAACAATAAAAATCAGAAAAAATTAATAGATGAAAAAACGACATATGAAATTTTTAATGATATTGCAAAAAAAAACCCTTCAAAAACTGTGGTTGTGCATAATAATTTGAGGATAACGTATGGAGAACTTAATAAGAAAGTTGATCTCATTACTTCGAACCTATTAAACTTAAATGTTAAGAAAGGGGAATTCATTGGAGTATTTCTAGAAAGGGGTATAGACTTCCTTGCATCAATTTTAGCAATTTTAAAAGTGAATTGTATCTTTGTTCCACTTGATCCAGCAAATCCCGATGAAAGAATTAGATATATGATAGATGATAGTGATATTACTAAGATAATTTCAAACACATCAAATTATGAACAACAAAGGAGCTTATTCCCTTTAAATGTTATATTAACAGACTCTTTAGCGACCAATTTTCTTGGGAATTTAAACAAACTTGATGTAAATTATTCAATCCATAACCCTATGTACATAATTTATACATCGGGCACTACTGGAAAACCTAAAGGCGTTATTATCAGGCATGATGGTGCACTCAATCATATTTATGCAGAAGTAGATAAGTTAGACTTAAGAAAAAGCTTTAACTTTGCCCAAACTGCTCCATTATCTTCTGATATTTCAATTTGGCAATTTATAGGGCCAGTTCTATTCGGTGGTAAAACAGTAATTGTTGACAAGGAAAAATTACTTAACCCAAAGGAATTTATTAGTATTATTAGAGAGGAAAAAGTATCTATTGTTGAGCTGGTTCCAAGTGTTCTCAAAATTATTAATGATTATATTAAAGACTACCCAAGTGAAAAAGAATTAGGCTTTAATTTAGAGTGGATGATGGTCACTGGAGAAACAGTTAGAGTGGATTTAATAAATGATTGGTTGTCATATTTTCCTGATATTAAAGTAGTTAATGCTTATGGTCCTGCTGAGGCCTCTGATGATATTGCTCAATATATAATTACTAGTTCTTTAAAAAAAGGTACACTACGAATACCTATTGGAAAACCGATTCACAATATTAGTATATATATATTAGATCAAAACCTAGAAATAGTTCCGTATGGAGTCCCCGGTGAGATATGCGTTAGTGGTGTTGGTGTAGGTAATGGATATATTAATAATCAAAAAAGTAAAGAATCTTTTATACCTAATCACATTGATTCCAATGGGAGCGTGCTATATAGAACTGGTGATTTAGGAAGACTAATGGATGATGGTAACATAGAATACCTTGGAAGAATTGATAATCAAGTAAAAATAAATGGTCATAGAATAGAGCTGGAAGAAATTGAGATTTTGCTTTCAGAGCATTCTTTGATTAAAAACTCAGTTGTTTCTATAAAAAGAATGGGTGATAAGAATATTTTGGTGGCGTATTATGTTATTGAGGAAAAAAAGCAAAGTGATAGCCAAGATAAATTGTCGTTATTTAGAGAATTCTTATCAGAAAAACTTCCTTCTTATTTGATTCCATCAAAATTTATAGAGATTGAAAATATACCAACTTCAAATAATGGAAAAATAAACAGATTAGCATTACCAGATCCTTATGAAGAATCAGTCAGTTTTCAGCCAGAAACTAATACTGTTATGTACAATCTATTAAAAATATGGAAAAGTTTACTGCAACAAGACATAATCAATTTAAATGATAATTTTTATGAACTTGGTGGAGATTCAATAATTGCGATACAAATTGTAGCTAGGGCAAAAAAAGAGGGTATTATTATATCACCTCAACAGATTATGTATTCACATCCGACGATATTTGAATTGTCTAAAATAGCTAAACTAGAACAAGAAAATAACCAAAAAACCACTATAAAAAGACAGGTATATTCACCAATAACACCAATACAATCATGGTTTTTTAAGCAAGATTTTAATAATAGAAATGATTTTAATCATCATATTTTTTTAGAGCTTAGGTGTGACTTGTCTAAAGAAATTCTTATGCAATCTATTGAAAATCTTATGAACATGCATGAGAGTTTAAAATATAAGTTTAGGATAGAAGGCAAAGAATGGATACAATACATTGACCAGAATCCAGAAGTCCCTCTTGCTTTTTTCGATATTTCTAAATTAAAAATTGATAAACAAGATGCTTTCATTGAAAGCAAGATTAATGAAATAAATAATGAAATAGATATTGAAAAAGGACCAATATTTTCAGTCGTTTATTTTTATAGAGGAAGTAATAGTTTTGGTTCTTTAGTATTCATTGTTCACCATTTAGTGGTTGATGGTATTTCTTGGAGAATTATATTGGATGACTTTCATTCTATAATTGATAATAGTATTAGGAATTATAAAGAAGTTTATAAAAACTACTCTATATCATATATTGAATGGGCCAACAGCTTAAAAGAGTATGCAGATTCAATTGAAGTTAAAGAACATTTGGATTTCTGGAAAGAAGATGGAAACGAATATTCAGATTTATTTAGCATTGAAAATTTAAAAGATAATTCTAAGGCCAATTGGAGTTCTTATTTGTTAAAAATTGATGAATATGTAACTGAACTTCTGCTGAATGTTCTTTCAAATAAGCTTAATACAAATGCTAATGAGTTGTTAATTTGTATTTTAGCTAACAGTTTATCAATGGTTACAAATAAATTAAATCTAACTATAGATATTGAAGGACACGGTCGTGATACCCAAAAAAATGAAAACATATTTAATTCAGTGGGATGGTTCACCTCTTTATTTCCCTTAAGTTTAAGTTTGCCAAATGAAGATTTTTCAGTTGATTATTTTCATAAAGTCAATGGCAAAGTAAAAAAGACTATTTCTAAAGGAATGACGTTTGGCTTGCTAAAATATTTAAATAAGGATGTGGATGTTCAAAAAATTATAAATGATGAAACTAGATCACAAGTTAGGTTCAATTATATGGGGCAATTTGATAGCAATGTAGATAATTATATATGGTTTCTTCCTTTCAAAGTAAATACTAGTAATGTCTATTCAAATTGGAACTCTAATCCCTATTTGATTGATATAAACAGTTCTATTTTAAATAACACTTTGATGATTAACTTTAACTATACAAAGCCCATAAGAAAAGATTTTATTGTGAAATTAGCAAAAAGATTGAAAGAGAATATTAAAATATTGGAAAAGGAAGTGCAGAATCTAAATAAAAGTAAAAATATAACTAACTTCCCTGGTATCAACATTAAACAGGAACAATTAAGCAATATTTTAAAATTAAAAAGCAATCAAAAAGTGGAAGAAATATATTATTTGTCTCCCATGCAGAAATCAGTTTTATTTCACAATATTTTTTCAGCTAAAGATGGGGCAAACTCTCAACAGATAAGCTGGGATTTTATTGGCCCTGTTGATATAGAATCGTTTAAAAGGTCCTGGCAATATGTTATAAATAGACATAGCATTTTACGAACTTCTTTTTATTGGAGAGGGCTAAAAGATCCATTACAAGTTGTTAGTGAAAGTTTATCTCTTTCTTTTAGAGATTTTGATTGGTCGCATTATACAGATGAGGAGCAGAAAGATCTGTACCATGATCTAATTATCAAGGAAAAAAATGAAGGATTTAATCCTACTCATTTACCACTAGTAAGATTTTATTTGATAAAAACTTCATCAACATCTTTGAAATTTGTATGGAGCTATTGGAGTTCTTTATTTGATAATTGGAGTTGGACAATAATACTAAAAGAAGTCTTTGAAAAATATAAAGCTTTAGAAGGCTTAAATGAATATGAGACTCGTACAGCTCCTAGATTTTCTCAATATATAGAATTTATTAATAAACAAGAGGACAAAACATCTGATTATTGGAAAAAGGAGTTAGCTGATTATAAAGGAATGGTACCTTCATTATCAAAATTAAAAATTAATAAAAAGGTTCCCTTAAACATACAATCATTAGGTTTTGATCTTTCAAAAGACTTATCAAATCAACTTTATAGAAAATGTAGAGAATATAAAGTTACTATCAGTTCATTTTTCCAAGCTGTATGGAGTATGTTTTTATATAGAAAAACTGATGAAAATGATCTATTGTATGGTGTTCTTTCCTCTGGAAGGCCTAGTAACTTAGAAGGTATTGAAAATATGGTTGGTTTGTTTGTGAATATATTACCAGTTCGACTTAGAATTACAAATGATTCAAGTGTATTTGAAATTGCCAATCAGATACAAGAAAAACATATAAACGGTAAGGGTTACGAACACGCATCAATGCAGCTTATTTCAAAATGGGCAGAGATTCCTATGAATTTACTTCAAAGAATTATTAGAGAAAGATCTATTGTATTTATTACAAATCCAAGTATTGAAAATATGGATTCGGTCTCTAATATGAATCTGCCTTATAAAGATTTTAAAAATAATTTTCAAATTGATGTACCTCTAAGAGTTTTTGTATCTTTAGGTGAATTTATATCATTTAATGTAAAATATGACAAATTTCTATATGATGAATCGACAATTGAAGAAATAATTTCGTACTTTAAAAGTTATTTAGAATGTACACTAAGCTTATAGAAAATCAAACTATCATATAGATACCAAATAATCAGGTTTAAGTTCATACTAAAGAATTTAATAAAAACTATAAAATTAAGAGGTGTTGGTAGCAATTTAAAGCTAATTATTGGATATTAAATTAAATGTAAATGTCATATAAATTTAATTCTCCAATTAGATTATATTTAACTTTGAAATAGCATATGCTTAATGATTCGAGCTATAAATGCTATTTGCTATTTAGTAATACTAAGATTCAAAAAGTTACAATATAGTTAAAAAAGAAATTGCAAAGCACTTTAGTAAGATAACGGGAAAAGTAAAATGGAAGTTTTTAATGACAAAATAATCAAATTAATTGGCCGTATAAGAACCCTTTAATTTAGAAAGGAATGTGAAATTATCTTGATAAGAGTAAATGATTTAGAGGAAAGAATTCGAGAAATTTTAGCAAACGTTTCTGACGATAGTATTAATGCCCAAAATATCAATTTAGATGAGAATCTTTTTGAAGCAGGATTTGATTCAATTATGGCTATAAAGGTAATTGTAAAAATAGAAGAATTATTTGATATTCAGTTTGATGACACTGAACTATCATTTGAAAATATTGAATCAATAAATTCAATGATAAGTATGATTTATAAGAAGATTAAACATTGATACTTGGGCTAAACACCAAAATCTAATCTAATGATTAGTATTTCCATGAGTGTGTTCCAATAAAAAATGGCTCAAAACTTAGCATAAGTGGATCAATCGAGATATTAATTTTATGACTTATCTTCACTATAACGGAGCATGGAAATCGATACTATCACTTTTTTATACTAATATTTTTATTTTTAGGTATTTTGAATAAATAAACAGATTAACTTGAATAGCCTGCACTATTATTTAACAAATCAGTAAATGCTTTTAAAATTTCTAAGGACTTGCTATGATTTTTATGCCAACATAATTTTGCATAATAGAATTATTAAAGCTCCTTTAATAAAATGAATATCCGTTTATTCTATTTTATATAAAGAAAAAAATTTATTAAAAGTCAGATATTTTTGTTCAAAGATATTGACCTGGTACAATGCAAAAAGATAGAATAAATAATATAGAAGATTTTTAAAACAATAGATTTAAAGGAGTATTTTCCTATCAAATTAAAATTAGGAATTTTAATTTGATAGGAAAAATAAAGTGGAGAATTGAATGATTAAATGGGGAATATAAATATAATGATTTTTGAATTGATATAAGGTAAGCCATTATCGAGAAGCGGTTTAATTGTTCATAAGTTTTATGAAATTTTAATAGTATGAAGCTAGTTTTAGATAAAATCATCATAAATTATTCTTTGCTTATAGATAATTCATCAAAGGTCATAATTTATTGTAGCACGACTATCATATTTTCTATGTGTATCGTTTATGAGTAAAGAATCGTTTATAAAAATTGCTTTTTATTGTGGAAAATCTTCCTATAATTTGATGATTGTACTGTTTCATATGTCTAAAGGAATTGATATGCGAACTTTAAACTCTTTATTATATTACCCTTTTTCGAATATTTCATGACTGTTGGTTGGAATAGACAATGATGCTAGTCTAGTAGTTTTAGCTTTGATATTAAATAATGAAACATATTTTAAATTCCCTTTAAAAAATTAAAATTAAAACAGTGCTATAAATAAAATTTAAGAAAATGTTTATTTTAATTTTAATTTAATCTAAAGCACGGATTTTTAATCCTAAGATGAGCTATATTCAAGCGTTTGTATTATAAAAAGAGGATGAATAATTTTGGTGAAAGTATATTCAGTTAAAATTGAAAATCTCGAATATAATATATGTGATGCTTTACCTTTTCTTTCAGAGGAAAGAAAGTATCGAATTAAAAAAATGAGACAGACATCAGATCAAATTAGAAGTATTGTAGCTGAAACAATGATAAGATTACTTATCATGCGAGAATATAACATAAAAAACAAAAAAATTCGTTTAAGTTTTAACGATTATGGAAAACCCTTTTTAGAGGGTGTACCCAATTTTAATTTTAATTTATCTCATTCTGGTAGTTATATTCTTTGCTCTACATCAAAGCATCCAGTAGGCATTGATGTTGAAAAAGTTAATCATATAAATTTAGATGTAGCAAAACATTTTTTTACTAAGGAGGAAATTGCTTTTATAAATAAAGCTGATACTGGAATTAGAGTAGAACGGTTCTATTCAATATGGACAGCAAAAGAGAGTTATATTAAATTTTTGGGAAGGGGATTGTCAGTACCATTAACTTCTTTTGGGATAAAAATTGATAATAATTCAATAAGCATATCTAATGAAGAGTTCAATCAAAAAAAACATTTTCCGTGCTATTTTAAATCATACGATAAATTTGATAAATACAAGGTCACGTTATGTTCAAAAAGTCATAATCAGCCTGATGCTATTTATGAAATTGAGTATAACAAATTATTTGAAGAGTTTATGAAGTTAGTTTATAGAAATTAAAAAATGTAAAAATTGTTGATTATCATTATCTTAAATTATATCAATTAAGTATAGGAGTGAATCTATGGAAAGTCAAGAATTAGAAAATAGAGTAAGGTTAATAGTTAAAACCTGCTTAAATGCTAATGAAGATTTCAATAGCATTTCTATTAAAGACAATTTAGTTGATTTAGGTCTAGACTCAATCCAGGGAATAAAATTATTAGTATTAATTGAAGAGCAATTTGAAATAGAATTTTTTGATGAAGAATATAACTTAGATTATTTTAAAGATATTGATTCAATTATTACGATGGTTAAAAAGCATATAAGTTATTATTCTTGATGAATTGCCTAAAAGTTACATTTTTATTATTGGAGGGAGGTGATAAATATGAATAAAAATGAAATTATTAGTAAGATGAAATACGTAGTTTCAAAGGTTAGTACAGATGAAAAAGGAATGTTTTACAGAGAATGTTATAACTCTAATGAAACTATAAGTCGTGCTGTTTCTCCTGAAGCTAAATTACCGCATGCTTGATTTTGATCAACTAGCCAATTCACATTCTGAATTGGCTAGACCAATTTATTTAAAAGGAATTGGACAGGCATTTATAAGGCAATGAGTTTTTATCGAATGACTTAAACTATATTCTAGTGTATGTAGCTATATATAATATTTATCTTGAATATTTTCACTGTTAAGATAACAATGATTGGAGCCATAGGAATAATCCAGCTATGTCATCTTTTGATCTACTAGTGACAAGAGACTGATCCATCTAAGGCAAAGGTGATACATTCAACTTGAGAATAAAAACTTTCAACCGCCTGCGTTAGCTACTTGCCTTTTACCGACGTACCAATTCTTAGTGAATGCTGGAAGGGGCACCACCAGCAGGAATTAGACGGTGGGACTGTTGTTATGTCAAGATTGAAATTACTGGTTCACTCTATAGCAGAGACGAATCCAAGGTTTTTCTTAAATGGATTAAAAACATAGTAGCTTTGGTTCACTTTTATGGCAATATTCAAGTAGTTGCGAATTTATTTTGAATTTAAACGGAGGAATTATTATGACTCATACGTACCATTGTTTAGATCTAAGTGACGTGTTAAATCATAAGGCTTGCTCATTTAAAGGGTCGGAAGAAATAGGATATTTAACTATATTAGGATCTTCAATACCAGAGGAATTAATGCCACTTAAACAAGTGTTTGAATATGAATCAATTCCTTTTTTTATGGCTAAGCAAAATATATGGGATAATGTAGAATTAGCTGGCCAAAGAATTTTTTTACCAGAAATTAATGCTTCAGCAATACACATAATTGGAACTTCTGATAATACAGACATGGAAGAAGACGTAGAAATTTACTACAAAAAATCATTGATTCACAGTATTCCTTTAAAGCTTAATTATTTTGGTAATAATCCCTCTAATAGTGATAATGAATGTTTCATTCAATTACCCTTTCTGTACTCAAAATCAATAGTAAATACGAAAGTCCAACCTTGTATATGGTACACTAGACTGATTCTTCCTGAACCGTCATTAATTGATTCTATTTTGCTTGGAGAAAACCCGTGTATGCATATTTTTTCTATAACTGTTGAGAAAGCAACTGGAAAGGATTATAGCGATGGGTGAAAATACTAACAGTAAAGATTTGCTAAAAATTTTGCAGTCATTAGAAAATGATAAATTAAATGCCATAGAGAAAATTCATGTCGCAGTGATAACTAACGTAAACTTACGACCTATATTTGATATATATTTAAAGCATTTCCTTTTACAAAGTAAAATTGATGCGGAAATATCTTTCCTAGATTTTGATGATTTTTTTGTTAGAATATATAGTCAGCAAAGTAAACTTTTTCACCATGAATATGATTATATTCTTGTTTTACCAAATAATTATACGTTTAATGACCATTTATTTAGAATTCCTTATCAATTAGAAGATAAAAAGCTAGTTAATGAGATCGAATTAGTTAAGCAAAATTTACAATTATTCTTACAAACCATTAGGAACGAGTCAGATGCTATCATACTATGGCACCTTTTTGAAATGCCAGTTAATCCAATAGTATTAACAAATTCAAATATCAACAACGCACCTTATCATATAATAAAAGATTTAAATTATTTTATTGAATATGAGCTTACAAAAAGGAATAATTCTTTTGTAATTGATACCAATACTCTATTCCACCGTTTTGGTTCTGATTTTATGTATGATAAACGGCAATGGCATCTAAGTCAATTACCTTATAGTAAGGGGGGATGTAGAGAGCTAACTAGATACATTGCAAGTTATATAAGAATATTTATTGGGAAAGCTAAGAAATGCTTGGTACTAGATTGCGATGATTTATTATGGGGAGGGATTGTAGGAGAAGAGGGGATATCCAATGTTCACTTAAGCCCATTTTACCCTGGCTCCTTTTATTATGAATTTCAACAAGAAGTTTTAAATTTTTATAATAGAGGGATTTTGATAGCTCTTTGTAGTAAAAATAATGAACCTGACGTGATTGATATGTTACAAAATCACCCTCATATGCTAATTAAAGAATATCATTTGGCAGCGCATGAAATAAATTGGGATGATAAAGCATCGAATATTACAAAGATAGCAAAAAAGTTAAATATATCATTGGACAGTATAATTTTTATGGATGATACCGAATTGGAAATTCATCAGGTCAGAAAGCTTCTTCCAGAAGTAAGAGCTATACACATGCCCAGGGAAAAACCGCACTTATTTAAAGATAAGTTATTGGAAGAATATGATCTATCTAATCATTCATTGACTACTGAAGACATAAATCGAACGAAAATGTACCAAGAGGAAGAAAAGAGACAAAATGATAGATCTTTAAAAAGCAAAGAAAGTGTTGAGGACTATTTAAAATCTTTAGAAATGAAAGTAGAAATTTCTATGGCAAGTGAAATGAATATATCTAGAGTTGCCCAACTCACACAAAAAACTAACCAATTTAATTTAACAACTATTCGTTGTACTGAAGATGATGTGAAGGCACTTTGTAATAATGAACACTATGATGTTATTGTTATAAAATTGGAAGATCGATTTGGCAATTTGGGAGTTATAGGAACCTCTTTTATTCGTTACGGCGATGATACTGCGGAGATTGAGCAATTCATTTTATCTTGTCGAGCACTTGGTCGTTCTATTGAGAAAATTTTACTGGCGTATATAATTAAAAGGGTTAAAAGTAAAGGATTAAAGCAAATAATTGGGAAGTACAGAGTGTCACCTAAAAATCAGCAGACAAGTTTATTTTATCAGAAAAACGGATTTCAGAAAATAGACATTGAGGGCAACTATACTAATTTTCATTGTGAGCTATCAAATTATGCTAATCTGGAACAATGGAGAAATTGGATAGAGTGTCGTTCTTTGATATAGGAGAGTATAAAATGGATAAAAATGAAGAACTGTATCTGGCTTGCTATCAAACTCTATTAATTTATTATTTAAAGAAAAAAGTAAATGTTAATTTACCTATTGATTTAATATACTGCACAGCACTAGAAACAACAAGTAGAATTTATAAAGGTAGCTTTATAGATAAAAAATCAAGATTTGACTATGAAAATCAAATGAAATTAGAGAATTTAGAGAAGCTAAATATTAATTTGAAAGTTAGTAAATGTTCTAATTTTAAAGACTTAAAATATAAAATGCTTGAATTACTTAACAAGAGAATAGAAACATTTATATATGTTGATGAATATTACCTCCCTTACTCGTTACAATATAAGAAGCTTCATACTAATCATAGCCAGATGGTTTTTGATTATGAAGAGGGAAGAGATGGAAGTATAATATTCCATACGGTTGATAATGTAGGGGCAACTATTAAACAACAAAAATGTGCAGAAGAGTATCTCAAAATGGGGTTTGAGTCAGTTGATAAAAAATTTATTATTCATTTTGAAGTAAATGAAAGTTCTTTAGAATTAGATAAATTTTTTTTTCTAAGACAAATTAAGAATACGGTTATGAACTATGAAGATAATTACGAGATTTTTTATGATTTTATAGGTAGTTCTGAAAGAAAATTCGAGAAATTACAAACGCAAACTGAAACTTTATCATTTTATTCTCATACCTTTGGTTTGATTTCTGGATCTAGGTATTGTTTCTTAAAGGCAATAAAATCTCTGAATTTTTATAATCAAAAAATTGATTCTTATCTAACAAGATATTACCAAGAAGCAAAGGTATTGATGTTTTTATTTGGAAAAGCAGTCTTTTCATCTAAGTTAAATATTGATAATGTGAAAGAAAAATGTGAATATTTGTTGGAATTAGATAAGAAGCTAATTATGGAACTCAAAAACGTTCTTGAACTATAAATATCCGAGTTTTTATAGAGAATCAGTAAACTGATGCATTGATTTTATTTAAAAGGTGGGAAAATAATGAATGAGAGGACTTTTCAAAATGAGCATTTTAATTGTACTCATATCACAGTAGCGAAAATGTTGCAAAGAAGGGGAGTAGATGAATCACTGGTTTTTAATCAGGCTGGCCTTTACTTCGAGTTTCAAAAAGGACTGACACCAACCATTGTTATTGAACCTTATTTCCAAAATTTTGAGGATAGCATTAAAAAAAATTATGGATTATTTCTAAATACTGAAGAGTACTTTAATATGAATTCATATATTCTGCGTATTGAAGAGCTGTTAGCTTCTAATTATACTGTTGGTGTTTTAGTCGATACATATTCTTTAGATTATAATTTTATAAACGGAGGAGATTTCCATTATCTGCATAGTTTTGAGATTTTGAATAAAAAAGGTAGGGAATTTACAGTAGCTGATTATTTCTATTCTCACACAGAAGAGATGAATAAGAACAGTCTTATAAGTATTTTAAGAGACTTTCAAGATTTTATCTCTGATGGTCGATTATTTTTATTTTTTTTGAAAAAAGGTAGTAAAAAGTCTTTAACTAATTCGAAAGAGGATTACTTAAAAACATTAAAGAATAACTGTAGAGTAATGAGGGGGGAGCGATGTTTTTTATTTGAAAATGAAAATAAATATCCTGGAGTTTTAGGGTTGAAAGCTATTGAAAGATGCGGTCAGAAATTACAAACTTTTATAGGAGATAGCTTTGACAATAGAGACGCACTTATTTCTCATATATATACAAGCCTAAAAGAGGTTTCTAATTCTCGTTTTCACTTCCATAAATACCTATTAAAATTTGAAGAAGAAGAATTAGCCAAATTGTATTTGAAAAGTCATCAGAGTTGGATAGTTTATGCTAATTTATTTATGAAAGCCTTAATGTTTCCTGACATTGATATGAACAGTAGATTGCAAAAGTGTATTGACCGAATTTTAATCGAGGAAAAATATACTTTAGAAAAAATGGAGGAATGTTTGATTAATGGATAAGGAGGTATTAGAAAATGAACCTAAAGCAAATTCTAGTATTCCTAATCAGTATTTGTTTCTGTTTATTAACGATTAATTCAATATTTGCCCAATCTTCAAATTCATTACATGAGGATATTAATGCTTTTGTAGAAGAACAAAAAGACAAATCAAAAATTCCAGGGTTAGCAGTTATTGCAATTAAGGATGGTAAAACTATATATAAGGAAGGAAAGGGACAAGCAGATATTTCCACTGAGCAACCAATTCTGGACTCTACTTTATTTGAAATGGGATCTAACACCAAAGCTTTTACAGCTCTAGCAATATTAAAACTTGAGGAAGAAGGTAAATTAAACCTATCTGATCCAATCTCGAAATATCTTCCCTGGTTTAATGCATCTTTTGAAGGGGAAAATGTGGATATTAAATTGGAACAATTACTATACCATTCAAGTGGTATACCATACTATACAATCATAGATATACCTAAAAGTAATTCAATAGACGCTCTTGAAGAAAATGTTAGACTTCTTTCCGGAGTTGAATTAGATGAACATCCAGGCAAAGAATTTCAATATGCGACTATAAATTATGATGTATTAGGCTTAGTTATTGAAAAGGTAAGTTCCCTTAAGTATGAAGATTATGTACAAGAGAATATTTTAACTCCACTTGAACTTAAAGGCATGACAGTAGGAAGAACAACTAATGAATCTAAGATTGCAACTGGATATAAACTTGCTTTTGGAAAGCCAGTATCTTTTGAAGCTCCAGACTATAGAGGAAATATACCTGCAGGCTATATGTTTACGGATTTAAATAGTATTGAAAAATGGTTGCGTATTCAAATGGGGTTAGAGAAAAAAGAATGGTTCGATATTATTTCTTTATCTCATCAACCTGATCGAAGTGTGCAACCAGAAACAGATGGATCTTCATATGCATCTGGTTGGACAATTTATCAAGACGGCGATGGGATAGCTGCTCATCTTGGTTCAAATCCAAATTATTCATCTCATATCACATTTCGTTTAGGCGATGAAAAAAATGCTGTAGCAGTTTTGGCAAACATGAATTCTTCAAATGTACAAAAAATAGGTCAGGGGATTTTGGAATTAGTAGAAGAAGAAGAGCTTAGTATAAGCGATAGTTTAGACTATTATATGAAAGTAGATTGGGTTAGCACATTGATTATAATTTTTGGATGTATCTTTTCACTTTTTGTTATTTTTTATTAGCACAATTAATTAAGGAGTTAATTCAAAAAAAAAGAAGCTTTCGTAGTATAAAGGTTAAAGATTATGTTATTTTATTAATAGCTACTTTAATGCTTATCATTTATGAAATATCTATAGTATATTTTCCATATAATTTTTTAAATCAGACAAACTGGGAATTTATTCAAGTGTGGGCTCCTACAACGTTATACATAGCTGGATGGATGTTATCTATATTGGGATTGATTTATTATTTCTACTTTCTTTTTTTATTTCTTACAGTAGGATTAAAGAAGAAAATAGTGTTTAATCTTATTCTTTTAAGTATTATAAGTGGCTTGGCTAATTCAATATTAATATTTATTATAAATAATAGTATTGGTTTAGATGATGATGATCGAAATAGAATATTAATGTACTTTGTCTTTACAGTTGCTATTTATTTAATTGGGCAAAGATATGTTCGCTATGCTTTGGTAAAATTAACTAACGATTTTTTAGATGATAAGAGAAAAAAATTAATTGATAAAATAATGAGTTCTGCATATGAAAACATAGAAAATACTGTGAAAGGTAATATATATGCAGCATTGAATGGTGATATGAAAATTATCAGCAGTTCTGTACATTCTGTGGTTACTATTATGACAAATCTTATCACAATTTTTGTATGTTTGATTTACTTAGCATTTATTCATTTTCAAGGTTTTTTACTGTCATTAATAATCATTATCATAGGACTAACAGTTTATTTAATAAAAGGAAGAGTGTCTCAACGCTTTTGGGAAAAAAACCGTGATATTCAAAATGTTTTTTATAATTTAATTGATGATATGGTGTTAGGCTTCAAGGATTTTTATATGCATCAAAGAAAAAGGAAGGATTTTCATAACTATATAATAGAAAAATGCTCACAGTTAAGAAATTTTCGCATAAAAGGTGATTTGAATTTTATAAATGCTTATTTACTAGGGGAGCTTTTGATTATAATTGTTTTAGGGGTATCGATATTTTTATTTCCATTATTAAATAATAACTTTGAATATGTCGCTACCATGAATTTTATTGTTATTTTCCTGTTCATTATTGGTCCTATAAATGGTTTATTAAATACAATTCCTGAATTATTTCAAGTAAGAATCAGCTGGGAAAGAGTAGGATCGTTAGAAAAAGAATTAGAAACATCTTCAAAGCCATTTTTAGAGAGTCAAACTCAAAATAAGGAATTTAATAAGATGGAACTAGAAAAAGTCAGTTACGATTACATTGGGGAGGATAGTTTTACAGTTGGTCCTCTCAATGCTACGTTCAATTCAAGTGAAATATCTTTTATTGTGGGAAGTAATGGTAGTGGAAAATCAACTCTAGCCAATTTAATAATGGGATTATATGAACCAAGTAAAGGTAAAATTAAAGTAAATGGAAAAATTATTTCTTCTAGTCAATTAGGAGAACACTTTTCAGCTATTCATAGTGATTTTCATTTATTTGATCAATTATATGGTATTAAAACTCATGGTCGTGAAGAAGAAATAAGCAGATATTTAAACGTCTTAAATTTAAACGGAAAGGTGAGTATTAAAAATAATAAGTTCTCTACGATTAAGCTTTCTACTGGACAACGTAAAAGATTAGCCCTTTTAATAAGTTTACTAGAAGACTCTCCAATATATCTTTTTGATGAATGGGCTGCAGATCAAGATCCAGAATTTAGAGAGTTCTTTTATCGACGTCTTTTGCCAGATTTAAGAAATAAAGGCAAGTGCATTATTGCCATAACTCATGATGACCGTTACTTTTCAATAGCAAATCAGCTAATAAAGATGGAACTGGGAAAAGTTATTACAATTAATTCCTCTAATGCAAGCAAATAGTTTATAAGTTCTTTATAAATTTTCCATGAATATTTTAAGTTTTGAAATTTATATCTACTGGTGCGCTTGGTCTAGGCATTAAATTAAAATTATTCTCCAAGCAATCTTAGTTCTGTTTCAACCAGCTTAACTCTGTATAATTTTGGGGAAGTGCTTTTTACTTTGATCAAATTTAGGCATAACAATTAAAGATTATTAAACTCATGTTATGTCTATTTTATGATTTACTATAAACGGAATGTTAAAAGTATAGAGTAAAATAATGGAGCTAATTTCCGATTAGCAAAAGTGATATCAGAGGATGTTGAAAATTTACCTTTTTATATAATTTATTGAAAACAAAAAAATATATAGTATAATTATATTAAATCACACGCTTATTAATAATAAGAAAATTTAGATGACTAAAATTCTTCATGACTACAAAAATTATATTATCAAAACGCGCATGATTATAATTGCTCTTTCAGATTCTTGACTATCATTTTTTCCCGTATAATTCGTAATTCATTGGAGTAAGCAATGATCAGGAATTGTTACATACTAATCCATATTGACATGGATATGATACAGTAAAACAAAAGGTTTTCTAAAAGTTGTTTTTTACAGAATTAATCAGTTAAATCAGTTTAGTTTTTTGGTGAAAGTAAGGAAAAGGGGATAATTAGTTTTAATGAGCTTTTAAATTTAACATTTGCTCACTGGTTGAAAACCTAGTATTAATTTATCATTGGACTGCGAAAATAGGTTTAGAGTTTAAATATGTTTCAAAGAGTTTTGCAAATATATATTTTTATTCAATATTTTTTGCAGCAATGTTGAAAAAGGAGGTAACTATGCTGTTTACTGTAAATGATTTGTAGTTAACTGCGTAAGCTATAACTTTCGATATAAAAACTCTAGGTAAATTCTATTTAATATGAATTTGAATCTTTAGCGAAAGGATAGGTCATATATGGAAAATAATGAAAAATACACTATTTTAGAGGTGGGCAAGGATAATATTGATAGATATGGTTTTTTTTGTATGAGAAGCAAAAAAGGAACAACAGGATATACCAATAAATACAATTGGATAGTAGACAGATTTAATGAAAATATAAGATTGAAAATTCTTACTATTGGTGAGAGACAAATCGGATTTATTGAATACATACCAATTGAATATGCGTGGAGGGGTGTTAAAGGCAATAATTATCTTTTTATTCATTGTTTATGGATAGTCGGACAAGGTAAAGGGCATGGTTATGGTAAAATTTTGCTTGATGAGTGTATAAATGACGCAATGAAGTTTAATAAATCTGGTGTAGCAATTTTAGCAAGTGAAGGAAGCTTCATAGCTGATAAGCCCTTTTTCTTAAGCCAAGGGTTTTCTCTGGTTGAGTCTAGAGAGAATTTTGATTTGTTAGTCAAAAAAATTGATGATAGTAGTCTTGTTCCTAAATTAACAGATTTAAATGAGACATATAGTATAGGTAATGAAAATTTCGTTATTTTTAAGTCAGATCAATGTCCTTATATTGAAAATACTGTGCAGATAGTTAAAGAAACAGCAGATGAGCTTGGAGTGAATTGTGAGATAGTTGATCTTAAAACTGCTGAAGAAGCACAAAAAAATCCATCTTTATATGGAGTGTTTTCAATTTATTTCCGTGGGGAAATAATATCTTATCATCCAATAACTAAAAAAGAACTATTAAAAAGGTTAAATAGTTATATTTAATTATTATATAGAAGGTGAGAATATGAAAAATTATGACTTAACTTATCCACAAAAAAGAGTTTGGTATACAGAAAAAATCGACCCTAATACATCAATAAATAATTTGGGGGGCTTTGTAGAAATTCGCGGTGAATTTGATCCACAAAAATTAAAACGAGCAATTGAGGTTTTGATTAATAATTGTAGTACATTTAACATTCAAATTCATGAGGATGATGGGGTACCGTACCTATATAAGGAAAGTACTGATTTTAGTGTTGAAATTATGGAGTTTAATTCTAAAAATGAATCTATAGATTGGATGAAGAAGAATTTTAAATTACCTTTCAAATTAGATAAAAGCTTTCTTTTTCATTTTAATGTAATTAAGATTAATAAATCTTTAGGTGGATACTTTATAAAGCTACATCATTTAATAGCAGATGGTTGGTCATTTCAGATAATTACAAAAACTATAGCAAATTTGTATAATAAGCTTCTTAACAAAGAGAGAATAGATGAATCATTTTTTAATAATCTAAATTATGATTATAAACGTAGAGAGAATGAATATCTGTTTTCAGAAAGATTCAGAAAAGATGAGCAATTTTGGTCTAAAAGTTTTAGTGAAAAGCATTATTCTTATAGAAGAAAAAATCCATCATCTTATTCAATAAACAGAGGAAATAGGTTAAAGTTTAAAATTGATACTGAGAAAAGTAAAAAAATTGATCGTCTAATATCCAAATTAGGTATATCTGCGAATTCATTTTTTGTTGCTTTATTTAGTGTTTATTTTTATAAAGTAACGAATATCAATGATATTACAATAGGAAATCCAATCTTAAATAGATTGGGCAAAAAAGAAAAAAAGTCTATAGGGATGTATACCAGTACAATGCCATTTAGATTTACAATCGATGGTAAATTAGATGTTAACGATTTTTTGAAAGCTGTAAATAAGAAGTTAAATTCTTCTATCAAGCATCAACAGTATCCATATCAGTTATTAAAAACAAATCAAAAGTCAAATGAAGCATTATTTGATGTAGCTGTGAATTATTATAATACTAGTTTAATTAATGAAATTAATAACCATACAATAATTAACCATGAATTTTATAATGGGGTACAATGGATTCCTTTGGAGATTATTGTTAAAAAGTGGTCAAATGATTGTTATGAATTAATGCTTGATTATGATATAACCATTTATTCTGAGAAAAAAATGAAATCCATGTACTATGCTATGGAATATTTAATTAATGAATTTATTGATGAATCTAATAATCAAATTGATGAATTTACACTCTCAAAATTCAATGTTAGGGATAATGATAAAGTAAAAGGGCTTTCTTATCTTTCTATAATTGATATGTTTGAAAATCAAGCTTTTTTAAACCCATCCAAGATTGCAATTTTAGATAAAAAAAAGTACTATACATATTTTGATTTGTATGAAAAAGTTAACAGTTTTGCATCCTATTTAAAAAATATGGGTGTTGGAGCTGGAGAGAAGATAGCTATAAAATTAAACAATTCCATTGAAACAATAGTAGGAATTCTTGCTGTTCTAAAAATAGGCTCTGCTTTTATTCCAATTGATATTGATATTCCAAAAAATAGATTGAGATTTATTATCCAAGATAGTGCCTGTGATTTTTTAATAACTAAAAATTATAATGACAACAATTGTGAACTTGAAAATATGGTAACGTTAATTGATATTGAAAAAGCAACCGATGAATTAAATTATAATAATAAATTTGAAAATAGTAATAAGAATTATTTCACTCAACATTCATTAGCTTATATTATATATACATCCGGATCCACAGGAAAACCTAAAGGTGTTATGATTAATCATAATAATATAAGCAATTATATTCAATGGGCCAGTTCAAATTATTTAAATCAAGAAGAAAAAATTGAAACTTTTGCTTTTTATTCAAATATTGGTTTTGATTTAACTTTAACATCAATTTTTGTTCCACTAGTCACTGGAAATAGAATTTCGATATACGATAGTAAAAGCTCCATTGATTCATTGAAAAGAATTTTTGTGGATAACAGTACTACAGTAGTGAAATTGACTCCTTCTCACTTAAGGCTTATAGATGAGAGTAGTCTAATTAATAGTAAGTTGAGATTATTAATAGTTGGAGGAGAGCATTTCAGCACTTCTTTAGCAAAAAGGATAAGTGAAATCTCTAATCACACTATTAGAATAGTTAATGAGTATGGTCCAACAGAAGCTACGATAGGTTGTATAGCACATACATATGATTTCTATTTAGATAACGATATAACTGTCCCTATTGGTCATCCTATACCTAATACAAAAGCCTATATTTTAAATGAACAGTTATGTGAAGTTGAAAAAGGAGAGGTAGGTTTTTTATTCCTCGGTGGATTACAGTTGTCTAGTGGATATATCAATAATATTCAGCAGAATGAATCAAGGTTTATTAATAGTCCTTTTTTAGAAAACGAAATTCTCTTTAAAACTGATGATTTATGCAGAATAGATTCAAATGATAATATTGTTTATGTTGGTAGAAAAGATAGACAAGTGAAAGTACAAGGTAATAGAGTAGAACTTGATGAAGTTGAAATAAATTTATCAAAGTTTGTGAAAAATAGTGAAGTTTTTGTTCAAGATTTTGTTGAAGATAATATCAATTTTTTAGTAGCTTTTATAGAAACAAATGAACTTATCGATAAGGATTTGCTTATTGATAAGCTTAATTCAGAATTACCTACTTATATGCTGCCTAAAGATTTATTTACGTTAGATAAATTCCCTATAACAAAAAATGGGAAAAAGGATATCAGTAAAATAAATCAATTATATTATACTTATTCAAATAGTTCTAAAGAAGATTTTAAAGAAAATAACTTTGAAAAAAAAAGATTGGTATTAGATGTATTTCAAAAAGTACTTGATTTAGAGGAGATAAATAGTAATGATAATTATTTTCATTTGGGTGGTGATTCAATAAAAGCCATTCAAATCTCTGCTAAGTTGCAGAAAATAGGAGTTCAACTGAAGGTAAAAGATCTTTTGAATAATCCTGTTTTAGGAGATGCATTGCAATACATTACTCACATTGATACGAATAATAAACATGAATTTAAAACTGTGACAGGGGAATTTCCATTAACGCCTATTGCCGATTGGTTTGTAAATAGTGGTTTTAATAATATTCATTATTGGCACCAATCAATCAGCTTAAAATTTACTGAGAAAGTATCTGTAGACACCTTAGTTAAGAATATACAGATGATATATAAATATCATGATGGGTTAAGATTAAACTATAATCCTGAAAAAAATAATCTATTCTATAATAATAGAATAGATGAAAATGTTACTTCTTTCTATGATTTATCAATTAAACCTTTCAATTCTTCAAAAGATATTATAAAAACAATAACAGAAGAGCATAAAAGTAGTTTCAACATTTACGAAAATCAGCTTTTTAAAGTTTTGATATTTAAATTTAGTGATTCAATTATTTTGGTGATGATAGGACATCATTTAGTGGTAGACGTAGTTTCTTGGAAAGTAATCTTAGAAGATTTATACAGTATGATGAAAAGTAATTCATATAGCCCCAGCAAATCAATGTCAATTAAAAATTGGTCTGAGTATATTGCGGAATCTGGAAATAGTGATGATTTAATCAAAAATAACCATAATATTGCTTATCTTCATGGTTCTTTAAAAGTTGATTTTAATAAAGGTCAAGATTTATTAAGAAATAGTGAACTGATGAGTGCATCTATGAGTAGAAAAGAGACTGAATTACTATTAAAGGAAGCTAATATTGCCTATAATACAAATGCTTATCATCTATTAATCTCTAGTTTATTTCTTACAATTTACAAAAATGGATTAGGGCAAGATATGACCTTATTGTTAGAAGACCATGGAAGAACGAATTTAAAAGATGTAGATGTCTTGAGAACAGTAGGTTGGCTTACTTCAATTCACCCAATTTCGTATAGTCTTAATAGCAAAAAGTCTCTAGCTACTTTATTAAAGGAAGTAAAAGAAATAATGATAAATTCGTCAAAACATTTTAATTTCCCTAATACTATTACTGATGAAGAATGCTTTATTTTGTTTAACTATTTAGGAGTGTTAAATGATAATGAAACGGCAAATCTGTTTGAAATAATTGAAATTGATACAGGAGAAGATATAAGTATAGATAATCAGATGATTTCCCCAATTGAAATAAATGCATTTGTAAATAATAATAAATTAAAATTTAATGTCAGATATTCTAAGAATAAGTTTAATAGAACAACAATTAGTGATTTTTTAAACCGCTTGAAAATTGTACTTTTTGAAATTATAAGCCATTGTATAAGTCAACAGAGCATTGAATATACTCCTTCCGACTTTGATACAATCAATTTAACTCAAGAAGAACTAGATTCATTATTTGAGTAACTGATTTGATTATGCATAAGTGTTTAGGTTATATTTTAAAATAGGAATTAAATGATGTAATAGCATGTTAAATAAAAAAATTAATATATTAAAGCTAAGGATTCAATGTAAATTTTACTCAAAATAATGAAGACTGCATATGACATGGGAAAATGGATATACAATAGGTCTTTTGGATATTGAGTTAGTATGTAGTGAGTTTGATTTAGGAGATGAGCAAAATCCTACTTGACGAATTGCTCGTTTTCAGGTGAATTATGTGTGTAGACTTAAAAACTTCTCATGATTGAGTACGGCGGATGAATTTAACCACTTGCACGGTCTTTTTTTAACGCCTTTTGCGGGGAAATGTACCACTTATTGCGGAGCATTTTACCATACAGATAAAGAAAGCTCCGAATATGGTATGCTAAAAAACATATAAGTAGTAATTCTGGATTTTTAATCTGAAAATTGTATTTATTATATGGAAAGGGGGTGACAAATTTGGGGAAAAATCAAATTATTAGTAAAATGAAATACGTGATTTCAAAGGTTAGTACAGATGAAAAAGGGATTTCTTGCAGAGAAGGATATAAAACTATCTCTACTCAATCTCCACCAGCTAAAGGGATTACCTAGTACATGATTTTATTCAGCTAGCCAATTCATATTTTGAATTGGCTAGACCACCATTTTAATTAGAAGACATTTTTAGTGCAATGAATTTCATTGTTTATGTTTAATACATTGGCACGCAAATTTTCAAAGCCACTAAATTGTATACTGTATCAAAATGCATAATTCCTAAATTTTACTCTTTCCTAATATGCAAGAAAAAAACGCCATTGTTAAGATTTTATTTCACTCTGCAGTTAATTCTTTTTTATTCTTTTATGAGTAAACGAAAAAAATTTTTGCTTTCTTTTCCAGCTTTTCATTAATTTGTGATAAAATTTTTCGTCATTTATTTCTTGTCTGTTTAAATTGACAAGCTGTTCAAAATTTAAAGATTTCGGTTGCAATTTAAATTCTCCTTTCTAAATTTTATATTTCTGGACTGAAAGTTGGTGAAAGTACAGTTCGTCGTCATGTAGGAGAAATACGTAAAGAATACAATATTCCTAAAACAACTAGTAAGCGAGTATATGAAGCTATTCCGGATTTACCAATGGGTTTTCAAGCACAAGTAGACTTTGGCCAATGTTGGCAAAAAAATGCTCAAGGTCAATCCGTTAAACTCTATGTAGTTGCGTTTGTCCTTTCTCATTCCAGATATAAATACATGGAATGGTTGAATCACCCTTTTACTACAAGAGATCTTATAAATGCACATGAAAATGCATTCCGTGCATTTGGCGGAAAACCGAAGGAGATGGTTTATGACCAGGATAACATTATTATCGTAAGTGAGAACAATGGGGATATTATCTATACAAAGCAATTTGAGTCCTATCGTAATGACGAGAGATTTCAGGTTTATGCTTGTCGAGGTTTTGACCCTGAAAGCAAAGGAAAGATTGAAAATGTGATTGGATTTATTAAGAAAAACTTTGCAAAGCACCGTCTGTTTACGAATTTAGATGACTGGAATGAACAAGGAAGGTTATGGCTTGAGCGCAGGGGAAACGGTAAGATGCACAATACCACAAAGAAAAGACCGGTCGAAGTTTTCCAAGAGGAAAAACAGTATCTACGACCAGTCAGGCAGCTTATCTCGGTACCAGCCAATGATAAGCAAACATATTTAAACTCAGATTCAAGTATAACAAGGGTTGTGCGAAAGGACAATACTATTTTATACAAAGCTAATCGGTACTCTGTACCGTTAGGTACGTATAGCAATTTCGGTAAGGATGTTCAATTACGAATTCAAGAAAACACACTACGTATAATTGACTCCGAAACAGGAGAAATAATTGGCGTACATGAGATTTCAAATCAAAAAGGAGCATTAATTCAAGAACGTGCTCATAAAAGGGATCGTTCAAAAGGTATACCCGCATACATCGAAAGTACGGCTGATAAATTTGAAGATAAATCATTAGCTCTACACTATTTAAAAGAGATAAAAAGTCAATATCCAAGATACGTACGAGATCAACTCCAGCTAATAAATGAGCTGTGGGAAAGGTTCCCATGGGATTATATAAACCAAGCACTCCCATTGTGTGTTGAACAAAAGTTTTATAGCGCGTCGGAATTTCATGACATGGTAAATCATTTAATAGCCCAGAGACCAGTCGAAATGCCCAAACCAGTGAGCAAAATACAAGCATTACATCACGAATCATCGCATTTATTAGATGTAAAGCCTCCCACAAGAGAGTTATCCGTATACATGGAAATCATGGAGGGAGGTGATTCTTCATGAGTTCGTATAAGGAGCTAGAAGCAATCCTTCGGACGTTACGATTCGTTGAAACGTCCGAACACTTACCGGAGCTGATAAAGAAGGCGGAAACTCAGGCCCAATCGTATACGCAATTTCTATTAGATATAATGTCTTATGAACAGAAAAGGCGGAAAGAAAGGGTAATTGAAAAACGCTTGAAATGGGCTACATTCCCTACCTATAAGACATTAGATGAATTTTCATTACGCGAACAACCGTCTTTAAAGAAAATACAATTCCATCAACTAACTGATTTAACATGGTTAGATCAACTTTACAATCTAATTCTTTTAGGACCAACTGGCGTCGGCAAAACCCACCTAGCCATCGGCCTAGGAATAAAAGCAATTCACGAAGGATATAAAGTTACATTCATATCCATGGGAGAACTAATCCATGTACTGAAGACAGAAGAAATAACGCGTAAATCCCAGATACGACTAAAAAGGATTCGAAACTCTAACTTGGTAATTATAGATGATCTTATGTTTATGGCAATGGACCAACGAGAAGCGAACCTTTTCTTTCATCTGGTAAACGATTTATACAATCAATCATCGATAATATTAACATCAAATAAAGGCCCTAGTGATTGGGGTGAATTGTTAGGAGATCCAGCGATTACCGCAGCAATATTAGATAGAATCATTCATCGAGCTGAGGTAATTCAATTAGGAGGCGACAGCTATAGATTAAAACACAGAAGCTCAATATTTGATAACAAAACTGTTCAAAATTAATGAGCAAAAAGTGTTCAATTTAACTTGACGGTTACACACGTAACCTTCAATAGCTTTGATGGTCAGTTGGATGTTTTCTGATCTTTCGTGTCCGTAACTCGTTCTAACGGATGAGCTTCTCCTTTTTTTAAATAACGATTCAGTTTTGGCATGGACTTACTCCAGAAATGATAGCCCAATCCATCGATAATCTGCTTCATTTCACGGAAAGTAGACTCGATTTTGAAACGATGCCCATATAGCTCAATGATATCCGTAGCTGCAAGCGCTTGATCGGTGCTTACCAGAATTGCTGACCTTTCGCCATAACGGACTAAAACAAAGCGCAGTTGTATTTTGCAAGGGAAAAGTACATAAGATTGCAATGAAAATATACATAAGCTTGCCAGCCTAATTTAATCAGTTATTTCTCGATAATGCATGGGTGATTCTAAAACTATCACCAGTAAAATTCAATATGTGCGCATGATGAATAACGCGATCTACAAGTGCTGCTGTTAATCTGGAGTCTCCGAAAATACGATTCCACTGACTGAATTCCAAATTGGACGTAATAATAAGACTTTTCTGTTCATACCAGGCAGAGATTAGCTGAAAGAAGAGTTCAGCACCTTCGGTGGTAAAAGGGACGTATCCCATTTCGTCCAAAATGATGAGATCAACATTTCTGAATTTACTTTGGAAAGCTCCCAGCTTATCCCCTTTCCAAGATTTTCCAGGTTCCCCACCAAATCAGATACACGGTAAAACCTTACTTCCACTCCTATCTTGCATGCCTCATAGCCGATGGCAGTAGCTAAATGTGTTTTTCCTGTACCTGGCGATCCCGTTAAAATTAGATTTTCTTTTGCTTGAATAAAATGTAGCCTCTCCAGTTCTTTCGCATCTATTCGGGGAGGAAAGTGAATTTGGTCGTGCCATTGAAAAGAAGAAAGAGACTTTTCTTGAAGTGATATGCTCCCTTTATAGTAGACAGAGAAAAAATAAAAATTCTCTCCTATTATGAAGGGAGTATTTTTTATGTCTAAAAGAGCGACCAGACATGAACTGGAGGAACGAATTCAAGTAGTTCGGCAAGTATTAGACAAGAGGAGATCTATAAGTACTATAGCTCGAGAACATGAAACCAATGCGGACACGATTAAAAGATGGGTCCGTCAATATCAGGCTGATGGAGTGGATGGCTTGAAAGAATCAAGAAACTGGAGACCCTATTCTGCGGAATTAAAACAACAAGCTGTCGAGTTTTATCTGTATAAAGGAGGGAGCCTAGAAAGCACATGTAACCAATTTCATATTTCGTCCCGATCGGTTTTACAACGTTGGATTAACCATTATACTAGTGGAAAAGGGATTACATCCACGAGTAAAGGAAGCGTTAAAATGAGCGGAGGACGTAAAACCACATTCAAAGAACGGATAGAGATTGTCCAATATGCGATTGCCAATGATTCCAATTATCATCAAGCAGCGGAGAAGTATAAAGTCTCCTATCAACAAGTTTATAATTGGGTTCGTAAATACCAGAAAGATGGCGAACAAACTCTTCAGGATCGTCGCGGGAAGACATTAGAAACCAAGCCGAATCTGTATCATTGAAGTGGTGACACCCAATTGATCCGAGCGCAGCAACAAGCCGATAATAACAATAATAAACCACTTGTAGGTGGCTTCTCTGGAAAAGCAGGGACGAAATGCACGTAAGATAGAATCGATATATTTTAACATAGGTATGGTCAATCGTCTGAAAATAGGATAAACTATTTCATATTACCCTTTCAGCGATCTGATCTCCTTTGTGGTATGGGAACCTTAGGTTATCAGCATATTCGACAGAAAGGGTTATTTTTCCTGCAAAAAGACAGAGAACTTTTCACTGTCCAGTTATATTTCATAATCAATTGTATTAATCAAAATTATTATTTGAATATTCATTTTATATTTTCTTTGAAGTTGGTTTTATTGAAGCATTTAATAAATAATAACATTAAAATATTGAAATATTGACAGTTTGTATTATACCAATACAGTGATAGTGAATTCTGAAGAGTTGTGTGAAAATGAGTAATGTCTGTTTGTCTGTATTAATGGAAGAAACTAATCAATAGTATGATAGCAGTGATGCTTTGGGAACACCCAATTGATATATCATCATATCTCTTCCCTTTCCATTTGCAGATGCACTTATTCTAACTCACAGCAACTATTTGGTCTAATAACATATCGTGATAAGTTATATTAATCTTTTCCATCCTATTTTTAAGCGTAATGGATATCGGCGAAGCCATCCGGTTTAAAGTCTGCGTGTATATCAATTGCAATTATACACGTAGGGGTATATAGTAAATGTGAGTATGATTGTTTTATAGAAAGGAGTACCCACCATGGACTATGATGATCAGGTGAAAAATAGAGTGAAACGTATTGAGGGACAAGTCAGAGGACTCTTAAAAGCAATGGATGAGGGCAAAGAATGTCGTGATGTAGTGAATCAGATGTCTGCTGCCAGAAATGCGCTTGATCGTGCAATCGCATTAATTGTCAGCAGAAATCTGGAGAAGTGCATTCGTGAAGAGGAGGAGCCTGGTGAAAGTACGGAAGATAATATAAAGGAAGCGGTAAATCTGCTTGTTAAAAGTCGGTAACCAGGTTCCGGAGATAAAAGAGCATCCCCAAATAAATATTAGATAAGCAATGGAGGATTCGTTTGACGCGCCTTGATTGCTTTTTTTCTTTCCAAGAAAGTATATTCATCAAATTTTCACAATAAGGGTGTACCATAGATAGAAACGAGATTTTAAAAATAATAACCGAACTCTTCCATGATAGATAACATAATTTGCGGAAAATAGAATGGAATTAACTATATATGAACCAAAAGTATACACTATAAATCTTATTTTAATTGGAAGAGGTGATAAGTTGTTAAAGTTATTTTCCTGGATACTGGTCATTGCCGGAGTTTTTATTTTAGCGTTTAGTGGTTATCAGATGTGGAGTTCGTCTAGTGAAGAAAACGAAAGACTTTCTGAAGCACATGCGATGCTTTCAGAAGAGAATCAGAGCTCAAAAGAAATAGCGAAGGAAGAAATGCTGGATTTGGAGTATAAAACTGGGGATACGATCGGTTTATTGTACATACCTAAATTAGAACGTGAGATACCTATAGTTGAAGGTACGGATGAAGAAGAGCTTGCCCAGGGAGTGGGGCATTACTATGATACAGGATTACCGGGTCAGAATAAGCAAATACTTCTTTCCGGCCATCGAGATACTGTTTTTAGGAATTTTGATCAATTAGAAGATGGGGATGAGTTCCATGTAAATATGGAATATGGGACCTATATTTATCAGATAAGGGATCATGAGATTGTTCCGGAAGACAATACGACTGTGATTGACCCTTCGCGAAAAGATGAATATTTAACGGTTTCTACTTGTTATCCATTCTCCATGGTGGGGAGTGCACCTGACCGATATGTATTATATGCTTATCCTCAATAGGACAAGCGATGTAACGTCATCTGATATTAACGTTCGTGGTAATAGAAAAATCCATAGAATGTAAGGTTTCTTTCATCAAATTTTCACATTGAATGTATATGATATGTGTGAAATATCCAAATGAAGAGGGCATATATTTATAAAATATAGAAAAACGGGTATATGATAAGAAGCATACATTTTTTTCAAAAAGGGAGCATTTCAAAGATATTTAAACTATGTAGAGGGAGGTAATTAAAATGTATCTCAAATACTTTTATGATAAGCATCTAGCACAAGCCTCTTATATGGTGGGGTGTCAAGCCACTGGGGAAGCAGCCATCATTGATCCAGCCCGAAATATTGAAGCATATTTATCAGTTGCCCGTCAAGAGGGGTATACCATTAATAAGGCTATGGAGACTCATATTCATGCTGATTTTGTATCAGGGGTAACTGAATTAGCCCGCAGAACGGGAGCGACAATTTATCATTCCGCTGAAGGCGAAACAAACGGAGGATATAATTTCGAATCTTCACTTCCCCAGCAGGGGCTTAAAGATGGTGATGTTGTTTCAGTTGGAAATGTGCAGTTAAAAGCAATCCATACACCCGGACACACACCGGAGCATATTTCCTATGAATTAACAGATTGTCCAAATGCTGAATACCCTATCGGAGTTTTTACGGGAGATTTTGTTTTTGTAGGTGACGTAGGTCGACCTGATTTGCTGGAGAAATCCGTTGGAATAAAAGACTCTGCTGACAGAGGAGCTCGTCAATTATTCCATTCGTTACAGCAGTTCAAAAAATATCAAGACTATATGCAAATCTGGCCTGGTCATGGCGCTGGTAGTGCGTGTGGAAAAGCGTTGGGGGCTGTCCCTACAAGCACTGTAGGATATGAAAAGATGTATAACCCCGCTTTTCAACCTGATGATGAACAAGAATTTGTCAATTTTCTGCTCGACGGCCAACCAGAACCGCCAGCTTATTTTGCGAAAATGAAAGAAGTAAACCCTTCCGGAATGACACCACTATCTGAAGTTCCTACGGGGGTATTATTAGATCTGGATGGAGATTCGGTTGCTGAATTAGCAACAGCGAGCAAGAATATGATTATTGATACAAGAAATGCTTATGATTTCTCTAATAGAAACCTTCCAGGAACGATCAACATTCCATTTCCGGATTCATTTGCTGAATGGATGGGGCGATTAGCAAACGATGACGTTGACTTGTACTTTATTACAGAGCTCCACCATATCGATCAAATTCGAACAATATTGACCGGAATGGGATTCGATCGAATGAAAGGGTTCTTTCCGCCTTCGGTAATTGTTACAGCTGGAAAAACACGTTCCTATGAAAATAAAACACCAAAAGAAATCGAAAAAGAGCAGCAAAGGCAAGACTTACAAATATTGGATGCCCGCTATCAAGATGAATGGGAAACCAATCATATTCCAGGAGCTAAACATATTTCCCTTCATAGACTTGCGGATGGCGCTGATAAATTATCCGGTGATAAACCAGTTGCAGTGCATTGTGCCACAGGCAGGCGCTCTGCCATAGCATCAAGTATATTATTGAATCAAGGATATGAGGTGATCAATATCACCGGAGGATTTGACCAATGGAAAAATGAAAATTTAGCAACGTCTAACTAGCAGTACACCAATAAGCTCTGAACCGATTGGTAGAAGATAATATGAAACCCGAGCTTGAAATACCATGCTCGGGTTTATTTATATGAAAAAGAGGAAGTGTGTGCTGAATGCTACCCTATGTTAACATTGATCGATGGATTACTTCTCAATCACGACTTGAATAACATGACCGTTACCAATATGTCTTTTTCCTTCTATTCGATTGACTTCGCCGTAATAAAAATGGATACATTTATGATATTTAATCCAGTCCAGAATTTCCGCTGGATTGTATAACATATCAAAAGACTGGGGGCCTCCTGTTTTATACTCCAGCTGATTTTCAGAATAGACTTCAAACATGACATATCCACCGGGTTTTACTGAATCAATCATATTCTTTACTACAAGCGACTGATCTTTTTTAGGGACGTGGCCAAATACCATAATGGCAGCATCAAATTGATTTTCCGGTATTTTGTCTTTTGTTATATCAACTTCTACAGTTTCAACGTCAACATTATTTTGACTAGCTAATACTTTTGTTTTCTCAAGGCCAATTGTTGATTGATCGTAAGCTGTCACGTCATGGCCAAGCTTGGCTAGGTAAACCGCATTCCTGCCTTCCCCTTCAGCAAAACAACCTACTTTTGAATGATCTGGAATGATACCACTCATATCGTGTATAAAGGCATTTTCCTTTTCACCATAAACAAAATCTGTATCCGCAAAACTATTATCCCAATGTTCTTTTGACATAATTATTTATCTCCTTGACTATGATCTGATTAGAAACGTTTATTTATGATTGGATGGGTTTTGTACATGCTTTTATTACGATTATTGTACAAAGTATTATATAAAAACACAATAACAATACATTATAGATGACTGCAAATTTCGTTTTTTGTAATTTAAATGAGCATGTCATTTTCATCAAATTTTCATATGGCGCTTGTATGATAAAAATGAGACAGATTATGGTTTGGTAGAACAAGTGAAGATTGTGTTATTGCTAGTTCATCATATGAATGATAGGTGGGTTCATTCTTATGAGAGACACAGGATTACCATAATAAGGGATATATGGAGGTTACAGGGAATGAAAAAAGCGATTCTTGTTCTAGTTGTTATAGGTATGCTTGGTTGGGCTGTTTATGATTTTACAAGTTCGAACGATGAAACATCTATGGAGGAAGACAATAGCTCAGGTGGAGGTGAAATGACTTCACCGCCTGCTGCCGATGAAGAGGTCGAGGAGACAGATGAAGTAGGGACTTCGGTTGGTCAAATGGCCCCTGACTTTCAATTAAAAACAATGGAAGGGGAGGAGGCGAATTTGTCTGATTATCGAGGACAACGTGTCATCCTTAATTTTTGGGCAACATGGTGTCCGCCGTGCAGGGCAGAAATCCCCGATTTTCAAAAACTGTATAATAATGAGGATGTGGAAATTTTAGCAGTTGATTTGACAGAAACAGAAGAAAGCATGGAAGAGGTTAACGCGTTTGTGGAAGAATATGAGATGACATTTCCCGTCCTGTTGGATGAAAGCTCCGATGTTGCTAATACATATCAGGTTATGGCCTATCCTACTTCCTATATGATTGATTCCAATGGACATATACAATACGTTGCCATGGGTGCCATGAATTATGACCTAATGGTTCAGGAGTTAGAAAAAGTGGAATAGTTATTTCCGTTTACTAAGTGGCTTGGATACAGAAAGACTGCATTGGTTTAAATGGTCGATATCGGCGGGATTATAGATTGGATAATTCCTGGATGGATATATATTGTAATTATACACTGCGGTGTATATGGTGATTTCGGAATTTATGCGCGAAAACGAGTACCCAGTTATATATTCAGATAAGCAATGAAGGATTTTATACTAGTCGCACCTTGATTGCTTTTTTCTTTCTAATGAAGTACATTCATCAAATTTTAACATTGGTCCTATATGATAAGATCAGCGTACAAATGGGAGGAATCATTTTGTGGTGATAACGAGTAATTTAATGGCCATCGGGACAATTGTTTTCGGTTTTGGGCTTGGTTTTATTATCTTTGTTATGTTTGGTGGTTTGTCAAAGGAAAAACGGAAAATCTATCTGGAAGAAATGATTTCACAACTTATTAATTTGGTCATCTTTGTCTGGGTTGGAAAAATCATATTGAACTTCCCTGTTTTTATAGAGGATCCATTGACCATATTGGCTTACCCCAGTGATGCCAATTCATTTTATCTGGCTTTCCTTTTTAGTGGGTTGTTGTTTTTTTATAAGTCATCCAAGTGGCAATTGGATACATTGTTGTTTCTGGAGTCTTTCCTGCTTGTGTTATTGACAGCATCTTTGACATTTGAATTTATTCAATACATATGGAATGATAATCCATTTGCTTTTGGGTACTTGATTCTACTAACCATACTTTTGTTAGTATTTATGTTTATGCAAAATCGTGTCGCGTCAGGTACATCCATTCTTCTTATATTAACGGTTTGGTCTCTTGGTGTATTATTATTATTGTTTATTCAGCCATTTGTCACTGTATTTGGTTATATGATCACACCATGGTTTTTGGGACTCGTTTTCATCATCGGTTTTTCATACATTCTATATTTAAAAAGAAAGAGGAGATATTCATGGGAGGAATTGAAGCAGACACAATGGTAGTTCTTGGAATGTTTCTAGCGATGGGGGCAGGTGCCTTATCTTTTCTATCCCCATGCGTGCTGCCTATATTTCCAGCTTATATGTCGTATATTACCGGTATCAGTGTGAAAGAATTGCAGGGAGATCAGGATGTGAAAATACGTCGACAGCTGTTAAGTCATTCGTTGATCTTTCTATTAGCGGTTTCATTGGTATTTATCAGCTTGGGTGCCAGTGCTTCATTTATAGGAAAATGGGCACAAGATTTGCTCATTGGAGAATCAGGGCTGCTTATTCAGCGTATCGCTGGTATTCTCATTATTGTAATGGGGCTATTTGTTGCGGGTTGGATAACCATTCCATCATTGATGAAGGAAAAACGACACCATTTCTCCCAGCGTCCTGCTGGGTATGTTGGGACATTTTTAATCGGGCTTGGTTTTGCGGCAGGATGGACGCCGTGTATAGGGCCGATTTTCGGATCCATTTTGCTTCTGGCAGCGAGTAATCCTAGTCAAGGTGTGTTTTACACGGTGATGTATGTGATTGGTTTTGCATTGCCGTTTATTTTGTTGACGTTTTTCCTCGGCTCAACAAAATGGATTGTCAGACACAGCCAGGTGATTATGAAAGTTGGAGCAGTGGTTATGATTATAATGGGTTTGGTGTTATTTTTCGGACTGATGCCGCGTATTACAGGATTCTTGCTTGATCTGGTAGAGGGTACATGGTTATCTGAATTGGGATGATATCGAGATAACCCGTGAAAAAACCAATTTTTATTGTCATATAGTACAATTAACTTGAGGTGGTCATGGTGAAACAAACCATTATGGTAGTTGAAGATGACAAGATGATTCGTGAATTGATAGCTATTTACCTGGAAAAAGCGGGGTATGATGTTATTGAGGCTGTAGATGGAGAAGATGCGAAGCAGGCATTCTTGACGTACCATCCCTGTCTAATCCTGCTTGATTTAATGCTTCCTAAAATGAGTGGGGAGGAATTTTGTACATGGGTAAGGGAGCAAGAGCGGAATGAAGTATCCATTATTATGGTTTCTGCAAAAGCACGTACTAATGATAAAATCAATGGGTTAAAAATGGGTGCCGATGACTATTTAACGAAGCCCTTCGATCCTGAAGAACTTGTTGCACATGTTGAAGCAGTATTGCGACGGACAGGACAGTTTTGCCAAAAAATAGCTTATGGAGGGTTGTGCATTAAGCCGCGGAAGGGTGAAGTGTTGCTTTTTGACAAGCAGTTAAAATTGACGAAACATGAATTTAATCTGCTCTATTATTTTATGGAGAGTCCAAATGTTGTCTTCTCCAGAGAAGATTTGATAAATCAGTTATACCCATATGCAGATAAGACAGTATTGGATCGTACGATAGACGCCCATATCAAAAAACTCCGCGAAAAAATTGAAGACAAGCCATCCGATCCGAAACGGATTTTAACGGTCCGGGGAATGGGGTATAAATTTGCTGATGAATAAATTTGGAAGGTCTTGGTTGCCGAAACAATTTCTATGGCGTTTATCCATTACTAATACCATGGTGATTACCGCGTTTATTGTGTTAAGCGGATGGTCAATCTATCATGCCGCATGTTCATTGGCTGATGGAATGGGGTCGATGAATGCGCAAAAACAGGGACAATTTGAAACAGTACTCTTTCAGTATTTGTGGATTTTCAGTGCTGCCGCAATTGTAGTTGGAAGTTTAACCCATTTTTATATAACCAGAAAATTAATGAAGCCATTAAATAAATTGATTGAGTCGACAAAGCGGATGAAAACAGGGCACTATCCGGACCCGATCGATGTGACATCCAAAGATGAGACAGGTCAGTTGATTGGTCATTTTAACGATATGGTCCACCAGTTAAAAATGAATGAAGAGCATCGTCAGAAAGCTATTTCAGATCTGTCGCATGAATTTCGTACGCCCTTATCAAATCTAAACGGATATTTACATGCATTAAGTAGTGGTGTGATTGATGGAGACGAAAAACTATACCGATCGCTTTACGACGAATCTCAGCGGCTTATTGGTATGGTTAAACAGCTAGAACAATGGAAAGAATGGGAGTCTATTTCAAATCAGACGTTTTCCGAGAAAGAGCCGGTCGATATGCATCTTACGCTAGAGCAATCCGTTGAAATGTTTCATTGGACATTGGAAAATGCAGGCATTTCGATGGACGTCCATTCTGAACATGGGGTTGTCAATATAGATGATGGTGATATTTCACAGGTGATCGGTAATCTGCTTGATAATGCGATTCGGTATTACCAAGGAACAGCGTCCATTTTTATTAAAGGGGAAAAAAAGGCCAATAGCTACCGTGTATCGGTTGCTGGCCCAGGTCAAGCCATCCCTGTTGAAGAATTAGACCAGATCTTTGAACGATTTTATCGGACAGATACATCGAGAAGTTATTATACAGGGGGAACAGGCCTCGGTCTTGCTATCTCCAAAGAGATTATTGAACACCACGGAGGGAACATTGGTGTGGAATCAGATGGCGAATTTCATACGTTTTGGTTTACATTGCCTCTTTGGCAGTGAATATAAGAAGAAAACTATAATTTTTGGTGAGGTGAATAATGGTGCACAATAAACGTTTTGATCCCAAGAATGCGGATAAATTAATGAGTGAGAAACGGAAAGCGGAATTACAACCTGAAAAAATAATAGATTATTTAGATGTGAACGAATATGATACAGTAGCAGATTTAGGTGCGGGACCGGGACTGTTTAGCCTTCCCTTAGCAAGGCTGACAGACAATGATGTTTATGCTGTGGATATTGAACCGGAAATGCTTGAAAGGCTTAAAGAGAATGCAGAGGCAGCGAATATACAAAATATAAAACCCATTGTGAGTGACCTTGAAAATATTAATCTCGCTGATCATTCGGTAGCCCGTGTTCTAAACACATTTGTTATTCATGAAGTTACAGATCTAAGTCGGGCGATGGATGAAATCAAACGCATTCTTAAACCGGGAGGATATCTATTATTAGTGGATTGGGAAGCAGTTGAAACGGAATCCGGCCCCCCGCTTGAGATAAGAATTCCTTCAAAAGAAATGGATAACGTACTACAAGAAAATGGGTTCAATACAGAATTATTCTATCTGGATGCTAACCATTATGCCATAAAGGCGAAAAAAGATGGGACGTAATGATGTTTCAATAAAGAACTAGGAGAGCAAGCTTCTTTTTCGAAAAGGAACTTGCTCTTTTTAGTAAGCTTTTTTTAATGGCATGGAAATTACAAAATTTTGAGATTGTGGATAATCCCTTGGCCAAATAAACCACATCCGGCTCCAGCGCCCAGCAGTCCCAGATCTTTTGGTGGGACGAGCCTCCGCGCGGGCGCTTTTCGCTTTTGTTCTTCAATCATTGATCTGACTCCAATCAAACGTTCCTTCCTGAATTTCTTCACGTTCTTCTTTAGTGATAATATCTCCTGGTCGGTCTTCATCAGGCCAATCCAACTCATGATCTTTCCATTCAGGTCGTTCCTTTGACAGGATAAAAGCTGCTACATCAGCTGCCTCCTGATCTGATAATGATCCTTGATCATCCTCGGGAAAGTTATTTTTAATATAATTTGTCATCACGGACATCCGGCTCATCATTGAACCATCAGTGAACGATTGATCTCCCCATAAGGTCAGATTTGAATCAGCCATTTTTTCCTCATAAAGTTTCTCACCGTTGGTTATATCGGGTTCTGGAATTTCTTCTATCGACATTTCTTCCACATTATCCTTTTGAATATCTGCTCCAACTTCAATGTCATTCGAAATGTAAGTCAAATAAGCAATGATGGAACGCATTTCTTCTCCATCATACTCCAACTTTTCTCCATTCAATGTACGAGTTATACTCTCATTGATGCGCTCTTCAAGAGTAATTACGGCCCCCTTGCGTGAATCATATTTTGGGTATTGTCCGGTTACGCCCACAAATGAAAGATTGTTTGATAGCCCTCCATCTGTATGACAACTCATACAAGATAATTCATTCCCAGTATCATCATTTAATGATACGGTATCGGTACCTTTAAGTAATGCTTCTCCGTCTTCAATATATGGAGTCATCGAATCATCCGGATCTAAATCATCGACGGAAGGAGGAGTGGAATCGTCATCTGTTTCGTTTTCATCAACTTCTTGTACTGTACTTTCGGAACATGCTGCAAAAATTATTATTAAGGAAAGCATACATACCCATAAGGTTTTATTTTTCAGCATTTCCTCCCCTCCCATATAATCAATTTGCTACTAGCGTGTCTATTTTTCATAATCATATTTTTTCTCTGGTACGACATTATCCAGCTCCGTCCAGTCAAAGGTACCATTACGGATTTGCTCGCGGCGTTCTTGGGTAATAATATCGGGAGGACGTCCACCTTCTTCCCAGTCTTCATCATGACCTTCCCACACCGGCCGCTCTTGTGATAGAAGAAATGCAGCAATATCGGCCGCTTCTTGATCGGTTAAAGAACCAGGATCATATCTAGGCATATATTCTTGAATAAAACCAGCTGCATTAGATAATCGATTCATACCAGCACCATCATTAAATGAATCGTCACCCCACAATGGAGGACCTGAAGTCATTCCTTTACCTGATCCATCTGTCGCGTGGCAAGACATACAGTTTTTTTCCACATACAGATCTTCCCCTCTATCAACATCAGGTTCAGGAATCTCTTCCATCGAATCTAATCCTAACCATTCCGTATCATCTTTTTTGATATCCTCTGAAATATGTGTTAAATACGCCGTAATTGCGCGCATTTCTTCACTTTCAAATTCTAACGCTTCGCCATCCATACTACGTTTCATACATCCATTTATACGATCTTCAATTGTAAAAATAGTGTTTTCACGAGGACGATAAGCAGGATAATTTGTTGTTACCCCGACCATGGAGATTGTATTTGATACACCCCCATCAGCATGACAACTGGCACAAGACATTTTATTTCCCGTTCTTTCAGGTAATACTGTAGCCGTCTCATTAAAAATGTCCTCCCCATATTTTATATAAGGGGTCATTGGATCATCGGGATCCAAATCTTCAACAGATGGAATATTCTCGGGTATTCCGGGTTTTTCTTGTACAGTTGCATCTTGAGAACAAGCCGAGACCACTAATATCAGTAATATAAAGAATAGGAATTTACCTTCCCTCATTCATGACTCACCCTTTATTTGTATATTTTATTTCTTATGCATACCACGAAATAGTTTTAGCAATATATTGATAGCTTTAAAGGGGATGTAAATCAAAGTATATGGCTATATTCATATAATTCCTAATCTCTCCATTGTGTTCTGCAATTCGAGTTGTTTAATCTGATCGATGACAGAATATATTTTCTTAACTCGCTTTTTCCTTAGGTAAATTACTCATTATATGATATGTAAGAATGATAACAATAGAACTCGTCACTCCCTCTCATTATGATATCGTTTTCAAAATTGCTCGCTATAATCATAAGATGTCTGCATAACTTTTAAATGAAATGATACACGGCAATTATGAAAATTTGATGAAAATCTGGTAAAAGTCTCATTTTTTTAATAAGTCAACACCAAAATCTATGGTACTAGCAACGAGCTAGCGAAAGAGAAATAGGGAGACTCCTCGAAAATGCAAAAATGTTATTGAACCTATTTCAAACGATGTTAAAAAATAAGGTTGCATCTTAACCATTTATATGGTAATATGTTCATATAAGGATGGAAATATTTTAATGAGAAATCGATACAAGGGAGTTACGGAATAAAATGAAGGATTTTGAATATGAAGATGACTTTACTCAAGATCTAGATAGCGAAACACTATTTATCGTTTCACAAACGTTTAAAGCATTAGGGGATCCAACGAGAATTCGAATTCTTCATCTGCTTTCTAAAAAAGAATGTTCTGTAAATGAAATTGTAGAGACATTAGATATGCGTCAATCGACTGTATCTCATCAATTGCGTTTCCTGAAGAACTTACGGCTTGTCAAATATCGACGCGAGGGAACAACTCTTTACTATTCTCACGATGATGAGCATGTTATGCTTATTTTGAAACAAATGATAAACCACGCTTGTCATAGTTAGTAATGCATATGTACATAGATAGTAAACGCCGTTATATGCGTCTAGCGCAATTTAACATTTATTCTTTACATAAAATGGGATCATACATATGTGAAAACAAAAGCTAGTGATGATTTGTTTTATCCTTTTTATAGCATGTATGATTAATGTTTAGATATTGTTATGCATTTCAAAAAATAATACTGGAGGTTTTACAATGTTTGATGTTGTTATCGTTGGTGCTGGTCCTGCTGGTGCAAGTGCAGCGTTATTCACGGCGAAAAGTGGGAAGAAAACAATGGTTATTGATAATGACAAAGGTGTAACTAAACGAGCTTTGATGAAAAATTATTATGGAGTGAAAGAAATTAGTGGACCTGATTTAATCGAAATTGGTAAAGATCAGGCTCGGCATTTTGGCGCTGAATTTGTTGAAGCCAAAGTAACAACTATTACGAAAATAGAGGACGGTTTTAAAGTTGAAACCGATCAACAGGAATATGAGGCCAAACATGTTATCCTGGCAACGGGGATGGTAGCCGATCTTGCTGAGAAAGTAGGTTTAACCACTAAACCGGGTACGGAACCAAGAGTGAAAACGATCCTTGATGTAACTCCGGAAGGGAAAACAAGTATGGAAGGTATTTGGGCAGCAGGAATAATCTCAGGTGTGAGTGTGCACGCAATTATTACAGCGGGTGACGGTGCAAAGGTTGCTATTAATCTACTCAGTGAATTAAACGGTGAGCGTTATGTTGACCACGATAGACTTTAATTAGTAGCGATACGTTGCTAACCGGGCGCCCTGGCTTTGTTATTCCCTAGGAAATTATAAAATTATTTGCTTATGGATAACTTATTATTGATTAATGGCTACGTCCAGCTACAAGCGCCAAAAACGAGGAGATTTCACGCCGCTCCAATCTCTATGTTTTTTAACCAGGCGCTTTTCGCTTTTGTTCGTACTGTAAACGATAGTGGGCTAGGAGGTTTTGATATGGGACATGATCACCATGGCCATGACCATACACATGGTGCAAACAAAAAAGCTTTAATGATTAGTTTTTGCCTAATTACTGTGTTTATGATTTTAGAAGTGGTTGGAGGATTAATTACTAAAAGTTTGGCTCTCTTAGCTGATGCGGGGCATATGTTAAGTGATTCTATATCACTATTTGCAGCTTTGCTGGCATTTCTATTGGGCGAAAGGGCTGCAAATTACGCAAAAACATATGGATACAAACGATTTGAAATTTTAGCTGCTATTTTTAATGGCGTTACGCTCATAGCAATTTCGATTTTTATTTTCTACGAAGCTTTTCAACGATTCTTCAATCCATCTGAAGTAGCCTCAACCGGGATGTTAATCATTGCTACTATTGGTTTGGTGGTAAATATTCTAGTAGCATGGATATTGATGCGAAGCGGAGATACAAGCGAGAACTTAAATATACGTGCCGCCTTTCTTCATGTATTAGGTGATTTGCTTGGTTCTGTCGGTGCCATTGTTGCTGCCTTGTTCATCATGTCATTCGGCTGGGGATGGGCCGATCCGTTAGCAAGTATCATTGTAGCTACACTTGTATTAATAAGTGGGTGGAGAGTATCTAAAGATGCGATTCATGTCTTGATGGAAGGAACACCTGCTAATGTGAATATCAATGATGTCATTAAAACGATAAAGCATGTAAAAGGGGTCAAAGGTATCCATGATCTGCATGTGTGGAGTATTACGAGCGGACAACATGCCCTTTCATGTCATATTATTGTTGACGGCAATTTGACGGTGGAAAAGAGTCAAACATTGCTTCGTCGCATAGAACATGACTTGGAGGATAAAGGCATTAATCACGTTACTATACAGGTAGAAACGGAAAAGCACCCACATAAAAATGCACTGATGTGTCAAACAGGTTATGCAATGGAAGGACATCATCACGCGCATAGTCATTAATGAAGCGTTTAAAGACCATGTTATTGGAGCGACATGGTTTTTATTTTTGATGGAATATTTGATACATTTAATGGCAGCTTGAATTGGTAGACTACTTGACGATTATATTATTATATTATACAATTCAATTAAATTGTTGAATATAGAATGAGTCACCATGTCCCAGTTAGTATGGTTGTGTAATTTATTTCTTAGATTAAAACATCAATTTATATATGTGATGAAAAGGATGATGATTATGGAGGATTCTGTATTAACTGTAACAGAATATAAAGATCAGTTATATAAACAGTTATCAAGGATTGGTAAAAGTCTTTCCAGTGATAAACGCCTTGAATTATTAAATTTATTAACGCATGGACCAAAAACAGTTGAAAAGCTAGCAGAATTAACGGGGATGACGGTGGCAAACGTGTCTCGACACCTTCAGGTTCTTCATGACTCCAAATTGGTTAAGTTCTCCAAAAAGGGAACTTATGCATATTACTCCCTTGTTGATGAATCAGTCGCTGATTTTTTATCCGCTTTATGGAAATTAAGCGAGAACCATCTCTCCGACATTAATCAAATAAAAAAGGATTTTAAGGGAAATATGAACGAGACACACACCATCACATTAGATGAGTTATACGAGAAATTAGACAGAGATACTATTACGCTTTTAGACTTAAGGTCTGAAGATGAATTTAATTTTAGGCATATAAAAGGTGCGATTTCTGTACCGATGGATCAGTTGGATATCCATCTTCAAAAGTTACCGAAAGATAAGGAGATTGCTGTCTATTGTCGAGGTAAATTTTGTGCAGTATCAACTATAGCTGCAAATAAATTAAACGAAAATGGCTTTACAGCTTATAGCATGGAAGATAGTGTTTATGAATGGGAAAAATATTTGCAGGTAAGTCATTAGGAGTACAGTTTCATTTGCGCTATGTCTTAGCTGGGATTGTCAACACGGTATTTTAACAGCAAAAAGTTACTAAATTACAGTTGTGTTGACAGTACCTTTTTTTATAGTAATATTCAATTATTCAATTGAATAATCATTTATTTAGGAGGGATAGTAATGAGTACAATTTCATTAACAAAAGAAACATTTGATAAACAAATAAAATCTGGTGTAACACTTGTGGACTTTTGGGCAGCTTGGTGTGGACCATGCAAAGTTCAGTCACCAATTGTCGATGAGTTAAGTGATGAGGTTGAAGGTCATGCAACGATAGCTAAAGTAAATGTCGATGAAGAGCCTGAATTAGCTAGCACATTTGGTGTTATGAGTATTCCAACATTGATGCTGTTCAAGAATGGTCAAGCAGTGGATACCATGATTGGAATAAACCAGAAAGAGATCCTAAAAGAAAAGATCGATAATATCTTATAAGATATTGCGGACTATAAATAGAGAAAGGAATGACATTAAATGAAAAAATACGATTATATTGTAATTGGCAGCGGTCCTGTTGCAAACAGTTTTTCATCTGAATTGAAGGACTCTAATAAAAAGGTATTAATTGTAGAAGGAGATGCGTTTGGTGGAATTTGTCCGAATTATGGATGTGAACCAAAAATCTTCCTGGAAGGTGCTGTAAAAACAGTTCTAATGTCGCGTCAACTATCAGGGAAAGGAATTTCTCAACCGGCGACAATTAATTGGGAAGATTTGATGAAAAGAAAAAAACAAACTTTTGAAGCACATCCTGAAAATGCGATCAAAGGAATGCAATCAAACCATGCGGATACATTAATTGGGACAGCAAGCTTTATAGACAGTCATACGCTTAAAGTAAATGGTGAGGAAATATATGGTGAAAAAATTGTTATTGCGACAGGCCAAAAACCAAACAAACTTCCAATCGAAGGAAGTGAATTAACATTTAGTAGTAACGATGTCCTATCTTTAGACTATCTTCCGAAAAATGTAGTATTAATCGGAGGAGGATATATTGGTATGGAGTTGGCAGTTATTCTTAACGCTGCAGGAGCACATGTAGAAATTGTAGAATTTGCTGACAGAGCGCTAACAGCCTTTTACTGGGAACATGTTAAAGATGTTGTTCAAGAAATGGAAGATCAGGGAATTATTTTTCACTTTAATCACGCAGTTAGCAATGTGGAAAAAAACGGCGAGAAATACGTTGTTGCATCTAAACAAGGGTTAACAATAGAAACAGACTACGTTGTAGATGCAAGTGGTCGTGTTCCTAATATTGATAATTTAAACCTTGATGAAGTCGGGATAGAACATGATCGTGGTGGAGTATTGGTAAACGACTATTTAGAAACGAATGTAAAAGGGGTTTATGCCGCTGGAGATGTTGTGAGCAAAGATCCGCTTGTTGCTCCAAAATTAACTCCCACCTCTGCTTATGAAGGAGAATATTTGAGTGATTACTTCGAAGGGAAAACGGATACTCCTATTAAATATCCGGTAATTGGCAGTGCCGCTTTTACGTTCCCGCAAATTGCTCAAGCAGGAGTTAGCGTTTCAGAAGCTCTCGAGAATGAAGATTATGAAGTCGTACATCATGATCTCACATCCGACTATTTCTATACTGGAACGAACGATTATAATGCTAAACTAACCTTGGTGTTTGACCATAATAACAGACTTGTTGGAGCATCTGAAGTTAGTCAAACGGCTGCAGACGATATCAATAATTTTATTGATATTATTGGCATGGACGTAGATAAAAGGGAATGGAAAGAAACGTTTTTACCTATTTTCCCTGCCATTTCGTATAAAACCAGGATTTTTATATAAATTATTATTAATACGTGACAGGGGAATTAGTGGAGGAGCTTATCCTATTTATAAATGGTCATAAATGAATTGTATAATAAATGGGTTAACATCATAATCTGTGGTTTAAATATATGAATAAATATGGTAATGACACTAGCGAGCGGAGGAAAAACACGAAGACTCCTGTGGGAAAGCGCAGAGAGAAGACCCCACAGGAAAAAAGTGAACTCACTTTTCCGATGAGATGAGCTCGGGGCCCGCGAAAAGCGTAGTGTTTTTCCGCAGCGGTTGTCTTTACTATTTTAGTCTAGTTTGCCAACCATAGATTTTGGTTAAGAGCCAAATAAATGAGTGATTTTAATGACAGTCATTTTATCCAGTATTAGCGAAAAAATATTTATGGAGGTAATTATATGGAAACTAATCAAAATCAGAAAGAAGCAAATAACCTTGGACAACCTGGACATGAAGAACAAGCGGCAGATTCCACTTTTTACTTTACGGCAAATGAGGGTGGAATTTCAAAGATTGATACGTTAACAAATAAAGTTATCGAATCAATTGAAGTTGAGGGTACAGTGCATAATGTACAAATTTCACCTGAAAATAAAATGATAGGTATTACGATTGTTCCTTCAGGGGGTCATGGTGGACATGAAGGACACGAAGGACATGGCGGACACGGTACAAAAAATGAGAAGGCAGCTCTTTACGATGCCAAAACAAACGAACTAATCAAAGAAATATATAGTGGAGCGCATCCTGCTCACATTGTATTTACAGAAAACAATCAATTTGTTCTTGTGACAAATACCGGGGATAATAATGTGTCTGTTATTGATATGAAAACCTACGAAGTGGTTCGTACAATTCCAACAGGTAATGGTCCGCACGGTTTAAGAATTTCAGCAGACAGTAAATTCGCGTATATTGCAAATATGAATGAAAATACAGTTAGCGTCATTGATTTAGGGAAAATGGAAGAAACGAAGAAAATAGTAGTCGGAAATGTACCGATTACAACCGGAATTACAAAGGATGGAAAAACACTTGTCGCGACATTAAATAGTGAAAATTCACTAGCTATTGTGGACGTTGCTTCTGAAAAAGTAGAGAAGGTTAAAGTTGGTAAAGGCCCTGCCCAAGTTTATATTCAATCTGACGATAAATATGCTTGGGTTGCAAATCAAGGAACCTTTGGGAATCCGTCAAATAGTGTTACGAAAGTCGATTTAGAAACAAAAGAGGCTATTGCAACCATCGAAGTGGGTAATGGCGCTCATGGTATTGTTACGAGCAAAGATAATAAATTCGTATATGTAACAAATATGTATGATAATACCGTTAGTGTTATTGATATAGAGAAAAATGAAGTGATTACAACTGTAAATGTTGGTGAAAATCCAAACGGAATTACAATACAATAAACTTACTGAAACGTTTACTCGTTACCTTGTTAAGCGTGGTCAAACAATCGCGCCTTTAGTTTCCCTGTATTTTCATATGAATCAGAGATTTCATTTAAGGGCTATGCGGGATGTTTCTCTAGAAGGAGTTAATGGATGAACCTACGCTTTATGTATTAGGAGGGATTTACATGTCTGAATCAAAAATGTATGATGTCATTATTGCTGGTGCAGGACCGGCGGGAATGACAGCAGCTGTTTATGCATCTCGGGCAAACTTAGATACATTGATGCTGGAACGTGGGGTTCCTGGTGGACAAGTGGTAAATACGGAGGATGTAGAAAACTATCCTGGATACGAGCATATTTTAGGTCCGGATCTATCGAATAAAATGTTCGATCATGCAAAGAAATTCGGTGCGGAATATGCATATGGGGATATCAAGTCCATTCAAGATCATGGAAACTATAAAACCATTTATGCCGGAAAAAAAGAATATCGTACAAAAGCTTTGATTATTGCGACTGGTGCACAATATAAAAACTTGGCGTTCCCGGTGAGGAAGAACTTGGAGGGCGCGGCGTGTCTTATTGCGCAGTATGTGATGGAGCATTTTTTAAAGAGAAGGATATTGTTGTTATAGGTGGAGGAGACGCTGCAATTGAAGAAGGCATTTACCTGACCCGCTTTGCAAACAATGTCACGATTGTTCATCGACGTGATCAGCTTCGAGCTCAAAAAATTCTACAGCAACGTGCATTTGATAATGATAACATTAATTTTATTTGGGATACTGTTCCAGAAAAATTTAATGAAACAGATGGAAAAGTAAGTAGTATCACACTAAAAAATACGAAATCTAATGAAGTCCGTGACTTTGATACAAATGGCATTTTTATTTACATTGGAATGCTTCCTTTAAATGACCCATTTACAGAATTGGGTATTACTGATGACGCAGGGTATGTTCTTACGAATGAAAATATGGAGACGAAAATCCCTGGTGTCTTTGCCGCTGGAGATATTCGTGCAAAAGAACTTCGCCAAATTGTAACGGCGACTGGTGATGGAAGTATTGCAGCAGAAACAGCAATAAAATATGTAGAGACCCTTGCTGAAGAGCATAAAGCAGCTGAACAAGCGGTTGTAAACAATTGATTTCAAGATACGGATAGATATAGGAGGTATGGAGACGGTTCTCTTGCTTCTCCGATACCCAAAAATGGAAGAAAAGGGATAATTGTATATTTAGAAATTGGTCATAGACATGATATTTATAAATAAAGCAGTAGATTATTGTAACTATAATAGTCTGCTGCTTTTTTATTAAGTCAAAGCTTATTATCTACAAGTTATAATAGTGAATTTGGTAATGTTGCTGTACAAGATGACATACATATCCATTTCCCTTTATAATGGTTCACAGAAACATTAGAAAAATTAGGACTGGGACAAAACAAACGTGTCTTATTAAAAAAGACGAACATTGCTAAACTTAGCGTAGGAAATATACAGAGACTCCAGCGGGAGGAAAGGCATAGGTGAGACACCTAAAGACGCGGATAGCAATCTTTTTTGCGAGGAGTGCTGACCCTCGAAGTCACTTGCAACACGATGCGCACAAGGGGGCTCACCAACCGCCCCCTAAGGTGTGCGAAGTATTTTTCCGAAGCGATGTATATTCGGAATTTATTCGTTAAAAACACTTTTGTCCCAGTCTCAAGGCTCGCAATTATGCAGTAAGAAAGTATTTTATACTTTCCTATCTGTCAAAAAATGGATGCCCCAGGCTTTTCACATTAATAAAGGAGTCGCCAACATGAGTCGTTTTCCTAAGCAGTTGAACAAGCGAATAGAGCCTAATGTAAAATTTAGTTTAAAAGTTAAGATGATCGCACTAATTAGTTTACTCATTGCTGCTATTTGTATCCTTTTTGCCGGATTTTTACATACATTTATTTCCAATTCCATGGAAGACCAGGTCGGAAAACGCGCTTTAAGCGTGGCTGAGAGTGTTGCTCATATACCAGAAGTACAAGCGGCCTTTGAGCTGGAGGATCCTGCTTCTGTGATTCAGGAAACGGTAGCGCCAATTCGGGAGGACACAGGTGCGGAATTTATTGTTGTAGGTAATAGAGAGGGGATCCGCTATTCCCATCCAAACCCGGAGCGAATCGGCGAAGAAATGATAGGTGGGGACAATGCTCGTGCCTTGGAGGATGGCGAATCTTATGTATCTCGCAGTACAGGGTCGCTTGGACTTTCGATTCGCGGAAAAGTACCTATTATGAATGAAACAGGAGATATTATCGGCCTAGTGTCTGTTGGTTTTCTTAATGATGATATCCAGGGAATTATTGCCAATCAGAGCAAGTCTTTATGGCTTACCCTGGCAGGCGTTTTCCTGTTAGGGATTGCAGGTGCCATTTTGATTGCTTATTATATAAAGAAGTTGTTGTTCAATATGGAGCCGGAGGAAATTTCACATGTACTCTCGCAAAAGGAAGCGATATTGCAGTCAACCCATGAAGGAATGATAGCGGTCGACCATAAAGGTGTGATAACCATGATAAATACAGCAGCAAAAGAGATCCTGTTTGCTGAGGCGAAGCAGTCGGATCAATTTTCTGGGAAACTTGTCCATGAACTGTTGCCTCATAGTCCTTTATGTGTGCCAGGCATGTGCACATTCTCTAGGGTTAAAGTCCCGAATCACGAAGGCAGTAGTAGTGGTTAGCTCAAGACAAGGGTGTCTGGGGTGACCCAGAATCTGAAGGAAGTCGGCGGCAAATCCCCGCCCTTAGGAACACGAACTTCATAGAAGGCTAGATGTACTTGGGTGAGACTGCATAACAAGTCAAAGCCCTTACTGCCAAAGGGTGCATAGAGTAAATGAAGAAGGGATATGGGGAGGAAGAGTGTGTACTTACCCTGGGAGGTCTGATAGAAACGCGGTACACATGCCGTAACTGAACATGCGAATGTTCACTGAACTATCAGAAGTCAGCCGAAGCCGTAGTACCAGATACTTCTAGAATATCTGGGAAGGGCTGAATCATTTAAGGAGAATTGCCACTTTGCGTACGCAATACTCGAAGAAGCAGAAACATGAAAACCTTCCTAATGGAAGAAGCGGTGAATCCCGCGGGGGACATTAGAAGGGCTGAGAGACATTGCCACACAAGAAGAAAGGACAATTCACGCAGGAGTTAGATAACATGTTGGAACAAATCCTATCACGGGAAAACTTAATGACAGCTCTGCATCGTGTAGAGCGCAATAAAGGAAGTCACGGAGTTGATGGAATGCCCGTACAAAACTTACGAGCGCATATCGTTGAACACTGGGCTTCTATTCGGGAACAACTGGAAACAGGAACCTACTATCCTCAGCCTGTCCGCCATTACAAAATCCGTAAAGAAGGCGGCGGTATGAGGAAACTGGGTATTCCCACCGTGTTAGACCGATTTATCCAACAAGCCATCGCACAAGTGCTCACCACGATATATGACCCGACCTTCTCGGAAAATAGCTATGGCTTCCGCCCAAAGCGTCGAGGTCACGACGCTGTAAGGAAAGCTAGGGCATACATGAAGGACGGATATCGCTGGGTGATTGATATGGATTTAGAGAAATTCTTCGATAAAGTAAACCACGACCGTTTGATGCGGACGCTAAGTCGGAGGGTCAAAGACCCGAAAGTCCTTCAGCTTATCCGCAGATTCCTGCAAGCAGGAATCATGGAAGACGGAGTGGTACATCCGAATACAGAAGGAGCGTCTCAGGGCGGACCGTTAAGTCCGCTTCTCTCAAACATTGTCCTGGATGAACTGGACAAAGAGTTAGAGAAAAGAGGACTCCATTTCGTGCGCTATGCGGATGACTTTCATATTTATGTCCGTTCGAAAAGGGCAGGACACCGAATAATGGAAAGTATCACCAACTTTATAGAGAAGAAGATGAAATTGGAAGTCAATAAAGAGAAAAGTGCGGTAGACCGCCCATGGAAACGTAAATTCCTTGGATTCTCATTCACCTTTCATAAGGAAAATCCCAAGATACGGATTGCGAAAGAGAGCATCAAACGTTTCAAGCGACGAATCCGAGAATTAACGTCTCGAAAGAAATCCATGAATATGGGGGACAGAATCGAGAAACTGAATCAATATCTCGCAGGCTGGCTGGGATACTACCAGTTAGCAGAAACACCTACGATATTCAAGGAACTCGACGGATGGATTCGAAGACGTCTACGAATGATACGTTGGAAAGAGTGGAAGAAAGTGAAAACGAAACACAAGAATCTTGTGAAACAAGGAATCAAGAAAGGAAAAGCGTGGGAATGGGCAAACACAAGAAAGAGCTATTGGCGAACCGCCAATAGCCCTATCTTGCATAGAGCACTTGGTGACCAATACTGGTCAGAACAAGGCTTGAAGAGTCTAACTAATAGCTATCTAACGAAGCGTTGGACATAAATGAAACCGCCGTATACGGAACCGTACGTATGGTGGTGTGAGAGGTCGGAGGTTAGTCACCTCCTCCTACTCGATTTGATGTACTGGAAAGTGGGGAAAGCCAGTATGACACGGAAATGGTATTCGGGGAGTCGATTGTTTTGGTAAATCAGGTACCTGTATATATGGAAGGAATCATTGCTGGTGCCGTTGCTACATTCCGGAAAAAAACGGAAATGGAGCATATGACCCGTGAACTGCAGCAAATTAAACAATATGCCAATGCGCAGCGTGCCCAGACCCATGAATTTTCCAATAAACTCTATACGATTCTGGGATTGCTTCAGTTAGATGAAAAACAGGAAGCGATCCATTTTATTAAAAAAGAAAAAAATATCCAGCAGGAACGATCGCAATTCTTAACACAACAGGTAATGGACCCTGTAGTGCAAGGATTATTGCAAGGAAAAATCAATCAAATGAATGAACTTGGGATAAGCTTGTCGATTCATCCCGACAGTCAGCTTAACCAAGCGTATCATGGGATTAAACAGGAGGCGTTACGTACCGGACTCGGTAACTTGCTTGAAAATGCGATTGAATCTGTGAACAATAGGCAGGAAGGGGATAAGCGAATAAGCCTCTTTTTCACAGATATAGGGGATGATATCGTGGTGGAGGTAGACGACTCCGGCCCCGGTATTACAGAAGCGAATGTGCCACATATTTTCGAACAGGGATTTTCCACAAAAGAAAATGGAAGACGGGGAAGTGGACTTTCGTTAACCCAACATATTGTGCATCAATCAGGGGGAGAGATCATGCTTGAAGAAGGAGAAATGGGAGGCGCCTGTTTTGTGATGATTATACCTAAAAATGGAGGAAACACAGATGAGTGATCATATACGGGTTCTTGTTATCGAAGACGATTTCCGGGTTGCTGAAATCAATCGGAAATATGTGGAAAGTGTAGAAGGCTACATTGTTCAGGAAGTGGTGAAGACAGGGCAAGAGGCACTAGCCTATTTGGAAAAATGTACAATTCTGCCACAGTTGATTTTGTTAGATATTTACATTCCTGATGTGGAAGGGATGGAGTTGCTTTGGCAGCTTCGTTATCATTACCGTCATATGGATATCATCGCAGTCACTGCAGCTAACGAAGCTGCAACTATTCAAGAAGCAATAAGAGGGGGAGCCTTTGACTATATTGTGAAGCCGGTGGACGTTGAACGTTTTACACAGTCCTTAAAGCGATATAAACAGTACCGGCATTTTTTTACTGCGAAAGAAACGTTGGAGCAGCGTGAGATTGACGCTGTTACAGGGAACGATGCGCAAACTGATACCGGCAATACAAACACTAATTTGCCTAAAGGGATTGATCCGATTACATTGAATGATATTAGAGATCTTTTGAAACCCAATAAGGAAAAAGGGATAACTGCTGTGGATTTGAGTAACCGGATCGGGACAAGTCGGTCCACGGCACGTCGCTATTTGGAATACCTGGTATCTACGGGGAGGTTCATACGACGTTAAAATACGGAAGTGTAGGCAGACCGGAGCGTAAGTATATGCTCCGTGCAACTTATGAACAAAATGAAGAATATAGGGAATAAGCAACTTATAATAAGAAGGTTTATCCTTCTTTTTTTATATGCTAATTTATTAACTAACTCTCAAAAAAGATTATTTTTTTTATGTTATTTGCTAGCGCTTACAAATATAGAGGCAAGACTAGCAGTGTTAAGGAAGATAAGGCAGCATGAAGGAAAGGAAGGTAGTATGTTAAGTTTAATTGGATTTGCAACGATACTAATTATTGTCATCCTATTGATCAAGGAGAAAGTCTCTCCTGTTATTGCGATGGTATTAATACCATTATTAGGTGCGTTTATTGCCGGTTTTGGCTTTGGTGAGATTGGCGAATATTTTAATCAAGGAATTGAGCAAGTTATTGATGTTGCTATTATGTTCATTTTTGCGATTCTCTTCTTTGGTATTATGCAGGATGCTGGGCTTTTTGATCCTTTAATTAATAAAATGATTGTGCTCTCAAAGGGAAATATCATTGCTGTAAGTGTAGCCACTGTGCTGATTGCCGCAGTAGCACAATTAGATGGATCCGGAGCGTCGACATTTCTGATTACCATCCCGGCTATGCTCCCGTTGTATAAGCGGCTGAATATGAACCCATATTTACTGCTCCTTTTGATCGCCGGAAGTGCCTCCATCATGAATATGGTCCCATGGGCAGGGCCTTTGGGTCGATCATCTTCTGTTCTAAGCGTGGATGTTACCGAGTTATGGTATCCGCTTATATCTATTCAGGTTATTGGTATGGTATTAATGATTGGTATAGCAGTCTTTCTCGGATATAGGGAAAAACGAAGAATCAAAGAGCAATTTGGAAATCAAGGCGCAGCGGTTGCGTCTGCGGCTGCACTTGAGGAGACAGCAGAAGCGACGGATACAGAGGGCGAACAATTTTCTGAAGCTGAAAATACGCTTGCACGTCCGAAATTAATTTGGGTAAATGCGATCATTGCCATAGGTGTAGTTGCATTGTTAGTATCGGGGATCATTCCGGCTGGCTTTGCATTTATGATTGGGCTTAGTATTGCACTGCCAATCAATTATCCAAAATTGAAAGATCAAACAGAACGAATCAAGGCACATGCCTCAAACGCTTTGACAATGGCAACGATCATTCTTGCTGCGGGGTCATTCTTAGGAATTCTAACAGGGACAGGCATGCTCGATGCCATAGCAGAAGACGGCGTCTCCGTTATGCCTGAAGCTGTTGGGCCATATTTGCATTTGGTTATCGGTGCCTTGGGTGTACCTTTTGACTTATTGTTAAGCACAGATGCCTATTATTTTGCATTACTTCCGGTAGTTGAACAGATTGCATCAGGTTTTGGTACAGGTTCGTTATCTACCGTATATGCAATGATCATTGGAAATATTGTAGGAACATTTGTCAGTCCACTGGCACCAGCGGTTTGGCTGGCGCTTGGCTTATCCGGCTTGGAAATGGGGCGTCATATCAAATATTCCCTCCCGTGGTTATGGGGATTAAGTATTGTACTATTGGTCATTGCAGTATTGATTGGTGTTGTTTAAATGGAGCGGAACGTGTAACATTTACGCGTTCTGTTTTTATATGGAGTATGTGAGATATGGACTTTGATTCCATCATGTACTTGATAGCGGCTGTCAGGTATGTGGCTGACTAATTTTGTCTCTATTATGTACTTGATAGTGGCTGTCAGGTATGTGGCTGATCGATTTTGTCTGCATCATGTACTTGATAGCGTCTGTCAGGTAAATGGCTGACTAATTTTGTCTGCATCATGTACTTGATAGTGGCTGTCAGGTATATGGCTGGCCGATTTTGTCTCTATTATGTACTTGATAGTGGCTGTCAGGTAAATGGCTGGCCGATTTTGTCTGCATCATGTACTTGATAGCGGTTGTCAGGTAAATGGGTGAGCGATTTTGTCTGCATCATGTACTTGATAGCGGCTGTCAGGTAAATGGCTGATCGATTTTGTCTGCATCATGTACTTGATAGCGGCTGTCAGGTATGTGGCTGACTAATTTTGTCTCTATTATGTACTTGATAGCGGTTGTCAGGTAAATGGCTGATCGATTTTGTCTGCATCATGTACTTGATAGCGGCCGTCAGGTAAGTGGCTGACTAATTTTGTCTCTATTATGTACTTGATAGCGGTTGTCAGGTAAATGGCTGATCGATTTTGTCTCTATCATGTACTTGATAGTGGCTGTCAGGTATATGGATGACCGATTTTATATCATGCATGTATTAGAGAGCGACTTTCTTGTGCATCGCATGAGGATCACATCTATTCAAGTATGTTTTCCAATAAATTTCCCTAAAGTTGTACTAATATAACAACATTTCAAATAATTACATGTTATACTAAGAAAAAGGAGGGATAAGTATGAGTAAAATAGTAAAAGCAATTCAGGATGACTATCCAGATGATTTTTCCTATTGCTATGGCTGTGGTCGCCTCAATGAGAACGGTCATCATTTCCGGACAGGATGGGATGGTGATCAAACAGTTACATTTCATAAGCCGCATGTTGCGTATACGGCAATTCCTGGATTTGTCTATGGCGGGTTGATAGCATCATTCATCGATTGTCACGGGACTGGTTCGGCATCACTTGCCTTGCACCGGAAGAATGGGTATGAGCCTGGTGATGGGGTGGATGCGCCTCGTTTTGTTACGGCATCGCTTGAGGTCAAATTTATTAAACCGACCCCACAGAATGTTACGTTAAAGGCAATTGGTTCCGTGGAAGAAATACATCCGAAGAAATTCAAGGTACATACGAAAGTGTTCGCGGATGATGTATGTTGTGCAAAGGCGGAGGTCATTGCAGCAGTCATGCCGGATACGTTTAATGATAAAGGATAACGTGGTACGCTAGTTCACTGAAGACACAGCAATAGTGATAGGCGAGAGGGTCGATGTTTGTCCCCCTGCCAATGGTTTCATTGCTTTATTCTTCGGCAGGGGGCTTGATTCCGCTAAATGATCTCCCAGCCACTTGCTTCTGCGACAGACTTTAATTGTGGCTCGGGCCGGACCGCGACCGGGTTTCCAACAAGTTCAAAAACAGGGAGATCTGCATAGCTGTCGGCATACGCGAAACTATTAGACCAGTCGATTTCTTTATTTGCCAGTGCAGTGTTGATTTTCATTCTTTTTCGTGAAGCTTGTACATGGTAGATTGGAGATTTACTATCAACATGCTGCGCTTGCAACGGGATGTCTGTCCCAATGATGGTATCAAAACGTAATCCTTTTGCGGCTGATTGAAACAGTGGTGTATACGCTCCAGAAATAAGTATGACATGATCATGATTGTTGATATGCTGCTCCAATCTCGCCATAACTTGCTGATTGAAATTCGGCCTCATTTTGTCAGCAATCTCCTCGAAATAGGTATCTAGTTCTTGTTTCGATAATTGATCAAGGGCAGATAAATAGATTTGCATGGAATGTTCTCTCATTTTAGCTTCGGGATAGATTTTCAATTTGCTTCCAATATAAGGAAGTAAAATCGACCGTAAAAATCGATTGTATTTGGCATGATAAATGGGATGATTTTTTAAGTGATCCATTAAAATGGGAAATGTTTCGTTCGCATATAACGTACCGTCGAAATCAAATAGGGCAACACGCATTTCTTTCACCTTTTCTATATGGAGTTATGATAATCATGCATGTTTTTAGAGAGCATGTCAAAATAGAGGAGGTGGCTTTGCGCTTGTTCTCTAGAGTACTCTTCCAACTGCTAAGCCGGTTATTCCACTTTTTTTATCGGCCAACATAAAACACGGCGAGCGGACGCATAATGCAGGAGCGCTTCCTCATGGATACTATTTTCTGCTAGAAAGGGGGTCATGTTTTGCTGGAGAATCGTAGCTTCTGCATCATGAATTTTCCATGGTCTATGATGAATGTCCCCCCTAAATAAAGCTCCGCCTTGATCAGACCATACGTAATATCTTTCCAATAACCAGTGAGCCAGGCTATCTCGTTCAGGATAATAGGCTCCAGAAATGGGGCGGTAACTTCCTTGAAAAATAGCATCAGAGTTACCACGGCGAATTGAGCTGTAATGGAAGGCACCTGCTCTTTGCTTCATTTTTATTTTTGCATAAAAATAGGGTAATGTAGTCATTCTGGCGCCTATGACTACGAGTAGCTTCTCGGCATCAAGGCTGAACATATAAATACCCGATTTTTTGTTTCTTCTGACATAGGTTCGCACGTTCAGTTCCAGAAAGGAACGCAGAAAAGGAAATGGCGGCATGTTGCGAAGGCGCATATCACATATTTTAAATGGTATGATCGTAATCCATGCTTTATCATCATAGGTGTCCAACTCAAGCCCCTCGGGAATGTGCTCCTTTATCACTTCCTGGGGAATAGGCAGGTGCATGAATAACAAATGCTCCCACTTTTGTGTTATGATCCAAGGGCCATCAGGTATGGGGTATTCACGATGTTGGGTGCTTTCTCGTATAGATTTATACATATTTTCTCCTATAGCTGATGTATTTATGTTTAGTATGGCAAATGGGTGAAAATTTTATTCGGAAGAAGGAGGGTGGAAATGGGAGAGGAAGCCTTCGAACCGGGAGAGGGAGCTTTCGAATCGGGAGAGATAGCCTTCGGATCGGGAGAGAAACCAGCCAAACCGGGAGAGGAAGCCTTCGGATCGGGAGAGAAACCAGCCAAACCGGGAGAGGAAGCCTTCGAATCGGGAGAGAAACCAGCCAAACCGGGAGAGGAAGCCTTCGAATCGGGAGAGATAGCCTTCGAACCGGGAGAGGAAGTCTTCGAATCGGGAGGTCCAGACTTCAAAACGGGAGAAGCACCACCCAAAACGGAGGAGTCCATCCAAAAACAGGTCAACTCCCCGCTTTTATTCCACTCTTTCCAGTTGATCTTCTAAAAATTGCATGCGCTGATTAAATAGCGTCGGATACGATAGAGATCCCAGCATGATGCTTGTGACAACAGCAGTTGTTAATAGAAGAAACAGGATGAGCAATTGGAATAGTACGGCTTGTACAGGATCAGCCCCTGCTATGATTTGTCCGCTCATCATGCCTGGTAACTGGACAAGTCCGATGGTTTTCTGACTTTCGATTGTCGGGATCGTACTCGCTTGAATGGAAGTGATCAACTGTTTGTGGATCGCTTGCTTAGGCGTTCCTCCGAGTGATAGTATCAGTTCCGTTTCATCCTGACGTGACTGCATTTCTGCAGTGAATCGATTGAGGAATAGGATGCCGAGCACCATGGAGTTTCCAATGACCATCCCACTAATCGGAATGATATATTGGGCAGTCGGTGGTGTAATATGCAAACCAAGCAAGATGCTTTGGGTTAATATTTCAACAAAAATGAATGTCACGACTAATTTCCATGTGATCCCTTTAATAGATGCCCCTTTTTTTCTGGCATTTTGTGTAGCAGCAGCAATCATGACCATAATCATTAACATGATATAAATCATATGTTCCGCATTGAATACGAATTGAAGGATATAACCTACCACTAACAATTGAATGATGGAACGAATGGTTGCAATAAGCGTGTCTTTTTCAAGGCCTAAGTTAAATGTTTTCGATAGGATAATCGGAATGAGGACAAATATAAGTGTAATGGCTAATGTTAGAAAGCTCATTCCAGTTCCCCCTTTACAAATCGTTTTACTTCAAGATTTTCCGGATCGTCCAATAGATCGCTTTTGCCGGATTCTATAACTTTGCCGTCCATCATCACCCACGTAAATGCCCCAATGGTGCGTGCTTGCTGCAGGTTGTGTGTGATCCAGATAATAGTAGTTCCATATTTTTGATTGATTTGCTTGATGAGTGCTTCGATGTCCTGTTGGGAGACACGATCCAGGGAAGAAGTGATTTCATCAAGTAATAGAATTTCCGGCTGGTTCACAAGCGTACGAGCAATGGAAAGTTTTTGGCGCTGTCCACCGGATAAATCCTTGGAATTTTTGCGTAAAAAAGAGGGGTCAAGGTCTACCATTCGCATTAATTCCTGCGCTCTTTCTTCTGATAATTGTTTTCCTTGCAGTGTTAGGGGCATGGCTAAATTCTTTTGTACACTGCCACTTAACATGGTTGCGCTTTGCAGTGCAATCGCAACGTTTCGACGTAATTTCACTGGTTCATATGCTTCGATTTTTTCATTTTTAATGTGGATTTCTCCTGAATTCGGTGATTTTAATCCATTACATAACCGGAATAATGTTGTTTTTCCGGCGCCGGATGGACCGATCAATGTCGTGATTTCCCCCTTTGGAAAATATCCTGTAATATCCTTTAAAATACGTACCCCATCAATGGAATAATTTACACGCTGGAACTGCACAGCTGCATTAGGATAGCTTGTCAATTTATTTCACTTCCTTAATCGTACATAAATTCTTATCTCATTTAGTGTTTCCCGTCTATGTACCATTATTATCAAAAATGGATGGTGTGACAAGTTATTTGGGATATACAGGGATTAGCTTGGAGTAAGAATGTCCGATCACTGCTGAGGAACCGAGAAGCGAAGCTCCTCCGGGTGATGAAGTCCCGAATGGAGCGAACTCACTCGAGGATGGTCACTCATCCGGGTGATGAAGTCCCGAACGGAGCGAACTCACTCGAGGATGGTCACTCATCCGGGTGATGAAGTCCCGAATAGAGCGAACTCGCTCGAGAATGGTCACTCATCCGGGTGATGAAGTCCCGAATGGAGCGAACTCGCTCGAGAATGGTCACTCATCCAAGTGATGAAGTCCCGAACAGAGCGAACTCACTCGAGGATGGTCACTCATCCAAGTGATGAAGTCCCGAACAGAGCGAACTCACTCAAGGATGGTCACTCATCCAAGCGATGAAGTCCCGAATGGAGCGAACTCACTCGAGGATGGTCACTCATCCAAGCGATGAAGTCCCGAATGGAGCGAACTCGCTCGAGAATGGTCACTCATCCAAGTGATGAAGTCCCGAACGGAGCGAACTCGCTCGAGAATGGTCACTCATCCAAGCGATGAAGCCCCGAATGGAGCGAACTCACTCGAGGATGGTCACTCATCCGGGTGATGAAGTCCCGAACAGAGCGAACTCGCCCGAGGATGGTCACTCATAAGAGAAAAAAGTCCCCATATGTAATATGACGTCTGGGCCTCGGCACGTCAAATAGATGAGCTCCCATCCCCAGCAGCTGATTATTTTATTCATAGTACGTCCATTGGCGTACGCCTATAGTAGTAAAATTAGCTGCTAGAATTCTTCTTATTGTCTTTTTTGATGGCACGACTTGGCACCAATTATGAATAATATTGGTTGTAATCGTTTCATTAGGAAACAGGGTCTTAAACTCTTTTACACTTCTTAATACAGCAGTTGTGACCGGCTCTTCATACCCACATTTTTTACAGACGCACTTCCGTTTTTCGACGAATATGGAGAAAGCTTTGCATTTTAGACAGGTAATCCCCTTTCGTAATTGTTCATAATCGTAGGAGGGTAACGTATTATATCGAGAATCGGTTATATGAGCTGCTAATAATTGATCGGCAAGTTTTTTGTGTTTTTCCGTTAATTTTGAAGGAATTGTGTTTAACTTCTCGATATATTGATTGACTTGGGTTGGAAAAATAATTGGTTTATCCAGAGGTGCCTGGTACAAAGTGAATGCAGAATTGATAAAGACTACTGAGGCATCAATTTGGGGCTTAAATCCGAGGTTGAGGAGTAACTGATGCAGTAAGGATTCACTTCTGCTTAACTGGTGAAGGGGATTAAGTACTTCTAATTTGGGTCTCTTAAATAGCTTATCCGATTGGTAATAATAATCACCCTCATAATTTTTAACTTCATAAACGTACATCTTTCCCGGCGCAATAATGAGAGAATCCATTTGGAAGGTGGTGTTATTTACTTCAAGTAACAAATCATTTAATATGAAGCAATCACATTGAAGCGTATCTGTTATCGTGTCAAATCGTACTTCCCCTTCATACCCTTTTTTTAAATGCAAATAGCGCTTTTCCTCCTTGCTAGTTAAATGTTTTCGCTTGTTGACTGCTTCTAAAATGATTAACTCTTTTGATTTCGTACGTATTTTATATGCCATCATCCACATCCTTTTCTTTCTAATTTCTAATTTCATTCTGTTATAAAAATGAATCACGTAAAAATTTGTCCGCTTCCCTGACATACCTTTTGATTTGGTATAATAAACATAATATAAGATTTATATGGGAGTGAGTCTATGAAAATAATCATAATAGGGAGTGGCATCGTCGGTGCAAGTGCAGCTTATCATCTGGCAAAAAATAATATCGATGTCATAGTGGTTGATAAAGAACATCAAGGAAATGCAACATCAGCTGGTGCAGGAATTGTATGTCCATGGATATCAAGTGTGCAAGATGAGGATTGGTATAGCATTGCAAAAGGTGGTGCGCGTTTCTATCCTACATTAATTGCGCAGTTAAAAGAGGATGGAGAACATGACGTAGGATATAAAAAAGTAGGCGCATTAGCTGTAAATTCGGATACTGAAACCCTGGATGAAATTGAGCGTAGAGCATCTGCCAAACAAAAAGATGCACCTGAAATGGGGGACATTGTAAGGCTCAATGCTGCTCAGACAAGAGAGCGATTTCCATTGTTGAATGAAGATTTAGAGTCTGTTTTTGTTCCCGGTGCTGCAAGAGTGGACGGGCGTTTACTTCGAAATGCGCTGAAGCGTGCTGCTCAAAAACATGGAGCAGAAATGATAAAAGGGGAAGCAAAGTTGCTATATCATAAGACAAGCGTAGAAGGTGTTGAAGTAAATGGCGAAAAGCTATATGCTGACACTGTTCTGATCGCAACAGGGGCTTGGGCTCCGTCCTTATTAGCACCTCTAGGTATCGATTTACATGTAGAACCACAACGTGGACAAATTGCTCATATCCATTTACCTAATACGGACACATCGAATTGGCCTGTTGTCCTGCCGCAAACCAGTCATTATATGTTGGCATTTGATGATTCACGCGTAGTAGCAGGGGCAACGAGAGAGACAGGGGCTGGATTCGATTATCGAACAACTGCAGGTGGTGTACATGAGGTTACTTCAGAGGCATTACATGTAGCTCCTGGCCTTTCTGATGGAACACTGCAGGAAGTTCGAATCGGATTTCGCCCGATGGGACCGGATGTCTTGCCCATACTCGGAGAGATGGAAACGCTAAACGGTGTAGTTTTAGCAACAGGCCTGGGAGCATCAGGGCTGACCATGGGACCGTATGTAGGTACATTAGCTGCTGCTTTGACAAGAGGAGAGGATACCGGGATAGATCTTTCTCCATATACACCGATGCGTGCCCTCAGTTCGGATGCAAAGGTATAGGAAAATAAAGCAACCTGCCAACTGTACAACGGCAGGTTGATCTCTTTTCTAACGGGCTTTACTTTTTGGATCAAAGGCATCGCGTAATCCATCGCCAATAAAGTTGATGGCTAAAACGGTAACAAAAATGGCCAAACCTGGTGGGATCCAGGCTTCCGGATGCTCACGGAGAATGCGGATATTCTGTGCTTCTGAAATCATGTTGCCCCATGTTGGTGTTGGCTGCGGAATACCGAAGCCGATAAAGCTAAGTCCGGATTCAATAATGATATAGCTTGCCATCATAAGTGTCGCATTAACAATGATGGGTCCAATAGCGTTTGGAATAAAATGCTTTACTATAATTCGAAAATCAGTTGCTCCGATTGCTTGGGCTCCTTGAACAAATTCCTGTTCTCTTAATGACAAATAGGTTCCTCGAATAATACGTGTTAAGTTCGGCCAAGCCGTTATAGCAATAATGGTGACAAATAATGTTATGGTTACTTCCTGTATGATTGCCATAATCGTTAAGACAAGTACGAGAAACGGAAGCATAAGCATAATGTCTGCACCACGCATAATGATGCTATCGACTTTTCCACCATAATAGCCAGCAATTGATCCTAGCACAACACCGATGGTAAGGGTGAAGAACATGGCGCTAAAGCCGACGATCAATGAAATCCGACCGCCGTATAACAACCTTGAAAAGTTATCCTGTCCTTGTCCATTGGTACCTAAAATATGTTCATCACTCGGCCCCTTTTCCACTAGTAATAGATCTGTCTTTTCCGGATCCAGATCGGTAAATACAGGAGCAAGAACGCAAACGGCAATAATGATCACGAGAAGAAAGCTACTTATAACGGCCATTTTATTTTTCATGAATCGGCGAAACGCCAATTGAAAGGGGCTTTTGCTTTTATGTTGTAGCCCGCTTGGACTCATTTCCGGCTGTGTTGATGGTGTTTCTTGTGGATTTGGCTGCATATACATTCACCTCAATCATATCGGATTCTTGGGTCGATAATGCTATAAAAGATATCGGCCAATAAATTACCTACAAGGATGAGTATTCCAAGTATCAAGGCAATCGCCATAACGACCGGGAAATCGCGATTTGTGACTGAACTCAGAAATAACGTTCCTAAACCTGGATATTGAAAGACTTGCTCGGTAATGACTGCACCGCTTAACAGCACGCCAACTTCAAATCCCATGATGGTAATAATAGGAATGAGTGCATTGCGCAACGTGTGCTTGTAGAGGACATTACGATCTGTCATTCCCTTTGCTCTTGCTGTACGGATATAGTCGCTGCCAAGAACATCAAGTACTTCCGAGCGCATGTAACGCATGTAGGTTGCTGTTCCCGCCAAGCCAAGTGTGATCCCAGGTAATATCATGTGGTGTATGCGATCTTTAAATGCTTCAAATCCAGTGAGCCCCGGCGTAGAAAGTGTTCCCTGTGCCGGGAACCAGCCTAAATGAATCGACAAAAGATAAATAGCAATCAGTCCAAAGAAAAAGTTTGGAATCGCCAGACCTAAAAAGCCAAATCCTGTTGCGCCATAATCAAGCAGCGAGTACGGGTTTCTAGCAGAATAAATCCCAATTGGAATTCCTACAATAATCGTAATACCTAATGAAAAAAGACCTAAATAAAGCGTGTTTAAAAAACGGGCCTCAATTAATTCAGCCACTGTACGTCCGTTAAAAACTAAAGAGTCGCCAAAATCGCCCTGTGCGGCAGAGCTAATCCAACGCCAATATTGAACAGGTACCGGATCATTTAATCCTAAGGCTTCCCGTTGTTGCTCGTACACTTCCGGGTCGACATTCGGATCCGAGAGTGATTGGCCTGTTAGAGCATCCCCAGGAGCTGCTAATGCAAGTCCAAATACAATGACGGTTAAGCAGAAAAGCATTGGGATAAAAATGAGAATACGGCGAATGATATATTTATACACTGAATCTCCCCCCTGATTAAAAAACGGGATATTTATATCTACTGATGGAAATAGCTATCATTGTTTGTTTTTATGGTGCGTCGGCTAACTGCTCAAGTAATGTTTGAAAAGAAAAAGCATGCGCGTGAATTCGCCGCACGCTTTTTCCTAACCATTTCGCTTATTACTCGGATACCCACCATAATTCCGGATCATTATTGAATTGGTATGGCATTGGGTCAATCCCATTTACTCGCTCATTCATCCCGTAAATGGAGTTTTGTGCAAATAAGAGAAGCGCCGGTAAGTCTTCTGAGAAAACAGATTGCCATTCACTGTATTTCTCGGCGCGGTAATCTTGTTCGAATGCCTCTGGAGGCTGCATCGCTTCTTGCATGAGTTGCTCGGATTCCTCATTGTTCCAGCGAGAGTAATTGTAAGCAGCATTAGCCCCCCATAAACCAGCTGGGTCAGGGTCACCGCTTCCTAAACTCCAACCAAGTAAATAAAGATCCCAATCCGTGTTATCGTCGGTTAATTCCTCCACGTATGCTGTCATTTCCTTCGGTTGACGCAAGTCGATGGTAATACCGACTTCCTCTAGAAATTGGGCAATAATGGGTGCAGCATCTTCACGAAGTTCGTTCCCTGTAGGATAATTCAGGTTAACGACCCATTCTTCCCCGTCCGGCGTCTCCCTCATGCCATCATCATTTGTATCGACATAACCTGCTTCATCAAGCAATGCATTCGCTTGTTCCGGATCATATTCGTAAGGTGTGCCAGCATCCTCATCATAAGCCCAGAATTGCTGCGCGATTGGTGCATTAATAACAGAACCATGTCCGTATAATAGGTTGTCAATGAGTGCCTCACGGTCAACCGCATAGGCCATTGCTTGGCGTACTAATTGGTCGCCCATATCCTCATTTTCCTCCCAGTTATCCGGATCAATGGTACCACTTTCCACGTCAGCATCCGGGCGGTGGTTGACTTTATATCCCATCAGCTGATACCCAAAATCCGTCTGTTCGATGAGGTCGATATGGTCAACGCCTGCCAAGGAGTCATAGTCTGCTGGTGGGACACCGGTTGGATCGCCGATGAAATCAATCTCCCCATTTTCCAGTAATCCAAGCATGACGGATTGTTCAACAATACGCCAGACGACCTGATCCAGGTATGGCTCGCCATTCCAATAGTCTGCGTTCTTTTCAAGTACGTATTGTTCACGGTCAAGCATTTCGGTGAACTGGAATGGTCCGGTACCGATAACTTCCCCGGCGTTAAGTGTTGCCGGATGTTCCGGCATTTCATCAATAGGGACATCTCCAAAGATATGTTCTGGAATAATGTCGAAACTTACATCTTTTTCAATCGTGACATTAGGATTTTCAAATTTAAAGGTAACCGTATGATCATCGTCAGCGACAACGCCTTCAAATTCGTCTGTATCCCCGTCATTAAATTCCTCGTAACCTAGCAGTCTCTCAACGTATTCTGTACGAATACCACCTGCTTCAATATAGCCGGGGCTGGACATGGCTTGGTACGTAAAGACAACATCATCTGCCGTGAAATCTTCCCCGTCATGCCATGTGACGCCTTCTTCAAGGTGTAATGTGATTTCGGTTTGATCCTCGTTAATTTCCCATTCTGTTGCTAAATTCGGTTCGAATTCCAACTCTTCATTTTGGGTGAGTAGCCCTTCATGGGTGAAGTCCAAAATGTTTGCTTCATAGGCCTCTTCATAAAAAATAGGGTTAAATACACCAGCAGGGGCTGTATCCATGGCACCTGTCAATGTACCGCCCATTTCCGGTTCACCAGCGTCTTCTTCGCCTTTATCTCCCGTTTCTTCTGTCTCTTCCTCCGCATTAGCTTCTCCGTCCCCATTCTCCTCGCCACCTGAAGTATCGCTGTTACAAGCGGCTAATACAATTCCGATTGTTAGTAAAAACATGAATAGCAGTAACCATTTTCGTTTTATCATTACATTATCCCCCTTATATTTTTGCATCGCTACATGATAGCCCTTTCATTTTCCATGAATCACCTCCATTCAGTAGTAAAATCCATCTTTTATGTGTCGACCTCATCGTATAAGTGGCATGCGACGTAATGACCGCCTCCCATATCCGTTAATTCCGGACGTTCTACCTGACATCGATCGTGAGCAAGAGGGCACCTGGTCCGGAATCCACATCCGGAAGGCGGGTCGGACGGACTTGGTAAATCTCCACTCAGGTGTATCTTTTCACGACGACGATGAATATCCGTTTGCGGCACAGATGAAAGTAATGCTTGTGTATATGGATGAAGCGGGTTATCATAAAGCGCTTTCTTATGTGCGATCTCAGCGATACGCCCAAGATACATAACGGCCACACGGTCGCTAATGTGTTTCACAACACTTAAATCATGCGCGATGAAAAGATAAGTTAAATCAAATTCTTCTTGTAAGTCAGCCATTAAATTCAACACTTGTGCTTGAATCGATACATCGAGCGCTGAAACCGGCTCATCACAAATAATAAATTTCGGATTAAGTGCCAGGGCGCGCGCAATACTGATTCGTTGACGTTGTCCACCGGAAAATTCATGGGGGTATTTCATGCGGTCACTTGCCCGCAGGCCTACTCTTTCCAGTAGTTCGCTAGATTTTTCTTTCCGTTCTGCTTTTTTGGCTGAGGTTTGAACAAGCAGTGGTTCTTCGATTAGTTCTCCAACACTCATTTTCGTATTAAGGGAAGCGAAAGGATCCTGAAAAACGATTTGCATGTTTTTTCGATATTCTCGGAGTTTCCGCCTGCTTAAAAGGGAAATATCATTACCTTCAAATAGGATTTCTCCTTCTGTTGGCTGAAGGAGACGGAGTATAACACGGCCTAGTGTTGATTTACCGGATCCTGATTCTCCAACAAGACCAAATGTCTCCCCTTTTTTAATTTCAATAGAGACGTCATCTACTGCTTTAACTTGGCCTACGGTGTGTTTGAAAACGCCTCCCTTAATGGGAAAATATTTTTTGATATGATTCGCTTGTACGAGTACTTCTTTTTCGTCTCTTTCTTTTTTGGTTTGCTGTTTGGATAGTTGTTCAAGTGTCACGTTATGCGGCCCCCCTTATTCATAAAGATAACAACGAACCTGATGATTGACTTCAATTTCAAGTAGCTCCGGGTTTGCTTCATAACAGCGATCCATTACATGTGGACATCGATCGGAAAAGCGGCAGCCTTTCGGAAAGCTATGTGCGGGTGGAACCGTGCCTTTAATTGCTCCAAGTCTACGAGTCTCTTTTTCAAGACTGGGTAAGCTACCTAGCAGCCCTGTCGTATATGGGTGTTTGGTTGTGTCAAATAGCTGTTCTACGGGCGCTTCTTCAACAACCTGGCCGCCATACATAACAAGGACGCGATTTGCGTATTCGGCAACAACGCCTAAATCGTGTGTGATTAGAAGTATTGCCATATTAAGCCTTTCTTTCATTTCATCTAATAAGTCTAATATTTGTGCTTGGATCGTAACGTCGAGTGCGGTGGAAGGTTCATCTGCGATAAGCAGTTTTGGTTCACAGGAGATTGCCATCGCAATCATCGCCCGTTGTCTCATACCACCCGACAACTGGTGAGGATATTCATGCATTACTTCTTCGGCCCTGGGAAATCCGACGACTTTTAATAATTCGATTGCTTCCTGTCTCGCTGCATGTTTGGATAGATTCTGATGCTTTCTTATTGTTTCCATAATCTGGTTGCCTATTGTGTATACGGGATTTAATGCTGTCATCGGTTCTTGGAAAATCATTGCAATGTCATTACCGCGGATTTTTGTCATCTGTTTCCCTGACTTTTCTAGTAGATTTTCGTCCTCAAGGCTAATCTTGCCCTCGATAATCTTTCCCGGTTTATTAACCAATTGCATGATAGACAATGATGTGATGCTCTTGCCACTTCCTGATTCCCCGACGATTGCCACTGTTTCTCCGGGCTTTACTTGAAAGTCAATCCCATCAACTGCCTTAGCAACCATGTTGTCTTCTAAGAAGAAATGCGTTTTTAACCCTTCAACTTGTAATAATGGCTTTTGGGTCACTCGCTTCACCTCACTTTGGGTTGAATTGTTGCACATAGTAAGCAAAATGTACTAGCTAAGCTAAAGTATATACTATTTTTGATATTTTTCAATAGTTTTTCAAAATGAATTTTATGTTTTTTATAAAAATAGTGAAATTAAAAAAGTAGAAAAAGGGGGCAGATACTGGTAGAGACTATTGGTATGATTATATTCATCAGGATAAAAGTATATGTAAGAATATTGGAAATATTAAGGTCAAAAAAAGAAGCGAAGAAGCGGATTTCTGCTTGTGTAAACCGATATAAAACGTACCCATACGGGATAGTGGGTGTTTGAATGCAAAAGAGCACGTTCCAACCGGTAAAAGCAACAACCATACTTCTGCCTCAGTCAGCATAAATCTTTAATAACATATATCGAATAATTGCCCCTACTCCTAAGCCAATTGGCAAAAACAGGATCGGCAGCCACATGGGTCCAATCAAGGTTCCAAAAATTGTAAACCTAGCGGAAAAAATCAAGCCTATTGTTACAAAATAGGCTGAGAACACAAGAGGTAAGTATGCAAATGGTTTTTCTCCTCCGCCTGCATCTTTATAGGCATCCCAAATGGCAAAGAAATATAAACATGGGTAAAACATAAGCCACAAATAATTGGTCGCTTCAATGGCTTCCGGGATTTTTCCATTGAAACTTAATACAATCACACGATTGAAATTTCCCATCACATTCACTAAAAATTCCAGGCCAACCAATAAAAAGCCTTTTCCATACTTTTGATTTAATAATTGTGCGAATCCGGGGAGGGCAATACTCCATAATAGAGCCTCTAATTTTTTGCTTTTTTTATTTATCTTTTTCTCCATAGGCTTTCCTATTTCGCTAATTTTTTTCGATCTGCTGCCATTGGAGGTTGTTCCATCCAGCCATGATCAATCATAATATTCGCCCCGTCTTCCGCATAGGCAGCTATCTCTGCTGATAAACGTGTATATTGAGCGGCTAGGTCTCTCCTTGGACTTGCCGCCAGTCCCACACTATATTGGCCTATACTAGATGCTATTAAGACAGTAACCAACTCCATCATCAACTTATCTGAAAAGGGAGAAACCGTTGATTCTGTTACCTCGGGTGTCATTAATAATGCGCTATTCGATAGATAATCTTCATTTAAAATAGAGGAAAATATTTCGGCATGTTTCCCGGAGATGTCGCGTCCTCTTTCAAAAAACTTCCTAACTTCCTTGGTTTGTGCGACCTGACTGAATCCCGTGATCAAGGCTTGTCCTAGGGCATTTCGTCTTGCGTTAAAAATAAGATGGGTAATTTCAACTCCAAGTAAAGGTCGACGATCTGCAAACCAACCTGCCAAGAAACTCTGCTTCTTTACAAAATCAATCTGCTTCGGTTTTGGAAGAAGGGGGGCACGGATATAAATGCCTTTTTCCTTCAGTAACTCCTTGAGTTGCTTATGAAGATCCTGCGCAGTCGTTACGTTTTCGGTGTAAAAGTCGATCACATCCTCGCGCTCAGCAGACACAAGGGCAGAGGTATTGGATACCAGAGCTAAATTTGCCATATTTAGCATGTATTCCAGATAAAGTTTATCTGAGAAAAGGCGCGGTGCTTCCAAAGTAATATCGTGCCCGGTAAACCCTTGGGGTATCGGATAGTCCTCCTGAATAAAAAAATTCGTTACTATTTCAACACGTTGCTCTTTTAGAGTTAAATTATGCTCAATCATCGTACGTACTTCTTCATCGTCAACATGAGACAGGAAATGTTTAAGCCCGCATATTGCCATGGTGTCACTTTGGTACGTTGTCCAAAGGGTAGATATTTCGGATGCGGTAAGCTCAATATGTTTATAATCTCCCATTTTTCGATTACTCCTTTCGTTGTTTGCGATTATCTCAGTTATCTCCAGTGGGTTGGAATAGATAGGGGGCGATTGTCCCTTGATCTAGAGTCAACTGTCCATAGTTTGTCGCGGACTGGTACGTTTATACATGGTTGATGTTTTTGTATAAAATGACGTAATTAGGGAAAACGAAGATAAACAGATCATCAACGGATTAGAGGGATGAAATGGTATTGCGTTCACGTTATAAACGAAGAAAAAATCAAATAGAAAGGCCAAGGGAAGAGGACTTTTCGATTACGATTTTTAAAGAATTGGATAAAAATGTGGATAATCTTAAAAAAATGCTTGATGATCCGGAAGATTTGGTTATACGGGAATTCACCGTTCATACTACAACACAGAAATGTGCCATTGCCTATATCGATGGATTAGTCGACCCGTATACCGTCAATAACAGCATTCTTAAAAATCTACAACAAAGTATGGAACCCCAATCTCCAAACGAAGTAGAAACGCTTTTTGAGGACATTTACAGAGAAATCATATCGGTTGGTGATATCAAAGAAGAAACAACATTAGATGCCATTTCCCAAGGGCTTTTTTACGGTAGTACCATTCTTTACTTGGATGGATTGGATAAAGTATTGATCGTAGAAACCATTGGCTGGGAAACTCGCGCCATTGAGGAACCTTCAACAGAACCTGTCATACGCGGCTCAAAAGAAGGATTTGTTGAAAATATTAGAACCAATACAGCGTTACTCAGACGGAACCTTCAAGGTCCCAATCTTCGTTTTAAGTCATATAAAATTGGACGTCGTTCCAAGAAAGACCTTATTGTGGCTTATATTGCAGGGATTAGCAATCCGGATTTAGTAAAGGAAATAAAGCGGCGTATTGAAACCATTGATATCGATTTTGCTCCGGAGTCCGGCTATATTGAACAGTGGATTGAAGATAGTTTCATGTCCCCATTCCCGCAAGTATTAAATACGGAGAGGCCGGATCGAGCCTCTGCTGCACTTGCACAAGGGAAAGTGGTTATTCTACTTGACGGTACGCCGTTTGTATTAATTGCTCCCGCTACGATAGGGAACACATTGCAATCTCCGGAGGACTATTATGAGCGCTGGATAATTGGTTCTCTCATAAGAGTATTAAGGTGGGGTGGGGCATTTATTACTATATTCCTGCCTGCTTTATATATTGCATTAGTTTCGTATCAACAGGGAATGATTCCATCCGATTTAGCCTTCTCCATTGCAGCGACAAGAGATGGCGTTCCTTTTCCGGCCTTTGTTGAAGCAGTCATGATGGGGGTAGTTATGGAATTACTCCGGGAGGCAGGCGCACGTTTGCCGACATCCATTGGAGAAACGATTGGTATTGTTGGTGGATTGGTTATCGGAGATGCAGCGGTGCAGGCTGGGATTGTAAGCCCGGTCATGGTTGTTGTGGTTGCATTAACGGCCATCGCATCTTTTGCCGTTCCCGAGTATAGTACAGCGATTTCCTTTCGATTGATTCGTTTTTTAACGATGATTTCGGCCGCTGTACTGGGGTTATTTGGTATCATTCTTGTTTACATTGCGATTAATATTCATATCGTAAACTTGAAAAGCTTTGGAATTCCTTATTCTACTCCTTTTGCACCGACATTTCGTGGAGACTTTAAGGATCTTGTTACGCGTGCGCCTCTACCCGCTATGTTAAAGCGACCGCAGTATCTAAAGCCGGAAGACAAAACGTCTGCGAATAGAGAGGATAAAGGTTCATGAAACAATTTAAATATGCGGACGATAAAATTACCGAAAGGGAGATCATGTTTGCGATTCCTTCCATCGTGATTGGTGTCGGTATTCTTTCCCTACCAAAAACGTTAGCGGCCGTAACTGTTTCCTCAGATGGATGGATTCCAATACTTATTAGTGGAATTCTTGTTACATTTATCACTTGGAGTGTGGCTCGTATTGCAGCAAGCTTCCCCAATCAGGATTTCCTTACCTATGCATCTAAAATTTTGACGAAACCAGTTGCAATAATAATAACATTTCTGTTTGCGGCTATCGCATTAAATGTAGCTGCACTTACGGTTCGCAGAATTGCTGATATTTCGAAGAACTATTTATTCGATCGTACACCGATTGAAGTTATCGCATTTGCTTTCTTGCTTCTCGTCGTTTACGGTGTTTCAGGATCAAGAACCGGATTATTTCGTTTGAATATGATGTTCCTTCCGATTATTGTCTTTATTTCTGTTGCTGTTTTGGCTATTAATATAGGCTGGTTTAAACCGGAGAATATACTTCCTGTGTTTGAAACAAATTTTCGTGGATATGTGAAAGGAATAGGGACAAGTATTACTTCCTATACCGGCGTTTTTATTTTATGGTTTTATGTTGCACTTGTTAAACAACCAGAAAAAGCCCCCAAAAAGGCCGTACATGGTATGGTTATGCCTATCGTTTTGTATATTTTATTCTTCCTAGCGTGTATAGGGGTATTTGGGAACGAAGTGACGAAAAACATGCTTTATCCTGTCATTGAGTTGGGGAAGGTCGTTGAGGTTCCGGGGGGATTTTTTCAGCGATTTGAATCCGTTTTTTTTGTTATTTGGATTATGGCTATTTTTAATTCGACAGCAATGGCCTTGGACATCGGTGTTTTTGCGGTAAATTCCATTTTCAAAAGAATAACGAAAATCAAGTTGGTGTTTATTTTATCCCCTATTGTGTATCTCATTAGTATGTTCCCGGAAACGATTGTAGGTGTAGACAAATTTGCAACTGCTGTCGGTTATATTACCTTTTTATTTACCGTGTTTATGGCCGTACTGCTGTTTGTTACGTCTAAATGGAGGGGAGTGAGGCGGGGTGAATAAACATGTGTTTCGATTAATTTGTTTATCCATGGTGATTCTACTCACAGGCTGTTGGGATGAGGTAGATATTGAAGAACGTGGGTTTATCATCGGCTCAGCGATTGATCTGGCTGAAAACTATGATCCTGATAATCCGCAGATAACGGTGACAAATCAGTTTGTCGTTCCCGGTCAATTAGATAATCCTGCACAGCAAGGAGGAGGAAAAGCATATGAAAATTTGTCCGTCAGTGGTGGAAGCGTATTTGGGATTGAGCGGGAAATGGGGACATTAACAAACTTGGTGCCATTTTTTCAGCATTTAAAAGTAATTATTGTGTCTGAAGAAGTGGCGCGAGAGCCAAACTTATTTTCAAGTCTTATGGACTTCTATATTCGTGATCATGAAATGAGAAGAGAAATCAGGGTACTGATTTCAGAAGGAGATGCCCGTGATATACTTGAAATAGAACCGCAAAATGAAGATATCCCTGCCATGTATATTCATGATGTTGTCGAAAATAGGAATCGGATGCTCGAAACATTGGACCCGATAAGAATTGGCGATGTTCAAGAATATTTACTGGATAGGAGCAGTTATGTCATTCCGCAAGTCATTCCCAATCAAGATAAAGTAAATTATCGAGGTGCAGGGGTATTTTATGGGGCAGATGACAAACTGGCGGGAGTACTGGATGAGGATGAAGCAGCAGGATTGAATCTGATCAATGGCGATAAAAATGGAGGAACTATACACTTTGAGATTGATGGGCGGTCCATGACGTATGAGATTGAAAATATGAAAAGCCATACAACAATCAAACCAAAAGACACAGAACATATAGATATATCCATAACGGTGGAGGTAGAAGGATCCATATCAGAGATGTTTGGTGATAGAAGACTCTTGCAATCGGAATATATATCGGAAATTGAGGAAAAGATTGATGAAAAAATGGAACAACTCATAAACGATACGTTGGAAAAGGGACAGCATGAATTAGGAGTGGATTTTTTTGACTTTCATCGTATCTTACAACAAGACCACTATAAGGTATGGAAACAAATAGAGGATGATTGGGATAGGGGTAAACATATTTTTTCAAAGAGCAATATTGACGTTACAGCAGATTCCACTGTCCGGTCGACCGGGTCCAGTGATAAGACAAAGAATCGGTGAAATGAGTGATATATACATGTGGGATAAACTGATAGGGTTATTACCTGAAAATATGGTACTCGTATGCACTATTCTGATATTTGTCATCCCCTACTCTGTTCATAAGATGAATCAAAAACTGCATAAGTTCGGGGATCCGCCATGGAAAAAGACGGAGAAATAGGAAACAGGGTCTGGGCATGATACAATACGGGAAAAATGGTAAAGAGGTGCAGAAATGGATCTTCAGAGCTACTTGACACTTGATGCTACAGCGATGGCAGAGCTAGTAAAGATGGGAGAAGTAACACCGAAAGAGTTGCTGGAATTGAGTTTTCAGCAACTGGAAGCGGTCAATCCGGCATTAAATGCAGTGACACATACAAGAAAGGAAAAAGCTTTAGCAGAGGCAGAGCGAATGCAAGCAACGGATGCGCCATTCGGCGGTGTACCAATGTTATTGAAAAACCTCTCCCAAAGTCTACAAGGGGAGCCACTTACGTCCGGATCACAGTTGTTCATGTCTACCGTTTCCGAACATGATTCCAATATGGTGAAAAAATTCCGAGAGGCTGGTTTTCAATTTATCGGACATACCAACACACCGGAATTCGGATTGAAGAATATAACCGAGCCTGATTTGCATGGACCAACAAGAAATCCATGGGACTCACATCGTTCTCCGGGTGGCTCCAGCGGGGGATCTGCAGCAGCGGTTGCAGCAGGGATCGTCCCATTAGCAGGTGCCAGTGACGGAGGCGGATCTATTCGAATACCGGCATCGTTTACCGGATTGTTTGGCTTAAAGCCAACTCGTGGACGCACACCGGTAGGACCAGGGGCTGGACGTCAGTGGCAAGGTGCATCGATTGATTTTGTACTAAGTCGCAGTGTTCGAGATAGTGCTGCAATCCTTGATGAGCTTCAAATTGTCCAGCCGGAAGCAGCATTTCATACCCCGCTATTTCCGGGAAGTTATAATGAAGCGATGCCGCATCCATTTGAGAAACCGCTCCGTATCGCATACAATATGACATCTCCTGTCGGTACTCCTGTTTCGGAAGAGGCGAAATACGCCGTTGAGAAAACAGTGAAGTGGATGGAAAGTCAGGGGCATATCGTGGAGGAGAAAGAAAATGGCGTTGACGGCATCCAATTAATGAAGGATTATTATCTGATGAATAGTGGAGAGATTTCTTCTCTTGTAGGGCAATTAGAAAAAGGTATCGACCGGGCTATCACAGCGGATGATGTGGAAATTGAAACATGGGTTCTGCATCAGGCCGGCAAGTCTGTTTCTGCTGCGGAGTTCTCGGCAAGCCTATCTTCATGGGACAGCGCAGCAGCACAAATGGCTCATCTACATGAAACGTATGATTTTTATATCACACCAGCTTCCGCATATACAGCACCAAAAGTTGGGGAACTAACATATACAAGAAAGGAACAGCAGGAAATGCGCTTGCGGATTGATGAGATGGACAAGCAGGAGCAGCAGGATCTTATATACGATATGTTTTTGCCAAGCCTAACGTATACGCCATTCACCCAACTTGCTAATTTAACTGGACAACCAGCAATGTCCGTGCCGGTTCATCTATCGGATGATGGGCTTCCTATAGGCGTCCAAGTAATGGCATCCAAAGGAAAAGAGAATCGATTACTACAGCTCGCTTATCAGCTGGAGCAAAGTGAGTTGTGGATTACAAAAAGGCCGTTGGTTCAACAAGATAAAGTGATAAGGTGACGGCGGTCTCCTGTAGAAGAGAGAGGTTAAAGTTCATCCTCTCTCTTTTTTTGATAGCCGTAGGTGATGACTTCAGCCGAATGAATTGATACTAAAGGTTTCTCTTTCTCTTTCATTAGCCTCGCTCGTTTGTTCGTTTTTTCTCTAATTCCTTCTCTTGAAATTTTGATAATCTCCCGCCAGATCTTCACCGTATATGTTAATTATCGACGTGGCAGCCGGTGGTCCACTGTAGATTGTAACTCCAATAATGTATAAAAGCTGATTTCCCCATCTTTGATTTTCACTTTACAAATGAGTTGGAAATATCATTATAGGTACGCTTCCAATAAAGCTGTTTGCAGAAAAATAGCAGGGGAAGACTCCTTATAGGTACAAATGATCTTTTATATTTGTTTTTTTGTCTGATAATATGGTGTTGATTACAATAGGTAATAAATTCCAATTTTCCATAAAGGAGGTTAATATTATGGATAGATTCGAAATGCTCGTTGATGAATGTCAAACAAAACTAGGACGCGATTTGTCCCAAAAGGAACTGGAATGGGTCAAATGGGTTGTGGATAGGGAAAAAGACGAGTGAACATGAGGATAATACTTTAAACGGGAGAGAGCGCGTTCAAATCGGGAGACAGCGCATCGAAATCGGGAAAGCGAGCACTCAAATCGGGAGACAGCGCTCCGAAATCGGAAAAGCGAGCATTCAAACCGGGAGACAGCGCATCGAACTCGGGAGAGCGAACACCCAAATCGGGAGACAGCGCACCGAAATCGGGAGAGCGAGCGTTCAAACCGGGAGACAGCGCATCGAACTCGGGAAAGCGAGCACCGAAATCGGGAGACAGCACTCCGAAATCGGGAAAGCAAACGTTTAAATCGGGAGACTGTACTTCTAATACCAAAAGGTACTATGATTAATAAATTTCAATACGCCCCCATCCAAGCCGTAATAAATTCTACTATTTCCATTATTTCTACTTCAATTTTCCTATTTAAATTCTTATACATCCCCTATATAATAGGCGTTACGTAATATTATTATTTACACATTATTGTCGGAATATTACCGTTATAGGCACAAGAAGGGAGAATTATCAATGGATAAGAAAAAAGGCGTTTTTCAACGTTCTTTGGACGGGATAGAAACGGTTGGAAATAAATTACCGCATCCGGTCACATTGTTTGCTATTTTAGCATTATTAGTTGTTCTTCTTTCCGCGGCTTTAGCTCCATTGGGGATTAGTGTGGAGCACCCTGGTGAAGAAGGTGAAATGGTCGAGATTAACAACTTACTGAGCGCTGATGGTATTCAATATATTTTTACCAGTATGACGGATAACTTCATTGGTTTCGCACCACTTGGAGTTGTGCTTGTAACGATGCTTGGTATAGGTGTTGCAGAACATACAGGATTAATTAGTGCAGTATTGCGGGGGTTTGTTTTAGCTGTACCCAATCGTTTGATCACGGCTGGTTTGGTATTTGCTGGTATTATGTCCAGTGTTGCTTCAGATGCGGGCTATGTTGTCCTGCCGCCACTTGGAGCTTTAATATTTGCCGCACTTGGACGACATCCATTAGCCGGTCTTGCTGCAGCGTTTGCAGGAGTTTCCGCAGGATTTAGTGCAAACTTATCTTTATCTGCGACAGATGCTATGCTTGGGGAAATGACAATAGACGCAGCATCGATTATTGACCCGGCTTATGCAGAAACGATGAACATTGCGATGAACTGGTGGTTTATTGCTGTTTCCGTGTTTGTGCTAACATTCATCGGTGCCTGGGTCACAGAACGCGTAGTTGAACCCCGTTTGGGCAAGTATAAAGGTGAAAAAACAGAGGATCTGGAAGGACTTACTTCCGTTGAGAAAAAAGGTCTGGTTTGGTCCGGTGTTGCATTAGTCATTGGATTGATTTTGACACTATTGCTCATCATGCCGGAAAATGCACCAATGCGCGGGGATGATGGTGGAATTGTTCAATCTCCATTTATGGATTCATTAGTACCTGTTATTGCGGCTTTATTCTTTATTCCAGGCCTTGTCTATGGAAAAATAACCAAAGTGATTCGTAATGACAAGGATGTTGCAAATCAAATGACGGATACCATGGCTTCCATGGGTATGTTCATTGTATTAGCGTTTACGGCAGGTCAATTCGTTGCTTTTTTCTCGGAGTCCAATATCGGAATGGTTCTTGGCGTTTATGGTGCTGAATTCTTACAAAGTATCAATCTTTCCGGAATTCCATTAATTCTATTATTTATCTTAATTGCTGCATTCATCAATTTATTTATGGGTAGTGCCTCAGCTAAATGGGCCATGATGGCACCGGTGTTTGTGCCGATTATGATGCAGCTTGGTTATTCACCGGAGCTTACGCAAATGGCGTATCGTATCGCAGACTCAACAACCAATATTATTACACCATTAATGACCTATTTTGCGATTATTATTGCATTTGCTCAGCAGTATGATAAGAAAATGGGAATTGGAACGTTAATTTCTGTTATGCTTCCTTATTCCATTTACTTCCTTATTGGTTGGACAATTGTACTTGTCATCTGGATGCTCGTAGGGATACCACTAGGACCGGGTTCTTCAATCCTATATTAATATAGAGAAACTCTTTCCTTTCTTTGTAGTTGGGAAAGAGTTTTTGTATAGTCTATGAAAATATCAACATAAGGTTGAAAATCATTCATTCGTTCGGATAAGGTTGCAAGTCCCGAGACTGTGTGTAGATGCTCGCTCTACCGGAAAAATTTGGATAAAAATTGATAAATGTCTACGAAAGCCGAATAAGCGCTCACGAACGCCGAAGCAGCATCCGCCAGAGCCGAACAAGCGTCCACGAAGGCCGAAGCAGCACCCGCCAAAGCCGAACAAGCGCCCACGAAAGCTGAAGCAGCGCCCGCTAGAGCCGAACAAGCGCCCCCGAACGCCGAAGCAGCATCCGCCAAAGCCGAATAAGCGCTCACGAACGCCGAAGCAGCACCCGCCAAAGCCGAACAAGCGCCCCCGAACGCCGAAGCAACGCCCGCCAAAGCCGAACAAGTGCGCACGAAGACCGAAGCAGAGTCTGCCAAAGCCGAATAAGCGCCCACGAACGCCGAAGCAGCATCCGCCAAAGCCGAACAAGCGTCCACGAAAGCCGAAGCGCCCGCCAAAGCTGAACAAGCGCCCCCGAAAGCCGAAGCAGCGCCCGCCAAAGCCGAACAAGCGCCCACGAAGGCCGAAGCAGCACCCGCCAAAGCCGAACAAGCGCCCACGAAAGCTGAAGCAGCGCCCGCTAGAGCCGAACAAGCGCCCCCGAACGCCGAAGCAGCGCCCGCTAGAGCTGAACAAGCGCCCCCGAAGGCCGAAGCAGCACCCGCCAAAGCTGAACAAGCGCCCCCGAAAGCTGAAGCAGCATCCGCCAGTGCCAAACAAATGCGCACGAATTCAAATCCGGGTTCGAACTTTTCCATATGTTGAATGGAAAGAACAGCTCCGATGACTTCCTTTTTTTATGTATAAAAATCTCTTTATCTGCTAATACTAGGTTTTAGATTCTTTGATTATCCGCTTTTACTTCACAAGTCTTTTCTTGTATAGTAATAGTAGGTATTTAACGTAAAATTTCGACCCTTAGAGAGGAGTCTGGAATCATGCCGGAAACAGCTATTTATAATGAGAAAATTGAACATGTACGAATGAACATAAATAAAGTGATGATTGGCAAAGAGGAGGAAGTAACTCTCAGCTTAGTCGCATTATTGGCACAAGGTCATGTGTTGCTTGAAGATGTTCCGGGTGTCGGGAAAACGATGCTTGTTCGTACGTTGGCTAAATCATTAGATTGTGATTTTAGAAGAATTCAGTTTACGCCGGATTTATTACCTTCTGATGTGACAGGGATTTCCATCTATAATCCAAAAGAGATGGAATTTGAGTTTCGTGGTGGGCCAATTCTGGGAAATGTTATACTTGCTGATGAGATTAACCGTACATCACCAAAGACACAATCATCGCTGCTTGAAGGGATGGAAGAGAAAAATGTGACCATAGACGGGCAGACCATCTCGCTCCAGCAGCCCTTTTTTGTTATGGCAACCCAAAACCCGATTGAATATGAGGGGACGTACCCGCTTCCGGAAGCACAATTGGATCGTTTCATTTTAAAGTTGAAAATGGGATATCCAGCGTTTGAAGAGGAGCTGGAAATGCTGGGACGCACGTCCAAAAATCATCCAATTGAAACAATTGATGCTGTCATGTCCAAGGAACAATTGATTGCTATTCAAGAAGAAGTGAAAGAGGTTTATATTGATAAAAATGTACAACATTACATTATCCATCTTGTAGGTAATACGAGGACCAATCCATCCATTTACCTTGGGGTCAGTCCCAGAGGATCCATTGCATTAATGCGCACAGCAAAGGCGTACGCTTATATACAAGGGCGAAATTATGTGCTGCCTGATGATGTGAAATTTTTAGCCCCTTTTGTGTTGTCCCACCGGATTATATTAACGTCACAAGCCAAATACGAAAGTATGAGCAGTGAGCAGGTTGTGGAAAGTATAGTGAAACACACGCCTATTCCGATTCGAAAGGAATTTCCTTAATGAAGGATTCACTTCGGTTTCTTGGTAATTTCATTTTTACTCTAGCGTTATTTCTTCTCCTATTTTCTTTTGCTATGTTTCAGGGTGGTTTCATAAGCTGGTTTCTCTTTTATAGCTTCCTGCCAATCTTTCTCTATCATTTGGGGTTTCTACTTTATCCGATTCGAAATTGGAAGGTTACACGTCATCTATCACAACACGTTATTCGAGCAGGTGATGGAGTGTCTGTAACCATTATATTGGAGCGATCGCTTCCATTCCCGCTATATTATTGTATTTGTGAGGAAATTTTTCCTGATACATTAAATAGCGAAGATGATCGGGAAAATACGTATCGCTATATGGCTCAACTGAATAAATTCACTTTTCACAGAAAAATGAAAAAGGTAATCTTCCCATTCATGAGGCGGGTAATTGAGATCCCGTACCAAATAGAACGTGTTCCGCGCGGGGAGCATCAACTAACGCATATTCGAATTCGAACCGGGGACGTGTTTGGTTTTGTGAAAAAGGAACATCTATTTGATGTTGCAGACCAACTCGTGGTCTATCCGAATGTACGCCCCATAAATATGACAGAAAAGATAAGCAGCTCTGAACAAGGGGATGCTACTGCCTATACATTAACTGTCAAAAATACGAATGTTGTATCAGGAATTCGCGAATATATGCCGGGCGATAAAGTATCCTGGATTGATTGGAAACAAACAGCGCGAAAAAATGAGGTAATGACAAAGGAATTTGAACTGGAAGAAAGCACTGGTATCTTGCTTGTTTTAGACAGTTGCTATTATGAGGGGATGAACCAGATTGCATTTGAGGCAGCAGTCGAGGTAACTGCTTCATTAATGGAAGGCCTTCGCAAACAATATAGGACAGTTGGCTTATTATCCATTGGTGCGAAAGTCGTTCATTTGCCCATGCGTCATGATCCAAACCAAGGAGATTTTATACGTCAACATTTAACCCGTATTCAGCCTGTAAGTTATCAGCCTTTTGCAATTAAGCTAAAAGAAGAACTGTTTAAGGTGGATGGTGGGAATGTTGTCATGATTGTAACAACGAGGATAGATAATGGCGTTAAGGAATCAGTGACCAAGCTCAAACAACGGTCCAAAAGGGTCATGATGGTTCTTATTCAATCTGCCGAGATGATCTCACAGAACGAGCAGATGCTTATAGGGCAACTTCAGCTTGAAGGTGTTGATTGTCGAATGTTAACCGAAAAGGAGTTAATGGAAAATCCGATTGAGGTGAGCGGCACATGAGTAGATTAAAAGAGAAAAAAGCGTCATGGCCCTATACCTTTATGTTGTATGGTTGCGGTTTGTTATTGTTTTTGGAATGGCTTTATCCCGTTCCGGATGTTACGTATACAAGTGGCCTAACCGTGTTTATTATTTATGCATTGTTTTGTTTTATGATTTCGATGCTTCGGATGAAATGGTGGATCGAATGTTTATTAAAAGGGTTTGGACTACTGTTTGCTCTCAATGGCTTATTTATTGATTCTACGTTTCTTACAGGAATATGGTTTCAAGCGTTGTATATGGATCTTTCTTATAATCTAGAAGCAATTCTAGCACAGCAATGGTACAATATGACACCATTATTCCGAAGCTTTTTATTCCTATTATTAATCGGCTTAATGAGCTACCTGCTGCATTATTGGTTTGTTGTCATGAAGCGGATTTTTCTATTTGTTTTGCTCACGTTTATTTATTTAGCTGTACTGGATACTTTTACCGTTTATGATGGTGACATGGCGATGGTGAGAACCTTTATTATTTCCTTCATCGCGTTAGGTATCGCTAATGTTATGAAAGAGTTGGATAAGGAATCCATTGATTTCTCCTGGATCAAAAAGACGCCAATATGGGCAATACCGCTAGTAGTCACGGTTCTTATTGCCTCGTTGATCGGTTATGCGGCACCGAAGCTTGAGCCACAATGGCCGGATCCGGTTCCGTTTATTCAAAGCACTGCGGAAAATGCCGGTTATCATGGTGCTGGCGGAGGCTCTGTCCAGAAGGTCGGTTACGGCGAAGATGATTCACGCCTTGGTGGCTCCTTCGTTCAAGATTATACACCTGTATTTGAAGCTTCTGTCTCAGAAGAACATTATTGGCGGATTGAAACCAAGGATGTATACACCGGGGAAGGCTGGGAAAATGCCGAGGATCCTGATTACCTCTCACAAAATGCCGGAGAGATTTCACTGGAGACATTTGATACAGATGCTGTTGAAACAGAAAGCTTAGAAGCAATGGTTGATTTTCAAGAAGATACAGCAATCGATAAATTAATCTATCCATACGGAACGCATCACGTATACGCAACGGGAGCGCAGTATTTGATGGATCCACATTCGGAAGCGATTGAAACAAGGATAAATGATGAACCTGCAAACTTGGATAATTACACCATTTCCTATGATCATCCATCATTTGCTATTGATGAACTTCAGGAGACGGGAAATGATGATCCGGAAGATATTCAAGAGCGGCATACACAACTTCCATCTTCCCTCCCGGATCGAGTCGGTGAATTAGCAGAGGAAATTACAGCTACGTATGATGATCGTTACGGTAAAGCAAAAGCAGTGGAGCGGTATTTCGGCCAAAATGGATTTGAATATCAAACAACCGATGTTCCTGTCCCTGAAGAAGATGAGGATTACGTGGATCAATTTTTATTCGACTCCCAAGTAGGCTATTGTGATAATTACTCGACATCAATGGTCGTATTACTGCGAACACTTGATATACCCGCAAGATGGGCGAAAGGTTTTACCAGTGGTGAAATGATTGAAAGTAGCGCAGATGACTCAACCGATGTCTATGAAGTAACGAATGCCAATGCACACTCCTGGGTTGAGGTGTACTTTCCAGATGTTGGTTGGGTACCATTTGAGCCAACACAGGGGTTCTCTAACTTGTCTGATTTCCACAGAAATATGGATGATGCTTCAGGTGAAAATCAAGATGACGTCATGGATCAAACGCCGGAAACAGAAGAGAACGAGCCAGAGCCAGAATTGCCTGAAGAGGAAGAAGAGACTCAACCTGCGATGGCTGAAGATACTACAGATGATGCATCTTCTACGTTCCATTGGTGGTATGTGAGTGGAATGGTCGTTATATTAATCATCGTGGGCACGGTTATGTATAAAAAACGATTACGCTGGCAAACGTATTTGCTGGGAAAGCGATTAGAGAAAAGACAAAATGTGAAAACATACCAAGAAGCGTATCATCATTTATTGAGAGTTCTGCAGCACGTTGGACTGGAAAAAGAACCTGATCAAACATTGCGTGAATACGCCAAACACATGGATGCACGTTACGAAACAGATGAGATGACGCAGCTAACAGCCTATTATGAACAAGTGTTATATAATAATAAAGCGGATACGCGTAGTATGCAGCAGCTAACGCAATTATGGAAAAATTTAATCAAACGGATAATGGGTTGACCCGGTTTGCGTTGATTAGTAGAATAAGAAGATATTACAAATGAAATAATAAATACGCCGTTCGTATATCCTCGAAAATATGGTTCGAAAGTTTCTACCGGAGCACCGTAAATGCTCTGACTATGAAGGCAGATCTCTCCTGGACTCTGTCTTTTTGGCAGTTAAGAAAGTATAAAACCTTTCTTAACTGCATAAGTGCAACTAAGGCATACGCGTATGCCAAGTTTTTTAATAGTTTGTAATGCAAAAAGCGGGGATGCAGGATTTTTAGTGTAGTTGGCGATAGCTGATCAGAAGAGGGAGCGCATGCCTGTGAATCGGGAGACGACGCGCTTCAAACGGGAGAGAACACGTTCCAATCGGGAGAGCGTTATGAAATCGATCGAGCGCGCCACGAAATCGACCGAACGCAGAAATCCCGAGTTGGGAAAAACATCCTTAAACTGGGATACAACGCGCTACATGTGAAAGCTACTTTCCCCAATTTCCAACAAAAGCCCAACTACGGCGTAATAGATAGGAGTGTAACAATGGAAACAAACGATATGATACTCGTACTTGATTTTGGCAGTCAATACAATCAGTTAATCACAAGAAGAATAAGAGAATTTGGTGTTTATAGTGAATTGCACTCCCATCAGTTATCAGCAGAAGCGATCAGGGAAATGAATCCAAAAGGAATTATCCTTTCAGGTGGTCCGCATAGTGTTTATGATGAGGATAGCTTCCGCTGTGATAAGGAGATCTTCGAATTGGATATCCCCATCTTAGGTATCTGCTATGGCATGCAGCTCATGTCTCTCCATTATGGTGGTACCGTTGAAAAAGCAAAGAATCGGGAATATGGGAAAGCACATATTGAGCTACAAGCCGAACCGCCTCTTTTTAAACATACACCAAGTACGCAGACCGTATGGATGAGCCATGGCGACAAAGTGATCGATACGCCACCAACATTTCACATTGATGCTACAAGTCCATCTACACCAATTGCTGCCATGAGTGACCCGGAGAAAAAACGATATGGCGTTCAGTTCCATCCGGAGGTGCGTCATTCGGAATATGGCAATCATTTACTAAAGCAATTCGTTTTCGAGATTTGCCAAAGCGGTGGAGCATGGACGATTGAGAATTTTATCGATATGGAAGTGGAGAAAATTCAGGAGAAAGTCGGCGATCGTAAGGTGTTATGTGCACTAAGCGGTGGCGTTGACTCATCCGTTGTGGCAGCTTTAATTCATAAAGCAATCGGCGATCAACTTACATGTATCTTTGTCGATCATGGCCTGCTCCGGAAAAATGAAGCAGATGATGTGATGCGTGTATTTGCGGATGATTTTCATATGAATATCATTAAGGTCGATGCCAAAGATCGTTTTCTATCCAAACTAAAAGGGGTGGACGATCCGGAGAAGAAACGTCAAATCATCGGGAATGAATTTATTTATGTTTTCGATGATGAAGCAGACAAGCTAAAGGACATCGACTTTCTGGCACAGGGGACGTTGTATACCGATATCATTGAAAGTGGAACCGAAACAGCACACACCATAAAATCCCATCACAACGTTGGTGGACTGCCAGAGGATATGCAATTTGATCTGATCGAGCCATTAAATGCCCTTTTTAAGGATGAAGTTCGTGAACTTGGTTCTCAATTAGGCATACCGGATCACATCGTTTGGCGTCAGCCTTTCCCTGGCCCGGGTCTGGCAATCCGTGTACTGGGTGAAGTAACGGAAGAAAAACTGGAAATTGTTCGTGAATCCGACGCTATCTTGCGTGAAGAAATTGCTGCTGCGGGATTAGAGCGCGACATTTGGCAATATTTCACCGTACTACCGAATATTCGCAGCGTTGGCGTCATGGGGGACGTGCGTACGTATGATTACACTATCGGGATCCGTGCCGTTACTTCCATTGATGGCATGACCTCCGATTGGGCACGCATTCCCTGGGAAACCCTAGAAAAAATATCAACGAGAATGGTAAATGACGTGGAGCATATCAACCGCGTCGTGTATGATGTGACGAGTAAGCCCCCAAGTACGATTGAGTGGGAATGACCCTACAACTTAATTTGAAATGGGAAAGCTGATTTAACAGCATTTGTCCGAAGCTAAAATGGACAAAATAAGTTAAAAATAAGATAGTTCCCTGCCAAGAAAAAACTTTGGCAGGGAACATTTTTCTGTGGATAACTTGGTCATATTATAATAAATGTCACTATAAAAAGTGGGAACACACTGTAATAAAACGTGAATATGACAGTATAGGGATTTTTGATTAAACTTTTGTAGAGATTATTTTTGTTTTTTTGAATAAATTGATCAATGTTGAAATGAGGCTCTACAACCTTTTAAATAATTGGCATTCAGATTATCAGAATAGCATATAGAATTAATTTTTGTATGTTAAAATGGGAGAGGTAAAAGATTGATTTAAAATAATTTTTATACCACAAACGGACCAATTAGTTGAACAATGAGAGCGTTTCGAATGAAACGAAGAGATTAGAAAAACATTAATATTTTATAACTGTGTAAATTATCTTCTGTAAGGATTATGATTAGAACACAGGCAAAACAAACGAGGTATCAATTATATAATGTTTAAGTACACAGTATGTTTTATTAAAAATAATAATGATATATTAATGCTTAACCGAGAAAAGCCTCCAATTATGGGGGTTTGGAATGGTGTAGGCGGTAAAATTGAGAAAGGTGAATCTTCCGATGAGGGTGCATTACGTGAAGTATTTGAGGAAACAGACATAAGAGTAGATAATTACTTTTCTAAAGGCACTGTATCCTGGGAATCTTCAAATGGTAACCTTGATGGAATATATGTTTATCTATATGAAGTGGGAAATGATTTAAAATTTGAAACTCCTAAAAAAACAAGAGAAGGTATATTAGATTGGAAATCAATTGATTGGTTATTAAACCCGAACAATCTAGGAACTGCGGATAAAGTTTCTCAATACTTACCAGTTCTTTTGAAGGAAAAAGGAATTTACTCGTTAAAATATGAAAATGGTAAGATGTTTATTTTATAAAAATTCCATGCCAACAAACACTTTAGTGAAAACACTATTGAATATATCTCGAAATCAAGTTTTCCGTTAAAGGAGCGCGATTGTTGAGTAAAAGTAAAGAACTATTTCTTGATAAAGCCGCATGTTTGAACGGAACAATGTGGCTTTACGGCTCCAAAAGTAAAGAACTTTATTAATACTCAACAGATGGATTACAATTTGGAAATTAGTATGTGGGTGGAACTGATATTAATTTAAATCCTAGATTCTCGGATTGTAGAACGGGGAGTATCAAACCCTTGAAAACAAAGGAATTTAACTCGTTATAAAATCAGGAACAGCAGAGAATTTACCTTTCAAGGATGAGAGTTTTGATGTTGTATACCATGTTGGAGGAATAAATTATTTTAATGATAAAGGTAAGGCAATTAGTGAGATGATAAGGATAGCTAAAAGTGGAACTAAGATTGTAATAGTAGATGAAACTGAAAAATTAGTAAATGAAACCTATAAAAAAACCCCAATAACAAAAAAGTATTATCGTGAAGAACAGAGCATAGCTGCACCTATAGAATTAATTCCAAAAGGAATGCTAGATATAAATCATAAAGTAGTTTGTCACGAGTTGATGTATTGTCTATCATTTAGAAAGCCATAATAGACATTACACTGGAGTGGGAATGAGGCTACAGCTTAACTTGAAGTGGAATGCTTATTTAACAGTATTTGTCCTAAGCTAAAATGGAAAAATAGGTTAAAAAAGATATAGTTAGCTTCTATAAAAATAGGTATTTACAACGTGATGTACATAATAATATACGTTTAAATATAAAGTGTAATCAATTATGAAAGAAAGGGAGGGATTGTCGTGTTAAGTTTCAACCCAACAAATGCAAGAAAAAACCTTTACCAATTGATTAAACAAGTTAATGAGGATAATACACCGATTGAAATAACTAACACAAAAAATGATGATGGCGCTGTTCTTGTTAGTAAAAGAGATTGGGACGCCATACAGGAAACACTTTATTTGCAAAGTACTGGGGTTCTTGATCGAATGAAACACTTTGAAAATGAAGAGACAGAGGATTTGGGTGATATTGATTGGGATACGTAATTAAAGGAATATTTTGGTATAAAGTTTTTCGAATATACAGATTATAAATATGAAGGTATTTTTTGTATATTAAAACATTGAAAGATTTTGATACTATTTATTACACGAACGAACCATTTAATGGAATAACAGTTGAATAGAAGGGACTGACTATAGCATGGAAGAACAAATACCAGATAAGAATTTATTTATGATGTGCCGTAAATTAGATAACGATGCTACAAGAGAATTACCGAACAGCTTTCATGTGCGTTATTGTAGGAAAAATGAGTTAGACCTTTGGAAGGCAATGCACTTTGATACTCCTGAACTAGCAACGAAATACTACGACTTTATGACAGCGTATTTTAACGATGTATATTTACCAAAAGGAGATTTGTTTTTCCAACGATGTATGGTTGTCTGTGATCAGGCTGATAAGCCTATAGGAACTTGTTTTTTATGGAAATCTTACAACTCAATATGGACTTTGCATTGGTTTAAGGTCTTGAAAGATTGTGAAGGGGAAGGTATAGGTAGGGCGCTACTTTCAATCGTTATGAAGAGCTTACCAGAAGATGAATACCCGGTATTTCTGCATACTCAACCAGAAAGTTACCGAGCAATCAAACTATATTCTGATTTCGGTTTTTGCTTATTATCAGATCCTCTTATAGGCAACAGGCAAAATGATTTGGATGAATGCTTGCCTGTATTGCAGAGATATATGCCACGATCAGATTTTGAAAAGCTGAAGATCTCCCGTGCACCTCAGTTTTTCCTAGATGCCGTTTGCAGTTCAAACATGAATGAATTTTAATTGGAAATTCCGTAATAATATGATTGGGCGCTAAACTGGAATAAAGGAAAGCGCCTAAATTGCCATTGTAGAGCCATTTTGCAGGATAAGATTGGAGTGAAACATAATGGTAACTGTCGATAATATAATTCAAGATATAACAAAAGAACTAGATGGACTGCCAGGTGTGGTAGGAATTGTGTTAGGTGGATCCAGGGCAAGAGAAACACATAATTCGGATTCTGATATAGATATTGGAATTTACTATGATGAATCAAAAGGGTTCAATACAAATGATATCGAAAAATCAGCATTCAATCTTAATGACGAAAAAAAAGACCATCTAATCACATCCTTAGGTGAATGGGGCGAATGGATAAATGGCGGCGGCTGGTTAGTTGTGCATGAATACCATGTAGATCTCATATTTCGTGATATCAAACGAGTCAGCAAGGTTATTGATGACTGTCTGTCAGGTGCTGTATCCATTCATTATCAAACGGGGCATCCACATGGTTATTTGAATGTCATGTATATGGGGGAATTAGCCGTTTGTAATATTTTATCTGACCCTGAAGGCAAACTAAGTGAATTGAAAAAGAAAACGGAACCTTATCCCGAGAAATTGAAAAAAGCGATGATCCAGTATTTTTCTTTTGAAGCTTCATTTTCCCTTATGTTTATGGAAGCCAATGCGAATAAGGACGATATTTCGTATGTGATGGGCCATTGTTTTCGAAGTATTTCTTGTTTAAATCAAGTTCTCTTTGCGAAAAACGAAGTGTATTGTATCAATGAAAAGAAAGCTGTGGCCATGATCCAAAATTTCCCGCTAAAGCCTACGGACTATAAAAAACGAATCGATGATTTTATTTCTCTGCTTTCAGCGGATGGTGAAAAGGCGGAAAAAGCAGTGAAGAAGTTAAAAGAACTAATCACTGAAACAGAAGCATTATAACTATTAAATATAAGGGCGCAATTGTTGAAAAAAAGGGTATACATTGGGGATGTTTTACCCCCATAAAGTTAGAATAGAATCTGATCTTAAGGGTGTTTTTATATGGCTAAATATATTTGTAAACTTTAAAAGAATCAATTAACAGGAATGTGAATGCAAAAGAATAAAACATACTTTATTGGTATATATACGAGCATAGAGATGGTATATATCACGCCATAAGTAACAAGCATCATGTTTCCTCGATATTCGTACGATAAACTATTGAATACAAAACCAAGCATAACGATATCTGGGCAATAAAACCTGAAAATTAAATGGATTGAATTTGCTTTATTTCATCGAAGTAAAAACACATATATTTGTAATGCAGTATAATACCGGTTTTGTTTTAAATAGGAATTGCAACGTTAATACGGTACTAACCCGAGTGAGCCAGTTCATGAAAATAATTGTGTACAGTACGCATTGGTTTGTCTCTCTTGAATGAGTTATTTTTTATTTATAAGGACAATGGTACCACAGAAGCCGACAATACCCCATACCGCTAAATTAACGTAATTTCCGGTACTTGCAGCGAAGGTTGAGGTTGCCAAAGCATCTCGCATTACTTCAGCCATCGAATACAAGGGCAAAAAATCATGGACGTTTTGAAGCCATGCAGGAAGCCGCTCCATAGGAAAATTGATAGGTGCAAACATAAGCGATCCAAAGGCAAGCACATTAGAAAGCACCATTGATAGTTGCGGAGGTAATAGATAAGAAAATCCATAACCGATGCCTATTGACGTGAAGGCTGTTAACAAAAGTGCCGGAACAAGGTTCCATGTAACATCATATCCTGGATGAAACATGAAGTGGGCAACTAAGATCGAAATGACAATACCTGGAATCGCTACGATCAACCATATTAATGTGTCCGCCACAAGGATAATACCTCTATTTACTGGCCAAGTACGTAAAAATTGGTGATACCCTTCCGTTTTGGAGGTAGCAATTTGTTGGGGCAAAAGAACGACCCCTGTAAGAATTAACACTATGGTGGGAGCCCCGGTTGCTAAATAAAGTAAAGATTCCGTGTTTGAATTGCCAATTAAATAGGTGAAACCTATCACAATTCCTAGTGAAATGATCATTTGAAGAATCATGTAGTAAGGCAGGTAGCCAAAACTCTTATTAAATTGCATTTGAAACACGTACTTGAAGTCGTTGAAAGTTACCATTAAAAAATCCCCCTTTGTTGAAACCAATTAAAACTCTAGGTTCTGTGACGTTTAAAAGATATTTCACCAGCTTCCTGATATCATTTAATGATGTCTCTCTGCTGAATAAATAACCCCGTCAAAACGGGAAATCCTGCCGCATAAGCGATTAGTACAAATATAGCTTGAGTTCCATCTACAATGTCGATTGCGTCTATAGCAATATCCTTTATGAAGGATGGAATAAATGTGTTAGCTAAAGAATCAGCATTCACGCCTGGCAATACCCTTGCAATATTCTCAATCACTTCTGACTGTGCAGCAGCTCCACTAATCATACCTTCCAAAACATTTAACCTCTTCGGTTGATGAATAAAAACAGTCTTAAAAGTTCCCCACTTAAATTCACTACCAATAATGAAATATAAGGCTACCAACGCCTCTAATCCCTTCATGGTTTTCCAATGGGCTTCCCAGAATCCGTCAGCTTCCTTACATTCATAATCAACATTCATCATTACTTGTATAAAAGTCATACTACAACTTACATGATTCATTTCATAGAATCAGATTGTAAGATTTTAGCATTCTACAAAATCAGCGCCTCCTTCTTTAGCTGTTAATTCAACATAAACGTCTTCTAGCGTCTTTGGCGATAAGGAGTAGTCCAATATATTACCTTGTTTCAACCGAAATTCTGCCCATTCTATGGCTGTTGAGACGGATGACTCATCCAGTGAGTAAATAACATTTGCCCCATTTCGATGTGTGGATATGGACCAGTCATGATCTTCGTGGCGATCAAATATGGATAACAAGTTAATTTCCAGACGTTTTTGATCCGTTACCTTTCTTTTCACTTCAGGAACAGTACCCTTCGCGGCAAACTGTCCGTTATGTAATATTGCTAGTCGGTCCACCGCCTTTTCTGCCTCAATGACATTATGGGTGACCAGGATAACCGAGGTTCCATCATTCGTTAATTCACGTATCACGTCCCAAAGATACCTTCGTCTCGTTGGATCCACATCATTAGTAGGTTCATCCAATATGACAAGTTTTCCAGGTTGGATAAGGGCCATGCAAAAAACTGTTAACCTGCGAATCCCTCCAGAAAGTTTGACGCCGTGCGTATGAGCCCATTTTCCAATATCCAATCTTTCGAATAACATATCCATCCGTTGCTTGACTTCTTTTTTACCTCCGCCTCTCATTTTTCCCATCGTTGAAACAGCTTGAGCGGGCGTTAAAAAACCAAGTTGAAATTCTGATTGCGGTTGTAATGAACAAAGCGAACGTGCTCGCTTCGGAAACTTCTGTACCGATTTACCATGTAGGGTTATATTTCCACTTGTAGGTGTCAATGTCCCCATTATTTGATGGATCAGTGTAGTTTTTCCAGCACCATTATGACCCAAAAGACCAAATATTTCTCCTTTGTCTATACCAAACGTGAGATGATCATTTGCAACGATTTGGGATTTGCGAGTATCATTGTAAATTTTCGTTATATTTTGCACATCAAGCACCATACACAATACCTCCTCGAGAAGTAGTACCTTTTACTAGTGGTGGCCACTTAAAGAATGAATCTGGATACATATGACACAACAAATTTTATAATTTAGATAACACTCTTTCTTAAAAGATACAGAGTCTTCTCCTGCATACTTCTCTAACTTCATGAACATGTGAATATATACAAAGAGTTAACTGTCATTTTCCGATTCATTTTCATAAGCGATAAATACCTGCTTTAAAAAATGAACAACTTCCTGATTCATTGGATAGAAAGCGATATCGTCTGTTAAATGTTGCAATGCTTCCCACATGTCCCCGAGTAATTGTTCATCGTTGCTAAACATCTTCTCCGCCTGTTTGGACCATCGTTCCACAAGTTGCCAAGCTTCTTTGGAATCAGGTGGCAGATGGAGGTTTTGTTTGATAGTTCGAATAACCTGCATCCATTCTCGGACGTCTTCTTCCTTCATCTGCGCAGGATTCATGTTTGTGATCTTTTTTATGTCATCTTCGTTTAGGTATTCATGGTATGGTTGTAAAATATTGGATGAGTCCTGTTGATACAACTGAATAATTTGAAAAATAACGGACCAGTTTGCTTCACCTTCGAAATCGATCGAATAGGAGACCCCGAGGAGTGCTTCCTCTAACGTCTGTAAACGCTCCTGTTCCCGTCGGACATAATCCAATTGCTCTTGTATCGATTCCTGCCATGTTGTACTCGGCTGTTCCAAAATGTTTTTAATGTGTCCGAGCGAGAAACCCATATATTTCATCGCTAAAACACGTTCCAACTTAAGCACATCATCGTCACTGTATAAACGATGTCCGCCATCCGTTTTGGAGGAGGGGGAGATCAAGTGGATCTCATCATAATAATCCAGTGTCCTGACGGTCACCCCTGTGTGCTTTGACAATTCCCCGATGGTATACATGTGATCGTCCTTTCTTCGATTTTTTTCTATTATAATACATCACGTAACGTGCGATTCAAGAGCTAAACACGGGAAAATACACCATATTTGTTTGCATACTTTTCCACCATCGGTTGATGCTTTAACACAGCAGTCGATACCGATACCCCACTCCCATGATCTAACGGCACATCATTGTCCGAAAAAATCCTCCTCATTAGAAGTCCCAACCATTAAAACGTGTCAAACAAAACAAAACCTGTTAATCAAGATCAACAGCTGAAAAAGAAAGACCTCATATATAAGGGGGTAAATCAAGTCGAGTAAGGAAAAATTACTTAGGAATAATATAGTTCCCTGCCAAAAATAAAATTTGGTAGGGAACTTTTTTGGATATACGGATATACATGGTTATCACGTGGAATTAATTTTTTATGTTAGAATCGTATTGGAAGATTCTAACACCTTTTTATTACACAACCAGGTCATTTAATGAAACAGGGAAACCTTCTTTAAAACAGTACAGGAGTATAAAGGATCTGGCTCAATATGTAACAATTTATTTTACAACTTTTAAACAGGAGAAAAATAATGATAGAAATTAGAAAATATCTTAATTTTATGAACGAAGTTGAAGGATTGAAGTCTGTCACAAGGACTTCTTGGATGCAATCGGGTCGTCAAGAAAGTACAGCTGAACATTCATGGAGATTAGCACTTTTTGTATCCATCACCGCTAAGCATTTTCCAGAATTAGATTACGAAAAAGTCCTGTTTATAAGTTTAATTCATGATCTCGGTGAACGTTACAGTGGAGATCAATCAGCAGTATTATTATCAGATAAACAAAAGAAAACAAGAGAAGAAAAGGTGGCAATTGAAAAGTTAGCATCTTATCTGCCATCTGAAGCAGGTAAGCAAATCATTGATGTTTGGGAGGAATATGAGGAGGGTGTAACGAAAGAAGCGGTTTTCGTGAAAGCACTTGATAAGGCTGAAACCATCATACAGCATAATCAGGGTCAAAATCCTTCTGACTTTAACTATGAATTTAATCTCACATATGGCCTGAAATATTTTGAAGAAGGTGCTTTTTTAAAAAGCTTAAGAGCGGAATTGGATAGGGAGACAAGAAACGAATTAGACAAATAACGCATTCTCATTTCAAATAAAACGAAAGGGGGTTAATACTGCAGGATTTTATGTGAAGTGGTCTTCCGGACACTTATCGCAAATAAGGTAAGTGCCATTTTTTATAGAATAAGGGGGATTGAGTAGATTGAATTAATTGATATTAATGGTTGAACAAGAATGAAGAAACAAAAAATAGAAAATACAGAAATAGTTTAGACATGATCGGTTGGCTTAATGTTGACAGTCTCGTGCTTGGATTAATTGCTTGGATGCTTCCCATTAACTGGTGATTTAAAGAATAACCAAAAACTCAATTTTAGTGTTAGTCTAAAAGGTGGTAAATATAAAATAAATCATAATGGAAAAAAAGTTGATATTGGGGAATCTGATTATAAATTAGATGAACAGGTAACTATAAAGACAGAATATAGCTAGCTCTAAGACTTATGAAGCGATCAGGTGTACTTTTAGAACAATGATTACTTCTGAACTTGGAGCCAAATTGCGGATAAATTTTTACACATTATCTAAAAAACAGAAACAATTTTCTGCTCGGTAAGGATTACCCAAAATAAGTAATTTGATGCGTCTATAAGAGAAAACATATTTAAAATTGTTTATCTGTTTTAAATTAATATATAAGGTTGGGTGAGTGTTTATGAAATTAGACTTTAGAGATTTTTATTATTTAGATAGTGATTACGTAGATAATCTGTCAGGTCATATTTCTGGTTTTATCGAAAATGAATACTCAGAAGTTGAAAAAGAAGAAGAAACAAATAAAGGAAAAGGTAATGTAGGTTTTGGCGTTGCAGGAGTTGATTTAGGAAGGGACTCCAAAACAGGCAAAAAGACTTCTAGAAAAGGCGTCGTTAACAGTGAAATAAGATATAAAAAGCTATTTGATTCCTTAAAAGAACTTGGGCTAGAACAAATTGATTCCTTTGATGATTATTTGTGGAATATGATAGTTGAAGAAGGTGAGTTTATAGAAGTCAGAGGAAGTTTATATTTTACTCAAGTTTATGACTTAGAGCAACAGATTAATATTATCGGAGGATTTGGAAGTGATTTAGGATTCATCGATAAGAAAGAAGCAGACGAAGTAACAAATCAAATATCAAAAATTAAAGAGTTACAAGAAATCAACGGTATTCCCGTAAAAATTGAAACCTCGGATGCAAAGTATAAATTTATTGCATACTTAAACAGTAAATTTTTGGTCAAAGAGCAAAGTGATATTACTGGAAATGACTATAAAATACTATGCAAAATAGAAAAAAAAATCATCTCAGGTGAAGCGTACGAGCTTTTTGATATAAAGGAATTAGAAAGAAAAACGACTAACCGGGCTGAAAGAAGAAAGAAAGGTAATACTTTGCCAAAAGAATTTAAAGAAACTATTGTAGGACCCGCAGCTGTTGTATTGCCAATTGCTATATATAGATAATAATAACTGGTTTACCATGCTTATTTTTCCCCGTTGCTGATTCAATTAGCACGTCTTGGTTCTTGAAGTTATCTTAAAACAGAACTTATCCTTTTCAGATTAAGTGAGGGATTATACTGCAGATTGGCAAAAGGGAAAACTATTGGCGCCTAATTTGAATATAAGGGGCAGATTAATGTAAATGTAAACATATATGGAGGAATTATTAATGGCTATATAAAACAATTAATGATAAAGATGTTTCAGAAGCGCTCCATCAAGATCAATTAGAAACCGGATTAACTTTTGGGGATACTGCATCAGCAGTAGTGTATGCTATTGATACATCTGACCATATGTCTGATAGTGACATGATTGTTCGTCCAACTAGTCAACCAGTTTAAATATCTGCCCTTTTGCAAAATTAGATTGGTATAGATGTTTTGTAATGAAGAAAGTTATCAATGGGAAATAAAACAGCGTGACACTATTGGTGTCAAGTTGTTACATATTGTTTTTACATGGCGTTCACTTAAGTGATTTTTTGAGTCGTATTATAATTCAAGCGAATATGTAAAATGAGAGTTTTTAAATCATTATATTCCTCAATTTCATCCTTAGTCGTTCTTGAAATAACTTGTCCTTTATTTAAAATCAACAGTGTATTAGTCACTTTTTTCAGCTCGCTTAAAATATGACTTGAATTTCCTTCCACAAGAAGCATTTATGGTTTTGAGGCAATCTATTGAAAATGGCATAAGCGTCAAATAAAGTATCGGGGGAGTGAGAGATATTATGTAAAAGCAGTATCCCTTTTTTACTCTTGATTTAAAAATAACAAAGATTTGTAATTTTATTCTATTAATCAGAATTATCTATTGGTACAGGCAGTATTTCTCATATATACTTTAATACAAAGTATTTCTTGTAAAAAAGGATTTCCAGTCTTCATCATAGTTAGGTGGAACATAGGAATTTACGCGCTTATACGCTGAAAAACGTTAGAGGATCCACCGCCATGTAAAGGAGAGATTCAAAGAGCATCACATGTGGGGCCCATTTAATGGAAGGATATACATTACTTTAAGCATTTAAGAATTATTGGGGAATAAGAAGATGGAATTTCAAGGGTAATCTAATTTGTTAAGGGAGGAATATAATGTTAAAATAGAAAATGCTTTGGAAGTTGAAATTAATAATGCTGAAGAAATTCAAAGGCAAAGAATGGAATGGCGCAGAAAAAGTTGGACAATCCCTGATTTAAGAGGAGGAAAACATACTTGGTTTTCATTGGTTGTAAATCTTGTTAAGTTAGTTGAATCGGGGCAAGCTGAGTTAGATGTACATCCTCCTAATATACATGGAGTCTCCAACCCTCAGTCATGGCGAATATATGCCTCTTTTTTGAAAGGCTTAGGATTAGTAAACAATCAATCAGGAAGTCTGTATTTATCAGAAACTGGATTAAAATTTCATAAAAATCCTACAAAGATTCACCTTGCTGAACTTATTCAAGACAAACTTCGATTATTTGGTGAGGTACTTAAATTGTTATCTTCAAATCCTTCAACAGTTGCGAATGTAAATGAGATGGTTTGTAAAACTTATGGCTTAAATTGGAGAAACCTAGCAAATACTAGGAAAAGAATGGATTGGTTAGAAATTCTTGGTTTAATAGAAGATGTCGGTAGTAATAGATGGGCCATAACTACTTCTGGAAGAACTTTATTGGAGGATTGGTGTATTGTCACACCAAATGCTCTTGAAACTGTTGATTCTAATTCCAAGGATATAGAAATTAATGAAACGTCTAAAGAAATTGCTATACTTCTTCAAAATTTAAGAAATTCACCAGAAATGCATCGTAAACGTAAAACATATAATATTTGGGCCCCGAGTCCCAATAGAATTGACAATCTTCGAATCATTATTCAAGCAGGATTAGAGCGAATTAATAAAAGTGAATTTTTCCAGTTCATAGAGGAAAAATTTAGTCTTAAGACAAGTAGTGTGGAGTCAATGTTGCCATTTTTAAAAGCTTCTGGACTTTTAAAGGAAGTTCGTCGAAATGTATACTCTGCAACTTCTGCAGCAAAAGCATGGATTGAAACAGGCAATGATTTAGATTTCATCCGCATTCTACATGCACACATGCAATTTGTTGGTGAAATAATTTTAGCTGCAGAAAAAGATACAGTACGAAATGATATTTATTCACAAGCCACGTTGTATGGACTAAACAAAGAGAAGACGAGGTGGATTATTGGATTTCTATTAGAGGCAGGACTTTTAGATGAGCCTCAATATCTCCACTTAAAAGCAACACCTACTGGTCTTCGTTTCGTTTCCAATTTACCGCTAGCAAGAAAACCAATAGAAACGGAAGAATCGACTAAATTTCAGAAAGAAAATAATGAGAATATTTCATCAAGAAAAGAACTTAATCAGATTATTGAGCGATTAGCTAATTCTTCTCGAGACCCAATTGCTGAAGGGAAGCAACCAGGTGCTGCTTTTGAAGAATCAATTGCAGAAATTTTTTGTTTCATGGGGCTTAAGTCAGAAAGAATTGGAGGAGCTGGAGATACAGATGTTGTGGTACGATGGCAGGATGAAGACGGAAATAATATTACGGCGATTGTCGATGGAAAGTCAAAGTCGAGCGGAAAAGTGTCACACAGTGATATTAGCGATGTAGCAATTGAAACTCATAAAGATTTAAATGATGCTGACTATGTCGCAATTATAGGTCCGGGATTTAGTGGTGATACAATAAGAAGTCTCGCTCGTAAAAAGGACTATGTTTTAGTTACAAATAATCAACTATCCGAAATTGCGCTTGCTTCAGATACAATCGGATTAAGCCCACAAGAAGTCGGGCTCATATTTCAAGTTCCGAAAGGTCTTTCGAAACTTGATGAACTTATCATTACAAAACAAAGGAAATTTGAAATTATATCTATAATAATTTCACGGCTCAATCAGGAACAAGAGATACTTGGAGGACTTTCGGCACGCGACATATTTTTTATGTCTCGTACAACAAGTGTGGCTCCGTCATTGGAGGAGCTTCTTGAATTGGTTGAAACCCTTTCTAAACCAGAAATTGGTGCTATATATTCAACTAATCAAATTCATACACCTGAAAATACAACTTATGTGTTAGGTAATGCAAAGAAAACGGCCAATCGATTACGTGCTTTAGCTTCGACAATCGATGTTGCATTACGAGACTAAGGATATTTTCACTTATATTGTTAAAATTTTGGTAAAATTATAAAGTGGAAGATATCCCCTGTGTTGATTAATCTGATTTCATTATTAATAGTACTCATTTAGACAACAAGAGATTTGAATATAATCATTGTAATGTTTTCGCATACAGATGCATAGTAGGTTTCGGCTGATAAAATATTTCTAAGTCGCTAAATATAAAGTGTAATCAATTATGAAAGAAAGGGAGGGATTGTCGTGTTAAGTTTTAACCCAACAAATGCAAGAAAAACCTTTACCAATTGATTAAACAAGTTAATGAGGATAATACACCGATTGAAATAACTAACACAAAAAATGATGATGGCGCTGTTCTTGTTAGTAAAAGAGATTGGGATGCCATACAGGAAACGCTTTATTTACAAAGCACTGGGGTTCTTGATCGAATGAAACACTTTGAAAATGAAGAGACAGAGGATTTGAGTGATATTGATTGGGTTCCGCTATCAAAATAAAAAGTTTTGCCCAAACTAAAGCGGGCAAATCTTCATAAAAATTTGATAAACTAAAAGAGTCTAATTAATCAATGCTGTTCACCCTGTTTAATCTAATTAGACCAATGTAAATAAAGAAAGAAGGTTTTTCTATGCAGTCTATATTATTAATCGGACAATCAAATATGGCAGGCAGAGGATTTATTGAGGATGTACCGCCGATTTATAATGAGCATATTAATATGTTACGAAACGGCAGATGGAAAATGATGGCAGAACCGCTTCATTTTGATCGCAACATATCTGGAATCGGACCGGCAACCTCTTTTGCTCAGGCTTGGATGGAGGGTCATCCGAGGGAGTCCATTGGGTTAATACCATGCGCTGAAGGAGTAAGCTCTATTGATGAGTGGACAATTGACGGCCTGTTAACCAGACATGCGATTTCTGAAGCAAAATTTGCTATGGAAACCAGTGAAATAGTGGGAATTCTGTGGCATCAAGGTGAAAATGACAGTCATGGAGAACGTTATAAGTCGTATGAAGATAAGTTGCTTTCACTATTCAAACACTTGAGAGAAGAATTGAATACACCAGATATATCAATTATTATTGGTGAACTGGGACATTACCTTGGTGAGACCAGATTTGGAAAAAGTGCAGTAGAATATAAACAAATAAACCAGATATTATATAAAGTTGCTCATACCGAAAAAATTGCTATTTTGTAACATCAAAAGGGTTAACAGCAAATGGCATTCATATTGATGCTATCTCCCAAAGAAAATTTGAATTAAGATACTATGAAGCTTTTTCAAAACAAAAGCATGTTTTAGACGTTTTGGACATAGAGCATAAATGGATTGAAAGGGAAGAAAAACGTCAACTAACTAAAAATGAACGTATATTTGTTCAAAGTATGAAGTTTGCCTTAGGACAATTGAGTTTTGAGGAGTTATCTATGCATGTTTCCAATATTAATGAAAGCAAGTAAAGCAATATTAATCCCAATTAAGGAGTAGAGATTAATTGGTTCTCTACGAAAATCCTGCCAAAAGGAAAAGCAAATTGTCTAAAAGTAGTTATAGCAAGGGTTATGGATAGTCCGACTACAATTAAGTGGTAATAAGACTACAACTTGATTTGAAAAGAAAACATCTGTTAAAAACGTAGATGAACTTTCCCCCATTTATATACAGGCAAACACCTAAAGAATATCAAGGTAAATAGAAGTATGTGAATAACGATAAATTCAATGGGAGGGCAACTTTTGTACTTGAATATACATAGATAAATAAAAGGTAGTTATTTTCCTCTATAATTATTTAGTTCCTATCCTTCTATAATGCTAATTCACATGTTTTTCAATTTTATTAGGTTCTATACAAGAGGGTTAAAAATGATACAATCATATTTGTGTAAATAAATGAAAAAATATAGGGGGAAATGTTTTGGAATTGAACGAGATTAGAAATGAATCATCAATTAAAGCGAAAAATGGGATAGGATTTTTATTAGCAGCTATTGTTATTTGGTCGATTATTACCATCATCTTTTTACTACCCGTTGATATACAGCAAAAAAACATATATATGCTGATTTCCACAGGAATCATGTTTCCTTTATCTATTGGGATGTCTACGATGATTAAAGCAGACTGGCAGTTGAAAAATAATCCAATTGGCAATCTGGGTTTAATTTTTAACTTTGCTCAACTTATCTATTTTCCTATCCTATTTTTTGGAATGATAACTAACCCAGAGGATGCGATTATATTTTTTGCCATTATAACTGGTGCACACTTTTTTCCATATGGTTGGTTATATAATGCGAAACCTTTTTATATTATGGCACCAGTTATTGCCGTTGTTATTATGATGTTAGGACTCTATTTAGATGGAAAAGATTTATGGGCCGTATCACTTTCGGTTGTTATCCTTTTCTTACTGTTGATTTTTCTACTAATCATAGATTACAAAAAGAAATGAGAAGTTCAATCTTCCGTTAATTACATATTTTGTTTTTTAAGTCGTAAAAGTTGGGTACAATTTGTAGCTGTAATTAAAGTTTAAATGAATAGTAGTTCTTTGGAACATCTAAAAGAGGAGGCGATCTAATTGAGAAAGAAAGTTTTTTCTTGGAAAAGCTATATTTTCTTGATTTCAAGTATAGTAGTCACATTATCTATGTTTTTGCTTGATCCAATCTCACAAGTAGCAAATAAAACGGTTTATGATATGGTGGCTAGTTTCATACTTGTAGGGCTACCTGTATCTCTCATTATGGCGGTAGTAGCGTTTAGTTCGAAAAAGGAGAGAAAATTAATTCCTGTTATAGCTCTACTTTTAACTATATTTAATGTCGCTGTTATTGGTTTCTTTGCATGGTTTGGTGCAAATTTTGCATAGATAAGCAAGTTGCTCGCGTCCCTTAGCAATTCAGTTACTTCCGATGTTTAAATAATAAGTGCAAGGGAAAATAATTGGTAATCATGAAAGGAGAGATTGATCATGAATATCAAAAAAGGCTTATTAGTAGCTGCAACTGCTTTCGGTCTCACGGTAATCGGAGCCGGTTTATCGCCCGCTTCTGCTGCTGGTCCGGATGCCGATATTCCGGAGACATCGGTCTCTGGTATCCATTCTTCGATTACGAACCAAGAGGCAGCTGAAACTTTAAATAACATATACGATAAGGCTTATATCGGCGAAATGCCAGGCAATGTTCACGACCTTAACATTAATGAGGACGACAAAGAGGATGTTTATCATAGACTGGGCAGTCCGCAACAAGAAGACGGTCAATTTGATTTATACGGATGGAATATGGGAAACCCTGGATATGGATTTGCTTATAACGAAGATAATAGCATAGCTGAAATACGCTACTTTGGAACAGGTGTTGAAAGACAAACAAACCTTGGAGGAATCACGCCTGCCGTATTAGATGAACAACTTGGTAGCGCCGATGAGATTCTTCATGTTCCTCAAACCAATGAAACAGACTATGTTTATAACACGGATAACTATGAGCTTCACTTTATTGTTGGCAGTGATGATACAGTTGATCATGTGAATTTAAAAGAAGCGAAATAGCTGCTTATGTAGTAGGGTAGGGTTGTCTCAAATTTGAGGCAGCCCTACTTTTTTGTATTGTGCGAACGGGTACTAATCGAATAGTGCGTATTTCTGAAACGAAGAATGTTGAACAATTTCAATCATAATGGCTGTACTATGATAAAATTTTATTAAACAAACGAAGACCAGGATGCTAATGAAATGAACAAGAAATCAAAACTATTATCATAATAAATTTAATAATTATCTCTTTTCTTAATAATAAGCTTTAACTCTATATTTGATTGCCTTTTACTATTTTCTATGGTATTGTTTGTAAAGATTTTGTAAAGGTTTTATGGTGAGGAAAATCATTATTGGAAAAAGGACTTGTTTTATCCTTTAGGAGTCACCAATTATTCTTATTTGTAAGCGTTTATAACAGTCGAATGATGAAAGCTCTTCCGGTATGAATAAAGCGTTTTCTGTCGAATCAAATGAAATCGATGAATGGGATGTTCTGAAGGAGAATCTGAAGAAGATAGTGCATCAGGTTCTTTGGGTACATACAATGTATACGAAAATGGGGAATACGAACTAGCCCATGGCTACATAAGTATATTCTTTTGGTTTTTTATGCGAAATTTGTCAGGATATGCTGTCTACAAATCTATTATTATAGTAAATAAAGTAGGGATAACATGCATAAACGGTTAAATAAAAGGGGGAAAATAGCGGTAATTATTCTATTAGCTATGTCATTCTTTTTCGTGTATATGGCGATTGGTGGAGGTAAAAAAAGTGTACCTGTAGAAAATAGTATTTCTGCGCAGACCACTCCCTTGGAAGAATTACCCTATAATAAGTTAGTGGCAGGATCCGGTGATGCCATCAAAGATCAATCTACAATTGAAAATGAATGGGAAGAAAAAGAAGAGGCTAGAAAAAAAGATTTTGCCAAACAAAATGAAGCAGATCAACAGGAGAAAGCAATTTATTTAACATTTGACGATGGACCGACGGATGTTTCAAATCAATTGTTGGACACCTTAAATGATTATCAAATGAAAGCCACTTTTTTCATGCTTGGTCCAAAAATGGAAGAAAACCCAGAAGTGGTAAAACGCATGGAAGATGAGAATTTTGGTCTTGCATTACATGGAATTACACATGAAGTAAGTCAAATTTATAGTGGTCCATCTGCCCCTGTAGAGGAAATGCTTGAGACGCAGGAAATATTGAAGGAGATAACGGGAGTTACTTCGGATATTATCCGACTTCCATACGGTAGTGTACCATATTTAACAGTAAAAATGCGTTATTTGTTGGATCAAGAGGGTTTCAATATTTGGGATTGGAACGTAGATAGTCAAGATTGGGAGTTAGAAGAAGGACAGTACGTTCAACAAACGATTCAGGAGATTGATCAAATGGAAAAAGCAGGTGAAACACCTGTAATCCTTCTACATGACAAAGAGGAGACTATAGATCACTTACCTGAATTATTGGAGTATATTAAAGGGGAAGGTTACCAAACAAACGTATTGACCAATGATATGTCACCAATTACATTTCCATGTGAAGGTCGCTGTTATTCCATTAAGTAAAATAATAGTTTGGTATTTTATTGGCCATAAGAACTAATAATGGACGAAGATCACTTTTTTCGTTTTCAACATCCGTCGAATCATGCATTTTTTATAAACGCAGAAAATAGGCTAACATTAACTATTTTTTCTTCCTAATTTACATACATTCATCCTATTACGAATCAAGGGAGGATTAACATGTCTAAAAATAATACACAAACACGTACAGTGAAGCGTAAAAAGTGCAAATTTAAAAAAAGAGCCTATATTATTTTCCCTATATTAGTAGCCTTACTTGCTGCAGTTGGCTATGGAACTTATTTATACATTAAAGCAGACACCGTTTTATCCGATTCCTATGAAGAAGATGAAAGAGAAAAGTCCGATCTGCGGGAAAGTGCAGTTGACCCGACAGAAGATAATGTTTCTGTTCTCATTATGGGAGTGGATTCAAGTGATGTTCGGGAAAATGCAGAAAGTGCACGCACGGATGCGCTTATGGTCGCCACATTAAACAAAAAGGATAATAGTGTAAAATTAGTAAGCATTCCGCGTGATACATATGTATACATTTCAGAAGTTGGCTATGAAACCAAAATCGCCCATGCGCACGCACATGGTGGAACATCCGCAACCATTGACACGGTTGAAAATCTATTAGATATTCCAATCGATTACTATACGAAATTGAATTTTGAAGCATTTGTCGATGTTGTTGATGCGATTGACGGTATAAATACGGAAGTGCCCTATGAATTACAGGAACAAAATTCAAAAGATGAAGCAGGAGCCATTCATCTTCTCCCCGGAGATCAGGAATTAGACGGGGAAGAAGCTCTTGCCTTGGCACGTACTAGAAAACAGGACAATGATATTGAACGTGGAAAAAGACAACAAGACATCATTAAGGCTGTCGTTGACAAAGCCATATCCTTGGATTCTGTGCTGAAATACGATGATGTGATTGAGGCTGTTGGAAGTAACATGACAACGAATATGACATTTCCGGAGATGCGAAGCTTTATATCTTATGGAACAAGTGGAACAAATCTGGACTTTGAAACAATAACGCTGGAAGGTAGCGACTATCAGCCTGGAAATGCCTATTACTGGCTACTGGACGATTATGCACTTAGTGAGACACAATCAGAGTTAAAACGTCACCTGGATATTGCAGATACAAATACTGTTTCCGAATCGGATGAAATATCCACAACATCAGGTGAACCTGGAAATGAATCGGAATAAATCGATGTTAAAATGGGAAATGTAAAAAACTTGTGGGTGTCTTAAAAGAATAGGTATAAGTGAATTCGTTAGCTATCTACCCGTTAGCTAACGGTTTTTTTCAGGATAGATAAACGTTCTGTCATGATGTATTTAACGCAGAAGTGGTGGATGAGGATCTTCCAGATGATAGAAGGATATATACAGAGAAAGATTAACTTACATAGCTGGAATGATTAAAGGCTATCTAGACGAACAAGAATAAGTAGTGCAATTTGAACACTACTTGTTCAATCAATGATTACGATTGTTGACCAAAAATGAGATATATTGGTGAGGTGCTACATCTTTAAAGTTAAATTAGAATCTGACCTTAATTTAGCTGTTGAAAATAAGAGTTGAGTACGATAAAAATAACTAGTACAATTTAGATTAGCCTCCGTTAAAACGCAAAACAGCAAGTAGTATGTTTATAATTGAGTAAGCGTTGCACACCTTTGTTTTTAAAAAATCTTTTCCTAATTCATTTAGGGAAAGTTTTTTTGGGTGGGTATTTCGTTTTTCCTGGAATATTCACTTTATTGAATGAGGTATATCTTTTAGGACATTATACTGTTTTTAGAGGAAGAAATAGAATAACAGTTCAAATTTAACTTCACACAACCAAATGGGAGGAATATATGATGAAAAACTATGTATTTTTAGTTGCTGGTACATTTTTCTTTGCTACCTCCGTAGCAGTCTTTGCGATGCCTAATTCTTTAGCAGAAGGAGGCGTGCCCGGATTAGCTCTACTTATTTACCATGAAACAGATATATCGCCTGCTATGACTACGTTTATTTTGAATGCAGCTATTCTTCTAATCGGCTTTCGTTATTTACCAGTAGACATGATTATCAAATCGTTTGTGACGATCCCACTATTTTCATTATTTATTTACATCCTCGAAGACTTGGCTACAGGAATATCAGATCCCCTTTTGGCAGCAATCTTTACAGGCGTGTTTACAGGTGTCGGTTTTGGACTTATTTTCCGTTCGGGAAGCACGACTGGAGGAACATCGACGATTGCTCGCATGTTAAACTATAAATTTGGCTGGGAATTGACAGGGACCAATTTTGTTTTGGATGCGTCTGCTGTTGTTGCTGGTATTTTTATAATTGGTCCGGTATATACGATGTACACCGTACTCGCTTTATTTATCGGAAAAAGGGTAACGGATTATATATTAGAAGGTTTTGAAGCAAAAAGAGTTGTGCACATTTTTTCCAGTAAAACAAAAGAAGTGGAAAATGTACTGCAAACCAGTTTGGGTACGCATACGACTGTATTAAAAGCAGAGAAAAATGCAGATGGCGTCGAGGAAAACCTTATTTATGTCGCCATCCCGAAACAACGGTTATTCTATTTGAAAAAGCTGATCAGCAGTATTGACGAAAATGCATTCACGGTTGTGCACACCGTAAAAGATGTGACCGGCGGCAGTTTTGCAGAAGCTCATCACCCAGGGCAGAAAACATTCAGAAGCAAGATACTGGAACGTCGCTATTATAAGAAGCAGGCAGATGAAGAAAGTTTTACCTCCCCTGATAATACATCTGTTAACGAAAAAGAATAGCTATATGAAAAAATCTTTTCTGTATTTCAAGAAAAAGGCTTTTTTATGTAGAGATGTTAATCTTTTTCTCTAAAAAATTACCAGTAAATAGGATAAGGAACAATAATCCCAATCAAAAGGAAAATTTATTGGCTATCAGCATAATTGGAATTGTCATTTCTGCATTTATCTCAAAATTGAGGCAATCCTACTTTTTTGTATTGCCGAACGGGCGCTAATCGAATAGCGCGTATTTCTGAAACGAAGAATGTTGAACAATTTTAATCATAATGGTTGTAATATTAAAAATCAACGTAGCAGTCATTATATTGCTAATGTGCCACGTTGATTGTTTTGATGATTTAACTTTAATTATAAAGGCCCTGTGTAGTTGTCAAATAGACCAAGCTTGTCTACCATCATACCAGACCATGATGCGGGTGTATCATTATGCAGCTGTTGAGCTTGAACATCATTTGATTCAGCGAGAACTCCAAAACTACTGAATGCGACAACCAAAGCACCTATCATCACAATATTTCTAATCTTTTTCACAAAAAACACCTCCTAAAAAATAAGATAGGCCAAATTATAACAAAACTACCTATTTTTAGTAAACCGATATTTGTGAATTGTCATCTATGCGTTTTGGAGAGGTAACGATACAGTTATTTTCATCCGTAACGCCTCGGTTGGTTCAACTACCATTTAGTCGGGGGTGAAAAGGAAAACCCCCCCGCTGGCTGGCTTCTCTATCACTAGCTTCCTTACAGCTATGGTTAGCCTTTAACTGGAGAAGCTTCGCGCTCCCACTTACGGTAAATATTGCGTTGACAATTCCGGTCTTAATGGTTAGTCAGACGCCATATGGCTTTTACTATCCATGGGCTCAACCATCCATGATGATGTCTCCGGATTATGAAGCGTTCCAACCTCCATCTGAACAATTGCTCCTTATATTTAGTGTATTACTTATCTTTTTTACAACGCTGGGGTTGTTTCACTTTAGAAGAAAAGAATTCGATTGAGTTTTTAAAATTTGTAAATGCCCTCATAGAATGAAAAGAAACGAGTCGGATAGGTAGACTCGTTTCTTTTTTGACTACCTAGGAAATTATAAAATTATTTGCTTGTGGATAATTTGATTTCCAAAAGTAGCCACATCCGGCTCCAGCGCCCAGCAACTAGCAAACTTCACACTTCTCCATTACGATAAGTCAACATCGGCTCGTACCTCGCCGTGTTTCCTTTTCGCTTTCCAAGCATAAGATTCACTTTGGCTTTCACCACTACTGGTGATAAGTCAAGTTCATCTAATTTCACTGCGAAGTGTTCCAGTTTGTACGTTGCTAACCGGGCGCCCTGCGCCTTTGTTCCTACAATGATCCCTTAATCAAATATTTAATGTCACATGTAAGAAATAGTTAAGATTGATGTTAGTGATGAGAAAGATTTCCTGTTTATGATTGAATTATACTGAATCAAAGGAGTGAAGACACATGGAATATGTACTCAAAACACACAACCTAACGAAAGAGTATAAACACAATACAGCAGTTAAGGACGTTAATATAAATATCCGTAAAGGAGAAATCTATGGTTTTTTGGGTAAAAATGGGGCTGGAAAAACAACGGCAATCCGTATGATAATGGGGCTTATCAAACCATCATCAGGAAGTATAGAAATGTTTGAAAAAAATATGAAAGGTGATTACCAACGTCCTTTTGAAAGAATTGGATCAATTATTGAGACACCCGGTGCATATCCCAATTTAACCGGGGAGGAAAATTTGGACATACACCGTCGATATATGGGTGTTCAGGAAAAGTCCTCCGTCGATGAAGCGCTTGAACTTGTTGGATTATTAGAGGTGAAGAAGCGGAAAGTCAAAAATTATTCGCTAGGTATGAAACAAAGGTTAGGGCTCGCTCGTGCTTTATTGCATCATCCATCTTTACTAATTTTGGACGAGCCTACAAATGGGCTTGATCCCAGAGGAATTAAGGAAATTCGACAGCTCATTCTGGATTTGGCGGAAACTCGCCAGATTACCGTCCTGATTTCAAGTCATATATTAAGTGAAATTGAGCATCTAGCTACAACCGTCGGTATTATTCATCAAGGAAAACTCCTTAAAGAGCTTTCCTTAGAAGAAATTAATCAAAAGAATCGGCATTATATTGAAATAGACGTAAGTGATGCCCAAAAAGCTTCTATGCTTCTTGAACAAAAATTATATATTGAACAATATCAGGTCATGGATCAAGATATTATCCGCATTTATGAACGAACCAATGAATCTGAAATGATTAGCCAGGTACTTATTGAAAATCAGGTCGGGATTAAAAAAATAAATGTTTCTACAGATACGCTTGAGGATTACTTTATTCATTTAACCGAGGGTGATGCAGAATGATAAACTTCGTTTCTGAATTACGAAAATTAAAAAGATCAAGCATGCTTTTTCTAATTCCTTTAGCTTCTATAGTGCCTGTTATCTTATCCTTTGTGCCGGCTTATTTAAATTATCGTGCAACAGGAGATATGTTTGATACAAACCAATTATTTCAAGGAAATATAATTTTTTTAAATTTATTAATTGGTATCCCGCTTTTTGCATTAATAACAGGTGAAATTGTTGTGAGAGAATACCAACTAAAAACCATTAATTATCTATTTACTTCGCCTGGACGACGGATACAGTTCTTAATAAATAAGTTAATGGTTATTTTCGTATACATTGTTTTGACATTTGTTTTCTCTATGTGTTTGACGTTAATTGTTGTCGGACTTGCGGCACAGGCCGATATTGGTAGTTCGTTATCCAGTGATTTGATACTTTCTTATCTGCAACTTTATGGGTTATCGATATGGATGCAATTCTTACTTGTGCCCATAACAATGATGGTCAGTATCGCAACCAAAAATATTATAGCGCCCATTATATTAGCTATATTTGGCGTTATTATTGCTGGTACAGGGCTGGGATCGCAATGGGCCACTTTTTTTCCTTGGGCTGTGCCGTCACGAATTGTTTTTGCATTGACTGATTACGGTAATTATGGTGGTGTGAACGTTGCTTTTTCTATGACGATATTAGTTGTCGTCTTCCTGTTGGCACTATTATTAAGCATGGTTCTTTATGAGAAAGCCGATGTTGATGATGGATAACAATAAAGGTACTGAAAACAATGATATAAAAAATCAGGGGGAAATCACATGCTTCGTACTGTATATATTGAATTACTGAAAATCAAACGATCCAAACTTATTCTTTTCATCCTTGCCTGTACTATGGTAAACGCCTTTATAAGTTACATTGTAGAGCAAAATGCCGTAACCATGGGATCATTACTTCAAAGTACGGTTACAAGATTTAATCTCTTACTTGGTGCTCCATTATTTGCAATTGTGACGGGTTTTATTGTTGCAGATGAATATCGTCATCAAGTGGTTGACCAGTTATTTACCTATCCGATTTCCAGAGCGAAAATTTTATTAGGCAAGCTCCTCTTTCTATTGTCCTTGGTTTTGTTGGGCGTTATATCTTCTTTTCTATTCACTGTGGTAGTGGGCATAGCTACTGGTGCTTCATCCGTAACAGGGATGTTTGACTACATTCTCCCTTATTTGGTGACAGCTGGAACACAAATGGCTTTAGTCCCCATTGTCATGATGATAAGCATTATTGGGAGAAGTATTATTGGCGGAATTGCAGTGGGTGTGATTGCCGGTTTTTCCAGTGGTTTGGTAACCGCAATTGGCCTGGGAATGTATTACCCTTGGTCCATTCCAACGGTGATGACATACGATATTCTTGGTATACTGGATGCGGATTTGGTTAAAACGTTAACTTCTCTTTTCATTATTTTTGTTGTTCCCTTGGCTCTTAGCTTTATTTTTTATAAAAAGATGTTTAAAAAGAACTGCTGGTTTACCCTGTAATAACTGATTTTTCTTAAATAAACATGATTATATATTGTATAATAGGTTCAAACTACATCATTAAGGGAATGAAGAGCATGTCAACCAAAATACTTGTTGTTGAGGATGATCGCGAAACAAATCAGTTGTTATGTAAATATTTACGAAAAGAAATGTTTCACGTATGTCCTGCCTATACCGGAGAGGAAGCTTTTCAAAAGCTGTCTACTGATTCCTTTGGATTCGTATTATTGGATTTGATGTTACCAGGTATGGATGGGTTTGAAATTCTACAGAAAATACGTTCTGAAAAGAATATACCGGTGATTATCATTTCTGCCAAGGATGAAAGTCAGGATAAAATTATAGGATTACGTTTGGGTTCCGATGATTATATAACGAAATCGTTTCATATGAGCGAGGTGATCGCAAGGGTAAAGGCCCAACTTCGCCGTTTTACACAGTATAATTCATCTGGAACTAGTCAAACGGATCATTATCTTAAACATGGAGACATCGTTCTTGATCTTAATGCCTATGTTGTCGAAACCGGAGACAATGTCAAATCGTTAAGAGAAAAGGAACTTCAAATTCTAAAATTGTTGATGTCTAACCCTAAGAAAGTATTTACAAAGGAAAATTTATTTGAACATATATGGGGCGAGCCTTATCTTGGTGCAGATGAAAATAAAATCATGGTACACATTCGTCGCCTTCGTGAAAAAATAGAAGAAGACCCTCGAAACCGAAATATATTCAAACGGTTTGGGGGATTGGTTATAAGCTGGGGATGAGGATACAAAATGATGCTTTGGCTTTTTCTAATCACTTTATTTTGCCTTGTAGCTTTGTCCTTCCAGCACTTACGTTTACTTCGACAAGTTCACCGGGTTTATGAGGACTTAATTGAAGTGAATAAGGGTGACTTTAATCAACGCATCCGGATACAGTCTAGGTATCGTACTGTAGTGAAGTTGGTAAAGGAATGTAATCAATTCATTAATAAATTTCAAACCAATATGGAACACATGGGGTATTTGGACAAGTCACGAAGACAAATGACATCAAATATGTCGCATGATCTCAAAACCCCATTGACTTCTTTACTTGGTTATGTGCAGGCTTTACGCGAAGATGCCACTTTAACGGAAAAGGAACGACAGACATTTTTACAAATTACGCACCAAAAAGGACAAAAGCTTCAATCTTTATTAAATGATTTCTTTGAATTGAGCAAGTTGGAATCAGATGATTCTTCATTTCATTTGCAAAAAACAGATGTTGTTCGTGTTATTAAGGAATTAATTGCAGGACTTTATCACGATTTTAAAAATGCCAATATGAAACCCGTTCTTGAGCTACCCAAGACACCTGTAATGGTTTGGGCTGATAAAAAGAGCGTAGAGCGCATCTTAACTAATCTGCTTTCTAATGGATTACATTATGGTAAATATGGAGGCGTACTCGGTATTTCAGTAATAAGAGATAAAAACCTGACTTGGATTGAAATTTGGGATCATGGTAAAGGGATCGATCAAGAAGATTTACCTTATATTTTTAACCGGTTATATACCGGGCAACGCTCACGTAATAGAATTTTACAAGGAAACGGACTTGGTTTGACCATTACAAAAAAACTGGTTGAGAAGCATAATGGCACAATCAAGGTTGAAAGTAAGCCATTCGAAAAGACATCCTTTTCTTTTTCACTGCCTACAGCAAAATAGACTCCGATACAATCCATTTAGGATCGTTCTGTTGTATTTAAATGAAACAAGGGTTTAAGCGCATGAACTTAACGTGTTCCGTAGACGAGTTTGATTGTTTTACATACGATTGAGTTCCTATCGTACAAACAGGCATATTGTTGAAGAAAATTGTAAACTTGAATCGTCTTTAAATTTGTGTATAATAATAAGAAATTGCATCAATTAAATGTTTTCTAGGGTTCCGCAACCTATCAGGTTGGTCTGGACCGAGAGAAAGCTCATAGTGAACTGCTATGTCACGGAGGGATAAAAGCCCGGGAGAAACTGTATCGACAGTTGTCTCTCTGGGCTTTTTGTTTTTCCTTTTTTGGAAACAATACAATTGGAGGTGTTTTCCGTGAATCAAAATTGGGTGAGAGTGTTTGTTGCAGCCTTTTTGGAAATTTTCTGGGTGATTGGATTGACGCATTCCTATGATTTTTGGACATGGACCGGAACAGTTATCTGTATTATTGTTAGTAATTATTTAATGATTACAGCGGCACAGGTGCTGCCAGCCGGAACAGTCTATGCTATTTTTGTAGGCTTGGGAACAGCAGGTACTGTTATTGCTGGGATTTTTTTCTTTGGGGAAGCATTCAAATGGGAAAAAATTATATTAATAGCAGTACTGTTATCTGGAGTTATTGGTTTGAAAGTAGTCACACCGGATAAAGCAGAGGAAGGAGCTGAATCCTAATGGCTTGGTTTACGTTAATTATAGCAGGGTTACTAGAGACGTTTGGTGTTGCCATGATCAACCAACTTACTGTAAAGCGAAATTGGCATACAGTCGTTTTACTCATTCTTGGGTTTGGTTCCAGTCTTGCATTGCTCAGTTATTCGTTGCAATTCATCCCTATGGGAACAGGTTATGCCATTTGGACAGGAATTGGTGTTGTTGGTGGCGCACTAAGTGGAATGATATTTTATGGGGAGTCAAAAGACTGGAAGAGGATGGTTTTTATAGCGATGGTTTTATGCTCAGCGATCGGGCTTAAACTTGTCACATAACAAGGGAATAAAAATCAATTGTAATGTTTATTACAGTGATGATTCATATCGAGGCCGGCGCATTGACACTATTGAATTAAGAAAATATGTATGCAAAGTTGACGTGGTGTTAAACTACGTCAACTTTTTTAGGTGTGTGCATGTTATAATGATTGGTCGCCAATTTTCAAATCTACTTCGGGTTTAAATTTTCTGTATTGCATCCATAGATACAATACAACTACTGTAAATGATAAAAGGTCAGCAATAGGCGTAGCCATCCATACTCCTAGTAAACCAAGGAATTTCGGGAGCATATAAACAAGCGGTATAAGTAGGATAAGCTGTCTTAATGCGCTTAGAAAAATTGCCTTTCGAGCTTCTCCTATATACTGAAAGAAGTTGGCACCTATCATTTGAACACCAACAATCGGCACCATGCAGCAAAATATGCGCATACCAAATGTTGCGGTATCCAACAGTTCAGAATCGGCATTTCCGCCAAATGCCGAAACAATATAATTGCTAAAAATCTCAATGAACAGGAACATGAAAATGCAAAAAAATAGCACATACTTGATGGCATATTTCATCGTTATCTTTACCCGATCTATTGCTGCATGACCATAGCTGTATCCGATGATCGGTTGAATCCCTTGACCGAGCCCGATTATTGGCATGTATACAAGCATAGCGACGGTATATATTACACCATAGGCGGCAAGCCCTGTGTTTCCACCATATTCATATGATATTCTATTGAATAATAAAGAAACGAGGCTTAAAGATATTTGTCCAATAAAGCCGGAAAAGCCAACAGATAGAATTTGTTTTACCTCATTGAAATAATAGCGCATGTATTTGTAATGTAGCATAATCCCCGTATTGTTTTTAAATAGGAATTGCAAGGTCAATGTCGCGCTGGCAAGGTTTCCAATGACTAGTGCTAGAGCAGCGCCGCCAACGCCAAGATCTAAAACAAAGATGAAAATAGGATCAAGAATGATATTAACAAGTATTGCAACAATAAAATTGATGAATGCTCTTTTTGCAAAACCCATACTTCTGATAATACTATTCATTGATTGCGAAATAACAAAGAATACAGATCCCAATAGAAAGACGAAGGAATACGTAGCAGCATAATCGATATTGCCACTATTGGCGCCATATAAGTAAAGTACAGGATTAAGGAATAGTATTCCTAGTAAAACAATGAATAAAGAAAGCGTCAATGATAAAACGAATGACGTGCCTACAATTTTTTTGGCCTGTTCATTATCGCCTTTTCCCAGTGCAATGGATAGATTTGCAGCTGCCCCAGCCCCGATTAATTGAGCCAACGCCTGCATAACAAGGTACAAGCCAAAAGCCACAGTTACTGCCGAGATTGCTAGCGTATTGACACCCTTAGCTATGAAGATACGGTCAATCGCTAAATTAACTGAATTTACTAGTAAGGCGATGATGGCAGGAGTGGATAAATTTCTAATTAACTTTGGCACTGGCATGGTTTCAAGCTTATTCATAATATTCCCCCATAACTTCATAATATAATATGAGTATTAACTCGTGTTTTAGAGTTTACGCTTTACCTGTTGCGTTGTCAATATAATATGAGTAAATATTCACTTTTATATTGACGAACCTACAACATAGCTTTACAATACTACTTATAATGGAAAGGGATGATCTTAATTGGGAAGCCATTCAAATGTATCGAAGCGTCGAATTCCCAAACAAAACAGAAGCATACAAAATAGGGACAAAATACTGGATGCCGGCTTAAAATTATTCAGTGAAAAAGGATATTACGAAACCACAACAAATGAAATAGCAAAAGTTGCCGGCGTATCAATAGGAAGCTTATACTCATATTTCAATGATAAGGATGCCATATTTCTTCGTATATTGGATAACTACCATAAGAAGTTTCTTGCATTTTTCCATGAAAAAGACGAGAATCTAAGTTATGAACTATATGCTCGTGATATTAAGCAATGGTTAAGAAATCTTATGGGAAAGTTACTTGATTTACATGAATCTGTGAAGACGTTGAATAGAGAAATGAACATAATGTATTATTCCAAACCACAAGTAGCACGTATCATGGATACACAAACAGAGCGAATACGTACAATGACGATGAGTTTTATCGCTCGGTCTGAGAGCAGTGTTTATGATATAGAGGCAACGTCTGCGATGATAGTTGATTTCATTTCCTCAGTAATTGATAGGATTCTTTATAAAGAAAATGATAACTTGGATAAGGATACTATCATTGAAGCTGCTGTGGACATTCTTGCGGAATATTTATCCCAGAACAAATAGTAAACAAGGACTGCATAAGTTGTGCATGTGGTCTTTATTTATACCTCAACAAAAACAATTATAGGGTAGAAAATAATATAATATGAGTAATAACTCGAATAAAATTTGTATCTACGCTCTCATCTAGTCTTTTCTTCTATGGGATTGTTTGTAACTATTTTATGGGTGAAGTGAAAAGATATTTGAGTTATATTTCCATGGGAAGATCGCTGTTATTCAATGAATGAAAAATAAAACCATCTTTTATCGCTTTCGAAATTTATCCCTATTATTTCTGTTTGAGCAACTTTTCGCGTTATTTCAACATATAATTACAGAATGTAACAAAGGTGTAAAGAAAATGTTGTTTACGAATAGACATATTGATAGTAGAATGTAAGATAGTTTTTTAATAAACGAATGTTACATGCATTTTTTTATCAATACTGAAAATATGCTTACATTAAATATTTTATCTTCCTATTTAAATACATTCCTATTACGAATCAAGGGAGAATTAGTATGTCTAAATATAATTCGCAAACGCGTATAGTGAAACGTAAAAAACGCAAATTAAAAAAAAGAACCTATATTATTTTGCCTATACTAGTAGCCTTTCTTGCTGCAGTAGGCTATGGGACTTATTTATATGTTAAAGCAGACACCGTTTTATCCGATTCCTATGAAGAAGATGAAAGGGAAAAATCCGAACTGCGGGAACAAGAAGTTGACCCGACAGAAGATAATGTTTCTGTTCTTATTATGGGAGTGGATTCAAGTGAAGTTCGGGAAAATGCAGAAAATGCTCGAACGGATGCGCTTATGGTTGCAACTTTAAACAAAAAGGATAACAGTGTAAAATTAGTAAGCATTCCGCGCGATACGTATGTATATCTTCCAGAGGTTGGCTACGAAACTAAAATCGCCCATGCGCACGCACATGGTGGAACTGCCGCAACCGTTGATACGGTTGAAAATCTACTGGATATTCCAATCGATTACTATACAAAACTTAACTTTGAGGCATTTGTCGATGTTGTTGATGCAGTTGACGGTATAAATGCGGAAGTTCCCTATGAATTACAGGAACAAAATTCAAAAGATGAAGCAGGAGCTATTCAGCTTCTTCCCGGAGATCAGGAATTAGACGGGGAGGAAGCACTTGCCTTGGCACGTACCAGAAAACAGGATAGTGATATTGAACGAGGGAAAAGACAGCAGGACATCATTAAGGCTGTCGTTGACAAAGCTATCTCTCTGGATTCCGTATTAAAATACGATGATATCATTGAGGCTGTTGGAAGTAATATGACAACGAATATGACATTTCCGGAGATGCGAAGCTTTATATCTTATGGAACAGATGGAACCAATCTAGACTTTGAAACAATAACACTGGAAGGTAGTGACTATCAGCCTGGAGGCGCTTATTACTGGTTACTGGACGATTATGCACTTGGCGAAACCCAGGAAACGTTACGGCGCCATTTGGACCTTTCGGAAACAAGTACTGCTTCCGAATCGGAAGAAGCATCTACAACATCAGGTGAACTTGGAAATTCATATTAAATAAAAAAGTGCTATCTTATCATTTTGTAATTGGAAAATAGGATTTTAAAACCTATTTTCCGATAGCCCTACGCAACTACGCTTACGAAGAAAATATTTTATGAAAAACACGCTTTTCATTCCATACTAGGAATAAGTAAGCGTGTTTTTTTTAGATACGGAGTAACGGGGCTTGAACTCGTTATCTTTTATTTAATGTGAAGGATAGCCGTGTTCTTCCTATAAACATTATATGAGAATCTAGCTTGTGTCCCTTATAAACGTAAGAGATTTGGCTTATTTGAAATACGGTATGTCGTTCGTAGAAAAGTTGCACTATTTTAAACTTTTAGGTATGATATGTTAAAAGCGTATTATTTAGCAACCCCATATGGAACAAGATAGGTTAGACATTTATATAGATTTTGAAACTATTATGTGTACATGTATAAAAGATAATAGCAAAGAGATTCATCTAATCAGGAGGCTAATAATGGCGAACGATCGTTTTGAAGAAGTCTATACGCAAGGAAAGTTGAAGGCTATTAAAGTTATTCGGGATAACGAAACAGGAGTTTTGTATATGTTGCATCAAGAAGGTTATGGTGCTGGGCTAACAGTTATGGTTGATCAAGAAGGGAAACCTTTGGTGGATGATAATTTTAAAGGTGATGTCTTATAAAGTAAACAGGTATAAGAAGGGGGGTGAGATGTGCATGACAACTCCCCTCAGCATACCTCCTCAATTACTTTTGTAGAAATTATTTTATGCGACGCTACTAAAAGCATATATGGTTTATACTTTAAGCCTATACACTGCAATAACTGCTCCTTGTACGATGAAAATAGCAAGCACCAGTATCCAAATCCAGTAGCGGTAATTATCATAAGACATTCCAATGGAATCTTGTATGAGTTCAAGGATGAGCCAGCCTATCGGTAAGATTGGCATAGATGCCATATAAGATTTACTTAGAACTTGTGCCCCACGCTCATCTTTTCCTTCTTCCCCCCAAGTAAATTTTAAGATGATATAAAGAGCTACTAAGAAAAGCGGGACTAATATTATTCCTAACCAATTCATTCCTCTTCCTCCCTCACGTATTGAAATACGTCTGTTATTTCTTTTTCAAATAGAACTGCAATTTCAAAGGCTAATTTCAACGATGGATTGTATTTATTCTTTTCGAGTGAAACAATTGTCTGCCTGCTTACACCTAGCATTTCGGCTACTTCCTTTTGTGACCACTTTTTTTCTGCTCGTAGCACAGCAAGTCGGTTTTTGATCTCCCCAGATGACTTTAACTTCATTCTTTTCACCCCTATTTATTTATAATTGTAACATATTTTTGACTTATAGTAAAAAATACATTACACTTATATCGAATTATCATTTTAGAAAGTAGGCGATTATATTAATGGCTATGTTTCAGTATCTTGTACTTTTATTCATCATACTGTTTGCGATAATGCCTTTGTTTAAGAAAGGCCAGCGCACAACCTACATGATTTTCCGTGCTGTCGCAACCACGTTTATAGTGCTTATTGGTATGTTCCTTTCTTTTCTTATTCCGGACTTTGGAATCATTCTATTTTTAGCTGTTGTCTTGCTTGTGTTACTCCTTGAAAAATGGTTTTATACAACGAAGTTTGGAATTGTTCTACTCATCGTATTACTCGCAGGAAGTGGAACGGGCGTATACTATTTCTTTTACAGCGATCCTGCTATTGTATCCGGCTATCTAGAAGAAACAGACACTACTTCTCTTTATTTATCTATTGATGGAGAAGTAAAAATTGACACAGCGCCCGGACAGGAGCGTCCGCTTGCAAGCACCGTAAAAATAATGATCGCAGCTGCTTATGCAGAACAAGTAGCGTCAGGAGAGCTTGACCCGGAAGCCCTTGTTCCACTAGAAGAGCTGGGAACTTTTTATTTAGCTAATTCAGATGGAGGTGCCCATGCGGATTGGCTTGCGTCTGTAGAAGATGATATCACAGATAGCCAAATTCCGCTTCAAGATGTTGCACAAGGCATGATTGTTTACAGTTCCAATGCAAATGCCGAATATTTACTTGATTTAATTGGATTTGACTCAATCGACGAACGAATGGAAGCATGGGGGATGCTAGATGAACAAGAGACGCTTGTTCCGTTAGTTTCTTCATTACTGCTTGTTGACGACTTAGGTGAAGAAGTAGAAAATCTCAGCCATGCTGAAATAAGAGAGAGGTCGGTTGCTCTTCACTCGGAATTAGAGTCTGGAGAACGAACACTTCCTGATTCCTTTCATATGTCATCGTCTTTGCAACGTATTTGGTCTGATTCTGTGACTAGTGCTAGTGCTGCTTCTTATGGGGATTTTCTGAGAGAAGTGCAAACAGGGGAGTGGGGAAATGCAGAAGAAAATGCGATATTACGTGATTTACTTGAAGATGCCTACTTGTTTGAAGACGCGGACTATCTTGGTGGGAAAGGTGGCTCAACTGGGTTTGTGCTAAACCAAGCATTATATGCGAAATTGGATACAGGTGAAGAAATGGAGCTTGTCTTTTTTATGGATGACCTAAACATATTTCAACAAAAACGTGTAGCTCGATCTAGTAATGACTTTTTAATAGAGGTACTTAGCAGTGAAAATTATCGTAATGCACTCGTGAATCAGTTCGGTAAATAATAGGCAGTACTACTGTTTGTTGCCAGAAAATGTATTACATGGCGACTGTATCTTGCAGCCGCCATATCCATTTAATATCTGTAAATTTCATTTAAAAAGATGACAGTTTTGGTAAACTGTTATCTGGAAAATGATATATCATAGTTAGCAAATGAAAAAGGTGCTGCAAGATAATAAAAACATTATCTGACAGTATCCTTTGCATGTTAAGAAGAAAAAAGGATAATTATTATTTTTTTAATTAGTTGATCCAAAGAATTATTTAATGATAATTCTCAATCCATCATTAAACAGATCATCCACTGTCTTGCCTGTAGAAAAATACTCTTCTATGCTTGCTACTAACATGGGATACTTTATATTAAACTGTGCAAAATGAAAACTCTGCATTTCCTTTTGAGTGATATCCGTTTGTTCCTCAATTACATGTCCGAAAGTAAAACGAGTTGCTGTTAGAATAATCAAACGTGATTGTCTCAAACTCACTCCAGCATCCACCAAAGTGTTGATTGCCATTTCAGATAAATCCGACATTGTTAACGATAGATGTGCTCCCGCAACGACACGTCCACCATCAGTATGTGAAAGTAATGCTTTGCGTAAACGATTAAACATAAGAATCAACCAATCTTGCCAAGGATCTTCCGTTTTCCATTCCGTTATATTGGAAAACTCCCTTTGTAAAATAGCTTCAGCCATTTCATTCACCAATGCATTTTTATTATTAAAATGCCAGTATAAAGCCGGAGCTTGAACATTTAATTTTCTTGCCAGTTTTCTTAACGTAACCCCCTCTAGCCCATTTTCATCAAGTAAATGCAAAGATTCTTTTATGATTTGTTCCTTTTTTAATGCCATCGCATTTTCTTCCAATCTATTTGTGTAATAATTTCTCTTGACATAGTAACATAAATAGCGTAAATTTAACACTGTTAAATTTAACGGTGTTAAATAAACGTGGGAGGTTTTATGATGAAGGCAGCAGTATTACACAAAGTCGGAGGAGTTCCATGTTACGAAGAATTCGCAGATCCGTATCCAAACAAGGATGAAATTTTGATTCATGTGAGAGCAGCAACACTTGAAAATGTTGATCGAATGATTGCAAAAGGGGAACATTTTGCAAGTCAACAATTTTTATCTGCATTACCGTCCATCATTGGACTTAGGGGAGTAGGTGAGCAGTCAGATGGCAAATTAGTTGGATTCTCAGGAGCCAAAGCCCCATATGGTGCCATGGCCGAAAAAGTAGTTGTCTCCAAAGAATTCACTGTTCCGATTCCTGATGGGGTTAACGCGGAAACAGCAGCTGCACTTCCGTCTGCGGCGCTGACATCCCTTTTTCCACTTAAATGGGGAGTAAATATGAAACCTGGTGCAACTGTACTTATAAATGGTGCAACTGGTGTTGCCGGAAAGCTTGCCGTCCAGATCGCTAAATTGCTCGGAGCAGGACGTGTTATTGGTACTGGTCGTAACAAGAAATCTTTAAAACGAATCAAGGAGCTTGGGGCAGACACAATTATCGATCTTAAACAGTCTGAAGAAGATTTATCCACCTCCTTCAAACAGGAGATAGAAGAGGGAATCGACATCATTTTAGATTTTTTATGGGGATATCCGACAGAAAAACTCATAAAAGCGTTAGTTCCACAAGAAATAAATTTAAATGGGCAACGAACCCAGCTTGTCCAAATAGGAGAGAAAGCTGGACCAGATCTTACGCTTCCCGCAGATGCCTTGAGAACGTCAGGGCTTGAAATATCTGGTGGGGCTTCGGGAATAACTCAAGAAGCTATTACAGTGGGAACGCAATTAGTATGGAATTGGATAAAAGAAGATAAGCTTCATATGGATATGGAGATTGTTCCACTACAAGATATTGAAAACGTTTGGAAACGTGCAGACTTTCAAGGAAAAAGAATAATAGTTATTCCTTAATTTTTAGTAGCTAATAAGCAAACAATTTCATTGTTTGCGGGTGATGAATTTTTTCTTCGGAAGGACAAGAACCGATTCACGTTAGCGCCATTTTCGTTGAATATGACTAGGAGTTAATGTTAGCTTCCTATCGGATGTTGTTTAAGATATAATTGTCAGGGTTAGCAAGTAAAGAATCATCTTGCATGTTTTCAAAAGAGGAATAAAAAGCTATGGAGGAGATGAAAGCAGATGAAGCCTATCCATTATACTGTGGGGAAATCGGATACACGTTATGCGATAAAAACATGGCTTCCAGAGGATATAGAGGCTGTTACTATCGGAAAGCTGGGGCAATTTCACTTTCCAAAAGGATATTATGTATACGTAGGAAGTGCAAAGCGGAATATTCGCTCGAGAGTGGATAGACATCTTCAGGTGGATAAAAAGAAACGCTGGCATATCGATTACTTACGCCCCTACCTGCAAATTCAGGCTGTGCAAACGTATTCTGGTGTGGAAGGGGAATGTGAGCTTTTTCAACGTCTGGTTCAGGAAAATGGGGGAACCATGCCGGTGAAAGGCTTCGGATCTTCAGATTGCAGGTGTTTTTCGCATTTGTTTTATTCAGATGAGGAAGTGATGTTGAATTAGACATATACGAATTCGAACGTATTATTGAAATGTATACGTTGCGCTTTATTCGTCAATATAATTTAGTGATTTAATAAGAATTGTTGGAAACGCTTTGCTACAGGAGAGAGATACCTTTTACTATTCCATGCTAAGCCTATGGGTCTTTCACATTTTGGCTCAGTAACCTTTAAACATTTCACGTTATCTAAATAAAATCCTTGGATCTTCGGTAGTAAAGATACCCCTAGATTTGCTCCGACAAGGCCCATAATGGTAATTGTATCATCTCCTTCAAACGTAATATTGGGTTGAACCCCTGCTTGCCTAAAGAAATGATCTGTAATAGGCCTTAAACTATATCCTTTTTTAAGCGCAATAAACTTTTCATCAGCAAGGTCGGTAAGATGAATGGTTTTAAAATTCGCAAGCTTATGATCAACCGAAACGAAAGCAAATATTTCTTCAGACCGTAAATGCTCCCATTTAATATTCTCTCTATCATCAGTAATAGCAGATATACAGAAATCAATTTCCCCATTTTCTAATTGATCCAGCATTATATCCGATGGGTTTTGGAAAAACTGAAAATTCACGTTTGGGAATTCTTTGTGAAACGTATTAATATAGGTTGGAAACAAGGAAGAACCAAGTGATTTTAAGAAACCAATAGAAACTCTCCCATATTCTGGATTAACTAAGTCTAGAATTTCTTGTTTCCCCTCGTTAATTTCCTGAAGGGCGTTTACTGCTTTTTTATAAAAAATTTCACCATACGGATTAAGCTTTATCTTCCGCCCATTTCTCTCAAATAAGGGAACGCCAATTTCCTTTTCCAATTTGGCTATCGAACGGCTTAGGGTAGGTTGGGAAATAAAAAGTTTCTCAGCAGCATAAGTGAAATGCTGTATCTCTGCAATCGTTTTGAAGTAATTTAACTGTTGATAGTCCATAATATTCACATTCCTTTTATTATTACAAATATGCATGAAAACTATGATAATAATACATTTGTATTTCGTTACTGTCAATGGTTATAATATAATTATTCGATTAATTGATTAAAAAATCGAACTATTATTTAACTTGCGAATAGAACAGAGGCCTATTTGTTCAATCGGAAACTGCAACATAGCTTAATGATAAAGTTAGGAGGAATACTGTTGAAAAGTGTAAATGAGAAGGATGTGTATTTAGAAATAAATGAAAGCGTTGCCAACATTGTGTTTAATCGACCCGAAAAAAGAAATGCCATAAATTATGATATGTGGCGTGCAATTCCCCATCTCATCGATCAATGCGAAAAAAATTCAGATGTAAAAGTTATCCTTTTTTCAAGTAATCATGAAGCGGCATTTTCTGCGGGAGCCGATATAAGTGAATTCAATGACTTAAGAAGTACGGTAGAAGGGGCGAAAAAATATACGGAACTGACATTAAAAGCAGAAAAGGCAATTATGGAGGTTCGTAAACCAACTATAGCCATGGTGAGCGGATATTGCGTTGGAGGTGGATGCGAAATAGCGCTGGCTTGTGACTTTCGTTTTTCAGATGAGAATGGAATGTTCGGTATCACACCAGCAAAACTGGGAATTGTTTATAGTACGCCCGGCACGAAGAATCTTGTTGATCTTGTAGGTCCATCAAAAACGAAGGATATATTATATACCGGACGTCTTTTGGAAGCAAAAGAGGCTTTGGAGATTGGATTGATTGACCGCATTTATCCTAAAAAGACTATTCGAACGGAAGTTTTAAAATATGCAAATGTAATTTGTAATAATGCAAGAATATCCATAGAAGGATCCAAACAAGTTGTACGTAATGTACTTCGTGGTGCGGACGAGGACTCGCAAGATATTATGGATTTAATGAACCAATCTTTTGTATCCAACGAGTATAAGGAAGGAGTCACTGCTTTTTTGGAGAAACGTAAACCATCTTTCAAATAATGGAAAACGCTGTGGTGATTGGCAAGGGAGGAGTAAGATATGGATCCAAATAACCAGAAAAACCCACTAATCATAAGGATTATTAATGGGGTGAGTGAAGTAAGTGGGTATATTAGTGCATTCTCCATTTTAATTTCAGCGATCATTATTACGATAACGGTATTATTGAGATACCTTTTCGATTATACAACAGTATGGCAGATGGAGCTTACGATTTACTTTCTAATGTTTGCAACCTTTGTAGGGGGAGCGTATGGATTAAAGCATGATGCCCATGTAGGGGTAGATGTGATTACTGAAAAGCTTCCGGTTAAGATGAAAAGTATGTTACGGATTATTACTTCATTAGGTGCCTTATTGGTTACGGTTATTCTAGTAATACAAGGATGGAGTATGTGGTACGAAGCACTTGAATTAGGTTGGAGGTCAAGTTCCGCTTGGGGGCCGCCGTTGTCCGTTTCTTATTTTATACTTCCATTGGGGATGACATTTATCAGTTTACAATTTTTAGTAATCATTTATGAAGAAATCGTAGTACTGTTTAAAAAGGAAAAATCTTAATACACATAATTGTAAGCGCTATATTTGAAAGGGGGAAGGAGATGGGTTCATTAACTTTAGGTGTGATCATTGCGATAGCTAGTTTAGCGATCATTTTAGCAGGTATGCCTATTGCCTTTGCATTAGGATTTGTAACTTTAGTATCAATGATATTATTTGTAGGTCCAACTCAATATGAAATGTTTGCAGAATACACATACGACGCTTTGCATGATTTTGCTTTATTAGCTATTCCATTGTTTATTTTTATGGGGGCCATATTTGCACGATCAAAAGCCAGTACTTCATTATTTGATGCTGCTTATAAATGGCTCGGTAAGTTACCTGGAGGTTTAGCTATCAGCAGTGTCATTGCATCTGCCATATTTTCAGCTATTTCAGGTTCAAGTCCTGCTACTGCCGCAGCGATTGGCAAAGCTGCTATACCGGAAATGAAGAAACGAAACTATTCGAATACAATTGCTACCGGTGCAGTTGTAGCGGGAGGTACATTAGGAATTCTCGTTCCTCCAAGTGTCGTATTAATTCTATATGGTATAGCAGTGGAAGTATCCATTGGGAAACTCTTTATTGCAGGTATCATTCCTGGATTGTTATTGACAACATTATTTAGTGTTTGGATATATATTGCAACAAAATTAGAAAATAGAGGCATTCAAGTTAGTTCAGCCGAGGGCGCTGAATATGTAAAGAATTTCTCTTGGACAGAGCGTTTTCGGTCATTATTCCAAATTATCCCTTTTATATTGTTATTAGTAGCTATTTTAGGAGCCCTTTATGCTGGTATTGCAACGCCAAGTGAGGGGGCTGCCATAGGTGCCATTTTAGCTTTACTGATGGTTATTGTTATTTATAGGTCTATGAATTGGAAAAAATTAATAGATATCCTTTTGACCTCTACAAGAGAAAGTACCATGGTATTAATGATTGTTGTTTTTTCGGCTTTGCTTGGTACATTGATGAGTTTTCTGTCTATTCCGCAGGACTTAGCTAATTTAATTATAGGTTTAGATATTTCCAAATGGATCGTTCTGGTTTTTATTAATTTATTTTTGTTGATGTTAGGATTATTCATTCCCCCGGCTGCGATCATCTTAATGACCGCGCCAATTCTATTACCTATTATAACAGGTTTGGGGTTTGATCCAATTTGGTTTGGAATTGTCATGACAATAAATATGGAAGCAGGTTTAATAACGCCGCCGGTCGGTTTGAATTTATTTGTTGTTAAAGGAATTGTGCCAGATATACCTACCGGTGATATTATTAAAGGTTCGTTACCTTATGTATTTTTACTCTTAATCGCTATTGCTTTATTTACCATATTCCCGGGAGTTGTTACTTGGCTACCAGATTTATTGATGTAAGTAAAAAAATTTCGCAGGAAACATGCAGTAAAGAGGAGGAGCGTATATGAAAATAATAAATAAATTTATTGGAACATTTGTTATATTGTTTAGCTTCGCTTTTCTTAGTGGATGTATTGAAACGAATGTAGATACGAGTGCGAATGATGATTCAGCTCGTCATCCGGATGCGGAAGTTAGTTTGAATTTAGCACATCAATGGGCCTCGCCAACAGATGGAGACGGGGACTATCGCTCATTATTAGCTGAAAGATTTGCAGAGGAAGTTTTTGAAAAGACAAATGGGGAAGTTGATATTCAGGTTTACCCTGCTAATTCATTGGTATCTCCAACGGATCAATTCAGTAGTTTGCAAAGTGGCTCTATCGATATGGCTATTTATCCTCCTTTCTATGACCTTGGGAAAGTAAATGAATTTAGCATTGGCCTCATGCCAGGTCTTATACAAACGTATGACCAAGCATGGGAATGGGATAACGCAGAAATTGGTAAGGCGTACGACCATTTATTAGAGAAGAATGGCTTAAAAAAGTTAGTCTCAGCTTGGGGGATTATGGGGATTGGTACCAAGGGAGATAATTCTGTTATTCATCCAGAGAATGTCAATGGATTAGTAATGAGAGGTGCCGGTAGAGAACCTGAAGAATTCATGGAAGAGCTTGGAGCAGGAATTACAAGCATGGATTCATCAGAACTTTATAGTGCTTTACAAACGAATGTCATTAATGGAACGTTAACTTCTTTTGACTCTTTCTTGTCCTATAGTTTATATGAAGTGTTAGATCATTTTAATTACACAGGTGAAAACGGATTTTTATATGCTTCTAACCCATTAGTCATTAGTGTGGATACATGGGAGAATAAATTAAATGAAGAGCAGCAAAAGGCATTGGAAGAGGTATCACAAGATTTACAAGGTTGGGTGAGAGAGTCGGCGGAAGAGGCAAATCAAGAGGTTGTTGATATATTTAATGATAATGGTGTGGAAGTTCATGTGATGAGTGAAGAAGAAGCAGAATTATGGTTTGATGCGTCCCAGAAAATTGTAGATGAATTCGCTAATTCATCAGAGGAGGCAGCACAGTTAGTAGAGTTGGCAAGGGAGATTCATGAATAATCAATTTTGACATGAAACGATTAGATGGTTTGGTTTATATTTTTTGGAGGTGTTGAATTTGAAACTATTGGAAGGATTGCGTGTTTTGGATTTCTCGCAAATTATGGCAGGTCCCTTTTGTACAATGACGTTAGCCGATATGGGGGCTGAAGTAGTAAAAGTTGAAAAAATAAATGGAGGCGATGATTCTAGACAGTATGGTCCACATATTGATGGAGAATCGGTCAGTTTCTTCCAATTGAACCGAAATAAAAAAAGTATGGCGCTTGATTTGAAATCGGAAGAAGGCAAAAAGATTGTTTATGAAATGATTACAGCGTTTGATATCGTTATAGAAAATTTCCGTCCGGGTGTAACCGAAAAATTAGGAATTGATTATAATACATTGATAAATTATAATCCTGCTTTAATATATTGTTCCATTTCAGGATTTGGACAAACGGGACCAAATGCAAAAAAAGGAGGATTCGATCTTGTAGCGCAAGGAATGAGTGGCATGATGAGCATGACGGGTGAACCTGGTGGACGCCCCATGAAATCAGGAATAGCTGTTTACGATATTGGAGCTGGGTTAACCGCTGCTTACTCCATTTTAGCCGCATACATCCATAAAATGAAGACAGGTGAAGGGCAGCATGTTGATGTCTCTCTTATAGAATGTGGGTTACCATGGTTTGCCTGGGAGGCAGCTGCTTATTTTGCCGATGGAAAAATTCCAGAACCAACAGGATGGCGTCATCGCGTATCCGCTCCATACCAAGCTTTTAAAACAAAGGATAAATACATCATGATCGGCGGTGCCAATCGTCGCACATGGGAGAGTCTGTGTAAAGATGTGCTAAATAAGCCGGAATTGATGGAAGATGATCGATTTATCGATAACACAAAACGAGTAGAGAACGTAACTGAACTGGAGGCGACTATTGAATCGATATTGATGGAAAAGACTAGTACGTACTGGGTGAAAAAATGTGAGCAACACGGAGTGCCTGCAGGACCGATTAATGATTTTGCAGAGGCACTGAATGATGAACATATTCTTGCCCGGGAAATGGTGCAAGAAATTGAACACCCAATTATGGGCTCCATGCGAACAATCATGTCTCCAACAAAGTTCTCACGCACCCCAATCTCGTTAGATACTGCATCGCCATTAATTGGTGAACATACAAATGAGGTTCTGAAAAGTTTTGGAATAGATAAGCAAGAGATAGATACCTTACGTGAAAAAGGTGTCGTAAAATGAATGATGTACAATCAGTCGATGATAAGGCGAAAAAATAACGAAATGAAAACATGCATGAAAAAGGAGTTGTTTTTGAAAATCCTGATAAATGAGGAAGAGAATCATGATGCCTCGTTAGCAATGAAGAAAATCGGTGTTTGATTCACAACACCGATTGCTTCATTATTTCAGGCATTTTGATTCGTTTGATAGACGACATGTGTCCGAAGTCTTCTATCATGAAGACAACACGCCTACTCTATCAAGGTAATCAAACTGGATAACCCGTTACCTTCTATTCGTCCAAGCCTCTGCAACGTTCAACAAGTCCCTGCCTGACTTATGATCGAATGACATCAATAATAGACCAGTGGACACGCATTGCAGGAATCCCCATTCCCAAATAGCTTGCTGGTCTACTCCTGTTAAGAGACTTAATTTTTCACATCGCTTTATGCCAGTTGTCAGGGGGTGGTGTTGATATTCTTCACGCCACTCACGCATTAGCACCCCTAAATCATAAGCTTTTTCATAAAAAGTACCATCTGGATCAATCAGTTTGAACTGATTATCGCTGGATAAATCTTGCAAAATATTTGCGTTATGGGCATCCCCATGAATCAGCACATGATTTTCCGGATTCTCGTTTGCTTGCCGTGATTGGAGAAAACGATAGGCCTGTTCAATTGTTTTTTTAGAACATGGTTGACCTACCGATTTCCAGGTAGTTTCGATAAATCCAGAAAACCATGAAAGAACCTCTTTGCCATTGTGTAATTCGGCATGATGGTAGGGAATAGGAATAGACCATGTTTTTTGTAAAGTCGAACAAATGATGGTTATCTGCTCGGAAATAGAGATACTAGTCTCTTTTAAAGGTTTACCAAGACGTTCTAACAGAGCGGCTTTTTTCTCATTATCATAAGCGAATAATGTTACATACCCATTACCGCCCACCAATTCTAAAGCCTTTATTGTCATGGAGAAATCAACTTGCCCGAGGCTATCAGGCATCTCTAGTTTCAGCACATACCTTTTTCCTTGTTTGTCGCTTGCGTTTGCTACAAAAGCAGTAGAACCGCCAAATAAGGATTGCCCAATCGCAATCTCCCACTGCTTTTCCATTTCGGAAATAATGTTATCCAGTTTCGCCAACCATTCTATTCCCGCTTCACCCGCGGCAGTGGCTCTACTTATAACAAGTGGTGGAATTTCTCTCATATCGCGTTCCTCAATGTAGAGAACAATATGCGGTAGAAAGCTTCTTTATCCACTGTTCTTGCGATGTCTACATGTCCATTTTGGTTTGGTGTAAAAGTTGTGGCACCCATTAATGGTTTTTCCCTTGTTTCAACTGTTACAAGTCCCTTTTCAAATTGACATATCTCCGGGTGGAAAATGGAAACGGCCACGCAAGGGTCATGTAAGGTTAATGAATGGGAGCTTTCTAACCAAGCATTGCCAAAGTCGAGAACGGCTTGGGTTAAGCGTGTGTTTGTTTGAAACAATGCACTGGCTCGCTCTGCATCAATCGTAAGCATCTCTGTAACCTCAAGAGGGATCGCTTTATGAACCTTCACGTTGGAGGCAAATACCATTTTGGAAGCCAGTGGATCTGCCCAAGCGTTCCAATTGTACCAAGGCTCAGGCAGTGGTTCATTGGCAAAATAGCCATTCATCACATAAAGGCCCTTTAGTAGTCCTGGCGCGTTTGGATAGTCGCGAAATAGTGTAGCAATATTGGTCATATTGCCAATACCGATGAGTATGATTTCGTGCGGGTGGTCTTTCAGCATCTGATACAGGAACGCCGGAGCGTCTGATTTGGTATAGTTGTCATGCGGCCAATTTGCTAATGCCGAAGCTCCGTCTGGCGTTGGATATACCGGCACAGGTTGGAGCGTTGTATCGAAACCTGCAATAATAGGAATTTCCCGATCCACGGTTTTACAGATCGCATCAGCAATCGCTGCTCGTTTTTCTGATTCTCCGCACACCGTTGTAATTCCCATTAAATCACATTGTGGTTCCATTAATAAATATGCCAAGCTTATTGCATCATCAATATCGCCGCCAATATCCGTATCAAGTAGTATCTTTTCCACGTCATCACCTCCTGTAAAATAGACGATTACTTATCCAAGACTGTTTTGCAAATTCCCATGCTGTATCTCCTTACCATGATTGTACCACACGTCAATACGAAATCATGTTAATCTATACTTGTTTAGCATATAACACTTCCTCCGTTTGTTTTTGTTCTCGATAAACGAAAACGACATGATTGAAGTTATAGGAATAGTGATAGTTGCCACTGCTTTCATTTTAAAGGACAGAAAAGATTTTCCACTTCTGTTATACTTGGTGAGTAGAAAATGATGAAAGTATTTGCTGATGGATAACTGGTTAAGATAAACGACTTCGTCCAGCTACCAGCGCCGAAAACGATGAGATAACACGAAAGTGCCATCCGATAAAGAAAACTTAGCGATTGCGGAGCCTAAGGCGTAATCAGAGCTAAAGCCGTACTTATACCCCGTGGGTGAGACGCTTACGCTGTAAAGCGTGATTTGTATTTTCTGCGTGCTAGGACATGCTGATCATTAACCGATAAGAAAAGGGGGAGAAGCACATTGATTGACGTTGACCATTTAAAGAAAAACTATAAATCCTTTCAGGCTGTCAAGAATAGCAATTTTCATGTGGAGCAAGGAGAAATTTTTGGCTTTCTTGGTCCAAATGGGGCAGGGAAAAGTACGACGATCAATATTTTGTCCACTATGCTCCCGCCAACAAGTGGGACGGTGACGATTAATGGATATGATGTCGTCCGAGAGCAGAACCGGGTACGGGAAAGTATCGGAATTATTTTTCAACAAAATACGTTGGATGAGAAGTTGACGGCTAAGGAAAATCTGATGTTACATTGCAAGTTCTATGGTGTCCCTCGCGCCAAGCGTAAATCCCGTATAGATGAGGTGCTGGCCATTGTGGATCTTCAGGAAAGCATCCATACATTAGTAGAGAAATTTTCCGGTGGTATGCAGCGACGGTTGGAAATCGCCCGCGGGCTGCTTCACTATCCGAAAGTGCTGTTTCTTGATGAACCGACAGTTGGGCTTGATCCGCAGACACGCGCTCATGTTTGGGAGTATATCTTGAAGCTGAAGGAAAAAGAAAATATCACCATGTTCTTAACAACGCATTATTTAGATGAAGCAGAAATCAGTGATCGCATTGCCATCATGGATCATGGAGAGATCATTGCGATTGATACGCCAAAACGATTAAAACAGCAACTTGGCGGTGATATAATTGAAATCACCACGAGTAACAATGAGGCAGCCATGAAAGAAATTAGGGAAACCTTTGATGTGGTGGATCTGTCGCTGAAGGGTGACGTGATTTACTGTAAGGTGGAAAATAGTGATGCGTTTGTTTCCGAGTTCATTAAAACACTGCAAACACCACTTACGGGATTAGATATTCGTAAACCTACTTTGAATGATGTGTTTCTGTCATTTACAGGCCGCGAGATCAGAGATTAACAGGAGGAATGACTGATGGAAGGAATTATAGCCATATGGCAGCGGGATGTTATTAAGTTTTTCAGAGATCGACCGCGGATGGTCGGCTCTTTTTCCATGCCGATTCTTTTTTTAGTGGTATTTGGCGTTGGGATGGGCGGTTCCATGGAATCACTAGTCCGTGCAGGAACGGATGCGGAGAATTTTAATTATACGGAATTTATCTTTCCGGGGATTGTGTCCATGACGCTTTTAATGACGTCCATTTTTTCATCGCTATCTATCATTCAGGATCGTGATTTCGGATACATGCGAGAAATACTCGTATCGCCAGTATCCCGGGTGAATATCGCAATTGGAAAAATGTTGGGATCCGCTTCTGTTGCATTTATGCAGGGGGTTATGATGTTTATATTGTTACCTGTACTCGGTATAGAGGTTGACCTGCTATCGTTTCTTCAGTTGCTTCCGGTCATGTTCATGATTGCCTGTGCGTTTGCGTCTCTCGGGCTTTTGGTTGCGAGTCTACTTAATTCTATGCAGGGATTTCAACTTGTGGTAAATATCTTGGTAATGCCGATGATTTTTTTATCCGGCGCATTGTTCCCGCTGAACAACATGCCCGGATGGGTTAGCTTCCTCGTCACACTGAACCCGGTTACTTACGGGGTGGACTTGATGAAACATATTATGATTGATGTGGAGAATTTAAGTACTGCAGTCCAACAGGAGATGGGCCTAAACCTTACCTTCTTCGGCCAGCCTGTCACCATGGCAGGTGAAGTCTTCTTTTTGCTGGGATTCACCGCCTTGCTGATCTTGCTGGCTACGCTTAGTTTCAGGCGCGCGAATCGTTAGGAAGTTCTTCTGCAAATGAACAAACGAGAGCGGTTGATGACAAGTACAAACTTATCATAACCGCAAAGGATGAAGTCATGTATCATGGGGTGTTCGAATGATTTACATTGGTGTAACAGGATGGGGAGACCATTACTCCCTATATTCTCCGCAAATGAAGGCGGGGGATAAGCTAAAAGAATACGGCAGTCATTTTCCGGTGGTGGAAGTGGATGCGTCATTTTATGCCGTGCAGCCGCTTCGCAATGCGACTAAATGGGTCAGGGAAACCCCGGAGAATTTCCGTTTTGTCGTCAAAGCCTACCAGGGAATGACCGGCCATCAGCGTGGGGATATTCCTTTTGAGACGAAAGAGGAGATGTTTACGGCTTTTAAGGAATCGCTAAAGGCCTATCAGGATGCCGGAAAACTAGCGATGGTGCTGTTTCAGTTCCCGCCCTGGTTTGATTGCAGGAAAGCGAATGTGAATTATTTAAGGTACTGCAAGAAAATGATGGGCGACACCCCGGTAGCGTTGGAATTCAGAAATCAGACCTGGTTCAGCAGTGCGTTTCGCGAGCGCACGCTTTCTTTCATGAAGGAGGAAGGCTGGATTCATGCTGTTTGTGATGAACCGCAAGCGGGGGATGGCTCGGTTCCGATTGTGCCGGAAGCTACAGATTCGAATATGACGTTGGTTCGCATGCATGGCCGGAATGTACATGGGTGGACGAAGCCGAATAGCGGCGATACGAATTGGCGGGAAGTCCGTTATTTGTATCAGTATAATAGGGAAGAACTACTGGAGTGGAAAGAGCGGATTTGGAAGCTGGCGAAATCATCCAAAGATGTTATTGTGCTGTTCAACAATAATTCCGGCGGAGATGCGGCCGGGAATGCCAAGGATTTTCAAGAGCTGCTCGGGATCGAATATGAAGGGCTTGCGCCGAGGCAGCTGGGTTTGTTTTGAGGTGCTGAATAATGCGAGCAGCGAGCCATGTGTAATCCTATCTAATTATTCCGTTAAGTCGCTAACTGCTAGGGATATGTAGCCTCGATCAAGCACATACATTCGTTTCTCCACTTCAACGAGAATTGCTCATTGGTTTCTCGTGTCCTTCGCTGGAGTGGTTCTCCCTGTATCGTCTGAGGAAAATAAAAACAGCGATTTGCATTTTATTTGTGTCAAATCGCTGTTCGCTTCTGAATAACGTATTATGAACGACGTATCGTAGCCAAACGCCCCCATCTAAAGTTTGAGTTTGATGCATGGGCTATCTTTGTTGTGTAACACATGTATTACTTATTGTCCTCCACTATTTTTTGTTAATAATTCTCTTTTATAAATAATGGGGAGTATAGCCATGAAAATGAAGGCTGCTATAATCAACGCTATATATTGCGTAATCTCTAACCCACTACTAAAGTTGTGTAGAATAGGATTAAACCATTCAAAAATATAGGAGAAAGCCCATATATCTGAAAATGCTCTGGCAATTGGCGGTAATCCAGCTACGCTTGAATACCCACCAGCTCCGAAAAAGGTAGCCATGAAAGTAACAATAACGATAGGCTGAAATACGCGATATCTTTTTAAGAAATGAGCGATAATAATCCCCAAGATGGCACAAATAATGAGGACAGGTATCATCCCGATAAACATGGTCCATAGATTCTCCGGCTCTAATCGAAAGGCAAACATACCAACAAGCATGGTGAACATTCCTGAGATAAATGCCATGAAAACGGATGTAAGAATAATGCCTACGCCACCCAAAAGATTATTTAAAGGCGTAAGAGACATTTCTTTCTGAGTTCGATTTTCGATATCAAAGGCAAATAAATTCGCTGCTGTGATCGTAGCTGTAAACATCAGCGCAAGCAAGACAGTGCTACCTGCAATAAAAGATTCTCTCCACACATCGTTTTCCTTTTCCGTAATTAGTTCCGATGTAGCTTGAAGCTCATTATGTTCTTCGAGCTGGTCTAATACAGTATGTTCCAGGCGCAATCGCACATTTTTCATCATGTCTGAATTAATATTAAATGTTTCGGTATAAACCGTTTGTGATTGCGGAAAGTCATCCGGAATCCGAATAAGCATTTGAAGTCTGCCTGCTTTAACAGCATCACTGGCTTGCTCATACCCCATTTCTCGGATAGAAAAATAAGGAGTAATGTTGGAATGTGCATTCTCTAACGTTTCCACAAAGTCTTGTGACTCCACACTGTCTGATTCATTTACCAGACCAACAGGCCAGTCATCTCCACCTGCACCCATGATAAGAGCTGTTAATATCATGACAACAACAGGCATGAGAAAAGGCGCTACAAGAAATTGTTTTTGTCGAAATAATATTTTCCTATTTCTTCTATTAACAGCAGCAATAGCATAATAGCCTGTTTTCCATTTCATATTGATTTCACCTCTTTCGAATTGTTCGCTTACTGCCCACTGGAAGCAAACAAATTATTTTTTAATTTCACAATGGAATCCCAGCTTAATAATAGGATCATTGTTGGTATGGTAATCATGCTTGTATAAAAGCTTGTCGTTGTTGTTAATGGGTTGGATGCGCTTGTTAGGATATGGTTTTTTCCAGTTACAAAGATAAATCGTATCGTATCCGTGATATAGGACATTGGTAAATAGCTGGATAGTCTCCAAACAAATGCAATCGGCCCCCCATAAGCAAAACCACGAATGGAAGATTCATTTCCGCACAGTAAATAAAGTGATATACCTATAACAGCGGATAAAGTGATCACTGGTAAGGATTTTTTAATGGTTACTCCTGTAAATGCTCCCAAAGAAGCACCGATTAGAAATAAGATAACCAGCCAGCCTATAACAGCTAGAGAAACATTTTCAATAGGGAAGTTTAATGTAAAAGCCATTAAAATCATGACTAAAATCGTAGTAACCGTTGTTAATAGGAAAGCAGTAAATGCTTTTGCTATTAATAATGGAGCAAACCCATTCGGTGATAATGAAATTTCTTTACTGGTTCGTTCTTCCCATTCTCTTGTTAACAAGGTGGCTGTATTAACCATCCCAGAATAAATGACGGCAAACATTAATAATCCAATAGATACATATAATTTCATCGAAATATCCGTTTCAAACGTCGAGGATGCTTCATGTATATCTATCAGATGTTCACTGTCTTCGTTTTCTTGAAATTGATGCAAGGCATGGGAAAGACGAAGTTGAAAGTTCTTTGTTGCGTCTGAATTCATATTATGAACATAGAGTTTCACATTGGGAGGCTCGCTTTGTTGTAATTGTTGATCAAAATCCTCCGGTATTTCGACTAAAGCCGGAGCCTCCCCATTCTGATACATGTGAAAAGCTTCATCTGGATCCAGTGTCCTGATTTCATAATAAGGGCCGTCCTCTATTTCCATTTCTTCCATAATTGTCGTTAACGCATTGCTTGCAGGATCATCCGAATGTTGAGCGATAACGATGGGATTCGTAGTTGACAATTGGGAAATAAGCGAATAGAGAAAAATAAAGACGATCGGAACAATGATACTCAAAATAAGCATACTAGGATTTCTGAAAGATGTTTTTAAATCTTTAAGCATCATTCCTTTGATTGCCGGAAACATACGATACACCTCCTAATTTCGTAATTCTCGTCCAGTAAAATGCAAGAATACATCATTTAATGTAGGTTCGTTCATTTCAAAACGAATCATTTTGTCATTTAAAAATTGGATTTGGTTCATCAGGGCAAAGATATTCTTTCTATCTTCAACCTGTACTTCTATCTCTGTTTTATGTTGCGTCAGTTTATAAGTGCCTTGAAGAACCTTTACCGCTTCTTTAGCCGTTTCTTGATCTTGGAAACCAAGCAAAAGGGCATTTCTATCCATTTCGTTTTTTAGACTTTTCGGTGTCCCAGAAATGATTTCTTTGCCATGGTCAATAATCATAATATGATCAGCAAGTGCTTCCGCTTCTTCCATGGAATTGGTTGTTAAGAAAACCGTTTTGCCTTCATTGGCTAACTCTCTAATTTGATTCCAAATCGCATTTCTGGATTGGACATCTACTCCCAATGTTGGTTCATCAAGCAATAATAATTTAGGAGATGTCATCAAAGACCTAGCAAGTGCCAGCCTCCGCTGCATTCCTCCGGAGTAAGTTCCTACGCGGTCATTTTGCCTTTTCTCTAATCCTACTAGGTTTAACGCATGTTGCATGCTCACGTGCCAATCCTTTTTGGGCAGACCATAATATTGTGCATGGAATAGTAAGTTTTCCTTTGCAGTTAAATCGTTATATAGAGCTGTTTCCTGGGGTACGACAGATAGAAGGCTGCGTACTTTTTTCATATCTTTGACCGGATCTAATTGCATCACTTTTATGTTTCCATCTGTCGGTCTGTTTAACCCATTAATCATGTTGATTGTCGTTGTCTTCCCAGATCCATTTGGCCCTAATAATGTAAAGACCGTTCCAGCCTCGACTTCAATATTTAAATGTTTTAATGCAAAAAACTTTTCTCCTGAACGTTTGGTATAAGATTTATTTAAATCGTGAATGGAAATTGTTTTCATAGTCCTTCCCTCCTAAGAAAATACGGGATAAGCAATCATGTTAAAGCTTAGCCTCTATATTGTTAACGTAACAACATGTTGTTGTCTTTATTGTAAGTCGGGTATAATCGAAGTACAACCGAATAATTATTGCGATATGTTGTTTAACAAACAGGAAGAATCAATGTGTATATGAACAATGAGATAACCAACAAAAGAGGAGGAAATGTCTGATGGAAAAATCCAACGACTTACGGGTAATTAAGACGAAGCAGTTTTTAAAAGAGGCGTTATTAGTACTTCTTAAAAAAATGGATTTTGAGGAAATTACAATTATGAAATTAACAACGCAAGCACAAATCAATCGCTCAACGTTCTACGCACATTTTTATGATAAATATGATTTATTGGAGAAGACCATAAACGAGGAATTATTATCTTTCGTAGAAGAAGTTGCTCCAAAGAGTGAAGAGGAATTAACCTTAGCGCATATACCGAATCCCTTTTATGTAAGAGCAACTAAATATATTTATCAACATGGGGAATTTTTTCAGGTAATGATGGGAGAGAATGGTATTTCGTCCTTCCAACAGCGATTGTTGAAAATTATAGAGAAGTATATGTTGGATTACTTAGAGAAACTTCATCCTCGTCCTGATAAAATGGAAATCCCTAAGGAGCTGTTCGTTTATTATGTGGCACATGGGTATGTAGGTGCTATTTCTTATTGGTTGGAGAATGACATGCCGTATTCACCGGAATACATGGCAGAGAAACTCTCACTGATGACGATAAAAGGTTCTTTTCATGCTGCCGGGTTAAAGTGATGCTTACTATTGGACTATAAGAAGGTTGATTCAAGATGTAGGTAACGAGTTTTACATGGGACATAGAAGGAGCCCCCTTCGTAGGCACAATACCAAAAAGTGGGCTCTTTTCATGGTTTAGTGGCATACCTGAGGGTATGAGGTGAAGCTATAATAGGGTATTCCGAACTATTCTTCTTTCATCGCATCCGCTTTTGTTGCTTCCGCTGTACCGTGCGGATGATGCGGTGGTGCATATATAGAATAGAGTTTTAATGGAGTGTTCCCTGTATTAATAACATTATGCCATGTACCTGCAGGAACCATAATGGCCGAATCGTCGGATACATTTCTTTCAAAATTCAGGTTATCCTTACTTTCTCCCATTCTTACAATTCCCTGTCCTTGCTCTATTCGTAAGAATTGGTCCGTATCCGGATGTATTTCTATACCAATATCATCCCCAATATTAATACACATCAATGTAACTTGTAGATATTTTCCTGTCCATATAGCAGTACGATACGTAGTATTTATTTTTGCTGCCTCATGAATATTTAAAACAAATGGTTGTGGACCGTAATCGCTTATTCTATAGGCATCGTTGTTTTCATTTTGTTGAAAAGGCTCTAATTGGAGCCTATTTCCTTGGTCAGCTGGATGCATTATAAAGTGATACGGCGCATAGGGGTAATAGTATGGTGGAGGATAAACCCAGTACATTTTCTTCATTCCCTTCATAATAATAATCAACATTATTATATGTGTAACACATAGGGAAGTTACCTAACTGGTAAAAAAACGAAATCATCGGGAACATTGTAATGTTTTATTTTAAATATGGTAAGATTGAAGCCAAAAGTTTTTCTAAATGATTTGCCTGCTCTGCATACATTTTCTTTGCTTGCTGGTTTTCCGTTTCTAACGCGAAGGATTCTAAGTCCGCTTGTATCTTTTTTAAACTGGATCCGAGTAAAGCCCTTTCCTCAACCGTTAATAATTTATTCTTTTCTTCGTATAAATCGACATATAATTCTCCACGGGAATCAATTTGTGCCATAAAGACATCTTGAATTTCATTAGCACCTTGTTTTTGCACTTCACCCAATAACCATTCAGCTGTATATCCTAGCTTTTCAATGCTTTTTTCCATGATGGTACCATCCATAATCAAAATGTTTGGGCCATGTTCTTGTTCAACTGGAATGCCTAACATTTTTGCATGAACAGGCTGTTTGTCTGTTTTTAGCATGACACTTAAACCGCCATTTGTTTCAAGAACAGCCATTTCTACGTCAGATACTTTGAAAACGTTCTGTTCTCTTAGTAGCAACATTAATTCATTTAAATTCAGAAGGTTTTTCTTCATATTCCCTTCCAATACTTCCCCATTTTTTATTAAGGTAGTCGGCTTTCCATCTGCTAGTTTAGAAAAAGCATTTGATTTCATACCCAAATAAGCCAATAATATAGGAAATAATCCCCAAATAAATAAAGACATGATTCCGTTTAAAGCTTTTACATTCTGATCAACAGACATCGTTGCAGCAATGGAACCAATCGTTATTCCTACACAATAATCAAAAAAAGTAAGTTGTGAGATTTGTTTTTTTCCCATGATTCTTGCCATTAAAAACAACAATAAGAAAGCTATGATCGAACGTAATAATATTACAACCAGTTCAGGCATAATGTCTTTCCACCTTTTGCAAGTAGTATTTTTATTATTATGGGACAAAATAGGCATATAAATTCATTCCGAGGAGGAAGAACAAGTGAGGGAAGGAATAATTTTATTATGTTTCCTATTTTTTCTAACTGCTTGTACAAACCAAATTGGAGGTGAAGCATTTTTTCATCATATTAACGAATTTGAAAAAGGGTTAGATCAACCGAATTGGGAAGAGCTATCCGCTCAAGCAAATGAATTGAAGGAAATGTATGAGAAGGATAAGTGGAAAATACAACTAATTGGGGATGAAGGAGAATATGAAGATTTATATGAAAGTATAAATAATATCATTGCTACAGTGAAAGAAAGGGACACGTTAAGCACAAGAATTGAAATAGCTACGACCAGAACCATACTCGAAGATATATATTCCCTATAAATCAGTAAGTTTTCCATTATTCCATGTACGTTCAATGATATTCGTTATGGTTAAGATACTTTTATGGATTATAAAGAAAAGGGGATATCCCTATGCGAAAATCTTCTTTTCCTATTCGGTAATCGCCTTGTTATTCTAATACTGAAAAACATCATTTCATTTCATTTTGCTTTACTTCGTACGGTTAAGTATATCAACGAGTACTTTTTCAAATCCATTTTTCGCTAGTTCGTTAAATAGCCCATTCAATTCATTTTCGGATATATTCATGTGATTATCTCTCCACAGCATCCAAGTATGGATAGAGCCGGAAATCAGAAATTCCACGATATACTCCAGTTTAACCTGCGCTTTTTCATCCAGATTTTTTACTTGCTTCATAACTCTATCCCTGGCCTCTTTTTTATATTCGTATATAAAGTCCGGATCTCCTTTCGGGCCGAGTAGTACCATGATTCTTTCATTCATATCTTCTCCATAGGACTGCTCCATTTCGTAACGAGCCTGCTCCTTCTCCTTTTCGGAAAAATGATTCAGATCATTTTTCTGGAATCTTTGCAGAATGGTTGAGATTAATTCTTCTGATGGCACGAATTCCTGTTTAATTTCATGGAGTATGTCGTACACATCATTGTAGTAATTGTAGAATGTACCTCTATTGTATCCTGCATGATTTGTAATTTCTTTGATCGAAATTTTATTGATCGGTTTTTCTTTATAAATGGACCAAAATGCTTCTTTCAAATTAAATTTCGTTTGCTCTTTAACGCCCAAAATAAAAATCCTCCTTTTGATTTTCAACAAATGAAGTCCAATTGTGCATTGTTAAATGCGTTCCATCTCCTTATAATAAATATTACAACACGTTGTTGAAATTTTAAAGTATCAATAAAAATTTCATAGAGGAGTTTTGCAAGTGAAGAATTTATCGAACTTTTCGATCAAGCGACCAAAATTCACGATCGTTGTGATGCTTGTCCTTTTAATTCTTGGAGCAGTCTCATTGACCAGACTGCCAATTCAAATGATGCCGGAGATTGAACCACCTGTTGCAGTTGTTGCAACAAGTTATCCTGGAGCGGGACCGGAAGAAGTGTTGGATAATGTGACGGAACCTCTTGAAGAGGACCTTTCTACCGTTACCGGGTTACAGAATATTTCTTCCCAATCACAGGAAGCTTCATCTTTGGTCTTTTTAGAATTTGATTATGATATGACCATCGATGAAGTGGAAAACGAGATAACCCGTACCATTTCTTCTGCCGATTTACCGGATCAGGCAGAGGATCCGAGCTTTATCGAATTTGATATTTCCATGATGCCAAGTATACAAATGGCAGCTACATCGACAAATGGGGATACGGTGGAATTTGAAAATCAAATTAATGATTTAGCAAATGAACTGGAATCCATTCAAGGTGTCGCATCCATTAATATTAATGGCTTGATGGATCGGGAAGTGGCGGTGGAATTAGATACAGATGCACTGGGAGACTATAATCTGTCACAATCGGATATTGCCGGAATGATAGAGGCAAATAATATCTCTATGCCGATCAATACGATTGAGGATACAGAGCAAGGGTATAATATTTCCACACGTACAACGAATGAATTGGAAGGGTTAGATGAACTACGTGATCTCGTATTGCTCGATATACCTGACGAAGAAGTGACATTGGATGACGTGGCCGATGTATCTATCTCGGAAGATAACGGTGGTGTGATTACCCGCTTCAACGAGGAAGATGCTGTTCAACTTGAAATGATGTTAGCAGATGGTGCGAATGCGTCCTCTGTAAATGCTGCATTTAATGAAGAACTGGATACTTTATTGGAAGACGATGAATATGAACAGCTATCCGTCAGCACCCTTTATGATGAAGGGGAGTATATCGATATGGCGATTGATAGTATCTATGTTTCCCTTATCAGCGGTGCGGTATTGGCGATGTTTGTGCTGTTTGCGTTTTTAAGAAATTTGAAAGCGCCGTTGATTATCGGGCTGTCCATTCCATTTTCCGTTATTACCACCTTTGCTTTGTTGTTCTTCACAAACATCAGTATCAATATGATGACATTAGGTGGTTTAGCACTTGGAATCGGGATGCTGCTGGATAATTCGATCGTTGTTATTGAAAACATTTATCGACATCTGTCCATGGGTAAAGCCCCTAAGCAAGCAGCAAGAGAAGGAACGAGGGAAGTATTTACAGCAATACTCGCATCAACCTTAACGACAGCTTCTGTTTTCTTACCGGTTGTATTTGTTACCGGCTTAGTGGGACAGTTATTTACGCCATTGGCCATAACAGTTGTATTCAGTCTGCTGGCATCCTTGTTTGTAGCAGTAACCGTTGTGCCAATGTTGGCAAGCCGTATTTTGACAGAGCCGAAAAATATGGATGAAACGAAGCGGAAGCAAAAAGGGTATATGAAGCGTTTGAGAAGCGCCACCGCATGGACGCTAAGACATAGAGCATCTGTATTAGTTACTGCAGTTGTCTTATTTGCTGCTGGAGCTGTTGGCTTGACAGTGCAGGGAATGGAGTTCATGCCGGAACAGGATGAAGGCTTTCTAACAGTAGAAGTTGAGAAGGAACAGGGAACCTTGCTGGAAGATACGTTAGCAACCGTGGAAGATATTGAAGCGGAATTGGATAATCATAATGAAGTCGATGCTTATCTAAGCACAACCGGTTCTTCTGGTATGATGTCTTTTGCGGATGAAAGCAATACGGCAACGGTGAGCGTACAATTAACAGATGCAAGTGACCGGAATATCACAACTTCTGAGTTTATCAATGAAGTAGAAGATGATATTCAAGAAACCGATGCTTCTGCAGAGATTGACGTTGTTCCGATGTCACAGGCCAGTGCCGGAGAGCCAAATACGATTGTACTGAATCTTTCAGACGATGATGAAGAACGACTGGACGAAGCAGAAACCGATGTTATCGATGCATTGGAAGAGGAAGTGGACATTAATAGTGTAACATCCAGCAATGAAGGAACGGTGGAAGAATTACAGGTAGTCGTTGATCGTGCAGAGGCGCGGGATAATGGACTGCAGCCAGCACAGGTTGGAGAAGCTTTATATGAAGCAACAAATGGTGTCGAAGCTTCTACGATAGAGGAAACTGGCGGCTTTACTACCATTAATGTGAAATATCCTGCTGATGTCTTGGAAAGCGAAGCAGCGTTTGAAAATATTTCTATTCCAAATGATGAAGGCGACTATGTGGATTTAGGGGATATTGCTTCCCTGGAAGAAGGGGAATCACCTACGCTTATTAATAGAGATGAGATGGCAGATACAAGAGAATTAACCATTTCCTATAGCGACAGCCTTTCTCTGAATGAAGCGAGTCAGCTAATTGAAGAAGATGTGGATGATCTTGATCTGCATGAAGATACGGAGCACGCTATGGGCGGAGATATGGAAATGCTCAATGATGCCATCCCGCAATTAATATTGGCGATTGCGCTTGGAATTGTGTTTATCTACCTTGTCATGGTTGCTCAATTTGAATCATTTAAAGCACCATTTGCAGTTATTATGACGATTCCATTAGCATTTATTGGTATTGCCTTGTCCTTGTTGATTACCAATAACCCACTGAGTGTGATAGCGATGGTAGGTATCATTCTGCTTATCGGAATTGTTGTCAACAATGCAATCTTGATCGTGGACTATATCCAGCAGCAGAAGGAAAAGGGAATGTCTGCGTATGAGGCGATTGAGGTCAGTGTTCAAGACAGATTCAGACCGATACTCATTACAGCTGTTACCACCATTTTAGGGATGTTTCCTTTAACCCTGGAAATTGGAGAAGGGATGGAAGGAATTGCACCGATGGGTATTGTTGTCATTGGCGGACTGACAGCAAGTACGTTCCTAACATTGTTTGTCATTCCAATTATCTACAGCTTTATTGATCCGGAAACAAGAAAAATGAATAAAAAATATATGACGCCGGATGGAGAAATTATTACACAGCGTCAAGTTGATGAGAAAAAGAAACAGGAAGAAGATGCATTAGATAATAATGATCAAGATGGCGCATATAACTATCTTGAAGAAAAACAACCAGATGAAGATTCGGATGATAAATCTTAACCTTGAATAAAGGCATGTAAAAGAATAATCCAAACTTATTCAACTAAGAATAAGTTTGGATTTTCTTTCGTGCACGCGTAAGCTCCTCCATATCGAGCTTCATAATTCAATATTATTATCTGCCCTATATCTTTTTTCCAATTCTGATTAGCATAGTCCATTTTCTAAATGGATTTCTATATTTTTTAAATCGTAATGATTCCTATTTACATTTCTACTCTTGTCGTATATAATACTAAACAAATCGTAACGATTACGATTTATAAATTATATGTATAGGAGAGGGAAGGACAAATGAAGAGATTGCTAATTAGTTTACTAAGCTTATTGTTGCTAAGTTTCTATTTAACAGCATGTCAAGCGACAGAAAGCGAGCAAGTTGAAACAGAGGAAGGTGGAGAAGAAGTACATACAGATGAGGAGCATGATCATCAAGAAGATAGCGAATCACGTATGGAAGCACCGGAAGATATAGAAATCGAAGGAGTTGCTGATCATTATCATACCGGAGATACGATTGAGCTAACTGCCACATTAGATGAGGATTCCCAGTTTGATCATTGGCACTGGTACAGTAGAGAAGGCAAAAATGGGGAATGGGAAGTTGTTTCCGGACAAGAGACAGAAACATTTACTGATGAAGCAACCGTTGATGGTTTAGAAATTAAAGCTGTCTTATTCGATAATGACCACGAGCCAAGCGTCCAATCCGAGCCTGTGGAAGTTGTCATTGATGACCATCATGGTGATGATGAAGAAAGTCAACAAATATATGAAGGTTATTTTGAAGATAGTCAAGTTGAAGATCGGGAGTTGTCTGATTGGGAAGGGGATTGGCAATCGGTTTATCCATACCTTTTATCCGGAGATTTAGACGAAGTGTTTGAAACCAAAGCAGAAGATGGAGAGATGACTGAAGAGGAATACAAGGAGTATTATACGACTGGATATGAAACAGATCTTGATCGCATTATTATTGAGGATGAAAAAGTAACATTTATCGAAAATGACAATGAATATTCGGGAACGTATGCATCAGATGGCTACGAAATTCTTGATTATGAAGCAGGTAATCGAGGGGTGCGATTTATATTTGAATTCGTTGATGGATCCGATGAAATGCCCCAATATATTCAATTTAGTGATCATAATATTTTTCCGACGGAATCCTATCATTTCCACTTATATTGGGGAGATGATCGTGAGGAGCTTTTAGAGGAAGTTACGAATTGGCCAACGTATTATCCTTCCGATTTAGATGAAGAGGGTATCGTACGTGATTTGTTAGCACATTAATGATGGATGTGGGGGTAACTTGGTCGTCAAATGTTAAGAAAAAGAACACGTCAAAGGAGTAAGATAGAATGGCTAAAAAATCCAAAATCGCAAAAGAGAAAAAGCGACAGCAAATGGTTGCACAATATGCGGCATTACGAAGAGAACTAAAGGCAAAAGGGGATTATGAGGCACTTCGTAAATTGCCGCGTGATGCTTCGCCAACACGTTTAAAAAATCGTTGTGCAATTACAGGTAGACCACGCGGATATTTACGGAAATTCAACATGTCACGTATTGCCTTTAGGGAATATGCGCATAAAGGACAAATTCCCGGTGTGAAAAAAGCAAGCTGGTAAGAGGTGCAGTAGGGGCATGGCAGCTTATGTTGTCTCTATATTCATTTTACAATAAAAGACAGGAAGGAAAACAAATATTTCCGCCAGCGTTTGGCGGAACGTTGTTTTCCTGTGATGGATAAGGAGGAAAAGCATTGTCACAAGAGACACCGATTCCGGTAACGATCTTAACTGGTTTTTTAGGCGCTGGTAAAACTACATTGTTAAATAACTTGTTGTATGATATGTCAGATGAGAAGGTTGCTGTCATCATCAATGAGTTTGGTGATACATCCATTGATGGTCAGCTAGTGATACCAACAAAAGAAGAAATCATTGAAATAAACAGCGGCTGTATTTGCTGTAATGTGCGCGGTGATTTAATCCACTTATTAAATAATTTAATGAAGCAGGAAGAGAAAATGGACAGGGTTGTCATTGAGACAACAGGTATGGCAAACCCAGCTCCGGTTATTCAAACTTTTCTGATGGATGAGCAAACCGCAGATGCCTTTGAAATTGACAGTGTCATTACGATGGTAGACGCGAAACATATACGGCAACATCTAAAGGAAGAAGAACCGGGGAAGCAGATTGCTTTTGCTGATATTTTGCTTTTAAATAAGTTGGATTTGATTACGGGAGATGAAAAAAGCCAGCTGCAAAAACAGTTGATGCATATGAATCCCAATGCTAAGCAGTTTTATACTACTTATGGAAACGTAGACACCAAAGATGTAATAGGGAAGAAACCCTTTGATTTAGACAATGCATTAAACATGGATCCCAATCTATTAACAGAAACACATCATCATCACAATCATCAAGTGACATCTTTTGTATTCCAGGAAGATCGTCCACTCGATTTAGAAAAAGTGAATCAGTGGTTTGCCTATCTAGTCCGTGTAAAAGGAGAAAATCTATATCGTTACAAGGGTGTACTTTCTATTAAACAGTTTCATAAAAAAGTTGTGTTTCAAGGGGTACACATGCTATTTGCAGGTACAGAAGGCGATGCATGGATGAAGGATGAAAAAAGACAGAGCGAGGTTGTTTTTATTGGAAAGCATCTTGACCATCAAGAATTGGAAAGGGGCTTTCAATATTGCCTTGCTTAATTTTTGTATTTAAGTCGTAATAATTACGATTGGAGGAGGCTAATTGTGAGTAAAATATATGATGTCATAATTGTCGGAGCTGGTCCTTCCGGAATTGGTGTTGCAGCTATACTGAAGCAAATGAATGCCTCTTTTCTGGTTTTGGAAAAAGAGGAGGTAGGAGCTTCCTTTTTGCACTGGCCGGAGGAAATGCGGTTTATTACCCCTTCTTTTCCGGCACAGGGATTTGGACAAACGGATTTAAATGCAATCGTTCCGAAAACTTCGCCAGCTTATACACTTGATATGGAGCATCCTACTGGATCTGCTTACGCGAAATACCTGAATGTAGTGGCTGAGCATTTTGCTATTCCTGTTAAAAAAGGAGTTCAAGTGAACCATGTAAACAAAAAGGATTCCATTTTTTCCATAGAGACATTCGCAGGCACTTACCAGAGCCGCTATGTGGTTTGGGCAGCTGGTCAGCATCAATATCCCAATTTAAGGCCTTTTCCTGGAGCAGATATTGCTATTCATAATAGTCAGATTTCATCATGGGCGGAGCTGAATGGAAATGATTTTATCGTTGTCGGAGGATATGAAAGTGGCATGGATGCTGCTTATCAATTAGGAAAGCTTGGTAAAAAGGCTACTGTCATTGCTAGGACAAATACATGGGAACTGGATAACAGTGATCCGAGTATTGCCTTGTCCGTCTATACTTATAATAGGGTACGCCATTTATTTGATTCGAATTTACTAACTGTTGCGGGCAATACAGCAGTAACCCAAATCGAAGCAAATGCATCCGGATATGATGTGTATACAACGGACGGAGGAGTATATTTTACTCCGGAAAAACCTATTCTAGCAACCGGTTTTGAGGGGAGTACCACCCTAATCGAAAACTTGGTCACACGCGGTGAGCATAATGAAGTACTTGTGAATGAGAAGGATGAATCGCTTGCAACTCCTGGTCTGTTTCTGGCAGGACCAGAACTGCGGCATGATGATCATATTTTTTGTTACATTTATAAATTCCGCCAGCGTTATGCAGTCATAGCTGAAACAATCGGCTGGGATTTAAGCTTAGATTTATCTATTTTAGAAATGTATAAGCAGGAAAACTTTTATTTAAATGATCTGTCAGCGTGCGGAGAAATGTGCCAATGCTAGAGCGTACCCAAGCCGTTCCATCTATTCAGGATGAAGTATTGCTGATAGGTAATGAGTCGGTTGGAAAATCCGGTCTGTTTCGTCAGTTAACTGGTGATAAAAGTGCAATTGCCAAAAATGTAAAAGGATCAACGATTTCTGCTTTACAAGCTTCTTGCAAATTACAACCCAATATCTATTTAACAGACTTGCCCGGACTTCAATTTGATATGGACAGTCAAAGCACACAAGTTACTTTAGACCATTTCCAAGCTGAAAAGCCGATTCTATTAGTCGTGAAAGCAACCAATCTGAAAGAAGAATTAATAGAGATGCAAGCGGAATTACATTTGAAGGGAAAAAAGGTTGCGATTGCTGCAACCCATCGGGATAAATATCTGCCTTCTCAGGCTGAACAAAATCGGATCAGGGGATTATTACAGGTTCCAATCGTCTGGATTAATACGAGAAAGATGGAGGAAGCAGAACAAGAGAAAGTCATTACTTGTATTGAACAAGCATCCATTTGGGGAGTGGCAAAAAGCATTCTCAACTTTCTTCCATCCTCGTCAACCGATAATGTGAATCAATTAATCCCGATATTCCGTTTGCCAATAGCAGGACCACTATTGGCCTGTTTCTTTATTTTTACCATGTTTGCCCTTCCGGTACTTGGCACTTTTTTATTTGTCAGCTGGTTGGAGCCGATAATAGAGCAATATTTGCTTGATCCACTTATTTTATGGGTGGATCAGGCTCCTTCTTTTCTAGCTGAGGTGATCATAGGTGATTACGGGTTAATTACTTTGGGCTCCTATTCGTTTCTATGGGCTTTTCCTGTTGTTCTGTTGATTAGCATCATGACAAGCTTGACAGAGGAAACGGGCATACAGGAGCATGTAACGCATGCGCTGGATCCATGGCTTCGTAAGATTGGTTTAACCGGAAGGGATTTACTTCCTGTGATTACGGGGTTCGGCTGTAATGTTGTCGCTGTTTTTCAGAGCAGAGGCTGTAGCAGTTGTACACGTACAGCTTGCGTTTCCCTGATTGCATTCGGTTCAGCATGCAGTTATCAAATCGGAGCTACGCTGTCTATCTTTAATGCAGCTCATGTTCCACTTTTATTTATTCCTTATGTATTTACTTTATTTATCGTCGGGGCGATTCACACAAGAATTTGGAACCGGGATGGGGCACATGAACTGACACGTATTGCGCCGCTTCCTTATATCCAAAAAATAAACTGTCAGGCAATTACCTGGAAAGTTGCCAGGTCAATTAAACAATTTTTACTGCAAGCCATGCCGATATTTTTAGTTATCTGTCTGGTTGCATCCCTGCTCCAAGCAATCGGTTTATTATCTATTTTCAGCTGGCTAGCGATGCCGGTATTGTATCTGTTTTCCTTACCTGTAGAGGCAGCACCAGGCTTGATTTTTTCTTTTATCAGAAAGGATGGCCTGCTTGTTTTAAATGAAGGACAGGGAAATGTATTAATGGACATGTCACTTAGTCAGATTTTTATTCTTGTTTACCTGGCATCTACGCTTTCTGCCTGTTTGGTGACATTATTTACGATCGGTAAGGAATTTGGCTGGAAAGTTTCCTTATCTATCGGAGGAAAGCAAATGTTAACAAGTGTTGTGAGTGCAGCGTTTCTTGCTGCTGGTTTATATTTTATAAATTAAAAGGAGGACAAACAAATGAAAAGGATTCCTGTTACAGTATTAAGCGGCTATTTAGGAGCCGGTAAAACAACGTTATTAAACCATGTCTTACATAACCGGGAGGGGTTAAAGGTGGCGGTTATCGTCAATGACATGAGTGAAGTTAATATTGATAGTGAACTGGTGCAAGCGCAGGGCGGTTTTTCACGTACTGAAGAGAAGCTGGTTGAAATGTCTAACGGATGTATTTGCTGTACACTGCGGGAAGATTTATTAGTGGAGGTTGAAAAGCTGGTGAGAAAAGGGGAGGTCGATTATATCTTGATTGAGTCCTCTGGCATCAGTGAGCCGATTCCAGTCGCTCAAACATTTTCTTATGTCAATGAAGCCATGGAGATTGATTTAGCGGAATATTGCCGTTTGGATACGATGGTCACCGTTGTGGATGCGAAACGCTTCTGGCATGATTTTGGTTCAGGTGATTCACTGCTTGACAGAAAGCAGGCTGTCAGCGACGTTGACGAACGAAATATTGCCGATTTACTAATTGATCAAATTGAATTCTGCAATGTACTTATTCTTAATAAAACCGACTTGGTTAAAGAGGAAGATTTGCAGAAGCTGGAGCAGGTGATTCGTAAATTACAGCCGGAAGCGAAAATCATCCGTACGCAGCACACGAATATAGATCCAAAAGAAATAGTAAACACGAAACTATTCGATTTCATAAAGGCCAGCGAATCAGCTGGCTGGTTAAAGGAATTGGACGAAGGAATCGAAAATCATACACCGGAAACGGAGGAGTATGGGATTGGCTCATTTGTATATCATTCCAGATTACCTTTTCATACGGAGCGATTGGTAAGCTGGTATCAGGATTTGCCTGAAGAGATTGTCCGCATGAAAGGAGTAATTTGGTGTGCAACGCATCATGATTTAGCGTTATTACTGTCACAGGCAGGCCCTTCCGTGGATGTGGAACCATTAGCTTATTGGGTTGCTTCTTTGCCAAAAAAACAGCAAAAAGAAATAGTAGAAAATACTCCGGAAGTCAGAGCGTCTTGGGATCCGGAATTCGGAGACCGTCATACGAAGATCGTTTTTATCGGAATGGATTTAGACCGTAAACAGATAACAGATGATTTGGAACATTGCCTGCTGAGTGAATTGGAAATGAGTGAGGACTGGTCGAGTTTCACAAACCCATTTCCTTGGCGATTATCTTAAGAAGGGAGTTGCAAACAGATGATTTTATCCGGACAAACGATCAAACAATTGGTATATGGCAGTGAGATGACTATTACGCCTTTTCAGGAATTAAGTATTCAGCCGGCATCTATTGATTTACGGTTAGGGAAGGAGTTTTTAGTTGTTGATGACATAACCACGCCTTATTTGTCCATGGATGAGCCGGCAAATTATCAGGAAATAGAGGTAGCAGACAAGGAAACGATAACGATCCCGCCTCAATCCTTTATGTTGGGAACCACCTTGGAACAAATCAGTTTACCTAATCATTTAACTGCCTTTGTGGAAGGAAGGAGCTCTATAGGCAGGCTTGGCGTCTTTATCCAAAATGCCGGCTGGATTGATCCGGGCTTTTCCGGACAAGTTACCTTGGAATTGTTTAATGCGAATCGTGTGTCTGTGAAGCTCTATGCCGATATGCGCGTGTGTCAGTTGGTTATCGCAAAGGTGGATCAGGTAACAGAAGGATATAATGGGAAGTATTTGTTCCAAAAAGGGGCCACGCCGAGCCGTGTGTATATGGATCGTGAAAGAAGGGAGAAGGAAGAATGAATAGAAGAATTCCAGTAACGGTTTTGAGCGGATTTTTAGGAGCGGGAAAAACATCGATGCTTAATCATCTACTTCAAAATCAACAAGGGCTGAAAATAGCGATTATTGTTAATGACATGAGTGAAATTAATGTCGATGCTAAATTGGTAATGGAAGGCGGCTTTGTTCGAACAGAAGAAAATATGGTAGAGATGACAAATGGCTGCATATGCTGCACATTACGGGAAGATCTCATCATGGAGTTGGGGAAATTAGCTAAGCTCGACATTGATTATGTGTTAATTGAGTCTAGCGGGGTTTCGGAACCGATTCCGGTCGCCCAGAGTTTTCTATACGGGGATGAGGAATTAGGAATCGATTTAAATACGCATTTCCAGCTTGATACGATGGTGACAGTTATCGATGGACTCCAGTTTTGGGAGGATTATCAGTCACAAGATTTGTTAGTAGACCGGAACATGCATGTTTCCGATGATGATGAAAGAGGGATTGTTGATTTGCTGGTGGATCAAATTGAATTTGCCAATGTCATCGTTTTAAATAAAACAGATAAGATATCGAACGAAAAGGCAGCGGAATTAAAGCATTTGTTGTTTACGTTAAATCCTGAAGCTGACATTGTTTCGACAAACTATGGGAAAATCGATCCTTTGCACGTATTGCAAACGAACCAATTTAACTTTGAAAAAGCAAGTCAGGGGGCCGGATGGCTGAAAGAATTGAATGAAGAGCATATACCGGAATCAGAAGCGTATGGCATCAGTTCCTTTGTCTATCGGAGTAGAAAGCCATTTCATCCAGGTCGATTACAACAATGGCTGGAGGACTGGCCGAAGGAAATTCTCCGATCTAAAGGCTTCTTTTGGTTAGTTACAAGAAATGATGTAGCTGGATTCCTATCTCAAGCTGGGTCTATGATAACGTTAGAAGGTGCTGGCAGGTGGTTGGCTAGTTATTCGGCGGCGGAACAGGAAGCTTTAAGAGTGCAGGATCCTGCTTTGTTTGAAGACTGGGATGAAGTGGAGGGAGATCGGATGACAGAGCTTGTCTTTATCGGCGTTAACATGGATAAGGAACCTATTATATATTCATTAAATCAATGCTTAGTGACGGAAGAAGAAAAGAAAAAGCCAATGGTTTCTTTTGAAGATACCTTACCGCCATTCGTGATGGAATAAATGGATTTAGATAAGCTTTTATTGGCAAAATCTCTTATTGCGGACGTTACAATATACAAATGCCTCCAGTATATTCAAATCAAGATATGCTGGAGGCTTGGTATGTAATATGAAGCTTCTTCTTCACGAATTATAGTTTTCAATATTATACCGAATTTGATCTAAAAATTTATTTGCAGCATTGGAGAAGACTTGATGTTTTTTCCAGATAATATTTAAACCTGCTGTTAATTTAGGATTTAAGGGTTTAAAACAAAGCTGGCTATTGCCTGAGGTATTGATTAATTTATCGATGCACAAAGCATATCCGAGACCTTCTTCCACCATTCGTGCGGCGTTATAAAGCAAGTTATAGGTTCCGGCAATATTCAAATCTGTAATATTTTGTCCGAACCATCCGGATAACTCATTGTCGACCGTTGTTTGACGGGAAATAATTAATGGTTTATCTTTTACATCTTCTGGTTGAATAGAAGACTTATGAGCCAAAGGACTGTTCTTTCGCATTAATACGCCCCAAACATCTTTGGCTGGTAACTGCATATAATCATATTTTTGTTTATCCGTTGGTTCAATGATAATACCGAAGTCCAATAGTCCACTATTCAATTTATCCGTAACATCATCTGCATTTCCACTGTATAAATGAAATTGAATAGCTGGATGTTCTTCTCGTAAATCTTTTAATGTTTTAGCAATAAAATGCATGGCTTCGGTTTCACCGCCGCCGATGTATATTTCACCACTAACTATTTCTGCTGGTCGGTTAAAATTTGCTTCTGTCTTATCGACTAATCCCACAATTTCCTTTGCCTTTGCTAGTAAAAACGTTCCTTCTTCTGTTAAGGTAATTTTTCGATTTCCCCTAATGAATAAGGATGTTCCTAATTCGGCTTCCAAATCACTTAATTGTCTCGATAATGTCGGTTGGGATATATATAAATAGTCTGCGGCTGCAGAGATATTTTGTTCATTGGCAACGGCAATGAAGTAGCGCAATAAGCGGATTTCCATCATAAAACCTCCCATGCCTATTATATATATGAACCTGCTTCATATAAGTATCTGATAATTGTATTGTATCATTTTATAAAATTTTATGTTGATTAGCAAAGGGAATGAAATAGGATAACAATTGAGTTTCTATCAAACAATGATATGCCTTTTAAGCATCGTTGATTATTCAGTATAGGTATTTGATATTTGAATAGGGGTAGCTTATGATGTGAATAACCACGTAAATGACAAAAAGGGAGCGTTTCATGATGGCAGTTATCAAGACCAACTAGAATCCCATTGCAATGGCTATAACCAAAAGGAGGATTCCAATGATATGGAGAATCGATATGTAGTAATAACCGTAAGGTCATTTAAAACAGGAGATATCTGATAATTTACGAGGAGGAAAACGCATGCAAAAACCATATGTTATTATCCATACACATACATCCATTGATGGGAATTTGGATATAATGGATTTACAAGAATTTGAAGAAGCGAGCCGACAATATCAAGAACTTTCACTGGATCCTGAAAAACAGCAATTTGGAATACAAGGTTACCTGAACGGTAAAACGACAACTGAAGACAATATAACCCATTACAAAAAACCAGAGTTCGATGAAAATGCAAGCCCGGTTCCTGAAGGAGATTATGTGGCTGACCCCGACGCGCCGATGTATTATTTAGCCATCGATACACGAGGAGAATTAGCCTTTGAGGAGAATACTTTTGGCTATGGCGGTGTCTCTTCTCATATTGTCGTTGTCTTAACGGAGCGAGTGCCAAACGCTTATAAAGATTTTCTCAGAAAGAAAAAAATATCCTATATCATCGCAGGATTTGATCAAATTGATTATGATGTGATGCTAGATAAGTTCTATAATCGCTTCCATATTAAGCGAATGATGGTTGGAGGAGGCGGAACACTCAACTGGTCTATGGTTCAAAACGGACTGGTTGATGAAGTCAGCGTCATCTTGGCTCCGATCGCAAATGCTGATCCAGATGGTCATCGTTTCTTCGTCGCGAAAGAACCATATTCCAGTACAAAAGAAACAGCCTTTGAACTTAAATCTGTTGAAGAATTGGAATACGGCACATTATGGATTTGCTATTCTGTAAAAAATGACAGTCGATGACTGCTAAAAAGTATGCCAGTAGAGTAGAATTTCAATTCTTTTTCTCCATAAATGGCTGGTAATACTGAAATAATAATTGTAGAAATAGAAAGAAGTGTAACAATAATTAATGAAGAATTCGAAAGGTTTACTTATATTTATTCTAGCAGTTGGTGTATTTGGTATTATCAATACCGAAATGGGAGTTATTGGCATACTCCCGGATTTAGCAGATTATTTTAATGTCAGTGTATCGACTGCCGGTTTGCTGGTAAGTCTTTTCGCATTAGCGATAGCTATTGCCGGACCGACCATGCCGTTAATATTTTCTGGTATGAATCGAAAAAATGTCATGCTAATGGTATTGATTATTTTTGTTATTGGAAACGTTATTTCCGTTTTTACAACTAACTTTACGGTAGCTTTGATTGCACGTGTGATACCGGCCTTTTTCCATCCGCTTTATGTCTCCATGTCATTATCGGTTGCGGGCGCTTCCGTTAGCGAAAAGGAAGCACCAAAAGCAATCTCTAAAGTATTTATAGGTGTTTCTGCCGGGATGGTTTTAGGGGTTCCGATTGTCAGTATTATTGCTGATGCAATTTCTGTTCAAGCAGCAATGTCCTTTTTCGCCATCGTTAATATTTTCACATTGATTGCGACGATTTTTTTGGTTCCATCCATGCCAGTTACAGAAAAGCTTTCTTATGGTTCGCAGTTGAAAATATTAACAAAAGGAGTTACCTGGCTCTCGATTTTGGCGGTTCTGCTTATCAATGCAGCTATTTTCGGCGTTTACAGTTATCTCGCTGAATATTTAAGTGCTGTAACCAATATGTCATCCAGTTTAATTAGTATTATGCTACTGGTTTATGGGGTGGCAAATATTTTAGGAAATATTATTGCAGGAAGGCTGCTTTCTAATAGCCCTATCCGCACGGTAACGATTTTTCCTATTGCGTTAATGGCGCTGTATCTTATCTTTTACCCTGTAGCCGAATTGACCATTCCTACTGCTATTATAATTTTGGCGTGGGGGATATTAGGAGGAATTGGGGCAAACATCAACCAGTATTGGATTATGTCTGCGGCTCCGCAAGCTCCGGATTTCGCAAATGGTTTATTCCTGACATCTGTTAACCTGGGTACAACAATTGGGACATCTATAGCAGGAATGATTATATCGCAAATTGGAACAAGAGAAATCCTATTTGTAGGTGCTGTTGCATTAATTATCAGTTTTGTCTTTATAATACTTCGGAATAGGGTATATAAAGCTGTCGAACAGGAATGATTATTCTGTATTTCAAATGGAGGCTTTGCCGTAATCGAGACAGAAAAATAGCTGCACTTCCTATACAACATAATAAAGTACAGCTTATTTTTCTACGAATCAAAAACGGTATTTCCTATTTTGTTGTCTTTATGAACATTTTCCGTTCCTGCTTCGAGCGCTACTTTGTAATAATGACATTTATGATCGATGAGAGCCATTGTATTTTTTAATTCTTCCATTTGTTTTTCTACAACTGCTTTTTGCTCGATAAATAAGTCATATCTTTGTTGCAAGGTAGCGTCTCCAATAGAACACCATTCAATAAAGGTTTTAATATCCTTGATAGACATTCCGCTGGATTTCAGGCATTGAATAACATGTAGTAACTCTATATCTGATTCTTTAAATACACGAGTTCCGTTATCGGTGCGTTCCACAAAAGGAATGAGCCCTTCTTTATCATAATAACGTAAGGTGGAGAGAGTAAGGTTTAATTTTTTAGCTACTTCTCCAATGGAATAAGTCATTTTATCTCCTCTTTTCAAATATAAACCTAAAGTTAACTTTAGAATTGGAAGAAGTTTATCATAATGATTTATGAGTGTCAAAATGAATTACCCAAAAATAGACTCAAATGATTTGACCTAAAGTCAGGTTGATGGGGTAACATTATTTCCAACAAAAGGAGGAGGTATAGAGGGTTTCATGTAAATTCATACGAACTTATGGTAACACACAAAATTAAAATAGCTATTCTTACCATGCTAATATGACTTCAAAGATGATATTGGTATCGTTGAATCAAAATGAACAAACCTATGAACATAACGTTGCTTCTATCTTTGCCATTGTTTTGAAACGTATAAATATATAACGAGAGGAGAAATGTGAATGATGAAAATAAGATCAGGACTTCTAATTGGCTTCCTTTTCCTGATTGGATGCTCTACAAATGATGATCAGCCTGCTACAACGAACAATGAAAATCCATCTAATAATGAAGAAGATTCACAAGAAGAATTAGTACTCCCTATAGAAGGTCTAGAAGTTATTGCGGAAGATTTAGATGTCCCGTGGTCTATTGAAAAGTCAGAAGATACCTTTTATTTAACGGAAAGAACCGGCAGTATTGTCCAAGTAGAAGATGGGGAAGCAGAATGGCAAGATGTAGAGCTAGAGCATGAAGTATCCACAGCTTCCGAGGCGGGATTACTTGGTTTTGTGCTGGCTCCTGATTTTTCTGAATCAAATCAAGCTTATGCGTACTATACGTATGAAAGCAATGAAGGACAGTTTAACCGTGTTGTAACACTTCAGTTAGAAGACAATATATGGAGTGAGGAAAGTGTACTTCTTGATGACATCCCTAGTGGTACCTATCATCATGGGGGAAGGCTTAAAATAGGACCGGACGGGTTACTCTATGCAACAGCAGGAGATGCGTCTGAACGTGAAATAGCGCAAGATCTTGATTCATTAGGCGGTAAAATTCTTAGAATGAACTTAGATGGATCGATACCAGAGGATAATCCATTTCCAGACTCTTATGTCTATAGTTATGGACACCGCAATGCCCAAGGGATTACTTGGTCACCCGACGATACAATGTATGCCAGTGAACATGGGGATAACGCCAACGATGAAGTGAACGTGATTGAAGCTGGTGAAAACTATGGCTGGCCGATTATTGAAGGGGAAGAAGAACAAGAAGGAATGGTTGTTCCTTTATTCACTTCTGGGAATGAAGAAACATGGGCGCCATCTGGAATGGCATATGACGATGATAAATTATATGTTGCAGCATTAAGAGGATCAGCTGTATTAGAATTTGATTTGGAAACAGGAGATTATCGTGAAGTAATACGTGATCTTGGAAGAATTCGAGATGTGCGGGTTGAGGATAACTATCTTTATTTTGTAAGTAATAATGGAGATGGCAGAGGTACTCCGGAAAATAGTGATGATAGGCTTTATCGAATTGCGCTTTCAGATTTAGAATAAATGACACTCCAAACTATCAAAATAAAATAGACTTTCTAATAATATGTGAAAAGCTGGAGGGGACAAACGATGAAAAAAGTGAAAATTGCCGGAAGAGAAGTGTTTCCTATCGGTTTAGGTACGTTGAATATGGGGGACAAGTCAAATGAATGTGATCAGGAAATAAAAGCCATACAGACCGGTCTGGATTATGGAGCCCAAGTCATTGATACAGCAGAAATGTACGGGAGCGGGAATTCCGAACGTTTAGTAGCTCAAGCTATAAAACCTTATCTTCAAAATCGGGAGGATTTGTTTCTTATTTCCAAAGTTCTTCCTTCCAACGCTTCCCAAAAACAATTGCCAATTAGTTTGGATGCCAGTTTAAAAAGATTAAATGTGGACTATCTGGATCTATACTTGCTGCACTGGCAAGTCAACATCCCGCTTCAAGAAACGGTGGAAGCACTAGAAAAGGCTAAAAATCAAGGCAAGATTAAAGCATGGGGCGTATCTAATTTAGATACAGATGATATTGAAAAAATACGGACATTTCCAGAGGGCGGAAATTGTGCAGCAAATCAAGTACGTTACAATTTGGCAGATCGGGGAATCGAATATGACCTGGTCCCATTAATGAACAAACAAGAAATGCCAGTTATTGCTTATGCCCCAGTTGATCGACATAATAGCTCCGGCACCCAATTAACAGAGCAAAACGTTTTAAAGGAAATTGCCGAAAAGCATCAAGCTGATATTTTTCAAATTTTATTAGCTTGGAGTATTCGAAATGGAAAAACCATTGCTATTCCGCAATCTAGTAACCCTGCACATGTATTAAATAATGTAAAGGCGGCAGAAATTCCATTAACCCAGCAAGATCTTGAGCAAATAGACAACGCCTTTCCAAAACCTACCTCGAAGCAACCGCTTGCGCTGTGGTGAGCTTGATATAATTTGAAAGCCTATTTTAAAACTGTCCTTTGTTCAAGACTGTTGCCTTTATAAATCTTCAATATCGTATTCGGAATAGCCCTCATAATAGTAGCTGACGTCAATTCCTTGCATGAATGTTTCTCTGTCATTCATTTTTTGGTTAAAGCTTCTTTCAAGATATGTTTTATTTCAATATCTTTTACTGGACTGCGCTCCATAGCCATTAGATAATCTTTTTTATCTACCAAGTTCCAGTCAATAACCCTTTGAATACCAGACTTCAGCATTAAATCGAGCCAAATCCTAGTGCTTCTGCCGTTTCCCTCACGGAATGGGTGAGCAACGTTCATTTCCACATATTTCTCGATAATCTCATCAAAGGAATGTTGGGGCATCTGGTCTATATAATCCAAAGAAGGCTTTAGATACATAACAGGAGCAAATCGAAAATCTTTCTTAGCAATATTCACATCTCGAATCATGCCAGCAAATTCATAAATGTCTTCAAAAAGATATTGATGAATTTCGCTTAGTCCTTTAAACGTGCCTACTTCAATAGAATGAATATCACCAGAGTCAAAGAGTTGCCTTGCTTTTTGTTTAGAAATCTTCTCTTCCATGCGGTTGAGTTCAACTTGGTTAGTAATACCAAGCTTATTTTTTAGGATTGTCACATTAACACTCCTTTTCATTTACTGTATCAATATATTTTCAACGTATGGTTTTTTCTATGTTAGAATTCGTCTATAAATTAAGTATATCATAGGTATGGAGGTATTCTAACGGTTAATTGAAAAATAGATGACACTTTGTTAGTTGAGCCGTCGGATATCGTAACTTCCGGAGAGGATTAAATTCAAAAACCATACCGTTAACACTATTTTGTAGAATGGAGATCGAAACGGTAAATACTTCTTGTTGACTTAAAGCTACCTTTACGTGATAAAGTAAGAACATACTATCACATTAGAAATTATTTCAAGAATGCCATACATGAGTAGATGTTTTCATTTACCTTGGTTAGAAATAAAAGCTGTGAAAGGAAGAGATTAAAATGATATTGACATTGATTATATTACTGATGTTAGTTATTGGCTTTGTTATTGGATTGAGGAAGGGATTGGTTTTACAAGTCGTTCATTTTACCGGATTTCTTGTTGCGCTTGCAGGTGCCTTTTTCTATTTTAATGATGTTGCGCTGCACTTAAGATGGATTCCTTCTCCTGGTTCGGCAGAAGGTAATATTGAAAATATCTATTATCAAGTCATTGCTTTTCTGATTTTGTTTTTCGGTATACGAATTTTATGGAGCATCCTTGGTTCAACGCTCGATTTCCTAGCAAATTTGCCTTTAATAGGCATTGTAAATCGTTGGCTTGGTGGAGCATTTGGTTTCTTGAAAGTGTATCTCATCACTTTTCTATTTTTAAATCTTGTTGCTTTTACTCCTATTGTCTCTGTACAACAAGCTGTTTCAGATTCTACACTGGCACAGAAAATGGTTCAGGATACGCCCGTTCTTTCTGAAAAAATAAATGAACTATAAATCATATTTCTGGTTGGCGAATGATAACGTGGTATAGCAAAACTGGTGATATAAGGTAAACTTTATTAGGGAATACAATATGTTAGTAAAGATATACCAAAATGTACGTCAATCAGATTTTAGCGTATATTTGCAGTCCGCCATTTACAGCATTTGTAGAAAACATTGGCTTATAGTATATTTATCCTCATGTTTTAGTATCAATTATTGATTGAACCATAATGATTAAATAAATAATCGTAAATAATACGTCCATTTAATTGAGAATCGTTATCACTTGTTGTATAGTAGTTAGTAAGCGGTATATCATGAATTAAGGAGGATCTATAATGCAAATATACTGGACGAAAATAAATAAGATTATTGAAGAGGCACCTGAAATTAAAACATACATGCTCGATTGTCCGGAAGGCTTTACATGGGAAGAAGGTTCCCATACCCATTTTGCGCTGGAAGGGTTTAATGCCGGAGATAAACCAAACCGTAGTCTGATTCGCCACATGTCAATCACCACGTTACCATATGAAAATTCAATCGGTATTACAACGCGTATCAGAGAACAGTGCTCTGAGTTTAAAACTCTTTTACAAAATCTGGAAGTCGGTAATGAAGTCGCCATATTTAAAACGCATTCGAATGTACCCCTTAAAAGAGAAGATAAAAATGTTTATCTACTGTCATCAGGAGTTGGTTTGGCAACATTCAGACCACTTGTGCTGGATTATTTCGAGCGTGGGAACAATGTCAATCAAATGCATTCCCTGAACATCGATTCATCCAAGGATTTCTTATTTACTCATATTTTTGAATCAGTACCTGATAAGAAATTCACATCACAGTTCGTTGATAATCGTAAAGACTACTATCAAGAAGTGAGAAATCTTGCAACAGATAAGAATGGACTCTTCTATGTTGTTGGCAGTGACGAATTCCTCATGCAGAACATTGAAGTATTGAATGAACAGGGCATCAATTCCGAACAGATTATGCTCGATAAGCATGAACAAGAACGGCCTGCGTTTTTATCATTGGATTTGTCCATTTAGACTGATGGCTTCTTATGTCAGAGGGTGAGTCAACTTCTTGGCATACCTATATAGATTTCGCTTGTCACCTATACCAAACAGGAGACACTTTACACGCAAGTTTCAAGTGTCTCCTGTTTGGTTTTATTCGTCCTATTAACGTTTAAAACGAAGCTTTATAAAATAGATTGCAACTTCCTTTCATCCAAATCTCTACGCAATTTCCGCCGGGCTTCTTTCCCCCAACTCTTCACAGCCTCAACTGAAACATCCTCCTGCTCGGCAATCTGCTTAACCGGCATGGTCTCAATAATGTAGTACTTTACCCATTTCCATTGATTTTCTGTCAACCGCCCTCGTATTTCCTGCCAAAATTCCGCATCGTATAGCGTACGATCTGATTCGGCTACTTTCATTACCGGATAAGTGGCACCACCGTTTCGATAATAATTGCCATCATCAACCTGAGTCTTCTTTGCTTGCAGGTAATGCTTCACATTTTCCTGTTGTTTATTTTGTTTGCGCATCAAATCGATCATACGATTGCGAATCGTATAGTTAAAGTATGTCGCCATTGGTCCTTTGTCCGGTTGATATTTCTCATACGCATTCCACATTGCAACTAGTCCTTCCGTGTAAAACTCTTGATGTGTGTCTCTAATATTCAGTTTGTGAATATGGTAATGAATTCTCCGTTCATTCTGCTTGAAAATCTCTTCGAACGTTACATTGTCTTTATCCATTTATAATATCTCCCCTCGTCTAAAAAGCAATGCTTCATAGAACTCTCTTTTTCATTACTATCGTAGCGAAAATCGGTATGGTGGCATGAAAATGGCGTTTTTTTCATGTGACCTTCTGGGGGTCTATTAACAATAGTAATATAGCCTGATTATAGAACAAATGTTCCTGTTTGTAAAGCGTTTGCTATCATATTTTTAGCACGATTGTTCGGTTTTCTTTTTTCTGCAAGTGATGAGGAGGATTGTTTATATCATATTGCATCATGATAAGCTTTTTAGATAGGGGCGTTCAGATTGATAACTTCACAGTGAAGGTGGCTACTTGCATAATGAAACAATAGGAATAAACCTTTCATGTAAATGAGAGATTTCTTTTGATATAATAACGTTTAACAAAATGGTAGAAATAGTGGCTATAAAATGAGCCATTTTGTTAGAATGTTAAAAAATAACAAACAGAATGAAAGAGAATATATAGAAGGGGGCAAATGCTTCCATCTAATTCAAGTAATCTTGAAAATGAAATGATTTTGTAACAAAGAGGTACATACTTCATCCGAGTTCGCTTGATGGCCTTATCATTAACGTTATCCTAACGAAGAAGGTGTTTGCTATTCATATCGAAAATAATAATAAACATAAGCGCAATATCGTTATCATTGCTTTAGTTACCGCTTGCTGTCTGCTTGGCGATTCCATGCTTTATATTGCGCTTCCGATTTATTGGAGAGAGGCTGGCTTGGATGGGATTTGGCAAGTGGGTGTGCTACTTGCTGTTAATCGGTTTGTTCGTTTACCGCTAAATCCCCTCGTTGGCTGGATGTATGAAAGAATCCCCTTGAAAAAGGGGCTATTATTTGCTGTTATTCTTAGCGTGATTACAACTGCGGGTTATGGATTGGCCACGGGTTTTTTGGCGTGGTTGATCCTTCGTTGTTTATGGGGACTTGCTTGGGCGTTTTTGCGTATTGGCGGATTATCGACCGTGGCTGTTCACGGTGACCCTCATAAGCAAGGGGAAGCGATGGGCTTATATAATGGTCTTCATCGATTGGGAAGTCTTGTGGGCATGCTTGTCGGCGGTGTATTGACGCCGTTTTTAGGACTAACCTGGATATCCCTGTCATTTGGTCTTGTTTCCGGTATTGGCGTGGTTTTATTAGGTGTATTCTTTCAAGGTGAAACGCTCTTATCAAAATCAAGGTCGAAGGGAAGAAAGAAAAGCATTCTTGGGCTTGATATATTAAAGCATCATGTGCTTATCATGAGCAGTGGTTTCTTTATTACGTTTATCATACAAGGGGTACTTATGGCAACGTTATCCTCCCTGATCATTTATCATTATGGGGAAGAGGTAAAAGTGCTGAATGTTATTATTGCTGCTTCTGCTCTTTCAGGAGGGCTGCAAGCATTACGATGGATGTGGGAGCCTTTTTTAGCGACGAAGGTTGGTCTTTGGTCGGATGGCTCAAAAGGGAGGAAGCCATTTTTAATCGGATCCTTACTTGTGGGAAGTGTAAGCTTTCCACTATTAGCCTTTTCCTTCTTCCCTTTGATTTGGATCCTCATTACAATAGGTGCTTTGTTGACGTCTACAGCATTAACAACGCTCATTGATGCAATAGCTGCTGATCATTCACAGAAAGCTGGAGCCGTTCGCTTCTTCACCTATTATACAGTAGTTCAGGATATGGGAGCAGCCTGTGGCCCTTTTATTGGCTACCTCTTGCTATCATTCACATTTGGCTATGAAATACTCTATATCGGATGCGCCACACTCCTCGTCGTATTAGCAGTAAGTTGGAGCGTTCGCGGGACACGGGGACAGGAACAGCGTCCCATTTAAACCGTTGCTTGGGACAAGGGACCTGTCCCTTTGTCCTAAAAGAGGAAGTGTCTGTCAAATTTCCCTCTTGACTTGAAATGGATTTCATAAATTACATTAAAAATAAGCAGTTATTCAAGCAAAGGGAGAGGGAGAAAATGAACAGACCAATGAAACTGGAATCTGATGAAAAGATAGTGTCATGTCTGGAAGGATTGTTTGAAATTTTTGATGGAATACAAAATGTCTATTTTGGGAATTTGATTTTAACGAATAAGCGGTTGTACCTAGTTAGTAATAAACAAATAAATATTGAGAAATCTTTTTGGTTTTCAAAAGCAAGGATAGATATGGCATCTTCCGTATTGATTGTGGGAGAGAGCGATGAGAGCAGTATTAAGGTGAAATGGATTTATAAAGGAAACTTTCATCATTTTACACAGGCTTTTCAGAAATTAAGTGCTTAAGAAGTTTCTGTAAAAATTCGTTCATTATAGGAGTTTGGTTATGGCAAATATTAATGATATTGCAAAGTTAGCGGGAGTTTCTGTTTCTACCGTTTCCAGAGTTCTTAATAATCACAAATATGTTTCCGATGAAAAAAGAGAGGCAGTCTTAAAAGTAATGGAGGAGAAGAAGTACACACCGAATAAGAATGCAATTGATTTAATTCGTGGGAAAACGAAAACGATCGGAGTCATTCTTCCATACAACAACAATCCGGCTTTTGATCAACTACTAAATGGTATTCTGAATAAAGCTTTGGAAAATGATTTTTTGATAACCATGCTTCCGTCAAAATATGACCAAGAAAAAGAATTGGAATACCTGGAGAAATTAAAAAGCAAGCTATTTGACGGGATCATTATTACATCAAGGGCGAATGACTGGGAAACCATTATCCCTTATAGCGCGTTTGGACCAATCGTATCTTGTGAATATGTACAGCATCATGAAATTGGTTGTTCCTACACAGAACGTTATTCCTCTTTTCTAGATACCTTTCAATTGCTAAAAAATAAGGGACATCATGCAGTCGCTTTTACAACAGCCAGAATAGATAGCAACAGTACAAAGAAAATCATACAAGCGTATCGCGAAGTTTTTGGTGAGATTCCACCCGGTTATCATATTTCCAATTGTCAATGTTTAGAAGATGGATGTGACGCGGGCAAACAATTTTTGCGATTGTCGGAAAGGCCGACTGCGATTTATGCAAATGGAGATGAAGTAGCCAGTGGAGTATATTTGAATGTAAAAGCGAAGAAATGGGGTATTCCTAAGGATTTAGCGATTATTGGTCAAGAAAATCAGTCTGTTGGAATTGGTTTAGGGCTGACAACAGTAGATCATCAGCTGACAAAAATCGGCGAGCAAGCTTGCAGTTTAATTATAAAGAAATCGAATAAAAAAGTGGAAATCCCCTATCGAATTATTGAGCGAGATTCTGTTTGAACAGGGACAAAGCAGGGATAAGCTCCTTATCCCATTTAAGGCTGCTTGGGACAAGGAACCTGTCCCTGTGTCCCCCTGTCCCTGTGTCCCCCGAAATATGGGCTTTTTCGTTGGCAGTAGAAATGATAAAAACTTTCTTCCTCCATAAGTGTGGGAGGGAGGCCAAAGAAAAGAGAATGGAAAGCATATGATTTCCATCCTCCGTCATTTACTCTCGCAATCCGTTTGATACGCGTTCGCCGAGTTCACGGGAAGCAAGAGAAAAGTATTCGAGTGCCTTGGCTTGATAGTCTCGTCGTATTCCTGTCAGGGCGGAGACAAGATTGGCGACAAGGTGAGATTTTCCTGTTTGCGATAACGATTGATAGAAATCGCCTGCTTGTGAAAAATCATCTTGCTTTTCTATATCCGAACGCACGAGTTTCCCTTCTACATATCTGCCTTCCCCACTTGTTTGCAAATCGCTTGGCTGCCAATTTTTTTGTGCATTCACTGGCACGTTGCGAAATTCCGGGCCGATGCGATAACGCTGCGAATCCCAATATACATTTGCTCGCCCTTGTAGTATCTTATCATCAGACAGTTCTGCACCATCTAATAAGTTCGATGGGGAGAATGCAATCTTCTCCACTTGCTCCATATAGTTGTCAGGATTGCGATTGAGCACCATCTTTCCGACCGGGTGGAAAGGATACATCTCTTCATCCCACACTTTTGTGTCGTCGAGGGGATTGAATGGAAGCCGTTCTGCATCTCCCGGATCCATCATTTGTACATACAGCCCGTATTCTACCACTTCTCCGCTCGCGATTGTTTGGAAGAGATCTTCACCGGCATAATCGGGGTTCATTGCCGCAAGTTTTGCTGCCTCCTTGCTTGTAATATATTCCACGCCATCAAATGGAAGCCACTGATATTTAATGTAATAACGTTTCCCTTCTGCATTTCGCCACACGTATGTACTGACACTGTGACCGGGGATGTGTCGGAAACTTTTGACCGTGCCGTGATCTGAAAAGAGACGCACGATAAAGTGAGTAGCATCGGGCGTGCTGGCGACAAACCTCCAAAGCAGGTTCGGATCCATTAGGTTGTTCCGTGGTGATGGGGATAATGCTGCGATACTTTCTGGAAAACGCATAGCATCGCGCAATAAAAAGACGGGGAGATGGTTGCAAATAAGGTCGAAGATCCCGTCGTCTGTATAGAACTTCGTAGCAAACCCACGAATATTGCGCGATGTATCCGGCGTACCTTTATTGCTTGCCCCAAGCGAAAAACGGACTGCAACAGGAACCGTTTGACCGGCTTGCTGCAGAAAGGGGAGTTTGGTGTATCGGCTCATGCTATTTAACGTTTCGAAATAACCGAAAGCGCCAAACCCTTTTACATGTAAAGGCCGTTCCACGATTTTCTCGTGAAGGAAGGTTTCCAGTTTTTCATGGAAGATGTTATCTTGCTCCAGCATCGGGCCATCCTTGCCAACCGTTTGTGTATAAGACGGTGCTGGATTATCCGATTGTTGATGTTGGCGAACAGAATGCATATTTTCCTTTGCTGCCGCTGTTTTCCGAACGGGAATGCGTTTCCCTTGCTGAGGATGTTGATTGTTATCGCTCATTATTTCCTCCTTATGAAAAATTGATCTACATTATATGGTTATGAACAACGCTTGTTCCAATATGCATGAGGGACGGAGGGACAGGAACATCGTCCCATTTAAAGCGTTGTTTGGGACAAGGGAACTGTCCCCAAGTCCCTCTTACGAATTAGTAGATTCTCCGCCATCTACATGTAGTACTTGCCCGGTTACTAATCGTGAATCATCCGAGGCGAGATAGACAAATGTTGGTGCCAGTTCAAAGGGTTGACCTACGCGATTGAATAGATTCGGTCCATGTAGCGCGTTGACGTCGGAGGAGAAACTAGCGGGAATAAGCGGTGTCCATATTCTTCCTGGGGCGATAGCATTTACCCGGATGCCTTTGTCAACAAGGCTTTTTGCCAATGATCGTGTCCATCCAACGATAGCGCCTTTGGTTGCAGAATAATCGATTAATAGCGGCTCACCTGCGTAAGTGACCACAGAAGTAGTTCCGATGATGGAACTTCCAGCTTTTAAATGGGGTAAAGCGGCTCTGGTTGTATAAAAGTGCGCGTAGACATTGACTTTAAACGTATTATCAAACTGTTCATCTGTTATATCTATTAAATTATTTTGTTGAAATTGGATTCCTACATGATTGCATAGCACATCTAATTGGCCAAATGTATGCATGGTCTGTTCTACAATGGTTTTACATTGTTGTTTTTCTTTTAAATCACCGGGCAGTAAAAGACATTGCCCGCCAAGCTCCTCTATCCTATCTTTGGTGCGTCTTGCATCTTGATGCTCATCTAAGTAAGCAATGGCAACATTGGCGCCTTCTTTCGCAAAGGCAATAGCTGCTGCCGCTCCCATACCGCTATCTCCACCAGTGATTAAAGCTACTTTGTCCTTTAGTTTTCCGCTGCCTTTGTAGTTGGGATTTTCGATGATTGGTTTCGGAACCATGAAATCTTCATGTCCAGGTTGCCTAAGCTGACGTTGTTCAGGATTACTTAGAGGAACCTCTTCATATTTGGTTATGCTTCCATAGTTTGGATAAAGGGGGTATGGATCTGTTTGCTGATTGTCCGCAAACCATTTTTGGTATGCACGTATTTCTTGTAATTCTTCTTCTGTTGGCATTTGTTTGCCATTCTTATCTGTGTCACGCTCGTCACGCAAATGTAAAACCTCCCATTGGTCGTTTATCCTATGTACCATATGACTAGGCGAAAGCGTATGTGCATGTCTCAACAACTTACTGCCATAGACTTGCTCCAAATCAAATATGGATACGTAGGATACTAAAAAAGGAGGTGACAGCATTGCAAGTAGAATTTAACCCTTCTATAAAATGGCTTTTAATCCATCAATCCGATCAAAAAGTACGCATGGAATATCTACAATATAACTGGATGATGCCAGCCATTGCGAAACGACCACCATATTATACGAACCCCCGCTATGAACCATACTATCCGCTTATTTAAAAGGGACATAGGGACAGGAACATTGTCCCTTTTTAAAGCTTTGTTTTGGGACAAGGAACCTGTCCCCATGTCCCTATTGACCCTCACACCATGTCATACTTTATTATGGTTATAACGTAGTAACTTGGGAGGGGAATGATGATGAAAATAGGTGAGTTATCATCAAAAACTGGCGTTAGTATTCGGTCCATTCGATATTATGAGGAGAAGAAATTAATTGATCCGGAGCGATTGGAAAATGGATATCGTGTATATACCGAAAAGGATGTGGAGCGTGTTAAAGCAGTCCAACTTTTTTTAGAATTAGGTTTAAATGCGGATGAGATTTTTCCTGTTATGTCCTGTGAATCTTTTCATCCGATAGATCATAACTCTGATTGTGCTTCTACGGCACTTTCTCTTTATAGCGAAAAATTGGAGAAAACGCGGGTGCAAATAAATCATTTACAGGAGGCTGAAAGAGAATTAGAAAATGTCATTGATTTTTGGACCAATGTAGAAAACCAAGGTAAGGGCGGTGACTCCAAAAAATGAATTACCGTATTTTCATTTTGGTCATAGGTACTTTTATAATTGGTACAGATGATTTTGTTATTGCTGGTTTATTACCTCATATTTCGAATGATATGAATGTTACGATTGCTGCGGCAGGTCAGTTGGTTACGGCATTTGCCATTGCTTATGCTGTAGGGGCTCCCATTTTTGGGACGCTAACGATGAATTTGCCATTGAAAACACTTTTAGTCGTATCTATGTTAGTATTCGCCATTGCAAATGCACTTTCTGCAGTTGTCAGTTCGCTTGAAATGCTCTTTCTTACCAGAATTCTAGCTGCTTTAGCTGCTGCTATATTTACACCTTTAGCAATGACTGCTTCTGCTAATTTGGCATCTGATAAAATGAGGGGGAAAGCATTGTCAGTTATATTAGCGGGAATAACAATCGGATTAGTTCTAGGCGCACCTATTGGAACATGGATTGGAAATGCGGCTAATTGGCGTTACTCCTTTGTTTTTGTAGCAGTGGTTTCTTTCATTACTGTTATAGGTGTTTCCGTATTCCTGCCTAAAATGGAAAGAGAAGCAGAACTAACGATTAGGGAAAGGTTAAAAGGCTTTAATAAGCTAATTTTATTAACATTATGTGTCAACATTATTGGAACCACTGGTGGTTTCATGACCTATACATATATCGCTCCTATCATTACAGGGATTACGAATGTAGAAAATATCAGCGTTTTTCTTATGTTGTTTGGCATTGGTGCACTGTTTGGAAATTTAGTTGGGGGTTATTTTACGGACAAGATTGGTGCTGCGAAAACATTAAAGCTATCACTTGGAGGTTTCGCCGTGTTATTAGCAGCATTCTCACTCCTGTCACTGTTACCCCCGTCTGTATTTGCTATTGTTATGGTTTCCATTGTGGCAATATTGTGGGGAATTCCTGGTTTCGGTATGAACCCGGCTCTTAATTCATTTCTCATCGCTTTGAACCCAAAACAGGCCCAAATGGTTTTATCATTCAGTGCTTCCGCTCTTTATACAGGGATTGGACTAGGTGCATTTGTGGGAGGAGGCATCATCAATGTAAGTTCTGTCAATTATGTAGGAATCGGAAGTGGCATATTCGTTCTAATTGCATTAGTACTATTCACCTTTGTTCATAGAGCTGCCAGTAAGAAATAGCTGGTGGGACATAGGGACAGGTTCATTGTCCCATTAAAGCTTTGCTTGGGAAGGGGGACAATGGACCTGTCCCCTATGTCCCTGACGTTATTAAAACTTCAATGATATTCGTCGGTTCTAGCTTGTTGTTATCAATACGGATATACCTATTTGTATAATCAATGGTATCCACATGGCCTTTAATGTGCTTGAATTCGCCGCTTATATAATATTTCACATCCACTAACAAATGATCTTTTTGGGCTAGTGTTAGCTTAAAGTTAATTTCTTCTAATTGTTGTTCGTCTAATGCAGGTTTCTCTTCTAAATAATACTCCCTCTGAACTTCTTTTAGCATTTTGATGTGCTCCGGTAACATCATGGCAGACCATTTTTTAGACCCTCTGTCATCCATTATGCACTTAAACCCCCATCCGTTTTTCGTACTGCTAGTATATTCTCAAATGTAAACATTCTTAACCGTTTACGGGAATAGCAATAAGCTAGCATATGCGCATTGTGTATCTCCACAACTCTTACAAAACGCTGTGTCACTTTTCCATTGGCAGCAAGATAAATCATTTCTAACGTTGCTTTTTCTTTAATCGTATGGTTAAACAACTTCATCTGATCACCGCTCCTATATAGAAACTTTTGTTCTATTTTATCACAAAATAAGGAACGTATGTACTGTTATTTTTTAACATTGTTATTATATGCATTTCTGTTTATAATAAGAACTAATGTTCCTTTTGATGAGGTGATTGCATTGAATTATTCGAACTATCCCAGGCATGATGTTTTATGTATAGATGTGCGCTCTTTTTACGCTAGTGTTGAAGCTGTACGGCTCGGTTATGATCCAATGAAAGTACTATTGGCTGTCGTCGGTGACCCCAATCGCTCTGGTAGTATTGTGCTAGCAGCTTCACCTGCACTTAAAAAAAGATATCGATTAAGCAATGTGAGTCGTTTTTATGAGATCCCGGATGACCCTGAAATAGTGATTGTAAAAGCGCGTATGGGCGATTATTTAAAAAAATCCGTTGAAATTACAAAAATGCTTTTACATTATGTACCAATTGAGGCTTTGCATCAATATTCCGTTGATGAGGTTTGGATTACAGTAGATGGACTAAAGGGTTTATTTGGAGATCGTTTGGAGATTGCTAAGATGATCAAACGTGATATATATCGTCAATTTGGCCTCGTGTGTTCCATCGGCATAGGAGATAATAAGTTTTTAGCGAAGGTTGTCATGGACCTTTATGCAAAAAAATCGGGGATTGCAATATGTCGTTATGAAGATGTCGAAAAGAAATTATGGCCAGTCTCAATAGGCGAAATATGGGGGATTGGCTCCCGAATGGAAAAGAACTTGAATAGATTTGGTATTTATCAGCTTGAACAATTAGCTCATTTTCCGCTTGCACGATTGAAAAATCACTATGGCGTTATGGGCGAGCAATTATATTGGCATGCGTGGGGGATAGATTTAAGTCCAGTCGAAGGTGATTTTTTCACAAATGAGCAGAAAAATTTTGGCAATGGAATTGCATTGCTCCGTGATTACAGTGGAAAAGAGGCAGAAACGTGTATCTTAGACTTAACGGAAGAGGTATGCAGGCGGGCTCGTACAGCCGGAAAGGCCGGTCGCACGGTACACTTATCTATTGTATATTCTCGTGAGACAGGAGGTGGATTTTCCCGGTCCAAAACAATCGATTACCCGACCAATGTAACGATGGATGTATATGATGTTTGCTTAGCGTTGTTTCATGATTTTTATGATGGATATAGCTATATCCGCCATATCAATGTATCCCTTGGCAAGCTGAGTGATGCGAATGCTGCTGAAGTACAATTATCTCTTTTTGATGACAAGTCTAAACAAAACGATATTGGCTACGTGATGGATAAAATTCGTGATAAATATGGCCCGACAGCGATACTTCGTGCTTCCAGTTATACAAAAGCAGGCGTAACATTAGATCGCAGCAAAAAAATAGGCGGTCATTATGCTTAAATCCTGATGTCTGGCTTGTTAAAGGTTCCCCGTTAGATATTGATGAAAAAGAACTTCCATAAAATCGGAAGTTCTTTTTGCTCAATGAAGTGTTGTGTTTTTATACTACTTAATCAATCTCCTTTCTCGGCCAAATAAAGTATGAGATAGTGATAATGAGGTCAATACCTAATGCAAATATCCATAGTTGTAACATCTAATCTACTTTTCATGATAAAATTATTTATACTATGATCTTTTTTCATAACGTTTACTGCGCGTTGAATACCATTTTTGTACTATTTAACTGTGATATGGCCTGAGATTGTTTTAACGTTAATTTCAAAACTTCCTTTACCTGAGATACCCTCCATCTCTTTGCCATTTTGTGATTCATCCGATGAAATAGGGATATTTATCATTTCAATGAGGCTATTGAACAAGGCTCCTCTGATGAAGTAATTGAGCAAATTGCAAAGGAAAATGGTTTCGATATTAAAGTTGTTTCTTAAATTACTAAAGGGAGAGATACACAAACATGAAACTCTGGAGTTCAAAGGTAACCCAGATCGGGCTTTAGTTATTGACAGAGGAATTGCGCACATATTCGATAATCTATCCGAAATGACTACATTGAATCAAGCACGAATTTACTCAGATTGGGGAAACCCAGATTTTGACCCTAATATTGATGTGTTAAATGTGCTGCGTGATACTCCAGTTGAAAACTTTCCAATGGTTAAGATCAATCGCTTTAGGGCTCCCAAATCTCTATGTCGTTTAGCACTTAAAGCACAACGAGTGCAGTTACGTGCAGGAATCGGAAATCATCATCCCTTTCGTTTTAAATCTGGGGATAAAAAGATTACATTAATACCTAAAGAAGGAGTAATAAGTAACAGAATTACAGGGAAAATTTGCTTTCTTTGCCCTTATGAAAAAAGATATTAAAAAGCGTTAGTAATGAATAAACTATAAGAAATCAAGATTTTATTTTCATAATTTATACGAAGATAAATCACCACTTATCCTTTCTGACAAGTGGTGATTTTTTAGTGTGCGAGGGAGAAATCCCTCCTCCTACCCTACTATAAAAATTCCCTAGTTACTAATTTTCAGCTACTAAAGTGAAGCGAAGGATTCGATCTTATATTCTTAAGGTAAATGTAAGGTAGCCTTTAAGAGGTAACAAGGTTCATTCGTTATACTAAATGTAATCATAATTATATGGAGGCAGTTAGATGATGAATAAGCCTATTGTAGAGACAAACCATTTAACCAAAACGCATGGAGCTGTGAAAAGTGTAAACAAGGTTGACCTTCACGTATTAGAGGGAGAAATTTATGGCTTTTTAGGGCCGAATGGGGCAGGGAAAACGACAACTCTAAAAATGCTATTAGGCCTGATTAAGCCGACAGAAGGAGAGATACATATATTGGGAAAGGATCTTCGTAAGTATCGGTCATCGATTTTACAACATACAGGTTCATTAGTGGAATCCCCATCCTATTATGGACATTTAACAGGTTTAGAGAACATGTTAGTAATGAAGCGTCTTCGAGATGCCCCCATGGAGAATGTGAATGAAGCACTTCGTATTGTGAGACTGGAAAAGCAAAAAGATAAAAAAGTGAACCAATACTCTTTAGGTATGAAACAACGTTTAGGAATGGCTATGGCGTTACTATCCTTTCCGAAGCTACTAATTTTGGACGAGCCAACAAATGGACTTGATCCAGCCGGAATTGGTGAGATGCGTGAACTAATTAAATCATTACCATCACGTTACGGAATGACGATTTTGCTATCCAGTCATCTACTTTCAGAAATGGAGCAAATGGCGACATCTGTTGGCATTATTAATGATGGAAACTTGCTGTATCAGGGGAGTATGGATGACTTAAGACAAAAAAGCCGCAGCACCATCCAATTAAAAACGGAGGACGATATAAGTGCACAGCAATTGCTTGAACGTCATGGTTATCATTTGTCTCTGGAAGCATCAAGAATAACGTTTGCGAATAATGGAGATGCAGAAGTGGCGAAGATCAATAAACGATTGATAGACAACGATATTATGGTAACACGGATTGAAGAGAAGGAATTAAGCTTAGAGGATATTTTCCTGGAATTAACTGGGAAGGGGAGAAATCTATAATGTTAAAAATGCTGCGATTAGAATTTTTTAAGATACGCCGGAAAAAAATCTGGCTCATGATGATCCTTTTTCTTATGGTAGAGATGTTTTCGGCATTTATATCTGCTTCCCAATCGATAGCTAATAATCCGGAAGATGCAAGATGGGAATCTATTATATACCTTGTATCGAGTATGAACGGACTTTTTATGCCCATTCTTACAGCGATTGTCGTATCTCGTATTTGTGATATGGAGCATAAAGGAGATACTTGGAAAATGCTTGTGGCTACAAATGTGAAGCGAGGAAAATTATTTTCTGCTAAGTATATTTGTTCCAATATTCTATTACTCGTTGTCCTTATCGTTCAGACGGTGTTTATGGTTCTTTATGGAAATCTGAATAACTTTTCAGGAAGTTTTCCATTCCATTTACTTATTCCATTTTTAGGAGGGGCATTAATAACGACATTGGTTGTTACAGCTATACAACAATGGATTTCTCTAGCGATTAAAAATCAGGCTTTTGCTCTTTGCTTAGGTATGATAGGGGCTTTTATCGGTATGACAGCTGCCATGTTTCCCTCTTCTATCAGACACCTTTTCATTTGGGCCTATTATTTAGATTTAAGTCCGGTTTCTTATTCGTATACAGAATCACTAGGAATGGTTTATGTGCCGGAAAGTCTAAATGTTCCCTTAATCATCGCTGCTTTGGTGATGTTAGCTGTTTTTTATCACTTGGGCAGAATCCAATTAAACAGGCAGGAAATTTAACAAGGAGGAAAAAATAATGAGACAGCGTTTATCTGCGGAAGGCTTAAAATTAAGACATTCTAAAATTATTTTCGTCATCGTGATTTTACCTATCTTAAGCTTCCTTATTGGGAGCGCAAATTTTTATATGAATCAAGAAGTGTTGGAAGGGGGCTGGTTTAGCCTTTGGAGTCAGGTTGGTCTTTTCTATGGTGAGTTTTTCCTGCCGATTCTTATCGCCATATGCTGTGCATATATCTGTCGGTTGGAACACACGAACCAAAATTGGAACATGGTTATGGCAGCACCTGTCTCTATTAGCAGTATATATGTTTCAAAATTTGTGATGGTGAGCATGTTCATCTTATTTGCTCAACTTGTTTTTGTTGGATTGTACTGGATCGCAGGAACTTTATTATCCTTGCAAGGTTCGCTACCCGTGGAAATAATCGGTTGGACATTAAGAGGCTGGTTTGCTTCTTTATCTATCATCGCTTTTCAATTGGGGCTTTCTCTTCGGTTTCGTAGTTTTGCTACTCCTATTGGAATAAGCTTGTGTGCTGTCTTTTTTGGTTTATTTACTTATTCAGCCAATGTAGGTGTGGTTTTTCCATTTTCTTTGTTGACAATTGGCTTAAGTGTACTTAATCAAGATAGTTTAGTAGGAGTTCAACATTTCTTATTTTGGGGAATGAATATCCTGTTTATTCTCTTATTTTCGACGATATCGATCCGTCAATTGAAAACAAATGATATTGTTTCATCTTGAATGGATAAGGAGGTATTTGCATGAGATTTAAATGATGGAAAGTCATACGCAAAGGAAAAAGAACTAGCCCTTTCGGCAAGTAATCAACGAAGAAAGGTGCTTATATTCAGCTTTATCATACAAAACATTGAGGCGTAACCTGTTGGGAAGAAGTGAGCTTTGAAGCATTACCTGCAGTAGTTCAAGAACAATGGGAATAAACAATAGGCCATTCCATATGCTTTTCGCTTATTAGATCATCATAATCTATCATTGTAGTCATGATGTATAATAATATATATGATATATCTATATGTTGATTCGTTTCCATATGGTTTCTATGGAAATGTCAGGGAGGTACCTTATGAGCAATTTCAAAGAGAGGAAAATATTACTTGTAGAAGATGAAAGGGAAATAAGGACGATGCTAGAGGATATATTGCGAAAGAATGGTTTTTCACAAGTATATCCAGCCGAGGATTATACAACAGCAATGAAAATCTGCTCCACTATTCAACCAGACATTGCTATTTTGGATGTTGTATTACCAGATGGAGATGGTTTTTCGTTATTATCTGCTATAAGGAAATACAGTGAATTACCTGTTCTATTTCTAACAGCTCTTGATGAGGGAGAGGATCGATTGCTTGGTTTAGGACTTGGTGCAGACGATTATATTGTCAAGCCTTTTCTTCCGCGTGAACTTGTGTTACGTCTCACAGCAGTTTTGAAACGTGTTTATGCCCCATTAGAAGCTAAGCAAGCGTCTAAATTGCAATTAGGCGAAGTCACAATTGATTTGGAAAGCGCTACGGTACAAAGGGATAATCGTACCTTGCAACTAACAGCGAAAGAACACGCGCTACTTATAAAACTTTATGAAAATAAAGGAAGAATTGTAACGATTGACGCTTTATGCCAATTTCTATGGGGAGAAGAAAGTTATGGATATGAGAATACATTGATGGTTCATATAAGAAGAGTAAGAGAAAAAATAGAAGCCGATCCTTCCAAACCTAAATTTTTACTAACCGTAAGAGGACTTGGATACAAGTTGATAGCAGAAGAGGGGTGAGTGTAAATGGATGGTGTCATTCGGATCATACGTCGTTATTTTATGAGCACGATACTCATTTCTTTTCTGCTTATTGCCGTTAATTTTATACTGTTGGGAACCTTAATATTTAGAGATGAACTTAGTAACACTCCCTCACCAAAGAAGATAATGGAGCGTTTAACAGAGGATTTAGCATTACAAGATGGCGAATATACCCTACACAACCGTAGTCAGAAGTTTCTTCAGAATAATGATGCGTGGGCGATGTTATTAGATCATGATGGAGAAGTGATGTGGGAGTATGATTTACCAGAAGATGTTCCGCGGTCCTATGGCCTTGTAGATGTTGCAAAATTTTCAAGGTATTATTTAAACGATTATCCTGTATATACATGGGAACAACAAGGTGGGTTATTCGTAGTTGGCTATCCGAAAGCCAGCTTGTGGAAGTACCAATTTCAATTTTGGTCAGAAGGGGCACAATCTACTCCATTAAGAATAGGTATTTTACTTGTCATTAATATTGCTATGGCTATATTCATTTCTTTTATTTTAAGTACGAAGCTCATTAAAGGCATTCGTCCATTAATTAGTGGAATTCATGATTTAAGCAGAGAGAAAAAAGTAAATGTAAACACGAAGGGGCTATTTAGAGATGTAGCCGCAAGTATTAACACTACTTCTTCCAAAATTCAAGAAAATAAGAAAGCACTAGAAGAAAGGGATGAAGCGCGTTCCAATTGGATTGCCGGTATTTCGCATGATATCAGAACTCCTTTATCTATTATACTTGGTTATGCAAGTGAATTGGAAGATAATAAGCAAATTCCAGCAGCATATAAAGATCAGGCTGCAATTATCAGACGTCATACTGAAAAAATCCGAGAACTTGTAAATAATTTAAACTTGGTTTCCATGCTAGAGTATGAAATGCAACCACTGCATTTAAAAGAAATGCGACCATCTGCAATCGTTCGAGAGGTAGCAGCTGATTTCTTGAATGGCGGTCTGGAAGAAAAATATAATATACATTTTCAAATCTCAAATGAGGCAGGACAAATAATTGGTGATGAGAAATTACTATCTCGCGCACTCACTAACCTTATACAAAATAGTATTACCCACAATCCTCAGGGCTGCAACATTGTTCTCGAAACGAAACGATCAGAAGATCATACGATGTATTGTTTCATTGTTAGCGATGATGGGATAGGGATACCTGAAGCATTTATTTCTGAGCTAACTTCCTTACCTTATACCTCAAAAAACGTAAACGACGTCAAACAGGGGCATGGATTAGGTTTACCTATGGTATCTAGAATTGTTGAAGCACATGAAGGAGTGTTTAGCATGGAGAATCATGCTTCACAAAAAGGGGTGAAAATGACCATGTGTATTCCTTTATCGAAGTGATTTCATGGGGAATATCCCTATATCTACAGGAAGATTGCTGATGATCCGTTGGGAAGGCGCAAATGGTTTGGTTTTTTGAATACCGGGAATAGTTCTGAAACAAATCGCTTATTTTGGAGGAATTATTTTGAAGAAAGTAGGGGTAGTTTTAGGGCTGGTTTTCATTAGTTTCATGGTAGTAGCTTGTAATAATACGGACGAAACAGACTCTGCGGATGAAACGTCGTCAAATAATGAGGGAGATGGAATCGAGACAGGGGCAAACGATGCTAATGAAGATACTTCGTCTGATAAGGACATAGTGAAAGATGAGGATGAAGGTAGCAATCAGGATAATGAAGCAGAAGAACAGGATTATACAGAGGAACGAGTCGCAGGAGATTACCTGATTTATGGCGAATGGCTGGAAGGAACGGATTTCCTGCTTTATTTCACGCGGACAACTGATGAACTGACAAGCGAGGAGCGTTTACATCAATCGTTCATGGAAAGCGACCCTTCACAACGTGACCTGTTTTCTGCTACAACTGATTTTGAAGTCGATGGAACGGCAGCGAACTTGTTTTATCGTGAAGATGATGATTTAAGTATGGCCTCAACGGAGTCTGCGCAATTTTGGGAAGTCCTGCATGAGATTGGCTTTCGATATGGATTGGATGCGTTTAATCTTTTTAATCAAGATGGGGAGAGAGGACTTGGTTTTGCGGAAAATTATTGGGAAGAGCCGGTTGACATAGAGCAAGAGCCAAATCGGGGCTACTATGTCGTGTCACCGGAACAATCGGAACGGGGGGAAGACACGTATATAAGTGGTGCTGTTGCGGAAGAAGAAATCTATACAGAAGATGACGAATTGCTTGATTTTAATCAGACGGTCGAAACAATGGAAACCACCACGAACGACGAAGAGGATTATTATTCCGGAATCCACGAAGGCGTAGAAATTGAGGAAGCAATGATTGATGGAAACCAAGCGGTTGTTACGTACCATAAGAATGAGGATGCTGAAGTGTCACAGCAAGAGCGTGAAGATTTTGAGCAAGTTCTTCAATTAGCAGCACTTGACTTTCAGGTAGAGGAACTTAAGCTTGTCAATGAAACAGACCGGGTTATTTCTGTTTATCCATTGTTGGAAGGAATGGACGACAATCATGATGCTGTTGCAGATGATGACAGTCATTCGGAAGATGATTCCGGTACGGATGGGCAGGAGGAAAATGCTGCGTTAACGGAAGAAGACGCTACAGGAAACGTGTTTGATTATGTGGATGAACATGAAGACGCTGACCGGGAAGAAGTGAAAGCCATGGTGCAAGATGAGGAGGATGAAGAAGGATATTTTACGGTTCAGGCGTTTGTCTATTCAAGTTCAGGAGATGACGATGAAGTGCAGATGACAAATACGATCGGCTGGTACCTAGTCGATAAAGAAACCGGTGAAGTAGAAGAGAAGGAATTTTAGGTAAAACCTAGAAGGATAAATGAAAAGGAGATCTCCGCAAATGCATACCATTCATTTGTGGAGACCTCCTTTTGTACTCTATATTACGGATCATGTTGGAAGCAGAAGAGGCCGCTTAACGAGCTCCACCTCCGCCGCCTCCACCGGCACCGCCACCTCCGCCGACACCAGTAGCACCACCGCTTCCACCGGCAGCAGTTGCAGATGAAGTGCTGGAGTGGAATCCGCCGTTGGCTAATCCTGATGCCAAGGTTGCACGAGTGTAGTAAGCGCCATACCAGTAATGATGATATCCCCAGTCTTCTTGAGATATGTTTTCAGGGATCACACCTTTTAGCTTTTTGGATACGTTATCACTCATGCCAAATAATACACTCCATAGCATCATATCTTGTAATGAAAGTGGCTTGGAAGCAGCTGTGAATTGATTGATATCGACCTCACGCAAATAATGCTCAAACTGTAGCAAACGATCCGCTAGTTCATCTCCTTCATCACTGGGTACCGTAATTGCTTGTTTTATTCCAAGTGGCTTTATTTCTTTAAATGAAAATAATCCTTGCTGCTTCAGGTAGTCTTCGGAATAGTCTTTAAGATAATCAGCAAAGGTGCTTACTTCATTTGCATGTTTTTTACTCCATTTTTGGATGGCTTCATCCGTGATGACACCATTTTTATCCGCCACATCTAAGAGCATCGTCCACAGTCCTGTTTCATACGTTTCATCATATGTTTCTTCTTTTATTTGCGCCGTTACTTTCCCAAAGGTTGTTGGATAGTTATCCCGTTCATTTTCAACATCATTGATCGTTAGTGTCGTGCGATATTTTTTTCCGAAAAAATTGTTTTCCTTTTCTACTTCCATCGATATTTGCTCATTCATCGACCATTTCAATAGATAGGCTTGAAAGACATCTTCGAAATAACCAAGATGCAACTGCATTAAAAGAGCACTCAAACTTGCATAGTCATCTCCAGTGTAAGGAACTGCTTCATAGGTTTTATCTTTATTTTCTGCTATCCGTTTATGGAGAGGCTTCATGGCGCCGGCTTCTCGTTTCGCTTGATTGGTTTTACGGATAACGAGGAAGGTTCCGATCCCGATTAATAGAGAAAATCCAACGATTGCAGCACCGATAATAAAAGCTATCATGGAATTGTCACTTGTATTATAAGCAGACCCATCCATTGCTTCTTCTTGTTGTTCGGATAACGTCATATCTGCTGTTCGTTGCGTTTGAAAGACATCGGGTGGAAATTGCGTTAAAACAATCACATCTCCATCGACTTCCCCATTTGATTCCCATACAATGTGATCATCTACAAGCTGCATGTCCCCATCAAAACCAAATCCCCAGAAATCGGCCATTTCCTGCGTGAACGGTTGAAAACCGGAAATCTCAACTGTCACGTTTTGGGCAGGAATATCTGAAAAGGTATCAAAGTTCCAAAGCATGGCTTGTCCATCTTCTAAATCACGAACAAGATCAGATAGAGTGTAGGTTAGCGTATACGTATTGTCCCCGTATTCGCCAATTCCCCAAACCAATTCAACGCCATCCTTTGTAGATAATGTTCCATATTTTCCAGCCTTTTCTTCTCGTGAATCATCGGGGTCCCAGTTGGGTTCCTCTACAAACCCATCGACGGAAAAATCCGATACCTCAGCCCCATCAAGATTGTCCATATTGATGAAAAGCTCTGTACCCTCATCCATATGCATATGACGGTGTTCTGTCACGATGCCTGAGCCATCTTCTTGTAATTCTACTTCAATATGTAAATCGCTCATCGCATTTTCGGCAAATACCGGTAGTGTAAGTCCTAGATTTATGGCAGTTGCTATCGTAAAGGCAACAAGAATCTTTATCGGCTTGTTCATTGTGTCACTCACTCGCTTTCGTCATTAGGAAGATTTTTTAATCAATACAGGCGGAGTAATATTTCAAGAACTAGGCAACTAGATAACTAACAAACAAAACTAGTGTAAAGAGAATGAAAACTGCTGGAATAGCTATAAGAATGAAGGCAGAAAATGTTTTCCAGAACCCGCGGTAACTAAATAACCAACAAATAAATACGATGATATAGACAACCATAAGTAACGGCATGGCCCCAGTTTCTGTTCCTTCGATGAAAGATTTATAAATCCAATACGCCACCAGCAAGACGGGTATGGTAACAGTACCCAAATATTTCCTCAATATAATCACGTCCTACCATTTGTGGATCTGTCATTTGATTTCTGATACATTGAATATTACGCTACTTAACTATATGATTCAATGCTACTAGCTATTCTTTTTCAATGACCAACCTAAGCAATATAGTTACATGAGAAAAAGGTTTTCTTTCTACATTTTGAAAGTAATTGAATCGGCAAGTTAAAAGACATTCGGTATAAACGATACAAACGTCTTGATGTTTTGTTATACACTATAATAATTGAAATGACGAAACGGCAAACGCGAATGTCAACAATGGGTAAATGATTATATAGGGAGTTGTCCATATGCAATCGGGATTCATGGAAAATAAGGAAAATGATGAAGGAAGTACAACCATTACCAAGGAATATATCGAAATTAACGGTGTGGAGCAAGGAATCATTATAGAATCGTTAAATCAAAACAAACCACTACTTCTATTTTTACATGGTGGCCCCGGGTTTCCTGCTTATCCTGTTAATAAAGCACATGGATTAAAATTGGAACAATACTTCGATGTGTGTTATTGGGATCAAAGAGGAACCGGAATGTCATATGATGCGGAAGAAGCTAAAAAAGGCCTGACTGTGGAGCAATTAGTTAATGATACAATTGAGGTGACCAATTATCTGCGAAATAAATACATACGAGATAAAGTATTTATTCTTGGTCATTCCTGGGGCAGTTACCTTGGGAGTCTAGTGGTGCAAAAAAGTCCTGAGCTGTTCTATGCCTATATTGGAATTGGTCAAATAGGATCTCATCTCGAATCAGAAAGAGAAGCCTATCAGTTTATTTTAAAAACAGCGATGGACAAGAATGATAAACGTGCGATTAAGCGAATGAGAAATGTAACTTTTGATGAAAACTATTATCAAAATCGCGCTTATGGTGCAATTAGAGCTAAATTCACCGAGAAGTATGGTGGCGGTTTTAAGCGTGAGGGCTACGCCAATTCAGAAAGGTTGAGGCATGTTTTTTCTTGTCCAAATTATACGTTGAAAGAAAGAATCAATAGTTTTAAGGGAGCTATCTTAGGTTGGCAATCACTAGGGCATGTCATGGCTACCGCAGATTTAGTAGAACTTGTTCCAAAGCTTCAGCTTCCAGTCTTTATTCTTCAAGGCCGGCATGATTATCAAACGACATACACACAAGCAAAACGTTTCTATGAATCAGTAGAAGCACCACTAAAGAAAATGTATACATTTGAAAATTCTTCGCACACTCCCTTTATCGAAGAACAAGCGTTATTTTATAAAATTATTCAAGATGATATTTTGCCTGTAGCTGAAGAAGCATTTTTGTCTAGTTAAATCAGGAATATTAAAAACGTGAATTTATTTCTTAAGTCACTCTTTTTTCAGCATTTATCGTGTTTTATCTTCTTGACATTAATCTACAGAATCTATTTATTCTATACCCTCCTATAGGCGGACAATCTTTTTGTATCTACGCGATAGGAGGATATGTAATTGCATATTTATGGCGTTTTCATTATAATCTAGATTATACAATTAATTCGACAGACAGACGGTCTATGCAAGGAGGAGCAATGATGAGGAAGACCAAGGAAGCACAGGAGAGAAGAAATGAAATTCTGGATGTGGCAGAAGCTTTATTTAATGAGCAGGGCTATGATGCAACAAGCACCAATGATATCTTGAGGAAGGTTGGAATTGCCAGGGGACCCTGTATTATCATTTTGAAAGTAAAGAAGCAATCATGGACGGGATTATTGACCGTTATAACAAAAAAGTAATCGAAGGCGCACAACGAATTGCAAGGAACAAGGAAATCCCCGTTATTGAACGATTGCTTATGGCAATTACTTCATTAAATGTGAGTGGAGCTGTCTCTGAAGAAGTAATGACACATATTCATAAGCCGCAAAACGCCCTGATGCATCAGAAAATGCAACAGGTTTTATTTCTCGAAATCACACCAATTTTTACAAGCATTATCCAGGATGGAATAGATGAAAATATCTTTCACACAGTCTACCCTTATGAAAGTGTGGAGATGCTGCTGGTGTATGCTACTACGATCCTTGACGATGGGATGATTGAATTAACGGACGAGGAACAGTTGCAAAGAATGAGGGCTTTTGCCTTTAATGCAGAAAGAATGCTTGGAACAGAACAAGAAATGATCAGTCAGCAGTTGATGAAGATTTTAACAAAAGAATAGGGGATGGGACATGTATCTTTGGATCATACGAAATGGCCTGAATTCAACGTTTGCTGAGGACATTATGGATCATTTTCTTCAAATTAATTTGAAGGAGAGATATGGATGGAACAATTAATTGTCAGGGAGATGAATGAAGGTTAGGCGATAGCCTAAAGTTTTTTTGCCGCTCCCTTAATATCTTAATGATATCATCCGTCTTAGATAAGGGAAAAGCTGACTTAGAATGAAATTAGATAGCAATAACCATTCCGTATTCTTCATGTATTACCATCTTGTTCTAGTTGAGAAATATCGTAGAGAAGTCTTGGTGACAAGGCATCTGACTATGCTAAGGATATTTGGTCAAGAAGCTTTTGCTGACGAACTACTGGTGGTTCTCCCATCCATGTAGTCATGAAATATATTGAAAATCAAGGAATGAAGGGAGGCGGGAGCAATGCGAGTCCATAAAGGATATAAGTTTCGTATCTATCCAAATAAAGAACAAGAAATCCTAATCTCTAAAACAATCGGTTGTTCTCGCTTTGTATTCAATCATTTTCTAGCACAATGGAACGATGTTTACAAAGAAACAGGTAAAGGATTGACTTATCATTCGTGTTCAGCGGAACTTACACAGCTAAAAAAGGAATTGTTTTGGTTAAAAGAAGTGGACAGTATTGCTATTCAGTCATCACTTAAAAGCCTTGCTGATTCCTATAGTCGTTTTTTCAAGAAACAAAATAAGGTACCACGATTTAAGTCTAAAAAGCATAAAGTACAATCCTATACAACCAAGCATACGAATGGGAATATTGCCATTGTAGGTAATAGAATCAAGTTGCCAAAACTTGGTCTTGTACGTTTTGCCAAAAGTCGTGACGTGCAAGGGCGTATTTTTAAAGCAACGATTAGACGGAATCCCAGTGGCAACTATTTCGTATCTATTCTTGCAGAAGTAGAAGTACAACCATTGGAGAAAACGGAATCATCTATTGGCATAGACTTAGGTATTACTGATTTTGCCATTCTTTCAGATGGCTGCAAGTTTGACAATCATAATTTTACCTCAAACATGGAAATGAAACTAAAACGGGAACAGCGAAAACTGTCAAGACGTGCGTTACATGCTAAAAAGAATGGTATGAACCTTCTTGATGCAAAAAACTATCAGAAACAAAAGATAAAAGTTGCTAGATTGCACGAAAGATTGATGAACCAACGTGACGACTTCCTTCACAAGTTAAGTACAGAAATAATCAAAAACCACGATATTATCTGTATCGAAGATTTGAATATCAAAGGAATGTTACGTAATCATAAGTTAGCAAAATCCATCTCTGATGTGTCATGGTCTGCTTTTGTAACTAAATTAGAATACAAAGCGAAGTGGTATGGTAAAATAATTGTGAAAATAAGTAGATGGTTTCCATCTAGTCAAGTATGTTCCGGTTGTGGACATCAAGACGGGAAAAAATCGCTTGAAATAAGGGATTGGACTTGCCCTGTTTGCCATGAACATCATGACAGAGATGTAAATGCTAGTAAAAACATATTGGTCGAAGGCTTACGAACATTAGCCTTGACTTAAATAAAAATATAGAACCGTAGGAATCTACGGGGGTAGCTTGGTCCATAAGAGACACCGCTGTTGACAAAGAAATACGTTAACAAGTATGCTCTGTTCCCAAGAATCTCCCACTTCAATCTACCGCAAGGTCGATAAGTGGGGGTAGTTCAAGACTTACCTTTTAATGCAATAAAAGAATTGCTTGCGGATGAATATTATTGTGTTATTGACAAAAGTAATGAAGAATTGGTGGGTTACTTCTGCATGGGAAAATCTGCACAAGTTCCTGCTGGTTTTCCATTCGGTGCTTATCCAGAAGGGTTTGTAGACATTGGAATTGGGATGAAACCTGAATTAACAGGTAGAGGCAATGGATCTATCTTTTTTTCATTTATTCTTAGGTATATTTATAGAAATGCCCATTCACCACTTCGCCTAACAGTGGCTACATTCAACCATAGAGCCATTCATCTATATGAGAAATTTGGTTTTGTTAGCAAAATGAAATTTTTGAATAATTCGATTGGATTTATCACGATGATTAAGGAGTGAATCGGTTGAAAAATATTAATTCCTATTCCTAACGAATCTAAAAACGGTTTGGTTTTTGTTTGAAAGCTACGTAAGTCAAGTTCAAGTCTTCCCTTGAACCACTAAAGTACACAAGAATAGATTTCTGATAATTTTTTATACAATGATGTAAAAAATCTTGACTATATCGCTTTTTTAGGTTATTCTTTTTATAGATCGACAGTCAGTCTATAAAATTTCATGGCGAAGGAGAGAACATAAATGAACCATGTAGAGCTAATGAGTAAAATATCGGAAAGCACTGGCGTTAGTATCACTGATTGTGAAAAGGTGCTGAATGCATTGGAAAATGTATTAGATGATGAGCTATCCAATTCCACAAGTGTGTCCGGAGCATTTGATAAGATTTATAAACTAATGACTTTCTTTAACAAAAAGGGAGGGGCGTAATGGGGTATATCATTACTGTAAAGGTTTTCATAAAAAATATGGAGAATTCAATGCTACTGACCAATTACCTTCGACGTAGAGAGCGGCAGTACCTTTGCTTTTAAGGGGCCTAATGGAGCTGGTAAAAGCACAACAATAAATACGTTTGGTACCATACTCGATAAGATTTCGGGATCATTTGGAAAAATTTACCTGCAAAGATAACAGGAAATGAATTTAGGTGCGTATTATATATGGCATTGTTTTAGAGAGCTTAAACATGTGTTAAGGTCTCTTTTTTGCTTGATAAGAAACTATAAAATGATTTGCTTGGGCATAACGGATTATAGATAAACGGCTCTTACAGGTTTGAAAGGAAATTTTTCTTTATTCATTATCAAAAATTAAAGTTTTTTTAATAATTGCCTATTACAGTATAGATATCCTAATAAATAAAGAGGTGAAAAAGATGGAAAAGGTATTTATTATGGTGGCTATCGTTTCCTTTTTATTGGCTGTTTCCTTATTTATCGTAGAAATTGTAAAAAATGGATACAAGAACAGCAACTTAAAACCAGCATTACGCCTATTTATTGTTTATATCGTGAGCGTCATTGCATTTTTGATTGTCTATAATTTAGGAGGAAAATAATGATAAGCTTGTACCATGAGTACGAGAAGGAGCTATGGCATCAACTGTAATTGGAATGGGCTTGTCTATTTTATTTAAACGTTATAATGTTGATCATACATGTAAGATTGGTGTATCAAAAGAATGTATAGAAAAGGTAGGTGAAACGAATGGAGGATATACTTAAAAAGCTCAATATCTTTGTACTGGAAGATGACCCTGATATATCAACTTTTTTGAATGTGTTTTTAGGTGCATATTTTCATAAGGTGATGGTGAAAACAGATAATCGTTTCCGTTATTGTGATTTTGACGAGATAGATATCTTTTTATTAGATATTGAAATACCTTTTGATAGTGGATATGAAGTATGCAAACGAATCAAAACCATGTATCCGGAAAAACCCGTTGTCTTTCTTACGGCACATAGTCAAATTAATGATAAAATCAAAGGACTAGAGCTGGGGGATGAATTTATACCGAAGCCATTTGAGCCGCTAGAGCTCCTTGCAAGGATCAAAAATCTACTGCAAGATAAGTATGGCGAGACGGTATATTTGGATGAGATATTGGTGGATACCCGTGCACATACCATATTCGATCGTACAACACGAACGGAGATCCCATTAAGCAAGACAGAAAGTAAGCTATTCTTTTACCTGTATGCCAATATCAATGTTAGCTTGTCAAGAGAGCAAATCATAAATCGTGTTTGGGGAATGGATGGCTATCATAATCAAGCAAATTCCCTAAGTGTATATATGAATAGTTTGCGGAAGAAAGTAGATAGTGCGAATACGTTGATTCAAACTATCTATGGGTATGGTTACAAAATAGTAGATCCAAAGGAACGAAAAAAATGAATAAAAAAATATTTTTCCTTACATTGATCTCGATTTTATTCTTTCCGTTTGCCTTAATGTTGTCTAATTATATCGTATTGGGAACGCATCTCATACATAATTATATTAATGGAACCGACACCCCTTTTAAAGCGGAAGATAACTATATATATGTACTTGTGCTTTTTTCAACCATGATTTTACTATATGTGTTCTTTCTTTCAAGAATCATTGTCAATATTTCATCCGAAATAAGGTACCTTTCTAATTTGTTAAGAGACATTGCCAAAGATCAGAACTATCCAGATCCTGTTAACACTGCAGAATTGAGATATAAAGATATGAAGTATCTAAGTGAGTCAATCAATATATTAATTGACCAATTACAATATAACCAAAGCAAATACGAAGAATCAGAAGAATTTAGAAAAAGGTATTTGGATCAACTTTCGCATGATATCAAGACACCGCTATCGATTATCAAAATTAATTTATATTATTTAAAAACGAAACAAAACACCGAAGAGGCTATTCAAGAAATCAACAAAAATACAGATATCATTGCGACACTTAGTGATCGAATCTACCATAAAAATGACTTGAATGCTGATTCTATCATTACGTATAAGAAACCGATTAATTTGGAGAAATGTGTAAGTGGCATTGTGGAGAAGTGGCATAATGCCCTCAACCATAAGAACATAACTTATTGGAATAAAATAAATTCTGATACGATTTGGGAACTGGATAAGGTATGGTTTGAAAGACTAATTGATAATATTTTGCAAAATGTGCTCTACCATTCAGAAGCGAGTCAATTAACTATAGAGAGTTTTACAGGGGACAAACAGCAACAATTGGTGATTCGTGATAATGGGATTGGCTTTAATCCAACCAAGAAACTCCAACAATCGGATCGAAAAGGATTGAATATTATTCATGAAGTACCTAAATTATTGAATCTTCATCTCTCCATAGATAGCAACGGGCTGGGGACGAATATTACACTCACTTATAGGAAATCGCCTCACTTCCATCCAAAGCAAAAAACGTAGGATATAGGAGTCTCTGAAATTAATTTACTAGGCGTATACGAATAGAATTTATTGGTAAAACTGCCAATATAGTAAATTATTAATTGGAGGCAATGACAATGAGGAACAATATAATGGTAAGCATTGGCTTAATGGTTTTCCTATTTATTTTTCTAACGACCGTTCATGCAGATAGTGAGCAACTGTATCAAGTTGAATCTGCAACGTTAGCGTTACTGGAGGAACCGGATCCAAATGCAGCTGTTATCGCTGAACTACAAAAGGGTGAAAAGGTTACTATTTTCGAAGAATCCTATGGTTGGGGGAAAACGTACCATCATGGCGAAGAAGCATGGGTGGCCATACATCAACTTGTAGCAGTAAATGATGCACAGAGTCAGATGGAGCAGGAAGATGTTGAGCCAGCTGAATCGGTAGAAAACGGCCAACTGCATCAAGTGAAGGTACCAGCAGTTCATTTACGTGAAGCCCCTGATAAAAATGCAACGATTATAACAGAATTGAGCAATGGTGAAAAGGTTACGATCTTTGGAGAATCCTATGGTTGGGGGAAAACATTTTATAATGATAAGGAAGCATGGATCGCTTTACATTTACTTGAGGAAACAAATGAATCAACAGATCGGATGACGTTAGAGGAGAATGAGGAGGAACATTCAGAACAAACAGCAGAGGAGAATGAAACGGAAAAATCAGAAGCAAAATCTGATCAAAGAGATGGCAAAGAAGAGGAGTCAGCAGTCGAAAAAGAGGAAGAAGATAAGGAAGCAAAACAAGACGAACAAATACAGCAAAGTGGGGAAAAGACATTAGCTGGTTATCACTTTGTTATTGATCCCGGTCACGGTGGAAAAGACACCGGTGCGATTGGATCAGAAGTAAATGAAAAAACGTTAACATTATCTACAGCAAAAAAGGTAGAAGAACAATTACATGATAAAGGCGCTTCCGTTACATTAACCCGGATGGATGATAGATTTATACCGTTAGAGGAACGGGTTCAACCTAGTAATTCTACTGATACAGAAGCATTTATTAGTCTGCACTATAATGCATCGGAAGACCAATCTGTGCGAGGGGTCTATACCTTTTATTATGATGGGGTTGAGAATCAGAGACTTGCAAGTACCATTCAGAAATCATTGGTCGATCATACAAACCTTAATGATCGTGGAACGCAACAAGCTGATTTTAAAGTGTTACGAGATAACAAGCAATTGGCTGTACTCATCGAACTAGGTTTCATTAGCAATCCAGAGGAACAGAAAGTTATTCAAACAGATAACTACCAAGAAAATGCAGCAAAAGGCATTGTCACTGGCTTGGAAAATTATTTTAAATAGGGACAGGGGGACAGGTCCATTGTCCCACTTAGAGCTTAATTTGGGATAAGGTGGGACAAGGAACCTGTCCCTGTGTCCCCCCCTGTTCCTCAGAGGAGGAATAGTATGAACAAGCAAATTCTATCTCAATGTTTTAGAAGATTTGCTGATGAAGAATGCAAGGGCTCGAGTGAATTATATGAATTTCTATCTTTGCAAATTGCATCGGATGAACAACTTCTGGAATTGTCTACGCATGTCAGAGAGGGACAGCCTAAACCGAACATGTTATTTGGAGCTGTTCATCATTTGTTATTACAAGGATTCGATCATGAGTTAAAATATTATTATCCAAGTGTAACGAATACACCGAGAAATAAGAAAAACGCGTTTCCATTATTTAAAGATTTTTGCTTAGCATATAAGAAAGAAATAATAGGCATTCTAAGAAATAAATTAGTGCAGACAAATGAAGTGAGACGGTGCGCCTACCTTTACCCAACGTTTTGTTATGCGTATAACCAGGTGAACAAACCCTTGGCGATGATCGAAATTGGAACCAGTGCTGGTTTGCAATTAATGTGGGATCACTATAGCTATTCATACGGAACGGATCAGTTATATGGAGATACTTCTTCAAATGTACATATCACTTCAGAAGTGAAAGGTGAACTACCGATTGAAATAACAAATTCTACGCCCCCTGTTTCTTACAAAATGGGTATAGATTTAAATATCACTGATCTTACTAATGATGAGGAATATCGTTGGCTAAAATCACTTATTTGGCCAGAACATAAAGAGAGGTTAAAGCTTTTTGATGATGCAGTTGAGCTTTTCAAAACACAGCCGTCAAACCTTATCGAAGGTGACGGAGTATTATTACTTGAAGAAATTGCAAAGGAAATACCTACAGATCATGCAATCTGTATTTTCCATACGCATGTAGCGAACCAAATACCCAAAGAGGTGAAATTAGATTTATTAAATAAAATCAAGAGTCTAGGTAAAGAAAGAGAAGTTATTCATGTTTACAATAATATCTGGGATAAATCATTGCACCTCGATTATTGGATTAATGGCAAGGAAACCAAGTTAATTGTTGGTGATACGGATGGTCATGGTCATTGGTTCCGCTGGAAGCTATGAGAGGACAAGGAATCTGTCCCAATGTCCTTCTTGGCATGAAAAAAGATGACGAAATGTATTGAATGAAACATAAAGAAGGAAAATACTCTAATAAATATGTTTATAAACGAAAGAATTCATGATTTATTTGATTCCTTTGTTTTCTTCTTTCGTTGGAAGCAAGAAATACGTTTAAAACAATAAGGTTGGCGTAGTATAATATCGCGCAACCTTATTTTTTTAGTGTAACAAATAAGGGGACAGGTCCATTGTCCCACGTTTCTGCTGGTTCTCGCTGGGACAAGGAACCTGTCCCTGTGTCCCTATTTAAAATATAAATCGTAATAATTCCTATTTACAAATCGTAATCATTACGCTATAATACAAATCGTAACTATTACGATTTAATTTGAAAATAAGAAAGGAAGTAGAGGATGAAATTTATAAAGCCTTTGGTACTATTATTAACATTTGTTTTTATGGTTGTAGGTTGCTCATCTGAAGATGCATCTAATTCTGAACAATCAACATCAGATTTAGACATCTATACGACAGTCTATCCACTTCAATACATCGTAGAGGAAATCGGAGGTGATACGGTTAATACGCATTCCGTTTATCCACCGGGAGCAGATGGTCATACATATGAACCGACTTCTAAGGAAATGACTGATTTTGCGAAAAGTGACGCATTTATTTATATAGGTGAAGGTATGGAAGGATTTGCTGAAAGTGTCTCAGGTGCATTAGAGTCGCAAGATGTGAGACTAATAGAAATAGGAAAACATGAAGAACTTTTCCAACATGAACATGCCGGTCATGAAGGGGACAATCACGATCATGATGACCACGATCATGATAGCCATGACCATGAAGGAGAAGAGGAGCAAGCAGTTTCTGTCAATGGTTTAGCTGATCATTACCATACCGGAGATACGATTGAACTTACCGCAGAACATGATGAAGACGCGGATTATGACCACTGGCACTGGTTCACACGTGATTCCGATTCAGAAGAATGGGAGATAGCAGAAGGTCAAAATGGAGATACGTATGAAGGAGAGGCTACTGTTTCCGAACAACAAATCAAAGCGGAGCTATATGATGATGATCATGAAGTTGTTGCCGAGTCCGATCCTGTAACAATAACCATCGATGATCATGAACATGATGAGGGTGACCACGATCATGATGGACACGACCATGATGGGGAAGAAGAACAAGCAATTTCTGTTGATGGTTTAGCTGGTCATTACCATACCGGTGATACAATTGAACTTACAGCAGAATATAATGAAGAGGCGGATCATGACCATTGGCACTGGTTCACACGTGATTCGGATTCAGAGGAATGGGAAATAGCAGAAGGTCAAAATGGAGACACGTATGAAGGAGAAGCTACTGTTTCCGAACAGCAAATCAAAGCGGAGCTATATGATGATGATCATGAAGTTGTTGCCGAGTCCGACCCTGTAACAATAACCATCGATGATCATGAAGATCATGATCCGCATATTTGGACTGACCCATTACGGGTTATTAAAGTTGCAGAAATATTGAAAGAGGAGCTCATTGAATTAAATCCGAATGAAGAAGAACGTTACAATGAAAATTTTGATGCATTAAAAAGCGAATTAACAGATTTAGATGAGAGATACAAAGACGTTCTTGATACGAAAGAAAATAAACACATTATTGTTCCACATGCAGCCTTTGGTTATTGGGAAGAGCGTTATGGTGTCGAACAAATACCAATTAGTGGCTTGTCATCCAGCGAAGAACCATCACAGAAGGCACTAACGGAAGTAATAGATGCTGCAGAAGAGTATGATTTAGATTATATTCTTTACGAACAAAATAGTAAGAACCGTTTGTCAGAGGTTATTCAAGACCAGATTGGTGCAGAGGCTGTCATGATTCACAATTTAGAGGTGAGAACAGAAGAGGATATTGAAAATGGGAAAGACTATATTGAATTAATGGATGATAACTTACAAGCACTTGATAAAATAACAAAATAGTTATCATAAGGTAAAAGGCGGTTGTTATCGAAACAACCGTCTTCCATTATAGAAATGGTTGGATCTACAAAAGTAAATACTACGAAGGAACATGAAAGGTGTTTTATGGTAAACAAATGGAATAAATGCCGAGAAAAATCTTCCACTACTAAAATACCCTTGACAATAGGCCACATCTTCCAATAACATATATTGTATTGTGAAAAATTTCTCAGTACCCTCCATTACGACAAGGATACGAGAAGAGGAAAAGAAGGTTTGAAATGGAGAAAAATAGAGTTAAAGCAAAGAACGGCTTGACCATGAATGCATCCTCCAATACGAGAATGTTATATTTGGTCGCCATTATTGTTATTGGTTTTAATCTAAGACCGGCAATTACTTCTGTTGGACCACTATTGGGCACGATTCGTGATCAGATCGGACTGGAAAATTGGAGTGCTGGGACGATTACTAGTTTACCACTCATCGCATTTGCAGTTGTCTCGCCGCTTGCTCCAAAATTAGGTCGCCGCCTCGGGAACGAAGGAGCCGTTTTGTTTGGTTTGATATTGCTTTTTGCCGGGATTGGTATTCGATCCATTCCATATACAGTATCATTATTTATTGGTACAGCCATCATCGGGGTTGGTATCGCAGTGATGAATGTGCTGCTACCAGCCGTGATCAAGGAAAAATTTCCGAATAAAGTTGGTCGGATGACCAGTGTGTATTCGACAACCATGGCCATATTTGCAGCCACTGCATCGGGTATTACTGTTCCGCTTGCAACAGGTGCAGACCTGGGCTGGGAACTAGCTTTATTATCTTGGGCAGTGTTGGCCGTTATTGGAATAGTCGTTTGGATTTTTGTTCTTAAACAATCTTCTGCACCTAAAGAAGATCAAATGGAGCTAAGTGATAGGTCTTTTAATGACAGTAACTTGTGGAAATCTCCACTAGCTTGGCAGGTTACGTTATTTATGGGGCTGCAATCGTTCATATTCTATGTGATCGTATCGTGGTTGCCAGAAATCATGCAAAGTTTTGGATTTTCCGTATCAGCTGCTGGATGGATGGTCGCCTATGCACAATTTGTTGGATTGCCTTCTACCTTTTTGGCTCCAGTATTGGCGGAAAAGTTCTCCAACCAGCAAGGAATTGTACTAGGAATTGGCGGAGGCGCAACAATAGGATTTATCGGACTTTTAATCGGGGGACCGCTTCCGCTAATCTTCTTCTGGGTAACACTGATTGGATTTGCTTTCGGAGGTGCTATCAGTCTATCACTTGCCATGCTGGGTATGCGTGCGCGCAATGGTAAGCAAGCTGGCGCTTTGTCCGGAATGGCTCAATCCATTGGCTATGTTTTTGCTGCAGTAGGGCCGTTACTTATCGGACTATTATTTGACATCACGAATGCGTGGACAGCGCCGCTTATAGCCATCATCACTGTTTGTTTGTTGATGACACTTGCTGGTCTGGGTGCTGGTAGGAATCGGTATGTGTGAGTGTCTGACACTATATTTGATATATCCCTAGAGGGAATAAAAAGAGGCTGAGACAAAACAAAAGTGTTTAATAAAAAAGACGAACATTATCAAACTCAGCGTAGGAAATATGCGGAGACTCCAGCGGGAGGGAAGGCATAGGTGAGACACCGAAGTGCAATAGCACAAGGGGGCTCACCAGCCGCCCGCGGAAAGCGAAGTATATTTCCGAAGCGATGTATGTTCGGAATTTATTTGTTAAAAACACTTTTGTCCCAGCCTCATTTTAAATATAGAATATACGGAAACGAAGCTTGAGTGAACGAAAAGAATGTCAATTAGGACTTAGCTTCTATATGAATCATTTTTTCGAACTAATTTTCAACCTGGTGGTTACGAAGATGAGCCTGATCGGTGGAGGATATGCCATATAGAAAAGTGTCAATTGCCTTCTTATAAAGATCAAGGGTATCTTCCATATTTAAGTCTCTGCAAATATTATTTAATCCATACAACAAGGTATCAAAAATTTTTGCCAATAGTAGCGAGTCATCGGCTTTTAATTCACCTGACTGCATTCCTTCTGCCAATAGTTTCTGACTATAAGAGATTCTGATGTTAATCGTTTTATAAAGCTGATTCTGTACCAGTGTATTGGATTTTTCATGACTGAAAAATTCATCAGCCACATTTGTCAGGGGATGGTTATAATCATTGATAACTAAGTGTTTTGCAATTCCGTGCAGTTGCTCTATTGTGGTAGCGTATTGTTTTTTCTGATCTTCCCATTGTTCCATCCATTCTTTTTCCCATTCGTCTAATACATGAATAAATAATCCTTCTTTACTTTCGAAGTGATAGTATATATTCCCTTTACTTACCCCTGTTGCCTCCGTAATGTTTTCAATGGATGTTGATGCATAACCTTTCTCAATAAACAGATTTTTCGCTGCTTCAGCAATCTTTTTTTTGGTTAAGATACTTTTTGTTTGCTTCTTATTCAAAAAGTTCACTCCTGCCCATTTCTTAATCTTTACTGTTAGACGTAGCAATAAGCTTTCATTAAGTGAAGAAGTGCCACCGTCTTGGTTCCCTATTTCTTTTGTAAAAGTTACTGACCATTTGTTCTAAATTTATCATAACATAAGGGCAAACTCAAGCAACGCTTCAGCAAGATGATATCTATTGACGGCAAAAAATCCTATATGGTAATATTTTAGGACGATTGTTCAGTTTTGTTTAGGAGGATGTATGTATATCATTTATAAAACAGAGTTGCACGGAGTTGGATTTGGGTACCAGATAGAAACATTCTTCGGTGATGCCTTATTATTCGTACAGTATTTAGATGATAGATGTGAATTCTTTTTTTATGATAGCCATGAAAATCTTATATCAATCCCACTTGATCAAAATGAGGCTAGAATTTTATCACAACTTATAAATCCGGATAGATCGTGATATAATTATTTTAGTCCAGTCGAAAACGATCTTTAATAAAAATGAAGATCCCTTTTTTTTGATTTTGTTTTAGAACAATTATTCAGTTTTATAAAATAGAATAAGATAACAGTTTGTTACATGGTTATTAGCAGCGAGAGGAGGAGACAACGTGACACTAAAAACAACGCAAAACAATTTTAGGATCTTACGCAGTTAAAGAAATCAAATGTAAACGTAACATTTTGAGAGGAGGAGGGTCATGGTCGAACAAGAATCTGTGCATGTGAAAGAACCAGAACTAACCTTGGAGCAAGTAAAAGAAAAATTAGTGGAAATGGGGAAGAAACGTGGAACGCTTGCTTATGAAGAAGTAGTTAGCGTTTTATCTAAGTTTGATATGGAATCCGAACAAACTGATAAATTTTATGAATACTTGGAAGAACAAGGTATCGATGTGATAATGGAATCTGAGGATGTTCAGGAAACACAGAACGAAGCGAAAGAAGAACTCACTCTTCATGATTACAGTGAACCTTTAGCGCATAAATTAGATGATCCTATTCGTATGTATTTAAAAGAAATTGGTAGCGTGGATTTATTAACTGCAGCAGAAGAAATGGAGCTCGCTTCTCGGATTGAAGAGGGGGACATGGAAGCGAAGAAAAAGTTAGTAGAGGCCAACCTTCGTCTCGTAGTCAGTGTCGCAAAGCGCTACGCAGGACGAGGCATGCTTTCCTTAGATTTAATTCAAGAAGGAAATACTGGACTATTTAGAGCGGCTGAAAAATTTGATTACCGAAAGGGCTTTAAATTTAGCACCTATGCAACCTGGTGGATTAGACAGGCCATTACCCGGGCTATTGCTGATCAAGCACGAACCATTCGGATTCCGGTACACATGGTCGAAACAATCAATAAATTAATTCGCATTCAACGTGATTTACTGCAGGAGTTAGGTCGTGAACCGACATCGGAAGAAATCGGGATAGAAATGGAATTGAGCCCAGAGAAAGTTCAGGAAATATTAAAAATTGCTCAAGAACCAGTATCCTTGGAAACGCCTGTCGGTGAGGAGGAGAATTCATATTTAGGTGACTTTGTCGAGGATCAGGAAGCAATATCACCTTCTGATCAAGCCGCTTATACAGCGTTAAAAGAACAGCTAGAAGACTTATTGGATACACTCCCCGATCGGGAAGAGAATATTCTCCGTCTCCGATTTGGGTTAGATGATGGAAAAACAAGAACGCTGGAGGAACTTGGTAATGTATTCAATATAACCAGAGAGCGTATCCGCCAAGTTGAAGCACAAGCACTACGTAAATTAAGACATCCAAGCCGTAGTAAACGATTGAAAGATTTTCTTAGTGAATGATTGATGCCGGGCAAAGAAAACACTTAGATAACATGAATACGTTTAACTCTCTAAGTGCCGATTTTTATATAATAGTAGGTGAATAGGTAACACCTCTCTAATTGGTAGTAATGATGGTTTGATCAACGCTGCCAACAATGGAGGTGTTTTTTTCATGTCTAAACGTATTAGCTAAACAAATTTTTTTTAATCACAACCTTTGCTACAATTTAAATACAGCTTAAAAATTTTTAAATTCATGTGTACAAATCTAATGAACTTAGATTATGCTGTATCTATTTATCTAGTACAACATACATTTACATAATAGAATGATCGTATAAGGAGGTCTTAATGTTGCAGCATGAGATTGATCAAAACAAAATTTTAACCGTTTTAACAGCTTTCTCCACTTTTCTGATGGGCTTTATCGATGCCTATACATTTATTACACAAAATGGATTATTTGCGAGTGCGCAAACAGGGAACATGGTAGTACTGGCAGCAAAGCTTTTTGAGGGGAATCCTTGGGAAGCCTTTACACATACCGCATCTTTTATTGGTTTTGCCTTAGGAGCATTTCTGGGGCAGGGAATAATGGAATTTTTTAAAGACCATAATTGGAAGAAATATCGGATTTATTTACTGATTCAGGCGGTTTTTCTTTTTATTATCGCTTGCATTCAGCAAAGTGTCGGTTCCTCTATGATCGGATTGCTGCTTGGTTTACTTGCGGGCTATGAGCTGACGATGTTTCGTAAGATTAAATCAACAAATATAAATAATGGGATTATGACAGGTAATACCAAAAATCTAATGAATAATCTTTATCTGGCTATTTTCAATAAAGATGAAGAAGCATTACGTACTTTTTTTACTCTGTTGCTTGGGGTTGGGATATTCATGCTCGGAGTTGGGAGTGGTACTGTGATCGTTTTGTATTTCGGTGTAACGTTGAACTTGTGGCTGGCTTTTCTTATTACTGGCTTGTTTTATATCTGGCTGCTTTTCAAACGAGTTTAGATTTAGCTTCAATTCCTTTTCAAAATAAAACACGTAGGTAATTCAAGAGGATGTTCGGTAATATTATTACTAAATTTCATTGTCCAATCCAATAACATATAATCACCATTAAGGAGAAAAAACAAACCTATTCGGAATGTTTTATTAGTATCCGAATGGGTTTGTACATGAAAATGTATTTAATATCAAACGGGCAACTTCCTCATTACCTCCAGCTTTTTGCGCTTTTTTTTGAAATACTTGTAATCTTTCTTTGTATGTTGCATCTTTTAAAATTGCTATCACTGCTTCTTTGATAGCAATGGAATTTAACCCTTTTCGCTTTAAATACTTTCCCAAATGTAACGTTTCAACTTGTTGTGCTACAGAAGGTTGATCATTGCCAACTGGAATAACGAGCATTGGAACGCCATAGAATATTGCTTCATTTACACTGTTCATACCACCATGTGTAATAAATAAATCTGCTTGGTGTAATACTTCCAGTTGAGGGACATAAGTGTAGATATGAATATTGTTTGGAATTTTTCCTAAGCTTTCCTTTTTAATGGCATTTCCAATGGATATAATGACGGAGACAGGCTGTTCTTGGAACGCGGTTATACACATTTGAAAAAAAGATTTAGATGTATTGACCAATGTTCCTAACGAAATATAAATGATTGGTGCTTGTAAACTAGATAGGTCTAACGCATAATCATCACGATGGCCTAATGAAGGTCCTACATATTTATAGTGCTTTTTATTAAAATCATCGGCATAAATTTGGAATGCTTCGATTGTGTAAGTGAAATTAAGTTCAGGAGTGTTCTCTGATATTTCTTGAACAATATCGTTATAACGCAGATCAAACTTCTTATATAAAAGTTGAGAAATGAGTTTACGAAGCAATGAGAAGCGAAAGATAGATGTTAAGTACCATCCCCCGGTCTTGCCAAAATCATGCAATACTTTTTCGTTTAATGTGAAGGTAGAAAACAAACGAAAAGAGGGAATACCCAATTGGTCTGCAAGCGATTTTCCGGGAAAAAATAACATTTCATAAACTAAACAATCATAATTCCTCCCGATTCGCTGAATAGTTTGATAAGCTGCACCCCAGCTGTTCACTTCTTTTTGTAAGTTGGTTTGCTTATCTGGATAATTGTCATAAGGAATAAAGACAGCACCTGTGTCTTCAACCTCCCCTTGCCATTCAGGAGAATGGACATATGTTACATGATGACCATGCGCAATGAATGCTTTAGCTAATTCCAGTGTAGGATTTGTATGGCCTGAAAAGGGCAGGTTGACCATAAGGATATGCTTTTGATTAATCATGATATCGCTTCATCCTTTCTTTGATTTTGTTTTCTTTTTCTTCGCTAATGATTGGAGCATCGAATTTTTCTAATAAGAGAATAATAAAGTCAATTTTTTTGCATATTTCTTCATAATTAAATGAGACGATAAGAGGGTCAAGCCATATGTCTACCAGAAGCATGAGAAGTTCTGCAATTTCTTTCGGGTAGTGGCAATTAAATGCCCTTTGATCCACTCCTTGCTTTATGATTTCTGCGAGATAAGGAGCTAATACATTGAGCATATTACGAAGCGTATGTAATAAAGCAAAGGGTACTTTTTCAGCCCAGCCAGCTTTTGTTAATGCTGGCAAGTCATCATTATCAATGAGGTAGTCTATGACGTGATCCAGCTTTTGTGTTGCAGTTAAGTTTTGATTATCGGCAAGTTCTTGGAAATAATTCGTGATTAGCTGTTGCTGTTGCATTGTATAGTATTCTAAAATTTCTTGTTTGCTTTTGAAGTGATGGTATAGAGCCCCTTTTGAAAGCTTCGTAGCATGCATTATATTTTGCATCGTAGTCTGTTCATAACCTTTTGTGAAAAATAATTCAACAGCAGCTTCTAAAATTTTCGTTTTTGTTTGCTGCGCTTGAAGTTCCCTACTCATTATGTTTATTCTCCCTTCACAAAGACCGACTAGCGGTTTGTTAAATATAATATATAGCAAATTCACACACTTGTCAATCGTCTTGGTTTTACTGTATCCTGCTTTTCCAACATAAATTAGTAGATACTTAGAATTTGGAAAGAATAGAGTGTGAATAAATTGCGTTATATTTATACACATTTTTTTGATAATATTACTTTTTGTTAGACCTGCTCTTAAAACTTGGTTGTTTTAGAGTGCACTTATTCGTATCTTTAGTAAAACAAGCGATGATCTCCCAGAGAAACTGGATAAGGGATTAATTGACCTTGCTATCCTGTTGGAACCAATAGCTGTAGAGAAGTATGAAGGAATTACATTGCCGAGAACGGAAAAGTGGGGAGTTATTGTTTCAAGAGATTCCTTTTTTACCTTGTCGAAATAACTGGCATATTCATCATGAAGGTGGACAAATCCGGCAGAAGGAGCCTGGAACGAATGGTTAGAAGCTGTAACGGATGAGGAATATAATAATCTTTCATCATAAGGGAACGGCGGCTTGAATGGAATGTTGATCTGATTACAGCCAAAGCTGTTGACTTAGAGTGGACTTTAGGTACTATAATCAAATTTATAGCCGATATGTAAAGTTATTTTATTTAATCTTAGGAGATGATTATATGATTTTAAACGAAAATGATCAGCTGGCCAATGGGGTTGAAATTCCAAAATTAGGTCTTGGAACATGGTTTATCGATAATGGCGATGCCACACAAGCTGTAGTAGAAGCTGTAAAAATCGGTTATCGCCATATTGACACGGCGCAGGCATATGGAAATGAAAGTGGTATTGGGCAAGGAATTAAAAATTGTGGCATAGACAGGGGAGATTTATTCATTACGACAAAGCTTGCTGCAGAAGTGAAGTCGTATGAAGAAGCCGTTTCCTCGATAAATCAATCTTTGGAGACGATGGGGCTTGATTATATCGATATGATGATTATTCATAGCCCGCAACCATGGGCGGAATTTGCAGGAGAAGCGCGTTTCTTTGAAGGAAATCGTGAAGCTTGGCGGGCCCTGGAAGAAGCGTATCAAGCTGGAAAACTTCGCGCTATTGGCGTATCGAATTTTGAAAAAGAGGATTTGGATAACATTCTTGATCATTGTACCGTCAAACCTATGGTCAATCAGATTTTAGTGCATATCAGCAATACGCCATTTGATTTGATTGCATATACACAAGAACAGGGAATTCTTGTCGAAGCTTATTCCCCAATTGCGCACGGTGAATTGTTTAAAAATCAGGACGTAAAAGCTATCGCAGAAAAGTATGGTGTATCGGTCCCGCAATTAAGTATTCGCTATACATTGCAGCTTGGACTGCTGCCATTACCTAAGACGGCAAATCCGGAACATATGAGAAATAATGCCGGCGTAAACTTCACCATTTCAGATGAGGATATGGAAACCTTGAAAAATGTAGCGCGCATTGAAGATTATGGTGAGGCAAGTGACATGCCTGTTTTTGGTGGGAAATTAAAATAGCAAGACGATGGAATACGCTAAAACGAAACGGCATTTCATGGGAGCTCTTCTCCTGTGAAATGCCGTTTTTATGTATAATGTAACGAGCGTTATGGCTTTTTGGAGAAACGTAAATGAATTCTCCCAGCCTGCTTAATGGAACAGAAATACGTATTCAAGGTTTGGTTCCCTGTAGAAGTATGTTAATATATAGTATATATGTTCGTTTTTTGAATAGGGAATCAAAAGATGGATGGGAGGTCATAGCTTGAAACAAGGTTCGTTATTTGAAAATGATCATCATCGTCCTTTAGCAAACAGGGTTCGCCCTCAGTATTTAGATGATGTCGTTGGGCAGAAACATTTATTAGGGGAAGGAAAGGTCTTACGAGAAATGATTGAAAATGATCAAGTCTCTTCCATGATTTTCTGGGGCCCTCCCGGAGTTGGAAAAACGACTTTAGCTGAAATCATAGCTGATCACACAAAATCAAGGTTTATTCATTTTAGTGCCGTGTCAACTGGTATTAAAGAGATACGCAATGTGATGAAAGAGGCTGAAGAAACCAGCGAATTCGGGGATAAATGCATTTTGTTTATAGATGAAATTCATCGTTTTAATAAGGCGCAACAGGACGCTTTCTTACCCTATGTTGAAAAGGGAAGCATTATCCTTATAGGTGCAACCACGGAAAACCCATCCTTTGAAGTAAATGCCGCTTTGCTGTCACGCAGTAAAGTATTTGTTTTATATCAATTATCAACGAACGAGATCATTGAATTATTACAAAACGCAATTGCCGATCCAAAAGGGTTAGGGGACCAAGCAATACAACTGGAAGATGGGGTGCTGGAAGCAATTGCTGCATTTTCCGATGGGGATGGCAGAATTGCTCTAAATACATTAGAGATGGCCGTATTAAATGGACAAAAACAGGAAGGTACACTTTCTATTGGGAAAGAAGATTTAACCCAGATTATTCAAAGGAAATCACTATTATATGATAAGGGTGGAGAAGAACACTATAACATCATATCGGCACTTCATAAGTCGATGCGAAATAGTGACCCTCATGCCTCTGTTTATTGGTTATCCCGGATGCTGGAATCCGGAGAAGATCCTTTGTTTATCGCAAGAAGATTAGTCCGATTTGCCAGCGAAGATATCGGATTAGCAGATAATAGAGCGTTAGAACTAGCGATAGCTGTATTTCAATCCTGTCAATTTATTGGTATGCCGGAATGTGATGTGCATCTTACGCAAGCCGTCATCTACCTGGCAATGGCACCAAAGTCGAATTCAGCTTATGTGGCCTATTCAAACGCTAAAAAAGATGCAAGAGAGTCCATGAATGCCCCTGTTCCTTTACAGTTACGTAATGCACCTACCAATCTAATGAAAGATATGAATTATGGAATGGGGTATCAATATGCCCATAATACAGATGAGAAATTAACGACCATGCAGACGTTGCCGGATTCCCTAGAGGGACATGAGTATTATTATCCGACAACACAAGGCTCAGAAAATAAAATCAAAGAAAGGTTGAAACAAATTTCAGAGTGGCACAAACAAAATAAGCAATGATCCTTAGCACATCATGGCGTCTATAGCCTATAGCACACAACGTTGAATGAAAAATGCTTTCTGAATCCTTTGGACTCAGAAAGCATAAATAAAGATGAATGATAATAGAAACGGAAAATCGTATTAGGAGCACCTACCGAAATGATGATCAACTCGCTTCTGAAATTTCTTGCTCATTCATACCCTTTAGGTCTGTTTATCTTTCTTTAAAACAATAAGTTGATCTCCATCGTCAAGCGTTATTTTACTTCGTAGTGTAAGGAACTGAATGGTTTTATTCTCTTTATTTACGAAAAGTGGTACGATATCTTTTGGTAATTGCTCTTTCTCGATTTTTCCCTTTTTCTCCATCTGCAAGGGTTGTATGGTGTAGCCGGTATTGATTTTCTTATTTAACGCCGTAAAGATGGCATCCTCCTGAAATAAAAGATGTGCTTTTTTTGCAGGGGAAACTTCATTTTCTTTTTGCTGATTGCTGCCGCTTGGAAGCCGAAATGTATTGTTATAACCAAAGCTTGGTACATACGATTGACTAACAAGCGCATTAAAGGCTGTATCTCCTGTGAGCGAAAGAATGGTTTCATATGGAGTCAGATCTACCTCATATTCGCTATGTTCTGCAAGGATTTCCCCTTGATAGACAGGAATGTTCTTGTCGATAGCTGGTTGCAGCTGCGCACTCGAAGAATTACTGATTAATACAGGAATACCTATCTTCTGTAAATATGCTGCCAATGCAATGGAAAAACTGTTCGCTCCAACCAATAACACCCCGGGAGGAGCATCATTGGAAAGCTTGAGTGCTTTGGCAACCGGGCCAAGTGAAAATCCATGCACACAGACGGTTATGAATACCAGTGCAAACGTTAGTGTTGTAAGGATAGCCGCTTCGCCATGTCCATCGTTCAGCAAATTGGCTGCGAAGTATCCGGAAACAGATAGTGCCACGATACCTCTGGGAGCTATCCAGCCAATCAGGGTCTTTTCCGAGTTGGAAAGCTCTGTACCGATTGTGGCAATCCAAATGGATAAAGGACGCACGATGAATAGCATGACAAGCACAAATCCGATGATTGGCCATGTAAAAATTTCTGCAATGGTCTCTCGTGACAAGGAAGCTGTCAGCAAAATAAAAACGGTTGATGTTAACAAGACCGTGATATTTTCCACAAAATGGCTGACATCATGACCTATCGAGGATACATAATGTTTGGTACGGGCAAGAGTTAATCCCATTACAGTGACAGCAAGCATACCTGTCTCATGCATCACAACTTCTGCCAAGGTAAAGCAAAGTAACACAAAGGCGATAATAATTGGAGACTTTAAATATTCTGGAATAACGCCTTTTCCAATCATCACGCTGACAATCATGCCAATGACATAACCAAAAACCACAGCAACCAGTGCACTAAGAAAGAAGTTTACCATATGACTCGCTTGCAGCGCGTCTGTTGTCAGTACGTTAATAACCTCATAGGCAAACAGGGCAAGCAATGGACCAAAAGGGTCTACGATAATACCTTCCCATTTAAGCACAGCACCAGTGCGCGGTTTTAATTTGGCATTTCGGAGTAGTGGAATGATAACCGTTGGTCCAGTGACAATAAATAAGCCACCGATGATGAAAGATACTTCCAGGCTCAATCCTGCAATGAAATGTGCGGCAAGCGAACCGCCAATCCAGGCAAGGAAAGCACCTATGGTGACAATACGGAAAACCGATTTGGATACGCCTTTGATTTCCCGGACATCCAGACTTGAGCTTCCTTCAAACAAAATGATAGCAACAGCTAATGAAATCAATGGACTATAAAGACTTCCTAATGCCTCTTCTGGGTTAAATAGGCCAAAAACGGGGCCTAGCAATAATCCGGTGATAGACATAATGACAATAGAGGGCCATTGAATTCGCCAAGCAAGCCATTGTGAAAAGATACCGACGATAACAATGACAGCGATACTAATTAAAGCAATATTTTCCATATACATTTCTCCGATCTTTTGGATTCCGGTGAGAAGTTTATCAATTTCTCGTTTGTTTGTCTTTCATTTTGTTGTGGAATGATGTATTGGTTTATAGGTCATATAAACTTTATGTTATTCTTTTTTATCCTGTCCATTCTTTTGGTTAAATATGTTAAAAGGTGTTTTAAAGGTATAGAGGGACAGGAGCTGAGGCAAGAACATTGTCACGTTTATCCTGTTGCTAAGACTATGAAGAATCCGTTCCCCTGTCCTCCCCTTGAAGGCAAAACGGAAATTTCCCATATCACGACAACGCAAGTGAAATTGAATCCTGGTTTGATGCAACCGTTTCTTTTGCGTCATTATATTAAACTTATACGATGGTAAAACAATCTTACCACCATTATGAGTAATTGTATTGTAGGAAATTTTTAATCATGCAGCGCCAAGCATTATATCGGTATGCGAAAAGATGAAATTGACAACACCTTGAATGATTTTTGTAGGTTATGGTATACAGAGGGTTCTTCAAAATGATGATCTGGAAGAAAGGTGAGCAAAATTTATGCAATTGGGAGCATACCAATAAACTAAAATGTACGTTTGAATTATAAAATCACCTCTTTCCAAGTTATAATTAAATTTGCAGCTAACTAAATACAATAAAGGAGCCAATATTATGTCTTCAATCTTTAACCTTTTATCTAAAATGTTTTTTGTTCTTTCGGGTTTGTCTATTTTGACATTTACTATTATTATGGATAGATATCTTACTGGATTCATATTATTTTTCATATTTTTTGTGTTTGCTATTATTTTGTTCATAATCGGGTCTAAACAACTCAACAAAAAGAAAGAACCCCCTAAATAATTAATTTTCTAGGGGGTTCTTCTTATATTATTAAAAGGCGCATTGATCAAAACAATCAGTCACCGCGGTAGCTCCTATCATTCCCGCAGTATTAATACATGCGTAGCAAGCTGTTCCAGCAGTTGCAGGAACAGCAACTGTACATGAAGCGCCACATAGAATTCCTAAACCGGTAATAGCCCATTGACTAATATTTTTGTCTCCAAGGCAATCATTTACACAAGATCCTAAACCTTGAGTTTGAATTTGATCTTTTTCTGCTTCTTCAATAGTTTTTTGCTGGAACAATGGATACACCGGAGGATATCCCGATACTTGCTCCCCTAATCAAAAAGGAAATTGTCTACAAAGTGCTGCAAGGAGATCATGTTGAGGCGCTGAAACAAATTGCCATAGATGGAAGCTCCACACAACAAATCAATCATGTAATTAAATATATCATGCAGCACTATACAAACGGTTTTAAAATCGATGAACTTGCGGAAATGGCAAATATGAGTGTATCCTCTTTCTATCGATGCTTCAAAGAGGTAACTGCCATGAGCCCAATCCAATTCCAAAGACAACTCCGCCTGCAGGAAGCTCGAAGTTTATTATTATCCAAGCCAATGGACGCAGCAGATGGTGCATTTTTGTAGGTTAGTTACGAAAGTCCCTCCCAATTTAGCAGGGAAAATGTGCGTGTTTTGGTTTACCACCAATAGAAGATTACAGCGTTTGAAGGTAACATAATGGGATGAATGAACTGGAACTGCCGGACCTGGAGAAGCTGAAAGTCTATAAAGGTCATAGTATTTGCCTTTTAGCATAGTTATAATAAAATGATGTTAAAATAATAAAGAGCTGATTAGATGTCCCATAATAGAAAAGCCGCTGATGATTTTGCTGATATATCAAGGAGTGAACATAGTAAACAATTTGAAAATGACATTTATTTTAAGTTGAAGGAAGCTGAATTAGAAGCAAATTCTACTGGTAAGCGCTATACGCATAAGGGGGTTTTTACCGAACTTAGAGCAAGACTCGTTGAAATGATGGATAAAAACAATGAGTAATTGATGAAATAAATGAAAAAACGAACTTTATTAACCAGAACTAAACAATCATTTGTGTCTTATTGACTTCATAAGATGTAAGCAGTAAAATAAATCTACATTTTAATAAAAATGCGTATAATTTCGGGGATATGGCCCAGAGTTTCTACCAGACTACCGTAAATGGTCTGACTACGCAGGTTATAGTGATTTAATGGTGATTGCCCATAGACTTGATTTGTAATGGCTGCTTTCTCCTTGGATTACGTTTCCTTGCATAGTTATGGTAGCACGCTCGGGTTTAAACGGGCGTGTTTTTCTATTTAAAAATCGAGGGGGAAGCAACGATGAAGAAGTACTTTCATTTTAAAGAATTAGGAACAAATTACCGAACAGAGTTTATGGCTGGGTTAACGACATTTTTAGCGATGGCCTATATTCTTTTTGTTATACCATCAACTTTGGCACTCACAGGGGTGGAGCAACTGCCTGAAGGAGTCACTCGTATGGATCAGGATGCTGTATTTGTTGCTACAGCACTGGCTGCAGCTGTTGGCTCCTTGTTCATGGGAATCATAGCGAAATATCCGATTGCGCTTGGGCCTGGCATGGGATTAAACGCGTTTTTTGCGTATACGGTTATGCTTGGCTATGGGATTGGCTGGGAAACAGCCTTATCAGGTGTACTCGTATCCGGAATAATTTTTGTCATCTTAACGTTAACAGGGATTCGAGAGAAAATTATTAATGCGATTCCTGCAAATTTAAAGTTGGCAGTGGGCGCTGGAATTGGATTATTTATCGCCTTTATCGGTCTGCAAAGTGCAGGCATTGTAGTTGGTGATCCAGATACATTACTGGCGCTTGGAGATATAACTTCCCCACATGTGTTACTGGCCATATTTGGACTTCTCGTTTCTGTGATTTTACTTACACTTGGGATAAAAGCGGGAATATTTTATGGCATGATTCTAACCGTTGTTGCAGGGATAACGTTTGGCTTAATTACGCCACCCTCAGGGGCTGACGATATCGTTAGTAGTGTTCCAAGTGTAGCTCCCACATTTGGACAGGCATTTTTCCATTTAGGTGATATTTTTACCGTTGAAATGCTTTTGGTTATTTTAACGTTCTTATTTGTCGACTTCTTTGATACAGCAGGAACACTGGTTGCTGTAGCAAGGCAAGCTGGTTTAGTGAAAAATAATAAACTACCGCGGGCCGGAAAGGCGCTATTTGCTGATTCCGCAGCAACTGTGGTTGGCGCCATACTTGGTACATCAACAACGACATCTTATGTCGATTCCGCTGCTGGTGTCGGCGTGGGAGGTCGAACTGGTTTTACGGCAATCGTTGCAGCGGGTTTTTTCCTTTTGGCATTATTTTTCTCTCCACTACTCGCTGTTGTAACATCTGAAGTAACTGCGCCTGCCTTAATTATTGTTGGTGTCATGATGGCATCCGCATTGAAAAATATTGACTGGGACCAATTCGAAATTGCCGTACCTGCATTTTTAACCGTGCTTACCATGCCGTTAACGTACAGTATTGCAACAGGGATTGCGATTGGGTTTATTTTCTACCCGATAACCATGTTATTAAAAAAACGTGCGAGTGAGATACATCCGATCATGTATGGATTGTTTGTGGTCTTTGTGTTGTATTTTATTTTCTTAAGCTAGGGACGGGCTGATGCAGATTGATGCATCAGCCCTTTTTAGGTTTCTTTCTTTTTATGTTCCGGGTCATGGATATTCTCTTCCTCTGAAAACTCTACCTGCATCTGGGCCGGCGAAGCGTTGAATGCAGCTGGTTCGGTTGTTGTTGATGGTAATACTTTCTCCTGCATGTAAATATGAAATACGGCTTCACAAGCGGCGATGAAAAAACCTGCAAAAAGGGATACCGTAAACACAGGAAAGTCTGGTCCAATAAAAACAAGGGATAATAACCAGACGACAATTGTAGCAAGCCCAAAATCAGCCATCGATGCAATGGCGTTTCCGAACCTTGGTAATAGAATTAGATCTCCGATAATATACATGCCACCTGTGATAAATAAACTAACCAAAAACATCTCAGAAATACTTGCTACATCAAAGATTGACAATAGGGAGTATATGACGGTAGCAGTAATTAAAAACTTAATACCCAGTGCTGTTACATGTTTCATTCAGTCCCATCCTTTCTACATTGAAGCTGTCTTTGTAGTATTTGATTTTTTTTGGAAGAATATACGTTGGGACAGGGGGACAGGTTCACTGTCCCCCTGGAAAACTTTTTATGTCATGTTTTCGTTATATAGGGTGAGGTGAAAAAATGATCTCTGATGAGGAACTAATCAAAGATATAAAGCGCGGAAGCAAATCTTCGATGGATGTGCTGGTGCGAAGGTATTATAAGGTTGTTTATGCGCTTATATACAGAAGTGTGTTTGATAAGTCTATTGCTTATGACTTAACACAGGAATCTTTTATCAAAATTATCAAGAACATAAGACAGTATTCTGAGCAGGGAAGCCTGAAAAATTGGATGTTAACAATTGCTTCAAATCAATGCCGGGATTATGTCAGGTCGAAAGAAGCAAAGTCAAAATCATTAAGCATTCCATTGGAGGAAAGTCGATTAGAAACAAAGGATTCTCCCGTATCTTCTGTATTGGAAAGAAGAGAGAACAGAAAAAATATCATGTGTAAGATGCAGCAAATTCCGTTTGAACAGAGACAAGCCATCTATTTAAAGTATTTCCATGACTTGAAGATTAGGGAAATTGCGGAAACAACAAAGACAAGTGCTTCTACCGTTAAATCCAGGCTTTATAGCGGATTAGAGAAACTTGAGCATTTGTTAGAAAGGAGTTCTTTTTATGAAGAAGGAGATCAATGACAAAATGGCTGATGAATTAGAGGCTTTTACAGTGGATTATCCAAGTGAAGAAGAAATGGATCAAACGATTTCAGCCTTACATGCCTATGTACCGGAGAAAAACATGCCGATGAGCAACCTGCTTGAAAAAATGAAAGATCTTTTATTTTTATCCGGAAAAGAATTTTTCACGATTTCACGCTTGTTTTGGAGTGCGAATATCATCTTTCTTTTGTTCGGAATCTTAAGTACAACACTATTTCATGCTGATCCTTATCTGACATTGTTTGTCCTTACACCACTTCCCTTTTTAACCGGACTTTTGGAGATTTTTAAATCCAGAGATCAGGGGATGGCAGAATTGGAAGCCACGTTTAAGTATTCCGTACAGCAGCTTATCTTTTCCAGGGTACTGATTGTATCGGTGTTTAATCTTATACTGAACGCTATTCTCATCACTTGGCTTTACGTGGCGCTTGATACCCCTTTTGTATTTTCCTGGTTATTTGTTTATTGGATGATGCCACTCACATTGCTGGCGGCACTTGGATTAGTACTAACGACAACGTATAAAGGAACAATAACTTCTCCGGTGCTCGTGATTTCCTGGCTCATAACGGGATTTCTCATCGCGCAAATTCCGAATGGTGCTGATTTTATCAATCACATTGGCTTAACCGGAAGTATAAGTATTGTTATCGTGTCCTTATGTACGATTATTTTTCAGTTAAGAAAGATTCAACAAAGGAGGCTATCCATTGCGTTTAACGGTTAACAAATTAACAAAAAGCTTTAAAAATAAGGAAGCATTGAAGCATGTAACGTTTGAATTAACAGAAGGTGTATACGGACTGTTAGGGGCAAATGGTTCGGGAAAAACAACGCTGATGCGTATTATCGCAAGCATTGTAAAGCCTTCAAGTGGTACCATTTACTTTGATGGAATAGATACATTGACCCTTGATGAAAACTATCGCGAAATTTTGGGTTATATGCCCCAGCACCTGGGATTTTATAAAAATTTCACCGCTGAAAAATTTCTGCTCTATATTGCTGCTTTAAAAGGAATTGAACAAGATGCAGCAAAAGATACAGTGATGGAGATGTTGGAGCTTGTTAATCTGACAGATAAAAGGAAGGATAAAATCAAAACATTCTCTGGTGGGATGCAGAGAAGATTAGGAATTGCTCAAGGCTTATTAAATGATCCGAAAGTGCTTATTGTGGATGAGCCAACAGCAGGGCTGGATCCAAAAGAACGAATTCGATTTCGAAACTTACTGTCAAAAATATCGAAGAATCGAATTGTTCTTCTTTCTACGCATATCGTCACAGATATTGAATATATCGCCAAAGAAATCATGATTCTAAAAGAGGGTGAACTCCTGCATAAAAAGGATCCCGAGACATTGCTGCAATTTTTAAGTGGTAAAGTTTGGTTACTTGATGTGAAGCGTGAAGAAGTGGACGCGTATCAGGAGAAATATAAAATTGGGAATATCGTGAGCAAAGGAGATTTCGTACAGCTTCGCATCATTTCAGAGATGAAAGTTCATGAAGAAGCTGTCTCTGCTGAACCCAATTTAGAAGACATATATTTATATTATTTCGATGAGGTGGAAGTTCATGAAACAGTTACTTAAATTTGAGTTACTAAAAATAGTGCAGCAAAAGAGTATTTATGTAGTGGGCTTCCTGGTTTTAGGCCTATTTCTATTAACTTCTATTCCGAACTTTGAAAATGAAGAAGCATATTATGAGCCATATAAAGGAAAAGTGACAGAAGAAAAGCAAGCATTAGTGGAAGAACAATTGGCTTCCCTTCCAGATATGAACAGATCTGATGAGCAGCAAGCCAAAAATAATGTCTATCAAACATTTTTAAATGAACGAAGCTACGCAGAATCTGTTCAAGATAGAATAATGATGTTGGATGAGAAAACGGATATGGCAAATGGCGAACCAGCTTTATTGGCTATGGAACAATCGATGCTTGAACAGCTGGAACTAGATACCTTTACGTATCATCAAGCACCGAACCAAACGATAGACTTTGTTAATACATTTGGGTTTATTTTTGCGGGTGCATTAATTTTAGTAGGTTTATTTTCGGTTTACTCGAATGAATATACGACCGGTGTTGATAACTATATATTTTCTTCTAAACGAGGTAGAAAACAGATTTCTTATGCGAAATTTGGAGCTTCATTTATTTATACTATTTTGGTAGTTTGCGTGTGGATAGGTTTTGATGTTGTTTTTCATTTTATTAGATTCGGCAATAGTGGCTGGGAAAGTCCAATACAATACATTAACAAATATCTGGAATCGCCGTATGATTTTACCATGATTGAATATTTCGGTATTCAGGTTGGTGTTCATTTGATTGCAGCATTAGGGTTTGCCGCGCTTGTGTTGTTTGTTTCCGCTAATAGCAAAAAGCCAATTATCTCGTTCTTGATCAGTGGGATAATATTCGGATTACCGGTTGCATGGCGAAGTATCTTAATGCAAGATTCCAACTGGTTAATCGATATTAGTTTTACAACTGGAATGAGGGTGGATGAGCTTTTCCATACATTTAGCGTATACAATATAGCGGGATTGCTCATTATAAAACCTATCTTCATCATGAGTATCATGATTATTATTGCTGCTGGCTTCATTTTGGCAACGTATCAATATGTGAAGCGAAGAGAAGTAAGTGTGTAAATGATTGGGACAGGGGGACAGGTTCACTGTCCCACGTTTCTGCTGGTGCTCGCTGGGACAGTAAACCTGTCCCTATGTCCCGCGACGTAATGATTTCGCTTTTTCCCATATAATGCTAAAATATAATTATGATTTTTTTAGAAACATCTATAGATGAGGTAGCAAGATGAATTGATGAAAAAATAAAATAGATATAAGGCTTTGTTCTAAAAATTGGCAATATTAGAAGACGAAATGAAAAAATTAACTAATGGGAAAGAGTTGGGACAATGAACCTGTCCCCATGTCCCTGTGCGGGAGGCGTTTATGATTAAGGCGGTTATTTTTGATTTTGATGGAACGTTAGCGAACACTTTGCCACTTTGTTTTCATTCTTTTCAGCGTGTTTTTAAACAATTTGATAATAAGGATTTTTCATCGGAAGAAATAAAAGCAATGTTTGGCCCTTCGGAAACGGAAATTTTGAAAGAGAACTTATCGCATGAAGACAGTGGTCAGGCAATTGAATTGTATTATCAAACATACACAGAGAACCATTCGGAATTCGTTGATTATAATAAAGAAATGGATGCGTTATTAAGGTATTTAAAAAATAAAGGGATTAAACTTGGAATTGTGACCGGGAAGGCAAAGCGAAGTTTAGCTATTTCTTTAGCGGAACTGCAAATGGATAACTTTTTTCAAGTGACTATCACAGCTGATGATGTAGGCAAACCAAAGCCGGATCCAGAAGGCCTTCTAAAGGCATTATCCGCCTTAGGCGTAGAATGTAATGAGGCTGTGTTTATTGGTGATAGTGATGCGGATATACAGGCTGGGTTGCAAGCCGAGGTTTATACGATCGGAGCACATTGGTTGCCTGATTACCAGACTATGGAATTCGCTGATAATCCTGATGCTACCTTTGATAGCGTCACTGACTTTATGGAGTCTATAAAGGAAGGGAATCTTTATGAGTCATAAATGGTTAGAATGGGCGAAGCGAATTCAATCACTCTCACAGGCAGGTTTAGCTTTTTCAAAAGATATTTATGATATAGAACGATTTAAGGAGTTGCGAACTATTAGTGCGGAGATAATGGAAGCGTATACGGACTTGGATATGGAAACCATTAACGGCTTATTCGCAAATGAAACTGGTTATCAAACGCCAAAGGCAGATGTACGTGGAGCTGTTTTTAAGGATGAGAAGATTTTATTGGTTCGAGAAAAAATGGATGATAAATGGGCATTACCTGGTGGATTTTGTGATATCGGATTTTCGCCAACTGAAAATGTTATAAAGGAAATAAAAGAAGAGTCTGGGTTGGATGTTGTATATCATAAGCTTCTAGCCGTGTTGGATACAAATAAACATGCCCATCCACCACTACCCTATCATTATTATAAACTATTTATTCGTTGTGATATTGTCGGAGGACATCCACGTACTGGTGTAGAAACGAAGGATGTTGCATTTTTTTCTGAAAATAAGCTGCCCACACTTTCCACCGACAGAAACACCGAATCACAAATCAGCATGCTTTTTGACTTTTTGAGACATCCGAATGAAGATACAATCATAGATTAAGGGACTGAGGGACAGGAAAACTGTCCCATCCATCTGGGTCTGGGACAATGAACCTGTCCCTCTGTACCAGTGAAGGAGGCGAACATGTGAAACCGTTAATTGGGATAACATCATCAATGGAGATTGACCAATCGCATTATGCGGTTACAAACCGGAATGTGAAGGCTATTTCGCGTGCGGGAGGAATGCCTGTTATGCTGCCGTATTTTTTAGAAGAGGAAGATGTCGATCAAATGGCTAATCAGATCGATGGTTTATATGCTACAGGTGGGTATGATATTGATCCAACATTGTTCAAGGAGGAGCCACATCCGAATCTCGGCACAATTATTCCTGCGCGTGATCAATCAGAAATTGCGCTTATGAACAAATTTCTTGAGATGGATAAACCTATACTCGGTGTATGTCGTGGTGCTCAAACATTAAATATCGCGGCTGGTGGGGATATGTATCAGGATATATACACCCAGATTAATCAGGTACTGCTTCAGCATTCGCAAAAAGCTCCACTAGATCATGGCTCCCATTTTATATATGTGCAAAAAGGATCCCTGCTTCATCAACTAACAGGCTCTGAGAAGTTCCGTGTAAACAGCCTGCATCATCAGGCTAATCGAGATGTGTCGGATTATTTTGAAATTAGCGCCAAGGCAAATGACGGCATTGTCGAAGCCGTCGAAAGTAAAGAGCATTCATTTGCGCTTGGGCTGCAATGGCATCCGGAATCCATGGCAGCATCCGGTGACATTATTTCGCTTCAGATTTATGAGAGGTTCATTGCGGCTTGTAAGTGAGGGGAAAAGGTAAGCTTGATAGCTCAGTTCTTTGACGATGGAAAAAAGAAATACCATAACCATATGAAATGCAACTAGTTAAGTATTTTAATATCTCATCTTTGACAGTATCTTTCTCAAAAGGAACACATTAGCCATGGATAAGAACAAATTTATTGTTTTGGGGGGGATATGAATAATGCTGCTTGTAAAACCTACAATTAATCTTAGAAAAGAATATATGGACTACTATAATGAATGGAAAAATACTGGTGAAGCTAGTATTCCGTGGCTTGTTGAAACTGTGCCTCCGCATGATTTTGAATATATGATAAAAACACTAAACGAATTCGAAAATGGGTTACATATCCCGATTAAGTGGCTGCCAAGTAATAGTACTTATTGGGCTGTAGATGAAAGCAATAAAATAATAAGTGTTGTGAATATCCGTCATAAGTTAACACAGAAGTTATTCGATTTTGGGGGGCACATTGGATATGGTATTTGCCCATCGCAAAGGGGGAAGGGCTTATCTAAAGAAGTATTTAATTTATCTCTAAAAAAGGCAAATGACCTTGGAATAGATGAGGTTTTAGCTGTTTGTCATGATAATAATATTGCTTCGAGGAGAACATTAATCTCGTGTGGTGGTTTAGAGGATAGTTATCGTATTGATGAAAATAAGAATGTACTACGTAGGTTCTGGTTTATAAAAGGGGGTAACGAGTTTGATTCATTTGAACGGCAAATACAGTCCTAGGCAAATAAGTTTTCTCGATTTATGGGAATACGAAGGTTGGAAAATGAAAGTATATGGTATTTCGTCCGCAGGAGATTATCTAAGTGAAAAGCTCGTAGTAAAAGCGAAGGAAATAGCAATGGGTATATTACCGACTCCTGCTATCACTGAAAATCGCTACGGGGTAGGTTTTATCGGCGTTCATGAAGGAGAAGGCGCAACTTTTATTTTTGTTGATTGGTGGACAAATGAAAATGAATTAATACACCATGTGTATGTAGCTTCACATGAAAATCCTACTGACTTTGAATATGTCACTCCTACAGGGCTTATCGCCTGTTGTTGGGACCTGAAGGTGCTTAATTTTGAAAGGGATAGTTGGATAGAGCAAGTATTGAACAATCCAAAAGGCCCCCCAGATATTGATGGCTATTTAAAATGCCATTTAAATGACCTTGTTTAATGGGACAGGTTCACTGTCCCATTCCTATTGATGCTGGGACAGTGAACCTGTCCCCCTGTCCCGCCTTAATTCCCCCATATGGCTTCAATAAAGTCGTCTCTACCTGATTTGGCTCTATCTTCCTTATAGTCTTCTTCATTCTTTTTGTAAAAGTCTTGGTGGTAATTTTCTGCTGGGTAAAACGTTGCTGCAGGTATTATTTGCGTCACAATTGGTTTGGAAAATTTACCGCTTTGTTCAAGTTCCTTTTTGGATTCCTCAGCTAATTGCTGTTGTTCCTTGTCATGATAAAAAATGGCCGCACGGTAGGAATCCCCACGATCTTGAAATTGCCCGCCATCATCGGTCGGATCAATTTGTTGCCAGAATATATTTAGCATGGTTTCATATGTGATGACGTTCGGATCATAGGTGATCTCCACTGCTTCATAGTGGCCGGACTCCCCGCTTTTCACATCTTCGTAAGTCGGATTTTCAAGATGGCCGCCGGTATAGCCTGAAACAACGCTATAAACACCATCCCATTGATCGAATGGTTTTACCATACACCAGAAACATCCGCCGGCAAAAGTTGCTTTTTTATGTGTTGCCAATTGTTTCCCCTCCAATTGTTACCGTTGTATAATTAAAGTAGAATAAAGATACTATAACATAAAATAAAGCAGGTGACAGAATGGAAGAACCATACGTACATAAAATTTTTATCGAAAAGATAGAACAGAATCGTGAAAAAATAGAATTGCATAAAGAAGGTTTCTCGGAGCGTGATGTTGAAAAGGCGATATTTGCCTATCCGATCAAGCACTACACGTTTTGGCAAGAAAAGATAGAAGCGGAATCTATCGACATGGGAGCGTTGGGAGAAAACTTTGCTGTTCTGGAAATGGATGAATTTACAGTTTGCATCGGAGATACGTTTAAACTCGGAGATGTCATCATCCAAGTGTCGCAGCCTTATCAGCCATACTGGGACTTTGACGATAAGCGCTTTGCAAAACAAATGGTTCAAAGCGGACGGACTGGTTGGTATTTTCGTGTGTTACAAGAAGGTGATATAAAGGCTGAATCGGATATGGAGTTAATAGAGCGCCCCTATCCACAATGGTCAATCGCTGCTTGTAATGAGATCATGTTCATCGATAAGGAGGATTTGCGTTTAGCCGATGATCTTTCCTCCTGTGACTTGCTCGCTAATGAATGGAGAAAGGCCATGAAAAAGCGCCTGCGTGGCATTTTTTAACTAATGAAATTGGACTTTCTAACTACTGGGAAGTCCAATTTTGGGGATACTATCTTTAACAATTTTTCTATAGTTGTGACATTTTACCCATGTCTTTATGCACTGGTAGATTCTATCAAAATTATATACTATTAAAATATCACTGAATATTATGTATCACAATGAATAGAAAGGAGCGAAGCGTGTCTAGGACATTTTTATAAGGGGGATTGACATGGTAAAACGCATTGCCGTATTGTTGCTCGCTATTTTACTGGTTGTAGGTAACTTCTCGTTCGCCAGTGCGACAAGCATAACAGGCAAGACATTTGATGAGAACGTTACGAAAAGAGCGAACACAGAAAATCTAGAGGAAACAGAAGATCCGGATAAAGACGTCAGAGTGGTTGTGGAGATGGCAGAAGAATCACCGATTGAAAAGGCAACAGAAAAAGGTGTGACGTTTAATAGTCTTCAGGAAACTCAAAAGCGGCAACTTGAAAACGAAGCAAAAGCAAAGCAACAATCTGTGAAACAGCAAATTTCAACAGATCAGGTAGAAGCTACATACTTACAAGAGTTTACAGCAGTCATAAATGGTTTTAGTGCAGAAGTGAAACAGGGAGACCTTGAGCGGATTAAAGAAATTCCCGATGTGAAAACCGTACACATTGTGAATGAGTATGAGAAGCCAGAGGTGCAACCGGAAATGAAATATAGTAAAGAATTGGTGGAAGCACAAGAAATGTGGCGTGATTACGGTTATAAAGGAGAAGGTATGACGGTTGGTGTCATCGATACCGGTATTGACCCGGACCATCGTGATATGGTACTTTCCGATAATCCCGATCCGGAACATACTGAGAGTTCCATTGAAGCGACAATCGATGAACATGATTTACCAGGGGATTTTTATACAGACAAAGTTCCTTATGGTTATAACTATATGGATGAAAATGATGAAATCCGTGATATAGCTAATGGCGCTTCGATGCACGGCATGCACGTTGCCGGAACGGTTGGCGCAAATGGCGACGAGGAAAATGGTGGAATTATGGGGATTGCGCCGGAAGCGCAGCTTTTTGCTTTGAAAGTTTTCGGAAATGATCCGGAAATGCAATCAACGTATGGCGATATCTATATCAAAGCCATTGATGATGCGATTAAACTTGGTGTGGATGCGTTAAACATGAGCCTTGGTTCACCTGCAGGCTTTGTAGATGAAACGTCACCAGAACAGCAGGCAGTTAGTCGAGCAGTGGATAATGGTGTTCTCATGTCTATTTCCGGAGGGAACTCCGCATTGTTCGCAGATGGATTTTATTATCCGCTTGCTTCCAATCCGGATTACGGCTTAAGTGGTTCTCCAGGGGTGGCTCATGATTCTATGCAAGTAGCCTCTTTTGAAAACGCTAATATCGAAGTAGAAGCAGTTGACTATACGCTGGATGAGGAAACAGGAAGTGCACCATTCCTATCTGCGGGAAATACACAACCGTCAGATTATGTAGAGACTAATTTTGAAGTTGTAGAAGCTGGGCTTGGACTGCCGGAGGATTTTGCAGATGTGGATGTAGCAGGAAAATACGTGCTGGTTCAACGTGGTGAGAATCCTTTTACAGAAAAGGCAATAAATGCCCAGGAAGCTGGTGCAGAAGGTGTCATTATTTATAACAATACAGATGGTATTATCAACATGGCTACGGAAGATGAAATCGAGATTCCACAGCTGTTCATGCTGAAAAATGATGGAGACAAACTTGTGGACGCGATACGCGATGGCCAAGCAGTTACATTGGATTTCACAGGCGGCTCAGCCACCATTGATAATCCGGACGCAGGAAAAATGAGTGATTTTACGTCATGGGGCCTGACCCCGGACTTGGATTTTAAACCGGAAATTACGGCACCGGGTGGCCAAATTTTATCCACGCTAAACGAGGATGAATATGGTTTAATGAGCGGAACATCGATGGCTGCACCACATGTTGCAGGTGGAGGAGCTCTCGTTTTAGAGTATATTGATGAGGAATTTGGGCTGGAAAATGCTGATCGCGTTCTCCAAGCAAAAAATATGATGATGAATACAGGAGACTTGGTGGAATTTGACGGAGCTTTTGTGTCACCACGCCGTCAAGGTGCTGGTTTAATGCAGCTGCATAGCGCTTTGTCCTCACCTGTAATCGTCACTGAATCAGAAACAAATGAAGCAAAAGTTGCTTTGAAGGAAATTACCGAAAATGAAGTAACCTTTGAGTTGACAGCACAGAACTACACAGATGAAGCTGTTACTTATGACGTAGAGGCAAACGCGCAAACAGACCAATTTGTACAAAACGGCGACGATCTATTAGTTGCCCCAAATGAATTTGGAGCGCTCGATCTTGATGATGTGATTTCTGTCAATGGAGGCGAAAGTACAGTTGAAGTACCTGCAGACGGGACGGAAACGATTAATGTTACGATCGATGTCAGTGAAGCAGACGAGGCATTAACGGAGTATTTCACAAATGGTTACTGGTTAGAAGGTTTTGTCACCTTAACAGATCCACAAGACATAAATCCAGCGTTACATGTTCCTTATGTTGGGTTTAAAGGAGAGTGGGATAGCTCTCCAATTTTGGACAAGCCTATATGGGATGCAGATAGTTATTACGAAATGACGGGGGTTGTTACTTCAGTAGATGATGACTCGTATGACTTCTTGGGTGAAGACATCCAAACAGGGGAAATTGATCCGGAAAACATTGCCTTTTCACCAGATGGAGACGGTGTTCAGGATGATGCATTAATGATACTTTCCTTCCTTCGAAATGCAAAGGAAGTGAAATTCAACGTCTTAGATGAAAACAAAGAAAAAGTCCGCACGATCACAACGGAATCACATGTGGCCAAGAACTACTTTGATAGTGGACTGGCACCCATGTATTCTCTATCTTCTTCCCGTGTCTGGGATGGAAAAATTGATGGAGAACAAGCACCGGAGGGACAGTATTACCTGCAGGTTGAAGCGATCATTGATTATGATGATGCGAGCTGGCAATCGCTTGAAATCCCGGTAGAACTTGATGTAACTGCACCGGATTTAGAAGTAGATTTTAATGAGGAGGAGCAATCTGTTGCTGTTGATGCAGTAGATAATGAAAGCGGTATCGCTTATTGGGATGTTCAGGTTGATGGAGAATCGATTCTTGATGAGCCTTACGGGGAAGACGTTACCGAACACCAATTAACGAAAAAGTTACAGCCAGATCAAACATTAACTGTCATTGCGGTTGATTATGCCGGAAATCAAGTGGAAGAAGACGCAACAGAAGCAGTAGATACCACCATACCGAATCTGCATTTGCAAACACCGGAATTCCTTGGTGTCCAAACAGATAGAGAGGTAGAGTTTTCGGGCTATGTTACCGATAAATCAGGGATAAAAGAAGTGACGGTTGACGGGGAGCAGGCAGATGTCACCTATAATGAAGATGAAGATCGATATGATTTTACGTATACGTTGACACATGATGAGGATGGCTACTTTTTCCATCATATTAAGGCAGTGGACAATGCTGATAATGAAGCAGAAATTGGCCGCAGATATTTTGTCGATACAGAGGAAGCAACATTAGAGGTAGATGCGGAGGAAAAAACAGATGCTACTACCATAAATGTAGATGCTACCATCACTGATAATTTTGATGAGATCCGATTGTATGTCGATGATAGTGAAGTGTATAAGCACGAACAGACAGAACCATATGGCATGAATGGATTTGATGAGACGATTAAAGACATCGAATTGGAGCTTGAATTAGGGGAAAATGAGTTTGAATTCAAAGTCGTTGATCTCGGAGGACATGAAACAACCGAAACAATTACCATTGATCATGAAGCCAGTATTACACAAATGAAACGGCTTGTAGAGCAGTTCCATGATGATGGTGAGATCGCAGACAATGCTACTGCAAGAATGCTTGATATGCAATTGACAGCGATCGATCATTATGCAGGTAGTGAGCAGAATGAAAAGGCGATCAAACATATGAATAATTTCAAACAGGCTCTTGATCTGCAACAAGATAGGGAATTGATTTCGGAAGAAGCGGCAGAAACACTACATGAATATGCAGATTATTTGATTGAAGAATGGGAATAACCTTTTGGGAAAAAGGGCCTGGGGGCTCGGTCGGTTTTACTGAGCACCGGCCCTCTCCTTAAATGGAAAACAGAGATCAGGAGGAGTGATAGATTGAAACGTCACGATCAACCAGAAAAGAATCGAAATGTCCATAAACACTTTCTTATTCAGCTATTTGCCATCGCTTACCTGTTATTTTTCATTGTTTCACTGACGGTGTCTCCTACAACAGCAGTTTTCACAGATACAACTACAAAGGAAGGCAGTATTTCCATCGCTTCGTCCTTTGATGAAGCAGATGAAGATGAAGAGGAAGAGCAGGAACAAGGAAACGAAGACGAACAGGAAGATGAGGGTGTAGAAACAGACAGCGACGTACAAGAAAATGATGCGAACAATGATGAAGGACAACAGGAAAAGGAGGACGAAAAAGCGGACGAGAAAGATAGTGCAGTTTCTGATTCTGAAAAACAAGAGGAACAACAGGTAGAAGATAATGAACAGGCCTCAAGTGAGGAATCGGAGCAAGATGATGATTCTGAAGAAGATGTGGAATCGGATAGTGACGCATCAGAATCTTAATGAAAGCCTTTTATGAGGTGGGGGGACGAATAGATGAGTGGAAAACGCGTGTTAAAAGTGATTAGTAATCTCGTCACAACTGTATTATTTATTGTGCTCCTGTTAACCTTATTCCTTGTTGTTTCAACGAAGGCATCAGGCGGGGAACCTAATTTTTTCGGTTACCAACTAAAAACAGTATTATCTGGATCGATGGAGCCAACTATTCAAACAGGTTCGATTATCCCGATCAAAGAAGTTGATGATCCGACCAGCTTTCAAACGGGCGATGTCATCACCTATCAAACAGAGGAAGATATTTTGGTCACGCATAGAATTACGGAGGTTAATGAAGGGGGAAATCAATATATTACAAAGGGTGATGCCAATGATGCAGCTGATATGGAACCTGTAAATGCTATGAATATAGTTGGAGCTTACACTGGTATTAGCATTCCATATATTGGTTATGTCATGGATTTTGCCAACTCAAGCGAAGGCGCCGCGCTTCTCCTCGTTATACCAGGTGTTTTTTTGATCATCTATGCCGGGGTCACCATCTGGAGGGCGTTTCGTCAGTTGGATCAAGCAAAAAAAGAAGTGAATCCAAATACAGAATAAGCATTTGAAGAGGGAATGGTTAAATGCGTATAAAAAAGCAAATCGGTATGGGCGTCATGTCAGCAGCACTTGGTTTAACATTAATCGGTGGAGGGACATATGCCTATTTTAGTTCCAGCGAAACGACGAATAATACGTTTGCAGCGGGGACCCTGGATCTATCGGTAAATCCAACAACCATCATTGATGTAGGCGAATTACAACCAGGCGATACTGTCACGCGTGACTTCGAACTGGGGAATAATGGGTCATTAGATATTGAAAAAGTAACCCTTGAGACAGATTATACGGTTATAGATGCAGATGGGGACAACACAGATGATTTCGGCAGTCATATTGAAGTCGAATTTCTATACAATGCCAGTAAAGCGGACGAGGTGATCTTTCAAACCACACTAGCTGAGTTGAAAGATATGGATCCTGAAGTGGTGAATGAACATCTATTTTATCCAGCGCTCGGTGAAGAAGGTCTTCCTGCTGGCGGAGAAGCTGATGACTTAGTCGTCAAATTTAATTTCAAGGACAATGGTGAGGATCAAAATCAATTTCAAGGCGACTCTTTAAATCTGGAATGGACATTTAATGCTGAACAAGCAACGGATGATGATGTGTAACCCGGTTATTAAATAGAAAAGCTATCTCAGAAGGTTGGATTATGAATTAGTCCCCGTCCTGAGATAGCTTTTTTCGTTGTATAGGAAATTATAAAATTTTGAGATTGTGGATAATTCCCTGGCCAAATAAGCCACATCCGGCTCCACCGCCTTTGTTCTCTGATCATGCTGCCATCTCACAATTACATTTGATTGTCGTTGTGAGATGGTGGCATTCATCAAGAATTTTTTTCTTCATGTTTTCTAGAATATTTCCATATAAATTCAAAATAAGGTATTCTAAAGGAATAGGAAATTTAGGAGGGTTTTAGGTTGCTGGAGAATGCATTTATCATGGTTGTCATTATTTTGGTCGTCAATATCGTATATGTCACATTATCAACCATGCGTATGATCCTTACATTGAAGGGACGCAGGTATGTAGCTGCATTTGTTAGCATGTTTGAAATTGTTATGTATGTTATAGGGCTCGGACTTGTCCTTGATAATTTAGACCAAATCCAGAACATTATTGCCTATGCAGTCGGTTTTGCAACTGGTGTCATTATTGGAACGAAAATTGAAGAGAAATTGGCATTGGGCTATATAACTGTAAATGTGATCTCATCAAATCCGGATATTGAATTCACGCGCCAATTACGGGATAAGGGTTATGGGGTTACAAGCTGGCTCGCCTATGGAATGGATGGTGACCGTTTGTCTATGCAGATTTTAACACCTAGGAAATATGAGCTTCGATTGTACGAAACGATAAAGATGATTGATCCAAAAGCATTTATTATCTCGTACGAACCGAAGCAAATTCATGGTGGTTTTTGGGTGAAGCAGGTGCGTAAAGGAAGACTAATGAATCCGAAGAAAGGAAACGCGGAGGCAAGTAAGGCTTCGGCACAGCCTGGAGAAACAACAAAGATTGATGATTCATAAATCCATGATAGCAGGCGTAGAATATAGAAGTGCAGACCGGGGTGATGCGGTTTGCAACCACTCTTAATGTTAATGAACTTTTGCCCCCTTGCCAACATACGGAGTTAGCAAGGGGGCTTATTCTATCAAGCGGTTAGTTAGCGAAATACTTCGAGTTTGCAATGGCTCGTTTTGTTGATTCACTAATCTCAGCGTGAAAATAGGGTTCGTATGCTTCGAGTGGAGCCTTTTTCGTCGAATAGACGGCAATGAACACTCCGACCAAAGACAGCGAAACAGCAATAACAAATGAAGGTATTACAGTATTCGATGCTTCTGCTACAACGTATATAATAGACCCAACAGCGATACCCGTGTATGCGCCTGCTCGATTCATTCTTTTCCAATAGAGTCCTAGAAACACAGCTAAAAAGAAAGCTGCACCAAATCCTCCATAAATATACGTATAGCCCATAGCTAAAAACCAGGGTGGATTAATGGCAAGAATAACGGCAATCGCTGCAATACCAAAAATGCTTATTCGCAGCCAATTTTTAAATCCTTTATCACTAATTCGTTTAGGAAAAATATTCAAAAACACATCATAATATAACGACGTAGCACAATGCAGCAGCATAGAATTTGCGGTTGAAATTGCGGCAGCACTAATAGCTACTAACGTTATGGCTCCGATGATAGGAGGTGTATACTCCTGTAGCACCAATGGAATGATATAGTCGGTTGTTTTTCCAGCAGGAATGCTAGGGATTAATGTTTTTGCGCCAAGTCCCAACAGCATTAATGGCACCCAAATAAACAGCAATGTCACAATGGTCCACATAATTTGCAAAATAGCCACCTTGATATTTTGGGGAGCTAATTGACGTGCGACCCAGTGTGGAGAAGCTGGGGTTCCCAGTGAGTTTGATATAAAAATGGACATTAACATCCCCAATCCAAAGGTACCAGTAGGTGTAAGGAGTACTCCTTTTTCAAGCGGAGGTCCTCCTTCATATGTAGGTGCTGTAGTTGTCGCGAGCGTCTCCATGATATTTTGAATGCCCCAGTTGCTGTTAAAACGGCAACACTTGCAAGAATACATCCGATGGCGATAAGGGCAGAATTTAATGTATCTGTTCCTGCGATGGACCAAAAACCACCGATACTCGTTATCATGATAAATAAAAGAAAGCCAAATATCGCTATTTTATAATCAATCCCGGTTATACTGGAAAATACAATTCCAAATCCGTTTACTTGTACATTAACAAGCAGCAAATAACCGATGAACATTAAAATTCCAACAATAGCCTGAAGTGGACTTTTTTTCGCGAATGGTTCAAAACGCAGGCGAATAAATTCCGGAAATGTTCGTGCCGGGTTTTCCGGACGTCGGATTTTATAAGCAACAATTGGAATTAAAGCCCCGCCGAAGGCCCATCCAGCCATCCAGCCTATAACGGCAGCCACACCGGAACTATACAGATAACCGGGTATACCCAAAACGGAAGCGGCACTAACCCATGTTGCCGTGGTTGTACCTGTTCCCAAGAGCAATCCCATCCGATGTCCTCCCGTCGTATAATCATCTAATGATTCTGCTTGTCGCAGGCTTTTCAAATTGGTCCACACAAGAAACAGAATGTAAATCGCAAAAACACTGATATACCATATCATTTATCTCACACTTCCTTCTAGCTAATCTAGTGTACGTTGAATCATAGACTATCAAGGTTTAAAACTATTGTTTAGTCCTGTTTATACTTAAATAACCGCCCCGTAGCTCCCCATCGTTTCACACCAGATTTTTCAACTTTGTATAAGAGAAATATATTTAAAACGGCGCTAAATACCATGGAAGCAATATAAATCATGATTGCTATGACCATTCTTAGGACTCCTTTCAAAAATAAGTAGCGTATGATGTTTCCTCTTGGAAGCGAAAATAAAAAATCTCTTCCGATTAAATGAGCGATCAGAAGAGATTTGAAATAACAGCGTATATTTTCTCTTCTCATCTTTCAGAAAAAATCCTGCTGGAGTTGGCACAGTACTTAAGTAAGTCTGTTGCCGAGGTGTCAGTGGGCCAGTTCCCTATACCTCTCTGGATAAGAAGTTGCATTTATGAAGTTAGTATATAATGTACGTTATTCGATGTAAAAAGTCAACTGTTATCAGGAATCAGCAGACAAAGTCCTCCTTAACCTGTTGAAGTATAAGGGGAAATGGGTTCATCGGCTGTTATTTTCATTAGGAACTTGATTATTTCGTTCGTTACGGTCCAACATGGCTATTTGGTTCATGTCTGCATCTGTAAGTTCAAAATCAAAAATATCAGCATTCTCCTTCATACGCGAAGGTGTTACCGTTTTGGGAATCACAACGACATCTGACTGAAGATGCCAACGAAGAATAACCTGTGCTGGTGTTTTCCCATGCGTAGCAGCTATTTGCTGAATCACATCATTTTGCATCACGTTGGTTCCATTCATTAATGGGCTATATGCTTCCAATTGAATGTCATGATCGATGCAAAATTGCTTTAGTTCTTTTTGCTGTAAATAAGGGTGGCATTCTACCTGATTAACAGCTGGTGTCACGTCACATTCGTTCATAATCCGCTTTAGATGTTCGATATCAAAATTACAAACGCCAATGGCTTTCGCTCGTCCTTCTTTATAGATTCTTTCTAATGCTTGGTATGTTTCTACATAGGTGTCATACTTTGGCGTTGGCCAATGAATGAGATAGAGATCAACATAATCAAGACCTAGTTTTTCTAGGCTTTCATCAAATGCTTTTAATGTATTTTCATACCCTTGATCTGCATTTGCTAATTTAGTCGTAATGAATAAATCCTCACGTGATAATTTGCTGCCAGCCAATGCATCTCCCACGCCTCGTTCATTTTCATACACCTTAGCAGTGTCGATCAAACGATATCCAGCTTTTAGGGCTTGTTCTACCGCATTGGTTACTTCATCGTTAGGTATTTTCCACACACCATAGCCTAGTTGTGGTATACGACGTCCATTGTTTAATGTTTTGTATTGCATGAAATCGCTCCCTTTTTCGATGTTGTCTACATTTTAGCATATGTTACGTTGCGGGTCTTAATAAAAAGCAGACATTCTTTGACAGTGCTTTGCTGCCCTTCGAATACCATGGTATATAAATGCATAGTAAAAAAGAAAAGGACAACCAATCAAATAAAATCCGAACATTAAATTAAAAAATTAATAAAACGTTCGATATTTTGATTGATTTTTGTATGTTAATTTGGTATGCTTAATCCAACAAATAAAATACGTTACCTCATATATTTCCTGAGAATAAGGCTCAGAAGTTTCTACCTAGCACCGTAAATGCTGGACTATGAGGGAGATGAATCATTGTCTATGCAATCAATGATTTAGTTTTTATCTAGCAGGCAAAGACTCTTAGAACCCACGATTGTGAATGTCGGGACGCTTATGTTCATTGATTCTTAGCTACTAGTGGTTTGCTTTGCTTTTCGGGTAAAGCTAGTCTATTCATCTTCTCTCATCGATGAGGGGAGAAGAGTAGACTTTTTTATTACATATAGGAAAGAGGGATGACATGGTTCAGGTTGGTGTTATAATGGGAAGTATTTCAGATTGGGAGACAATGCAGCATACATGCTCTATACTTGGTGAGTTACAAATTTCGTATGAAAAAGAGATTATTTCCGCACATCGCACGCCGGATAAAATGTTCACCTATGCAAAAGCTGCTCGAGACCGTGGTTTGAAAGTAATCATTGCCGGTGCAGGAGGGGCTGCACATCTACCTGGAATGGTGGCGTCCCAAACAACATTGCCAGTGATTGGTATCCCGGTTCAAAGCAGGGCATTAGATGGTTTGGATTCGCTACTATCGATTGTACAAATGCCGGGTGGCGTTCCAACTGCAACAGTGGCAATTGGCAAGGCTGGTGCCACAAACGCCGGTATTCTCGCTGCACAAATAATCGGTGCCTTTGATGACGATGTAGCAACAAAACTAGCAACTCATCGTGAAAATCTGCAGGCACACGTTTCGGAAATGAGGGACGACCTTGCCAAAAAATAACAGTCTCATTTTACCAGGACAAACAATTGGAATCATCGGTGGCGGCCAGCTTGGACGTATGATGGCAATTGCAGCAAGGTACATGGGCTATTCTATTGTTGTACTTGACCCAACATGTAATTGTCCAGTGTCTCAAGTAGCAGATAAACAAATTAGCGCAGCCTATGACGACAGACATGCCATAAAGGAACTAACAGACATGAGTGATGTGGTTACTTATGAATTCGAAAATGTGGATGTGACCGCAGCCACTTATATAGAGAAAAAAAGGAAATTGCCGCAGGGAACATACCCGTTAGAAATCACGCAAAATCGAGAAAAGGAAAAACAGCTAATGAGGGATCTGGAGCTGCCAATACCTGATTTTTCTATCGTCACAAATGGCAGGGAAGCTGCAGAGGCGCTAAAGACATTTTCCTTCCCGGCTGTGATTAAAACGTGCAGTGGTGGTTATGATGGGAAAGGACAAATGAAATTACATTCCAAAGCTGACATTCAACAAGCAGTTGATTTTGCGGAAAAACATACACATTGCATCATCGAAGAATGGGTATCCTTTGATACGGAAATTTCGGTTATTTTCACGAGAGATCAATCAGGCGGGATTACCTTTTTCCCCATTGCTGAAAATGATCACAAGGATCACATTTTGTATCAAACGCAAGTTCCGGCACGTATTAGCGAAGAAGCTGGAAATAAGGCATACAAAGCTGCAGAAAAGCTTGCTGAGAAGATGGATGTTGTTGGGACGTTTGCCATTGAAATGTTCGTTCAGGGAGAAGTGATTTTTTTAAACGAAATGGCGCCTCGTCCGCATAATTCCGGACATTATACGATAGAGGCATGTAATGTATCGCAATTCACGCAGCATATCCGGGCAATTTGTGGTCTGCCGTTGACACCGATTAAGCTGCTTGCGCCTGCAGCTATGATAAATATTTTAGGAGAAGATCAAGGTGGCGTGTTAAAAGCATTACCTCAAGTGCAAGATGGATTTGTTCATCTGTATGGAAAGACGGAAGCAAAATCGAAACGGAAAATGGGGCATACAACATTTATAGCGGAAACACAGGAAGAAATACAACGAAAGATTTGCAGATTTGAGGAGGCAAAACGATGATTGACCGTTATACAAGGGAAGAAATGGGAGCTATTTGGACCGATGAAAATAAATTCAAGGCATGGCTGGAAGTGGAGCTTCTTGCATGTGAGGCATGGAGTGAGCTTGACGTTATTCCGGCATCCGATGTCAAAAAACTTCGCGCAAATGCCTCTTTTGATATCAATCGAATCGATGAAATTGAACAGGAAACAAGGCATGACGTCGTAGCATTTACCCGCGCGGTATCGGAAAGTTTAGGAGAAGAACGAAAATGGGTTCATTACGGATTGACCTCCACAGACGTTGTTGATACAGCACTCTCGTATCAATTGAAGCAAGCAAATGACGTTATTCGAAAAGATATAACGACCTTCATTGGCATTTTAAAAAATAGGGCCATTGAGCATCAGCATACGGTTATGATGGGGCGTACACACGGGGTGCATGCAGAACCAACAACATTTGGTTTGAAGCTTGCTCTTTGGTATGAGGAAATGAAACGAAATCAGGAGCGATTTGAATTAGCTGCGAAGAACATCGAATTCGGAAAACTTTCCGGTGCAGTTGGAACCTATGCCAATATCGATCCTTTTGTTGAGCAATATGTATGCGGGCAGCTTGGGTTAACACCAGCTCCTGTTTCCACACAAACCTTGCAGCGGGATCGGCACGCAGATTATTTAGGCGCACTTGCTCTAATCGCGACATCGATTGAAAAATTTGCAACCGAAATTCGCAACTTGCAAAAGACGGAAACGCGAGAAGTAGAAGAATTATTTGCGAAAGGCCAAAAGGGTTCATCAGCCATGCCACATAAGCGCAATCCAATCGGCTCGGAAAATATGAGTGGAATGGCACGCGTCGTTCGTGGTTATATGATGACAGCATATGAAAATGTGTCCCTATGGCATGAACGTGATATCTCGCATTCCTCAGCAGAGCGAGTGATTCTGCCAGATGCTACGATAGCTGTCAATTATATGCTCCATCGTTTTGGAAATATCGTAAAAAACCTTACCGTTTTCCCGGAAAATATGAAACGTAATATGGATAAAACGCATGGTGTGATTTTTTCCCAACGTGTATTGCTTTCCCTTATTGATAAAGGAATGACCCGTGAAGCGGCATATGATATTGTTCAGCCAAAAGCCATGGAAGCATGGGAAACGGCTACCCATTTTAAACAACTCGTAGAAGCCGATGAACAAATCACCACAAGGCTTACACAAGCAGAGATTGATGCCTGCTTTGACTACACATACCATTTGAAAAATGTGGATGGCATCTTTAATCGAATCGGATTAAAGCGAGGTGAGTAATATGAAGGATATGCTTTTGTATGAAGGAAAGGCGAAACAGGTGTACAAGGCAAAAAATAAACCTGGACAGCTGGTTCTATCTTATAAAAACGATGCAACAGCTTTTAATGGTGAGAAGAAAGAAACGTTTCATGGAAAAGGGCGCTTGAATAATGAGATTTCATCGCTCGTTTTCCCGATGCTACATAAACACGGCATTCAGACCCATTTTATGGAAAGACTGAATGAGACAGAACAGCTTGTGTACCAGACAGAAATCATTCCACTTGAGGTCGTTGTGCGGAATTTGGCTACTGGAAGCATCATAAAGCGTCTGGGTATGAAGGAGAAGACTGTCTTCTCTCCGCCTCTGACTGAGTTATTTTACAAAGATGATGACTTAGGAGATCCGTTGATTAACGATGAACACGCGCTAAACTTAAGTGCTGTAACCCTATCTGAACTAAAAGAAATCAAGGCAACTGCACTGGAAATTAACAAGGTTTTGAGCTCATTATTCGAATCTATCAATATAACGCTAGTGGATTTCAAATTGGAATTCGGTCGTATGGCAGATGGTCGTATTGTGCTTGCGGATGAAATTTCCCCGGATACATGCCGGTTATGGGATCGTACGACACAGGAAAAATTAGATAAGGATGTTTTTCGTCAGGGGACAGGTGAGTTGATCGAGGTCTATGGGGAAATACTGCAACGATTACAAAGCGTAACATAAACAATCAAAATCGAGGGGGAGCTGGATTTGATGAAGGATAGAGACGTGCAGCCGGAGCAAATTGAGCGTGAAAACTTATATGCGGATATGGGATTGAGTGATCAGGAATATAGTAGAATTATAGAGGTGTTAAAACGTCTTCCGAATTATACGGAAACCGGTATATTTTCGGTGATGTGGTCAGAGCACTGCAGTTATAAAACATCAAAACCATTATTAAAAAAATTCCCGACAAAAGCCCCTCATGTTATCCAAGGGCCTGGAGAAGGCGCCGGTGTTATTGATATTGGTGATAATCAAGCAGTTGTATTTAAACTGGAGAGTCACAATAGCCCTTCGGCGGTGGAACCATTTGAAGGTGCTGCAACCGGTGTTGGCGGGATTGTTCGTGATGTGTTTTCCATGGGGGCGAAACCAATAGCCGCACTGAATTCCCTGAGATTTGGTAATTTAACGAACGATCGCTCGCGGATGTTACTTTCCGAAGTTGTTCGAGGAATTGCCAGCTATGGGAATGGCATTGATGTTCCTACAGTTGGTGGGGAAATTCAATTTGATGATCGCTATGAAGAGAACCCGCTTGTAAATGCTATGATTGTTGGTCTCGTTGAGCATACAAGTATCCAGAAGGGCGTTGCGGCAGGCGTTGGGAATACGGTGATTTATGCTGGTGGGTCAACGGGAAGAGACGGGATCCATGGAGCCACATTTTCATCTGATGTAATTAATGACGAAGCGGAAAACAGTTCAGCGGTGGCCATCGGTGATCCGGATGTAGGAAAGAAATTAATAGATGCTTGTTTAGAAGTTACGCATTCAGATGCTCTTGTAGGGATGCAGGATATGGGAGCGGCGGGCTTAACTTCTTCGGCGAGTGAAATGGCAAGTAAAGCCGGAACTGGTATCGAATTGAACCTTGATTTGGTCCCACAGCGTGAGGAAGCTATGAATGCTTATGAACTAATGCTTTCCGAATCACAGGAGCGAATGTTACTTGTTGTGAAAAAGGGGCAGGAGCAAGAGGTCCTTGATATTTTTGCTAAACATAATGTGAACGCAACAGCAGTCGGAGAAGTGGTGGAGGAAAAAACGTTCCGTATCAAGCACCATGATGAGGTGGTAGCTAACATTCCCGTTGATGCACTAACAGAAGGGGCACCTAGCTATCATCTGCCGTCAAAAGAAGCTGCCTATTACAAGGAGTTTCAGCAAGCGGCATGTTATATTCCAGAGGTTGAAGATCATGAAGAAATGCTAAAAAAGCTACTTCAACAGCCAACAATTGCGAGCAAAGAATGGGTATACAAGCAATATGATTCAAAAGCACAATCGAACACCATTATTGGGCCTGGATCAGATGCCGCAGTCGTACAGATAGATAACACAGCGAAAGCAATTGCCATGACAACTGATTGTAATTCCCGCTATATCTATTTAGATCCTGAAATGGGCGGTAAAATTGCAGTCGCTGAAGCTGCTCGTAATATCGTATGTTCCGGGGCGAAACCATTGGCATTAACAGATGGATTGAACTATGGTAATCCTACAAATCCCGAGGTTTTTTGGCAAATGGAAAAGAGTATAGATGGGATCAGTGAAGCAGCGCGTCTCCTGGGGACTCCAGTTATTAGCGGGAATGTTTCCATGTACAACCAATCGAAAGAAGAATCAATTTATCCCACTCCGATTATTGGAATGGTAGGTTTGCATGAATCTCTCGATCATATCACATCAAGTCATTTTCAAGCAGCGGATGATATCATCTATCTCATTGGTGATACTTATCCAGAGTTTGGTGGCAGCGAATTACAGAACATTTTAGAAGAAACGTACACTGGAAAAGCGCCAGTTCTTGATTTACAAGTTGAAGTCAAACGTCAAGACCAGCTACTGGCAGCGATTCATCAAGGGACTGTTCAATCTGCACATGATCTGGCAGAAGGAGGATTGGCTGTCGCACTAATGGAAAGTGTATGTAATGGAAAAGGATTAGGTGTAAATATTGAACTGGCCGGGGATGCGACTTCGATCTTATTCAGTGAGTCCCAATCGCGATTTTTAGTAAGTGTTAAAAAGGAAAATAAAACATGTTTTGAAGCACTGATGGATGATGCCGAACAAATTGGTGTCGTTACAGCGGATAACACATGCCATGTAAACATTAACAACAATAACGTCATTCAAGCAGATGTTGATCAACTTAGTAAATGCTGGAAAGAAGCTATTCCGCAATTGTTGAAATCAAAAGTCTAACTAAAAGAGGAATGCGCTATGTTTGGAATTTGGGGTCATGAGCAAGCAGCAGAAATTACGTATTACGGATTACACGCATTGCAGCATCGTGGACAAGAAGGTGCTGGCATCGTTGTAAGTGATGGAGAAACCTTGAAACTTCATCGGGATTTAGGTTTAGTAAATGATGTATTTAAGCGAACAAGTTTTTCTAAAATTTCAGGTCGCGCGGCTATCGGTCATGTCCACTATACCGTACAGGAAGATAAAGGAATAGATAGTGTTCAGCCATTACTATTCCGCTCTCAAACCAGTAGCATGGCCTTGGCGGAAGTGGGAAATATTATGAATGCGCACAAGCTTCGAGGTGAGCTTGAAGATGAAGGGAGTATTCTACAGACGACGTCAGATACAGAATTGCTTGCACACATGATAAAGCGAAATGGAAAAGACGTCACACAAACATCGATTACCGAAGCACTACAGCAATTCACCGGTGCCTATGGCTATGTAATTCTGCAGGAAGATAAAATGCATGTAGCGCTTGATCCACATGGCATTCGACCTTTATCGATCGGCAAGCTGGGTGATGCGATTATCGTTGCCTCAGAAACATGTGCTATTGATCTTGTTGGGGGAACCTTTGAGCGTGAAGTCCTGCCTGGGGAACTGATTACGATTAGTGATCATGGAATGGAATCTACACGATTTACATTAAGAGAGCAACGCCAAATATGTGCGATGGAATATGTTTATTTATCCAGGCCAGATAGTGATTTGAACCATGTGAACGTGCACACGTCACGTAAGAAAATGGGAATCGAATTGGCGAAGGAATCCCCGGTTGAAGCTGATGTAGTTACGGGTGTACCTGATTCCAGTATTTCTGCGGCAATCGGTTATGCGGAACAGAGTGGGTTACCTTATGAAATGGGGATCATTAAAAATCGCTATGTGGGAAGAACCTTCATTCAGCCTTCTCAATCATTGCGGGAGCAAGGTGTAAAATTGAAACTAGCACCAGTCCGCGGAATCGTAGATGGGAAACGGATCGTCATGATAGATGATTCGATTGTTCGCGGTACAACGAGCAGACGAATTGTCCGAATGTTGAAACAATCCGGCGCCAAAGAGGTGCATGTACGGATTGCTTCTCCGGCAATTGAGCATCCGTGCTTCTACGGTATTGATATGTCAACAAAAAAAGAATTAATCGCAGCGAATCATTCCAAGGAGGAAATATGTGACCTCATTGAAGCAGACAGTGTAGCATTTTTATCTACGGAAGGTCTGGAGCAAGCAATTGTGAAAGACAAAACGATCCATCAAGGAATTTGCAATGCATGTATGACAGGAAATTATCCTGTTGGATACGACCAATTAAGGCATTCTCAAAAAATGCCAAAATGAATGGGTTAGGATGTGGGAAAACATGTCAGATGTCTATAAAGATGCTGGAGTAGATGTAGATAAGGGATACGTCGCGGTCGAACGGATGAAAAAGCATATTGGTCAAACAACTCGCCCTGAAGTGTTGGGGGGAATAGGGGATTTTGCTGGGTTATTTGAATTAACATCCTTTTCTTATAAAGAACCAGTGCTCGTGTCCGGGACAGATGGTGTCGGTACCAAGCTGAAAATGGCGTTTGAATTAGAAAAACATGATACGGTAGGCATCGATTTGGTCGCCATGTGTGTTAATGACATTGTTGCACAAGGGGCCAGTCCACTATTTTTTCTGGATTATATTGCTTGTGGGAAAAATGATCCACAAATGCTGGAAACCATTGTCGCAGGAATCTCCGCAGGGTGCGTTACTGCAGGGGCTGCGTTAATTGGTGGAGAAACGGCCGAGATGCCAGGCATGTACAGCGAATGTGAATATGATCTTGCCGGATTTACGGTCGGCATTGCTGAAAAATCGAAGCTGATCACAGGGAAATCGATTCAGGCCGGAGATGTTGTCATTGGTCTTCCATCAAGTGGAATTCATTCGAATGGCTACTCCCTTGTTCGTAAAATTGTAGCGGAGCTTGATTTATCTCAAACTCATGCAGGTTTGTCTGAGACACTTGGTGATGCCTTGCTTACGCCAACGAAAATTTATGCGAAACCGGTATCTGCTGTTCTGGATAAGCATATGATTAAAGGTATTTCTCATATAACTGGTGGAGGGTTTTATGAAAATTTCCCCCGAATGCTCCCTGATGGATTAGGTGTAGCGCTTGATCCAACAAAATGGGAAATACCTGCGATTTTCCCATTTTTACAGGAGGCAGGCGGTATTACGGATAAAGCGATGTATGGGATTTTCAATATGGGGATCGGTATGGCATTGATTGTTGAGGAAAAATATGCGGATCAGATCCTATTGACACTACAGGAAAATGGCGAAAAAGCATCGATTATTGGTAGTGTCGTTGCAAATGAAGGGGTGCATTTTACATCATGCCTAACGTAAAAGCGGCCGTTTTTGCTTCAGGTACCGGGAGTAATTTTCAGGCAATGATAGAGGCAGATCTTGCCTGTGATATCGTGTTGCTTGTCTGTGATAAACCAGGCGCAGCTGTACTTGACAGGGCCGGGCTAAGCGGCGTATCGACTTTTGTTTTTGATCCAAGGGCATTTACATCAAAAGCGGAGTATGAAGCAAAAATCATTGAAAAGCTGTATGAGACCGGTGTGACGTGGATTTTTCTCGCTGGGTATATGCGGATTATCGGCGCAACATTACTAGAGGCATTTGAAGGAAAAATCATTAATATTCATCCGTCCCTACTTCCGGCTTTTCCTGGGAAGGATGCGATTAAGGCTGCGTATAATGCAGGTGTGGGAAAAACAGGTGTATCTGTACATTTTATTGATGAAGGTATGGATACAGGGCCGGTTATAGCGCAAGAATCTGTGAAGATTTTTCCAAATGATACGATACAAACGCTACAAGTACGCTTGCAGCAACTGGAACATCGATTATATCCTCGGGTTATTAATCAGTTAATTTTATCAAAGTGAGGGATTTTCATGCGAAAACGGGCACTTATTAGTGTTTCCAATAAAGAAGATATCATCGATTTTACAAAAGGACTTGTGGAACTGGGTTATGAAATTATATCCACCGGTGGTACATTGCGCACCATTCAAGATGCTGGAATTTCTGCAAGGGCAGTAGAAGAAATTACAGGATTCCCGGAAATGATGGATGGACGTGTGAAAACACTTCATCCATCTGTCCATGGCGGATTACTTGGGAAACGTTCCAGCCGAATACATAGAAAACAGATGGAAGAAAACAAAATTGTCCCGATTGATGTGGTTGTTGTGAATCTATATCCGTTTCAAGAAACCTTACAAAAGACAGGCGTTACACATGAAGAGATGATTGAAAATATCGATATTGGCGGACCAGCGATGCTTCGTTCAAGCGCCAAGAATTACCACGATGTCACCGTGGTTGTCGACCCACAAGATTATGAACAGGTGCTTATGGACTTACGTATGGATCAATTAGATCTTGAAAAACGCAGAAGCTTAGCTGCGAAAGTCTTCCGACACACAGCGAATTATGATGCGCTGATCGCAAACTACCTTACGACAGAAACAGGGGAAGATTTTCCAGAAACCTATACCGTTACATATGAAAAAGCACAGGACTTGCGTTACGGGGAAAACCCACATCAGCAAGCAGCATTTTTTAAAGATCCTGTTTCTACTAGTATGAGCCTTGCTCTCGCTGAGCAGTTGCACGGAAAAGAGCTTTCTTATAATAATATTCAGGACGGGAATGCGGCACTTGAAATTTTATCCGAATATCGTGAACCTGCAACTGTTGCGGTGAAGCATATGAATCCATGTGGAATTGGTGTAGCTGCTGATGTATATCAAGCGTTTCAAAAAGCATATGACGGGGATCCGGTATCTATCTTTGGCGGTATTGTTGCTTGTAATAGAGAAATAGAAGCGGCTACTGCCGAAAAACTAAGTGAAATATTCGTAGAGATTGTGATTGCACCAGGATTTACAAATGAGGCTTTGGCAATGTTAACCCGAAAGAAAAACATCCGTTTGCTGAAGCTTGAAATGAAGACGGACGGGTCAGCATACCATAAACTGACAACAGTAAAAGGTGGTGTGCTGATTCAGCAAAATGACCATGGGGAGATAGCGAAGGAAGCATTAACGGTTATGACAGAACGCAAGCCGTCAGAACAAGAATTGGCCGATCTACAGTTTGCCTGGAAAGCTGTGAAACATGTGAAATCCAACGCTATTGTGTTAGGAAAAGAAAATCAGACTGTTGGCGTTGGGGCTGGGCAGATGAATCGAATCGGGTCAGCTATGATAGCGATAGAGCAAGCTGGTGAAAAAGCGCAAGGCTCCGTGCTAGCTTCAGATGCCTTTTTCCCAATGCCAGACACCGTAGAAGCGGCCGTGCAAGCGGGAGTTACTGCAATCATTCAACCGGGTGGATCCAAGCGTGATCAGGATTCGATCGATGTATGTAATGAGCACGGGGTAGCGATGGTTTATACAGGAATGCGTCATTTCAAACACTAATTGGGAGGTACCTATGAATATATTAGTCGTCGGACGGGGAGGACGCGAACATAGCATTGTCATGAAACTAGCAGAAGATAACATGGTAACCCGTATATATGTCGCTCCGGGAAATGGTGGAATCGCTGAGCAGGCAACCTGTGTTCCTATTGATGAAATGGATGTGGAGGGATTAGTCAATTTTGCAAAGCGTAATGCAATTGACTTGACTATCGTTGGACCGGAAGATCCCTTGAATGCCGGAATAGCAAATCGATTTCAAGAAGAAGGATTAAAGATATTTGCACCAACAAGGGAAGCAGCGCTGTTGGAAGGGAGTAAAAGTTTTGCGAAAGCATTCATGAAAAAATATGAAATACCTACAGCGGATGCTAACACGTTTACGAATGCGGAAGAAGCGAAACAGTATATTGACTCAAAAGGTGCGCCTATTGTTGTGAAGGCAGATGGGCTGGTTGCAGGAAAAGGGGTTATTGTTGCTGAGACAAAAGATCAGGCATACCAGGCAGTGGATGAGATGCTTGTGGCAAAACATTTTGCGGAAGCAGGCACAACGATTGTTATCGAGGAATTTCTAGCGGGAAACGAATTTACGTTGATGGCATTTGTGCATGAAAAGAATGTTTTTCCCATGATACCGGCTCGAGACCATAAGCGAGTCTTTGATAATGATGAGGGACCGAATACTGGTGGAATGGGAGCTTATGCACCGGTAGCAGATGTTTCGAATGAACATTTGATTTTTGCTAAGGAGGAGATTTTACAAAAAGCAGTGGAAGGTTTAATGAAAGAAGGACAGCCGTTTATGGGCATTTTATATGCCGGGTTAATAATGACAGAGGAAGGTCCCAAAGTCATTGAATTTAATACGCGTTTCGGAGATCCGGAAACTCAGGTTGTCTTGCCTTTATTGAAAAATGACCTTGCTCAGGTATTGGTAGATGTAATGGATGGACATAATCCACAGCTTAAATGGGAAGAAGGTTGCTCTGTAGGCGTGGTAGTGGCGTCGGAAGGCTATCCGGATGCCTACCGTAAAGGTGTGCGGATTCCTGAAATTTCCTCGGTCGATGATGCTTTTACGATACATGGTGGAACGAAATCGGAAGGTGGATCACTCGTCTCCAATGGTGGTCGCGTGCTGCTCGTTGGCGCGAAGGATGATTCTTTGGAAAAGGCTGCCGATACTGTATATGAGGCCCTAGCTCTTATTGATGATATGAAGGGATTCTTTTATCGTAGGGATATAGGTAGGAATTAAAAAGGGCCTTTTCCTCCGGTACGTTAGTGCTAAAGAGGTGAGAAATAGACGTCTCTTCTAATCATAATCGCAATCAAAAATGTGAACAAATGCCACATTCGTGGTATTCTATACATAGAAAGATTTTTACGGTATAGAAAATAAAAACCGCTCTATGCTGTTACATGGAACGGTTGCCATGACCGCCCCTCGTCAAAGGGACGGCTCATAGTCCAGAAGTGATCTCCCGAACAGAGCGGCTAACTCAGAGGGGAGGTCACTTTTTTCGGGCATCATCACCGCTACAAGCGCCTCAAATTAGGGAATGACGGGGTCCTTTTTGTAAGAAGGGAGACTTGGAATGAATATCGTAGTAACAGCAGATACGCATATGCCGGACAAAGGAAAACAGTTGCCGTCAAGGCTTATAAAGGAACTAAAAAAGACAGATCTGATTATTCATGCGGGTGATTGGAATTCGATGGAAGTCTATCACATGCTTCGAACTTATGGAGAAGTAAAGGGTGTGTATGGAAATGTTGATAGAGAGGATATCAAGGATCGTTTTCCAGCACAAGAGATACTGGAAGTACATGGACACAAAATAGGCATTGTTCATGGACATGGCGATAAGAAGACAACTGAAAAACGGGTACTGGAGGCATTTGAAGGAGAAGAAGTGGATATCATCATTTTTGGTCACTCTCATATCCCTTTGCTTCGTTATTTTAAGAAGAAGTTATTATTGAACCCTGGCTCTCCCATGGATAAACGAACACACCCATATTATTCTTTTGTCATCCTTACAGTTGGGGAAGAGATTAGGGCAGAGCATGTTTTTTTCAAGGATAAGAATTGATATTGGGGTTCTGGTCGTCATGAAAGATCGTCTACGTAATAAAAAGACTCCAACCAAGTTCAAGGATTACGTTGTCACAAAAAAGTCACTTTCATTTAACAAAACTTTACAGTGTTAAAGCGAAAAGTATGTTACGATTAGGAAAAATAATGAGTTGGAGAGTTGAGTTTATGATAGAAGCTGAATACTACTGGAGAAATCGAGAGCTTCGACATCATGTAAACGTCATTGATGGCATCGAGGCACCGACATTAGTTTTAAAAAATAGTACCTATTTAAATACGTATACCAAGCAATGGCTGCAAGCAAACATTTGGGTGCATGATGATCGGATCGTTTACGTGGGAGAAATGCTACCTGAAAAACAGGATGCAGTAGAAATGATAGATTGTGAGGGGAAATACCTGGTGCCGGGGTACATCGAGCCACACGCACATCCATCGCAATTGTACAATCCGGAAGAATTGGCATATCATGCTGCGAAGACGGGAACAACGACACTAGTGAATGATAATTTATTATGGCGTTTTTTGTTGGACAAAAAGAAAGCGTTTTCTGTATTAGAAGCGTTTGATGAATTGCCAATATCAATGTACTGGTGGGCACGTTTCGATTCACAAACAGCGCTTAAGGATGAGGATGCGTTATTTAATACAAAGGAGGTCCTATCATGGCTGTTGCATCCATCCGTTGTACAAGGCGGTGAATTAACTTCTTGGCCGCGCTTATTGGATGGGGGTGACCGGTTACTTCACTGGATACAGGAAGCAAAGCGACATAGAAAACCTGTAGAAGGGCATTTCCCAGGCGCATCGGAAAAGACGTTAACGAAAATGAAACTGTTTGGTGTGAATGCGGATCATGAGTCGATGACAGGGGAAGAGGTGATGAAACGCCTGCAGTTAGGCTATCAGGTTGCTCTTCGCCATTCTTCGATCAGACCGGATTTGCCGAAGCTTATTGAAGAAATTGTAGAAGCAGATCTACCAACCTATGAAAATCTAACGATGACTACAGATGGATCAACACCAGAATTTTACGAAAATGGACTCTTAAATGTTTGTATTGAAATCGCTATTGATAAGGGGATTCCGTTAGAGGACGCCTATTTGATGGCAAGTTATAATGCGGCAAAGCATTTCCGGCTGGAAGAACAGCTTGGTAGTATTGCGCCTGGACGTATTGCACACATTAATATTTTACGCGAAAAAAGCGATCCGCATCCGGAAAGTGTCTTGGCAAAAGGACAGTGGATCGTCAAAGTAAATGAAGCGCAGACGATCTCATCATCTATAGAGTGGGAAAAATACGGCATCAAGCCTTTTTATGACGTAGATCTGAAGGAGACGGATTTACAATTTTCCGTTCCGATCGGTCTTGATATGGTAAATGAAGTTATTATAAAGCCATATGCCATTGAAATGGATATCACACCGGAAACATTACCTGCGAATAAAAATGATGCTTTTCTATTACTGATGGATCGCAATGGGAAATGGCGTGTAAACACGACGATTCGCGGGTTTACTAAAAAATTAGGAGGTTTGGCAAGTTCCTATTCCACCACGGGAGATCTCATCTTCATTGGAAAAAATAAATCTGATATGCTACTTGCAGGAAACCGCCTGAAAGAGATCGGTGGCGGAATCGTATTGGTTCATAATGAAGAAGTATTATTCGAATTGCCGCTTACGCTTGGAGGTGTCATGTTTGATGGAGAAATGCATACGTTAATTGAAAAAGAAAAGGAACTTAAAAGAATTTTATCGGAATTTGGCTATTCTCATCATGATCCGGTCTATACCATATACTTTTTGTCATCTACCCATCTTCCATATATTCGCATAACACAGCGAGGTATCATAGATATAAAGAAAAAAGAAGTGCTATTTCCAGCTACGATGCGTTAGAATATATGATAGAGTTTTGCATAGGTATCGAATAGAGGCTGTTCCATTTTGAACGAAACAGCAATCCAGAAACTTATGCAAAGGTGTTGGGAATATGCGAAGAACAGTTTATTTTGTACTGGTAGTGGTAGTGATACTTCTTACTGCTTGCTCCAATGAAGGAGATCACACGCAGGATAACGAGGCTAACAAGAATAAAGGGAAGGCAAACGCGGAAACGCCGGAGATACAGACCGATGAAGCGTCGGAGGCATTTGAAAATATGTTTCCGTTAACCGGGGAGAAGGCAAACGCGGAAGTTGATAATCGAATTGTTGGCGTCATGGTAAATAATCATGACGCGGCAAGACCACAATCCGGATTATCCCAGGCGGACATTGTTTTTGAAATTCTGGCTGAAGGGAATATTACACGTTTTTTAGCCCTTTATCAAAGTGAAATGCCAGAAGTAGTAGGACCTGTCCGAAGTGCGCGGGAATATTATTTTGAACTGGCGAATGAATATAACGCTTTATATGTCTATCACGGAGCGGCTGATTTTGTTGATGATATGATTGAAAATAGAGGGATTGAACATTTGGATGGTTCTATCTATGATAACAATGGTATTCTATTTAAGCGGGAGTCTTTTCGAAAGGCACCACATAATTCCTATTTACAAGTTGCAGCTGTTTATGACTACGCAGCGCAAAAGGGATATGCTACAACGGCTACTTATGATCACCTGCCCTTTTTAACGGAAGAAGAAGTGCAGGCTTTGTCGCAGGGAGATGCAAGACAAGTGGAAATCGCGTATGCAGATAACCCGGCGGAAATAGTAGGTTTCCATTATGATGACAACAGTGAAAAATATATAAGATATAATGGTCAGGAGAAAACCGTTGATTTAAATGCTAGTGATCCTATCGAGGTGGATAATGTATTTATGATAGAAGCTGAGCATGAAGTCATGGATGATGCAGGTCGTCGAGAAGTTGATCTAGTGTCCGGCGGGAATGGCTATCTAATCCAGAAAGGGAACATCAAGGAAGTTCAATGGGAGAATCAAAATGGAAGGATCATCCCGGTTAACGATGGTACTCCTGTTGGATTTGTTCCAGGTAAAACATGGGTCAACGTCGTCCCAACAAGCCCAGGAATAGGACAGGCTGTAAGCATATCAAACTAGTAAAGAGCAGGAGGAGTATGATTGCAAATTGATAAATTACGAGGAGAACAATTAAATCAGTTGTTTGACGCCATACTGTCATTAAAGGACCGGGAAGAATGCTATCAATTTTTCGATGATATTGCTACAATGTCAGAAATACATTCGATCTCCCAGCGTCTGCAAGTGGCAAAGATGCTAACAGAAGGGTATACGTATACGGTCATTGAAAATGAAACAAATGCATCAACGGCAACTATCTCGCGTGTGCGCAGAGCACTTAATTATGGAAGTGATGGCTACCAAATCGTATTGGATCGAATATTGGAAGAAAAATGAACGTGTCATGTTATGTCAGTCATAGCCCTATTAAAACCATTGCTGTGCGAGGATCATGTCATGTATAATGATGTACTGTGAATTAACCGCTGCCTATTAGGGTGGCGTTTTTTCGTGACTAGCGGTGACAAGGTATGTGTATCTAACGAACAATAAAGGAAATGAACTTAAAAAGCGAGATAATCGACGTGATCGTGCGAGGAATCAACCGCGCAGCTAAGGATCCCCCTACAAGCCCCCTAACATTAAAAAAGATTCACATATCCCTAAATTCCAAGCGCAATTTTTGGTATAATAATAAAAGGATTATCATATTGGAGGATTTGACCTTTGCAGACTACGTTGAACGAATGGAAGCACATATTTAAGCTCGATCCGGCCAAGGAAATTTCAGATGCGCATCTTGAGATGGTTTGTGAGTCAGGAACAGATGCAGTCATTGTTGGTGGAACAGATAATGTGACATTGGATGGCGTGCTTGATTTACTCATGCGCATTCGTCGCTATAGTGTCCCGTGCATATTGGAAATTTCTAGGATGGAGGCAATTGCTCCGGGGTTTGATTATTATTTTATCCCTATGGTGATGAATTCCAATGTGAAAAAGTGGATGATGGACATGCAGCATCAGGCGATTAAACAATACAGAGAACTGATGAATTGGAAGGACATATTTTTTGAAGGGTATTGTATTTTAAATAAAGACGCAAAAGCCTTCACCCATACGAACAGTTTTATGCCGGATGATGAGGACGTGATGGCATATGCTTATATGGCGGAGCATGTATTTCATTTGCCGATTTTTTATATGGAATACAGTGGAAAATATGGGGAACCTAAGCTTATTGAACAAGTGAAAAGGCAACTTGTATCTACATTGCTATTTTATGGTGGAGGGATCGAAAACGATTCTCAAGCACGTGAGATGAAAGAGCATGCGGATGTGATTATTGTAGGGAATCGTATTTATACAGATATAGAAGAAGCGCTTAAAACAGTGAAAGCAGTTAGATAATATTGGTTCAGAGAGCGGGTGTAAACATGAGCCAGACGATGGACGGCTTATTAAAAGGATTGAATAAAGAGCAACGTGATGCTGTTAAACATACAGACGGCCCTTTGCTTATTATGGCAGGTGCAGGAAGTGGGAAAACGCGAGTACTCACACATCGCATCGCTTATTTACTTGGAGAAAAGGATGTTTCGGCAAGAAATGTATTGGCAATTACATTTACCAATAAAGCTGCACGTGAGATGAAAGATCGTGTACGAAGATTAGTTGGCCCGGAGAGTGAGCAGATGTGGGTCTCCACGTTTCACTCCATGTGTGTACGCATATTGAGACGGGATATTGATCGAATTGGATACAATCGTAATTTTACAATTTTAGATAGTGGTGACCAGCTATCGGTAATCAAACAAGTTTTAAAAAACCTGAATATCGATGCGAAGAAATTTGACCCTAGGGCAATGCTGGGTCAAATTAGTGGGGCGAAAAATGAGCTGACGACACCGGAAGCGTATAGCAAAAATGTCGGCAATTTTTTCGAACGACAGGTTGCACAAATTTATGAAGCGTATCAGAAAATGCTGCAGAAAAATCAGTCTCTTGATTTTGATGATTTGATCATGCAGACGATTCAATTGTTTAAACGGGTTCCAGAAGTGCTGGAGTATTACCAGCGCCGTTTTCAATATATTCATGTTGATGAGTATCAGGATACCAACCACGCACAGTATTTCCTTGTGAAGCAATTAGCAAGCCGCTTTCAAAATCTATGTGTTGTCGGAGACTCGGATCAGTCGATCTACGGGTGGCGTGGTGCGGATATTGCGAACATCCTTTCGTTTGAAAAAGATTACCCGGCCGCACGTACTATTTTCCTGGAACAAAATTACCGTTCTACAAAGTCTATCCTTTCTGCAGCGAATGAAGTGATTCGAAATAATCCAGGACGTAAGCCGAAAAATCTATGGACGGAAAATCCGGACGGGAAAAATATTCATTATTATCAAGGCGCTACCGAGCAGGAAGAAGCATTGTTTGTTACAGATAAGATTCAGGAGCTTACAAGACAAGAAGATTATTCCTTAAACGATTTGGCGATTTTATATCGGACAAACGCGCAATCCCGTGCAATCGAGGATACGTTAATGAAGTCGGGAATTGCGTATCAAATGGTTGGTGGTACTAAGTTCTATGAGCGAAGAGAAATTAAGGATATGGTTGCCTATTTACGGTTAATTACAAATCCGAATGACGATATCAGTTTTGAACGTGTGGTTAATGTTCCGAAACGCGGGATTGGTAAAACATCGGTTGAAAAGTTACGTGAGTATGCGGCTGTTCACGATATTTCCTTTTATGAAGCCGTAAAAGAAGTTGATTTCACGGGAATTTCCAAAAAAGCTGCCAATGCATTAGCGGGATTTGGGAACCTGATTCAGACCTTATCCCAGCAGCAGGAGTTTTTAACAGCGACGGATATGGTTGAAGCCGTGCTTGAGCGGACAGGCTATGAAGAGATGTTACAAAATGAAAAAAGTCTTGAGGCACAAAGTCGTCTGGAAAACTTGGAAGAATTCAAGACAGTTACACAAGATTTTGAAAAGGCGGCAGAAGATAAAACACTTGTCGCTTTCTTGACCGATCTCGCACTAATCGCAGACCTTGATCGTGTGGACGAAGATGATGATCAAAATGAACCAAAGATTACCTTGATGACGTTGCACGCAGCAAAGGGCTTAGAATTTCCGGTTGTCTTTTTGATTGGATTGGAGGAAATGGTCTTTCCGCATAGCCGCTCCATGTTTGATGAGAAAGAAATGGAAGAGGAGCGTAGACTAGCTTATGTAGGGATTACCCGCGCTGAGCAGGAACTTTACTTAACGCATGCAAAAATGCGCACACTATATGGAAGAACAAATATGAATCCGATCAGCAGGTTCATTAATGAAATTCCGGAAGATTTAGTTGATGGTATGGAAGAGGCACAAGCAATGATGTTTGGTAGGGGATCTGAACAACAACCCAAAGAAGGCTCAGCACCTGCCAAACGAAAAGCAGAAAAAATACAAAAAACAACGGGAGCAGAAAGTGAGTCCTGGGGGCCCGGTGATAAAGCAAGCCATCATAAATGGGGTATCGGTACTGTTGTGAAAGTGGATGGTGAAGGTGACGGAATGGAACTTGATATTGCATTTCCAGCTCCTATAGGCATCAAACGAGTATTGGCTAAATTTGCCCCCATTACGAAACAATAGGAGGTGCTTGGTACGTGGACAAACAACAAGCTCAAGGGAAAGTCGCATACTTACGTGAACTACTTACACGTTATAATCATGAATATCATGTTCTTGATAACCCAAGCGTACCGGATTCGGAGTATGATCAGAAGTTACAGGAGCTCATTAAACTGGAGGAGGAATTCCCCGAGCTCGTTACACCTGATTCACCTACCCAACGTATTGGCGGCCAGCCGCTGGAAGGGTTTCAAAAAGTAAAACATAATGTAGCAATGATGAGCCTTGGTAATGCATTTAATGAAGCAGACTTACGTGCCTTTGCAAGGCGGGCGAATGAAGGTACAGATAGACCGATATCCTTTGTCTGTGAGCTAAAAATTGACGGTTTGGCCGTATCCCTAACCTATGAAAACGGGAAGTTTATTCGTGGAGCAACGCGGGGAGATGGTACGATAGGTGAAGATATTACCAGTAATTTAAGAACCATCCGCAGTATTCCATTGGCAATTCATGAACCAGGAACCATTGAGGTTCGCGGGGAAGCATTTATGCCTCATCAATCATTCCTTGCGTTGAATGAGGCAAAGGAAGCAAATGGGGAAGAACCTTTTGCGAACCCAAGAAATGCCGCAGCTGGCTCATTAAGACAACTCGATCCGAAAATCGCAGCAAAACGTAATTTGGATATATTTTTATATGGGGTTGGTGAATGGGAAAATAGTACATTAACAAAGCATAGTGAACGTCTTGAACGATTGCAGGAATTAGGACTGAAAACAAATCGAGAATGGAAAAAATGTGCTACGATTGAAGAAGTTATCGATTATGTCAACTACTGGACAGAAGAACGGCCCCATTTAAGTTATGAAATTGATGGGATTGTCGTTAAAATAGATGATCTTGATCAGCAGGAAGAATTGGGCTATACTGCTAAAAATCCGCGTTGGGCGATTGCATACAAATTTCCTGCTGAAGAAGTTATAACACGTCTCACAGCTATCGAGCTAAATGTTGGAAGAACCGGTGTAATTACACCAACTGCTATTCTTGATCCGGTTAAGGTGGCAGGTACAACGGTAGGGCGCGCATCCTTACATAATGAGGATTTAATCCGGGAAAAAGATATTCGTATCGGTGATACGGTCGTGATAAAAAAAGCGGGCGATATTATTCCCGAGGTGGTTCGTGTCGTGGAAGAGAAACGATCTGAAGGCACAAAAGAATATCATATGCCAGAAGCCTGTCCGGCATGCGGGAGTGAACTGGTCCGGTTGGAGGAAGAAGTGGCGCTAAGATGTATCAATCCAAATTGTCCAGCGCAACTAAAGGAAGGACTCATCCATTTCGTATCCCGTAACGCGATGAATATTGATGGGTTAGGTGAGAAGGTAATCATCCAGCTTTTCCAGGAAGAATTAATTCATACCATGGCTGATTTATATAGGTTAAACAAGGAAGATCTGCTTCAGCTGGAGCGTATGGGTGAAAAATCGGTTACGAATTTACTTGAAGCGATTGAAGCATCGAAAGGGAATTCATTGGAAAGACTCTTATTCGGCTTAGGGATTAGATTTATTGGGGCAAAAGCGGCCAAAACGATAGCTGCCCATTTTGAGACCATGGAAAACCTGCAGAAAGCATCCTACGAGGAACTTATTGCAGTCGATGAAATAGGGGACAAAATGGCCGATTCAATCGTACAGTATTTTTCTGAGCAGGAAGTCATTGATTTATTAGATGAATTACGCAATCTAAACCTTAATATGGAATATACAGGGCCGAAGCAAACTAAACAAGACAGCGTTTTTGCCGGTAAAACAGTTGTGATAACGGGAAGAATGGATGGATTTACAAGGGACGAGGCGAAAGCATTGGTAGAATCGATGGGCGGCTCTGTTACAGGAAGTGTAAGTAAGAATACAGATATACTTATTGCAGGTGAAGATGCTGGATCTAAGTATGATAAAGCTGAAAAACTTGGAATCACGATTTGGGATGAGGAACAGCTGCAAAAAGCAATTAAGGTTAGGAGCGAATTGCCATGAAGAAATTAAGTGTTTTGCTGGTGGGCACACTCCTGCTCATTACGAGCTGTGCACCGAATATAGGTAATGATGATGAAATTTCGCAAGATGAAGAATCAGAAGAGGAAACCGCAATCGTTCCAAGTAGTCAATTGACGGATGAGAGTTATCGGATGATCCTTCCATATGAACCCAGTGCAGCTAGAGGAGTAACTGTGAATCAGATTGCAAATCGCGTGGATATTGATGAGATGGAAGAAGGCTTAATGCGCCATTCCATGCAAGCATATGATCCGGAAGACCATTATTTTCAGGAGGGCCAATATATAACAGAGGATATGGTTCTGCAATGGATTGATGAGTTAAATCCGGATGTCGATGATGATGCAGACAAAGATGTTCATGAGGAAAACCCGCGTTATTTATCACATATTTTAGAGCAGAATTACTTAGTGCGTGGAGATGAAGACTCTGTTCATTTAGACGGAATCTCGATTGGACTTGCATTAAAGTCTGTTTATCAATTCGAGGCAGATGGGGCTGAGCATACGGAAGATATTCCGATGGATGAAATGATGGAGCAGGGAGAGGAAATGGCTCAATCCATATTGGAAGAGATGCGGCAAATAGAAGGACTGGAAAATGTCCCGATTATGTTTGGTATATACCGGGAAGAGGAGCAGAGTTCGCCTGTGCCTGGAAATTTTGTGGCTAAAACAAATGTAGACGGCGGAGATACGACCATCGGTAATTGGGATTCCATTGATGAAGAAACGGTCCTGTTTCCATCCGAAGAGGGACAGGAAGACTATTTTGATGACCATGAAATTGTCACGAGTTTTGGAAATGAAATTGCGGAATTCTTTCCTAACTATACAGGTATTATCGGGGAAGGCTTTTATATTAATGAAGAGTTACAAAAGCTGACAATCGAAATTCCGCTTGAATTCAATGCGAAGGCAGAGGTTATCGGATTTACGCAGTATACCAATGGGTTGGTTCAGGATATGTTTGCTGATTACTATGACTTGGAGATTAACATTACATCAAGTAACCAAATGGAAAGTCTTATTTACCGGGAAGCCGGAGAAGAATCGCCAACCGTTCATATTTATGATTAGAAGAAGTATGACCAGTCCATAAAACGCAATCGAAATTTTGTAAGGAAATAGTCTTACATGTAAAATCAGTCCTTTTTAGCAATTTCGCTTCAAAAATGGGCTGATTTTCCTCTATTAGGAAAATCGGAAATTTTTTAGGGTGTTTTTATGCTAAAAATCGTATATAATTGCTATGATTTTCCCAATATGAATTATCTGAAAGTATGTTATAATAGACACATATTAGAAAAACTTGGTAGCTACCAAGGAAATGAAATTCATGTGATGTTAGGGTGAGGACATTGGTAGAGATCGGATCCTTTATCAAATTACAACGACGCAAAAAGGAAATGACACAGGGAGAATTAGCGAAAGGCGTAGTTTCTTTGTCCTATTTATCCAAGATAGAAAATAAGAAAACAGAAGCAAGCCCGGAGGTCATCCAAATGCTATGTACCCGCCTGGGCATCCAATTAGACAACGAATTGGAAACGACGATTCAGGAAAAATGTAAAGAGTGGTACAGTATGTTATTTGCTGTAAATGATAAAGAAGAGATTATTGAGAAATACCATGAAGTGCAAGCCTTAATGGACACAAATCTCACGAATAGCTTATTATTGTTTGAGATTCATAAAGTGAGGTATTACCTGGTCCTGGGAGAATTTGAGAAAGCGTTGGATAAGATTAATGAGTTGAATGAAGTATCCAGTTCATTTGATAATTTACATCAGTTTTATTGGTTTAAGTTTCGCGGGAATTATAATTCTTTAAATGGTGATTTTAATGAGGCGATGAGACTATACAGATTAGCGGAGGAGAGGCAAAATCAATTTGAATTGGAAGATAAAGAATTAGGTGATTTGCAATATACGATTGCAGTAACGCATAGTAAGCTCCGAAACACCTTGGAAGTAATTGATTATGCAAGTAAGGCAATGGATATTTTTCAACGCGAATATAATTTTATTCGCTGTGCCCAGTGTCATATTTTATTAGGAATTTCATACTCTAGAATTAAGATGTACGATAAAGCTATTAAAAATTATAACATAGCAAAACACTTAGCCGAGTTAAATAAAAACAGACAAGTAATTCAATTGACGAATCATAATTTAGGATCGTTGTACTCCACAATTGGTAATACCGAAGAGGCCATTAAGTATTTTGTGAATGTAGTAGATGATATAGAAGTTCATTTGAATGAAAGACTTGCTGCAATCACCTCATTAATAAAAGAGTATTATAATATTAAGGATTATGAAAAAACAAGGTTTATGATTAATAAGGCGAAAGAGATATTAGATTTGGCAAAAGATGATTATTATTATCAACTATATAATTATATTATTCAAACATATACGTATGCCCTAAATAAAGAGCATGATAAGTTTAGATCGATAGTTACAGATAAATTTATACCTTACTTAAAGAAGCATAATGATTACGGTAATTTGGTTGTTTATTCAAATATGCTGGGTAGTCATTTTGAAGAGCTAGGTAAGTATAAAGAATCTGTTAAATACTATAAACTCGCGAATCAAACATATGAGGGGTTAATCAATATTTAAAGGGGGGATAAATATGAAGAAATTCTTAGTTTCTGTAGGATTAGGAACTGTTTTTGTAGCAAGCTTCTTATTCGCAGAAGACCATCAGTCAACTGATCTAACTATGAATGTAGAACCAAGTATTTTATCAGCTGACAGCCCTGCTGAATTGGCTATGAATGTAGAACCAAGTATTTTATCAGCTGACAGCCCTGCTGAATTGGCTATGAATGTAGAACCAAGTATTTTATCAGCTGACAGCCCTGCTGAATTGGCTATGAATGTAGAACCAAGCATTTTATCAGTTGACAGTCCTGCTGAATTAGCTATGAATGTAGAACCAAGTATTTTATCAGTTGACAGTCCTGCTGAATTGGCTATGAATGTAGAACCAAGCATTTTATCAGTTGACAGTCCTGCTGAATTAGCTATGAATGTAGAACCAAGTGTCTTATCAGTCGAACAACCTAGCGCCCTTTTATAAATGTTGAAGGATGCTAGTCCGTAATTTTTTTACCCTATTACTATATGATGGAGTTGCCTGAAATAGTGTGGAAGCTATTTCAGGCCTTTTTTTGTTTTCATCAAGCAGAAACCGAAATCAACCAATTAGTTGCGAAAGCATGTCTAATTCTGCTATTATCAATAGTATTGTGAGAGTTATCTAAGGCCCTTTTTTGGAGGTGTAGGATATGACAGATATTTCAAAGGATCAGGTGAAGCATGTCGCGCATTTGGCACGGCTTGCAGTTAGTGATGAAGAAGCGGAAAAACTGACAACGGAATTAGGATCCATGATTCATTTTGCGGATCAGTTAAATGAACTCGATACAACAGATATCGAACCAACTATTTATGATCAAGAACATTTGAATGTATTGCGCAAGGACGAGCCGAAACGATGGACAAAGAAAGAGGAAGCATTGAAAAACGCTCCCGACAAACAGGCTGGTCATTTCAAAGTGCCATCGATATTGGAGTAGGGAGGATAGATTATGTCATTATTTGACTACAGTATAAAGGAATTAGAAGAAAAGCTACATACGAAAGAGATCTCAGTAGAAGACCTGGTCGATATTTCTTATAATCGTATTAGAGAAGTAGATGATCAAGTGAAGGCCTTTTTGACATTGAATGAAGAAAAAGCACGCGGGCAAGCGAAGGAACTTGATAAAACGGCAAGTGATGACCGGTTGAATCGTCTGTTCGGGATGCCAAGTGGTATTAAAGATAACATCGTCACAATGGGTCTTCGGACAACTTGTGCGAGTCAATTTTTAAGAAACTTTGACGACCCGCTCTATGATGCAACTGTGATGAATAAGTTAAACGCGGAAAAAGCGATTACAATTGGAAAACTGAATATGGACGAATTTGCTATGGGTTCTTCCAACGAAAACTCAGGATTTGATGCTGCGCGTAATCCATGGAATACCGATTATGTACCAGGTGGATCCAGTGGTGGTTCCGCTGCTTCCGTAGCAGCCGGAGAAGTGGTATTTAGTTTAGGGTCAGATACAGGTGGATCGATTCGTCAACCAGCATCATTTTGTGGTGTGGTAGGCATGAAACCAACGTATGGTCGCGTTTCGCGTTTTGGCTTGGTTGCATTTGCATCATCCCTTGATCAAATCGGACCGGTCACTCGTACAGTAGAGGATAATGCGAGGGTACTTGAAGTAATCTCAGGCTATGATACAAATGACTCCACAAGTGCGGATGTGGAAGTGCCGGCGTTTACGGATGCTCTGACCAATGATATAAAAGGATTGAAAATAGCCGTACCAAAAGAATATCTTGGTGAAGGTGTCTCCGAAGAAGTGAAAGAATCCGTGAAACGGGCGCTGGATGTATATGAGTCATTGGGGGCTTCGTGGGAAGAAGTTTCCCTGCCGCATACGAAGTACGCCATTTCCGCTTATTATATTATCGCGTCATCAGAAGCGTCTGCGAACCTTGCCCGTTTTGACGGTGTACGTTATGGAACACGTTCATCGAATGCTACCAATATGATGGATATGTTCAAACTGTCTCGCAGTGAAGGCTTCGGAGAAGAAGTAAAACGGCGTATTATGTTGGGGACATTTGCACTTAGCTCCGGCTATTATGATGCCTATTACAAAAAAGCACAAAAAGTACGTACACTATTTAAAAATGATTTTGATGCGGTCTTTAACGATTATGATGTCGTAATCGGTCCAACAACCCCAACGCCTGCATTTAAGATTGGGGAAAAGACTGATGATCCATTGACCATGTATACCAATGATATTTTAACGATTCCAGTGAATTTGGCAGGTTTACCGGGGATCTCACTCCCTTGTGGATTTTCCGATGATGGACTCCCATTCGGCCTGCAAATTATTGGAAAACATTTTGATGAGCGTACCGTCTATCAGGCGGCATATGCGTATGAACAAGCAACAGATCACCATACAAAACGACCTCAATTAGGAGGTGCCAATGCATAATGAATTTTGAAACAGTTATTGGACTTGAAGTTCATGTGGAATTAAAAACAAAATCGAAAATATTTAGTCCCAGTCCAAATAATTTCGGTGCTGAACCGAATACAAATGTGAATCCAATTGATTTAGGTTATCCGGGCACACTTCCTGTGGTAAACGAAGAAGCGATTAATTTCGCTATGAAAGCTGCGATGGCATTAAACTGCGAAATCGCGGAATATACGAAATTTGACCGGAAAAACTATTATTATCCGGATAATCCAAAGGCCTATCAGATTTCTCAATTTGATAAACCAATAGGAGAAAACGGTTGGATCGAAGTCGAAGTTCATGGGAAGAAAAAGCGTCTCGGGATTACACGCCTGCACCTTGAAGAAGATGCAGGTAAATTGACCCACGGGGAAGACGGCTATTCCTTCATCGATTTTAACCGGCAAGGCACGCCATTAATTGAAATTGTATCGGAGCCGGATATGAGCACACCGGAAGAAGCGTATGCATATTTGGAGAAGCTGAAAAATATCATACAGTATACAGGTGTGTCCGACGTGAAAATGGAAGAAGGGTCCTTGCGATGTGATGCTAATATTTCACTAAGACCAATTGGTCAGGAAACATTCGGAGAAAAAGTGGAATTGAAAAACCTGAATTCCTTTGCCTTTGTACAAAAAGGGCTTGAATTTGAAGAAAAACGTCAGGAGAAAGCGTTATTATCCGGTGGAGAGATTCTGCAGGAGACACGGCGCTATGACGAGAAGACGAAAGAAACGATTCTCATGCGTGTAAAAGAAGGATCTGATGACTACCGTTACTTCCCGGAACCAGATCTTTTGCCGCTATTTATTGATGAGGAATGGAAAGAACGAATCCGGGGAGAAATTCCGGAGCTTCCGGATGCAAGGAAAGAACGCTACATGGAGGAACTGGGATTGTCGGAATATGATGCTGCTGTTTTAACGAATTCCAAGCAGATGGCTGACTTTTTCGAAGAGGCAGTACAGCATGGTGCCGCTATTAAGCAGGCTTCAAACTGGTTAATGGGTGAAGTTTCGGCCTACATGAACAAGCACCAGAAAGAGCTTAACGACCTACAGGTAACTCCTCAAAGTTTAGCCGACATGATTCAATTGATCGAGGATGGCACGTTATCTTCGAAGATGGCGAAGAAGGTGTTCGCTGAATTAGTTGAAAATGGCGGTGATCCGGAGACAATTGTGAAAGAAAAAGGACTTGTCCAAATTTCCGATGAAGGTCAGTTAAAAGAAATTATCTCGGGTGTTCTGGATGAAAATGAACAATCCATCAGTGATTACAAAGATGGCAAAGGAAAAGCGTTAGGCTTCCTTGTCGGACAGGTTATGAAAGCAAGCAAAGGTCAGGCCAATCCACCTATGGTTAATAAGATTCTTGTAGAAGAAATCGATAAACGATAATTTTGGAACGGTTTCCTTTCTTAGACGTGTAGTTCTGTGATCTTAACCCCTTTTCAAATTGCGTAAAAAGGGCTATGATAGTTTTTGGCAGTCCTTACTGCATAAGTGCAACTAAGAGGCTGGGTCAAAACAAACGTGTTTTATTAAAAAGACGAACATTACCAAACTTAGCGTAGGAAATATGCGGAGACTCCAGCGGGAGAAAAGGCATAGGTGAGACACTTAAAGACGCGGGTAGCAATCTTTTTTGCGAGGAGTGCTGCCCCTCGAAGTCACTTGCAACACGAAGCGCACAAGGGGTCTCACCAGCCGCCCTAAGGTGCGTGACGTATATTTTTAGAAGCGATGTATGGTCAGAATTTATTTGTTAAAAACATTTTTGTCCCAGCCTCATGTTTACTAAGATGTAACGTATATAATAACAAAAAGCAGCCCTGCATGATGAAAGTAATGGGGAGGGAACATAATGCGAAAAGCCCGAATCATTTATAATCCGACATCCGGTCGAGAAATTTTTAAAAAAGAATTACCTACTGTGTTGGAACGACTTGAAATTGCTGGGTATGAAACATCTGCCCATGCGACAACCCGTGAAGGCGATGCAACAGATGCTGCTAGAGCGGCTGTAGAACGGAAATATGATCTAATTGTTGTTGCTGGAGGAGATGGCACGATTAATGAAGTGATCAATGGTATAGCAGAGCAAGCGAACAGACCGAAACTTGGTATTATTCCAGGTGGAACGACGAACGACTTTGCTCGTGCATTAAACATTCCGCGTGATATTCAGAAAGCGGTTGATATCATTTTAGCGGATCAATCGATGTTTTTAGATATTGGAAAAGTAAATGGTCATTATTTCATGAATATTGCCGGTGGCGGAAAGTTAACGGAGCTTACTTATGATGTTCCAAGTAAGTTAAAAACAATGCTTGGCCATCTTGCTTATTATGTCAAAGGGATCGAGATGCTTCCATCCTTAAAGCCCATACAGACCAAAATAGAATATGATGGGAATGTCATTGATGAAGACATCATGCTGTTTCTAGTAGCTAACACGAATTCGGTCGGTGGGTTTGAAAAGCTTGCACCAGATGCCAAACTTAATGATGGTTATTTTGATTTACTGATTTTACGTAAGACGAATTTGGCAGACTTTATTCGAATTGCAACACTGGCATTGCGTGGTCTCCATTTGGAAAGTGAAAACATCATTTATGTACAAGCTAAAAATATAAACGTGTCAACAGATGAAAAAATGCAATTAAATATAGATGGGGAATTTGGTGGGTTGCTGCCAGGAGAATTCGTCAATCTGCAGCAGCATATTGAATTACTGGTATCGGATAAACTTCTAGAGAAAGAAGACTACTAACGGCGTAGTCTTTTTTCTTTATAACCCGGATATGATAAGATAAAATTCACTTGTTAACGTAAAGGAAGATAAATATGGCAAAACAAACAGCTCCAGTAAAAAAGAATGAAACAATCACCCTTCGTTTTGAAGATCTGACGCATGAAGGAAATGGTGTAGGTAAAATCGAAGGCTATCCACTATTTGTCCCATACGGATTACCTGGGGAAGAAGCAACCGTGAAAGTAGTTAAAGTGAATAAAAATTTCGGATTTGGGAAATTGCTTAAGGTTACAAAATTAAGCCCACATCGGATCGAACCAACCTGTCATGTTCATTGTGGCGGATGCCAACTACAGCATATGAGTTACGAGCTTCAGCTGCAAATGAAACAAGATCACGTCCATAATGTGATGAAAAAGATTGCTCATTTCGAACAAGTTCCGATCCAACCTATAATAGGGATGGAGGAACCATCTCATTATCGTAATAAGGTACAGATTCCTGTAGGCGAACAAAATGGAGAGCTTATCACCGGCTTTTATCAAAAGAGAAGTCATCGAATTCTGCAAAATCAAGATACATGCTATATGCAAGATGAGGCAATGAATGAAATACTACCATTTACACGCCAACTAATGAATAAATATGGCATTCAGGCGTATGATGAAACGTCTCACCGTGGGCAATTACGCCATATTATGGTACGTACTGGGCATCATACGAAGGATGTAATGATCGTTTTTGTGACGAAAACAGCAAGTTTCCCGGAGAAAGATAGAATCACAGAGGAGTTAACCAATCAATTTCCACAAGTGAAATCGATTGTTCAAAATATAAATGATCAACGAACCAATGTCGTGCTAGGTAAGAAAACGAAAGTCCTTTGGGGAGATCATTATATTTACGATAAGATTGGAGATCTTACCTTTGCCATTTCTCCTAAATCTTTCTTCCAGGTCAATCCAGTACAAACAAAGGTATTGTATGACAAAGCACTGGAATATGCCAATATGGATAAGGATGATGTTGTTGTCGATGCGTACTGTGGTATTGGGACTATTTCGTTATTCTTAGCGCAAAAGGCGAAGAAAGTATATGGGATTGAAATGGTTCCAGAGGCAATTAAGGATGCGAACATGAATGCAGCATTAAATGGAAGAAACAATGTGGAATTTGCTGTTGGCCAAGCAGAGAAAGTCATGCCGAAGTGGAAAGAGCAAGGCTTAGACCCTGACCTTATTGTCGTAGACCCACCACGAAAAGGCTGCGATATTGATTTTCTGGAGGCAATGATGGCGATGAAGCCAAAGCGAATTGTTTATGTATCCTGCAATCCGTCGACGTTAGCACGTGACCTTCGTATCCTTGAAGATGGAGGATATGAAACGAAACAAGTGCAGCCAATAGATATGTTTCCGAATACCAGTCATGTAGAGTGTGTCGTTTCAATAGAACGGAAAATGATGTAGAGACAAAACTAAACCTTTCTTTTCAAGGTGTTTCACAAGTGTGTGTACGCTCAAATGATGAAAATAAGTTCAAAAGTTTATAGATTGTTGGTATTAATGCTGATTGTACTATCTTTTTAAGCGATTTAACATTAGTATCCATGCTCTCAAAGAAAACAACCCATATAAATCCTGTTATGTTTATTGTTTTATGTAGGGTGGAATAGTAAAAGGAATACGATTTGATTAAGATAAGCAGAATCAAGGAGGACATAAAATGAAACAAGAACAATTAATCCTACAAGAGCGTCCAAATGGATTGCCAAATGAAAATACATTTCAATTTAAAACGATCGAGGTTGCTGAGCCGGCAGAAAACGAGGTTTTACTGAAAACCCTATATGTTTCTGTCGATCCGTATATGCGAGGGAGAATGTCTGATGCACCGTCATATGTAGCTCCGTTTGAAGTTGGATCCCCTTTAGCAGGTGGGATAGTCAGTCAGGTGGTCAAATCCAATAGTGAACAATTGATGGAAGGAGACTTGGTGACGGGAAATCTTGAATTTCAACAATATAATGTTGTAACAACAGATCAGATTCGAAAGGTCAGCACGAAAGCTTTAAGTCCCAGCAGTGCACTTAGTGTATTAGGTATGCCTGCATTGACTGCTTATTTTGGAATGATGCATATTGGAGAACCTAAAGCGGGGGAGACCGTCGTTGTGTCCGGTGCTGCAGGAGCAGTAGGACAAATCGCTGGACAATTGGCAAAAAGGGCTGGAGCTCGTGTCGTCGGAATTGTTGGATCAGAGAAAAAAGCAACATACATCACAGAAACACTTGGATATGACGCAGCCGTGGAATATAAAAAAGGGGATGTCCGTGGGCAGTTAAAAGAGACCTGTCCGGATGGGATAGATGTCTATTATGAAAATGTTGGAGGTGACATCTCAGATGCAGTCTGGCCTTTATTAAATGTCTTCGCTCGTGTACCTGTATGTGGCGCGATCTCTGCTTACAATCTGAAAGAGGGAGAGAAAGATATAGGTTTGCGTGTTCAACAGTTTCTTATTAAATCACGTGTTAAAATGCAAGGGTTACTTGTCGGGGATTTTGCAGCATACAATGATGAAGCCTATCAAGTACTGGAAGAAGCAGTTTCTAATGATGAGCTGACATTTGAAGAGACCATTCATGAAGGATTTCACGCTATTCCGGATGCATTTCTAGGACTGTTTTCCGGAGAAAATATCGGTAAGCAGCTTGTAAAGGTTGCTGATGAGGATTAAGCTTATTTGCTTTTATGCTGAGTAACTGTAGTTTCAGGGTGTTCCGGGATCTTCATTGACCTTGTCCTTTTTTCTCAAATACTTATACCAAATAAATAAAACTCCAAACCGTCTGATCCATGATTCATCATATGTGGATTGGCGGTTTTTTAATTATATAAGCAACCCCACCATAAAATCTGTTCTATGTAGAAATAGCGTTGCGGAATAAATGTTTTTCCTCCTAGAACATTAAGATAAGGGAAGAAGTACATACTAACCATGAAAGCAGTATTAAATATGGAAGGGGTAAACCAATGCTTGACGAAAGTACGATAAAAATAGTTAAATCAACTGCTCCGCTGTTACAGGAGCACAGTAAGGAGATTGGCAAAAGGTTTTATGAATTGTTATTTTCACGCGTGCCGGAGTTGTACAACATGTTCAATCAAACCAATCAAAAACGCGGTTTCCAACAGGAAGCATTAGCCTATGGCGTTTATTTAGCTGGGGCAAATATTGACAATTTAAAAGCAGTCGAAACAATGGTGGAAAGAGTGACGGAAAAGCATCGGGCATTGGGTGTGCAGGCCGAGCAATATCCGATAGTTGGCGAAAATTTAATCGAGGCTGTAAAAGATGTTCTCGGTGATGCGGCAACGGATGAAGTTATTGAGGCTTGGGAGAAAGCTTACCAAGCCATTGCAGATTTTTTTATTGATATAGAGAATAAACTTTACAAACAGACCGAGTTGCAGCCAGGTGGCTGGGTTGGCAACCGTTCTTTCTATGTAGCTCAAAAAGTGAAAGAGAGTGATGTGATTACTTCTTTCTATTTAAAGCCTGAAGATGGAAAGAGAATTCCTGTCTATAATCCTGGTCAGTACCTTACAATACAGGCAGATATCAAGGGCGAAAAATATTTTCATATGAGACATTATAGCTTGTCAGATGCCCCCAATCATGAATATTACCGGATTAGTGTTAAGCGTGAAGATGCCCTTAACGGTGCACCTGCTGGAATTGTATCGAATTACCTCCATCATGAAGTTGCAGTAGGAGACGTACTGCCTATTAGAGCCCCGGCTGGTGATTTTACGTTTAAAACAGAAGGACAACCGATTGTTTTGCTTAGTGGGGGAGTTGGGATTACGCCAATGATGAGTATGTTCAATACGTTGGTTGAGACTCACTCTGACCGCGAAATCACATTTATCCATGCAGCTGCGAATAGTAAAGTTCATGCGATGAGAGAACATGTGGAAGAATTAGTGAAGGAACACAAGAATATAACTTCCTTTGTATGCTATTCTGCCCCAACTGAACAAGACCGATCCGAAAAGCGTTATGATAAAGAGGGTTTTATTAACTTGAACTGGTTAAAAACTGTTTTATCCGATAATCGGAAAGACTTTTATTTTTGCGGTCCGCTTCCCTTCTTAAAAGCTATAAACGGTGCACTTAAGGAATGGGGCGTACCAAAAGAAAAACGTACTTATGAATTATTCAGTCCTATCAGTACAATCGAAGAAGCATAGGTCAGGAGGAGTTTATGTCATTGTAACATTCGCCCAAATGAAACAAAGAGGACATCCTTTATTTATTTTAGTTTAAGAAAGACAGCTTAAATAAGACGTAGCTCTAATTATTATTCAATCAAATGCTACAACAACTCATTTCAAGTAATAGATGAGCCTGTTTGTTTGAAAACGTAAATAGAAGGGAAGAAATACAATGTGAATATTATGGTGATATACAACCATCCTCTTCTTGTTAAGAGGTTAACGCTATGCAAAGGAGCGAATGGAAATGGCGAATAGTAAGATTAAATTAAAGAAAAAAGAATTAGTCGCGAATGATACCATGGCTTTCCACTGGGAAATGCCAGAAGGATTTGAATTTAAAGCTGGTCAGCTTACTCATATCAAATTGATTAATCCGAGTGAGATCGATGAAGAAGGGACGAAACGGGCGTTGTCACTCGTTTATGCGCCGAGTGAAAATGAATTGGTCACAGCTACTCGCCTGAGGGATTCAGCGTTTAAGCGGGTTTTAAAAGATTTGCCAGAAGGTAGTGAAGTAGCATTTGATGGGGCGAACGGAAGCTTTACCCTGCATAAAACGGAATCAACCCCGGCTGTATTTATCATTGGCGGCATTGGTATTACACCTATCCGAAGCATGATTGCGGAGGCTACAAATCAGCAAACGGATCATGAACTTACGTTGCTGTACTCGAATAAAACACCAGATGATGCTCCGTTTCTATCTGATCTTGAGAATATGGAAAAACAAAATCCAAATTTCAAGTTTGTTCCTGTCATGACGAGATCAAGTGCGGATGAGTGGAATGGGGAACTGGGCCACATTGATGCAGACATGCTTAAACGACATGTTTCAGATATAAATAAACCAATCTATTATTTGTCCGGTCCTGGAAATATGGTAGAAGCAATGCAGAAAATGCTTGTTGAAGCCGGTGTAAATGAAGATAATATTCGTACAGAAGAGTTTGCAGGATATTAAGAAAAGAAAACCAGTTTATCCGATAAGTAACATTACTTTATGCCATGTTCAAGTATAATACTGTGAAAATAGTCATGTGAGCAAGAAATGTCTGCATGGTTGTTTTATGAATGTGGCAAGGACGCAAACAGTTATGGAAATGGGATCACCATCCTGTTTTTACCCGTCGTTTTAACTAAACCAATGGGATTACAATAAAAATGAAATGGCATTCTATGGGAAGTTTTCTCCTGTGGAATGCTATTTTTTTATGTAATGCTTCCGTCTAGGGTATTTAGAGCATGAAATTCTTGAACTTCATGCTCCTCGCTGCCTGTAGCCAACTAAATGTTAATGCTTCCCCGGTGCAATCCCTTTAATGAGCATCTCCGTCCATTCTTCTGTATAGGGGGCGATTTTCTCATAAATTTGCGGCTTGGAAATGCCTTCTACAATCGCCTGGAAATACAGCAGCAGAAATTCATCCGAATATTTCAAGTCCACTTTTCCCTCTTTACGCCCCCGATGAAATAAATCCAATAACATGCCGTAATTGACTTCATTAAATTTCTGCATCATCAAAGACTGGCCTGCATCGTCCTTTTTCGTAAAGAAATCCATCATTCTCATATAGAATTGATGATTGATTTTATCTAAATAGCCGATTTTATTTTGGCTCAATGCAATTAGCGTTTCTTCAAACGATTTATTTTCAGCTACAATTTCTCTGGCACCGGTAATTAGTTGATCAATAAAATGCTGGTAAACTTCATGGATAAGATTATCTTTGCTGCCAAAATATTTAAAAAGGGTAGCTTTACCGACATTTGCTCGTTGAGCGATTTCTTCCATGGTTACATTTCCGGCATCATCATCTTTATTCATCAACTCAAAAGTGGCATCTAAAATTTTCTTTTTCTTTTCTTCTGTTCGTTTTTCAAAACCATTCACATGTATGACCCGCTTTCTTTGAACATTCATTAAAAAATTTTGTTTCAATGAACGTATCTCTTCCTATTTATTATATCTGTCTAATTATGAACTGGCAAATAAAAAATAGTATATATTATATTGACTTCATGGATAAAAGAGAATAAAATTGAACCATAAAGTAGTTATATGGTTTAAAACTTTTTATTTAATGTGTTATTGTGAACTAAAAATAAAATTATAGTTTTATTTGTTCTTCTAAATGATTGAATAAGCAGGACGAGATAAAACGGTGTATAACAAGGAGAAAAAGGAGTGTCAGCCTCATGACAAACATGGTGAAATTACAAGGGTTGCAAAAGAAGTTTGGTAGGTTTCAAGCGTTAAGCGATGTAACTTTCACGGTAGAGGAGGGAGAAGTTGTCGGGTTTATCGGGCCGAATGGCGCCGGTAAATCGACCACGATTCGTACGTTATTGGGAATTATTAAGCGTGACGGCGGGCAAGCGGAAATTTTCGGAAAGGATGTTTGGAAAGAAAGTTTGGAAATTCATAAACGTATTTCTTATGTACCAGGGGATGTTGCGCTTTGGGGGAGTCTAACTGGTGGAGAAATCATTGACTTGTTTATGAAGTTACATGGCGGTGGAGATAAACAAAAACGTGATTATTTAATCAAACGTTTTGAATTAGACCCGAAGAAAAAATCCAAAGGGTATTCGAAAGGGAACCGACAAAAAGTTGGTTTGATCGCAGCGCTATCCGTGGATTCGGATTTATATATATTTGATGAGCCGACTTCTGGCCTTGATCCATTGATGGAATCCGTTTTTCAGGAAGAAGTGGAGAAAATAAAGGAAGCAGGGAAATCCATTTTGCTGTCTTCTCATATTCTGAGTGAGGTAGAGCGTTTAGCTGATAGGGTTGTCATTATACGTCAGGGTGAAATTGTAGAAGCGGGGACATTGGATGAGTTACGGCATTTGACCCGTTCTGCTGTAACTTTAACAACAGAAGACGATGTTTCCAAAATGGAGTCTATTGAAGGTGTCCACGATTTCTCGCAAAAAGACAATCAGGCTACATTTTCTGCTGACAACAAATATATCAACCATATTTTAACAGAAGCAACCAAGCTGGGTGTGAAGAAGTTTGAAGCTGTTCCGCCGACGCTCGAAGATTTATTTATGCGTCACTATGAAGGTTAAGCGTAGATAGGGAGGTGAAAAGATGTTTAAAGAAAAATTTGCACGTTGGGATACACTATTTTTGCAATATATAAAGCGTGATTGGAAAAAAATGATTTTTTGGGTTCTTGGAATTGGCTTGTTTTCAGGGGCTTTTGTTCCGGCATTTGAAGAAATAGCAAAAGGGCAAGGTTTAATAGGCATGTATGAAACGTTGCAAAATCCAGCGATGATATCCATGGTCGGTCCAACGCCAATTGATACAGCAACTGATTACACATTAGGTGCCATGTATGCGCATGAGATGTTATTATTCTGCGGTTTGTTTGCGATGATTATGTCTGTCCTGCACGTGGTAGGGCACACACGTAAGGAGGAAGATCTTGGGCTGACGGAGCTTGTACGCTCATTTCAAATTGGGCGGCAGGCAAACTCGCTCGCGGCAATGGCAGAAGTTATTGTTATTAATGGGTTATTAGCACTGTTTATTAGCGGACTGCTCCAGATTTTTGGTGGAGATACGATTTCCGTCCAAGGCTCCATTTTATTTGGAACTTCTGTTGGAATAGCCGGTGTGATTGGAGCAGCTATTGGATTGGTGATGGCACAAATGATGCCTGCTTCATCCAGTGCGACAGGATCAGCTTTGGGTTTAGTTGGTCTACTTTATATTATTCGTGCTGGAACGGATGTATCAAATGTGGATTTCTCGATGTTTAATCCACTTAGCTGGACGTATCTGACTTATCCATTTACGGATAACAACTGGATGCCAATTATTTTCGCTTTGCTTTTCAGTGCAGTAATGGTGATCATTGCTTTTGCGCTGGAGGGCAGGCGTGATATGGGCGCAGGTTACCTGCCTGAAAGAGAAGGTAGAGAACATGCGAAACGGTCGTTATTGTCTGTGCGGGGACTGTTTATCCAATTGAATAAGGGAATCACAATCAGCTGGTTGATTGGTTTTATAGTGATGGGAGCAGCTTATGGATCCATTTATGGGGATATGCAAACATTTCTGGAAAGTAATGAGATGATGAGGCAAATGTTTGCGCAATCAGGAGTTTCTATTGAAGCGTCCTTTACTGGAACGATTATGATGGTCATGATGGGGCTAGTTTCTATTTTGCCGATTGTTATTGTGAATAAGCTTTTTGCTGAAGAAAGTCGATTGCATTTAAGTCAGCTTTACGCCACAAAAGTCACTCGCGGACAATTTTACTGGACAACAATTGGTTTAGCTATTGTTGCCGCGTTAATTGGAACGTTACTGGCTGCTGGCGGGCTTGGCGGTACAGCCTTATCCGTTATGGGGGATGAAGGCACAATGGATATTGCTGATTTTCTTGCAGCCGGCTACAACTTCCTGCCATCGGTTTTATTCTTTACAGGACTTGCAGCTTTAGCGCTTGGCTGGGCACCAAAGTTGGGTAAAGTAGTCTATGCGTATCTTGGCTATTCTTTTATCTTAAATTACTTTGGCGGTATTTTGGACTTACCGGAATGGTTCTCAAAAACAGCTATACAAAGCTGGATTCCACAAATGCCGATAGAAAGTTTCGATGCTCCGGTTTTTATTACGATAATGGTAATTAGTATTGCATTTATGATTATCGGTTATCTTGGTTATCATAGACGGGATATGATAGAAGGAGCTTAACTTCAAATAAAAAAGAAATATATGCAAGCTTGATAAGCCAATTTATTTCGAAATAAGTTGGCTTATTTTCGTTTGGTTTATAAACTTTCCGTGTATGTGATCTTTATTGTAAAAACACATGGGTCCTTGTTTATGTCAACTTTATACTTCCAAAGGAATACATGCTAAGGATAACATTGAAAGGAGCTTGCGTACATAATCGCGTTTAAATAAACATGGCAATCTAGTTGATCCAAAGTGCTTAAGCATGGTATAAGTGTAAAAGAACATTTTTGCTTACATGTTAACCTAGGCAGATAAGAGGCTGGGACAAAACAAAAGTGTTTAATTAAGAAGACGAATGTTATCAAAATTAGCGTAGGAAATATGCGGAGACTCCAGCGGGAGGGAAGGCATAGGTGAGACTCCGAAGTGCGATAGCACAAGGGGGCTCACCAGCCGCCCGCGGAAAGCGAAGTATATTTCCGAAGCGATGTATGTTCGGAATTTATTTGTTAAAAACACTTTTGTCCCAGTTTCTTCCTGTATAAGTGCAACTAAGATTGCCACGCAAAAGCTTGGGGATAACCAAGCTTTCTAGTATTCCATAATGAGAGGAATTTGAATATGATAGATAATTTTTGGCGTGCGTTACCACGGCCGTTTTTTATACTGGCACCAATGGAAGATGTGACGAATGTTGTTTTTCGTCATGTTGTAAGTGCGGCAGCCAGACCTGATGTGTTTTTTACAGAGTTCACAAACTCGGAAAGTTATTGTCATCCAGAGGGGGTTCACAGCGTGCGGGGGCGTTTGACTTTTACAGCGGATGAGCAACCGATTGTAGCCCATATATGGGGGGATAAACCTGAGTATTTTCGGCAAATGAGTATTGGTATGGCGGAGCAAGGGTTTCGCGGGTTGGATATCAATATGGGATGTCCCGTCCCAAATGTGGCTACAAAAGGGAAGGGATGTGGCCTAATCCGTCGTCCGGAAGTTGCAGCGGATTTAATACAAGCAGCAAAGGCAGGAGGATTGCCCGTAAGTGTGAAGACACGTCTTGGTTACACGAGTGTAGACGAATGGTACGACTGGCTGAGGCACCTATTGCAACAAGACATTGTTAATCTTTCTATCCATCTGCGTACGAAAAAGGAAATGAGTAAAGTAGATGCACATTGGGAGGTCATCCCGGAAATTAAGAAGCTTCGTGACGAGGTGGCACCCGATACACTATTAACGATCAATGGCGATATTCCGGATCGCCAAACTGGTTTGGAGCTCGTTCGCAAGTATGGAGTGGATGGAGTAATGATTGGGCGTGGTATTTTTAATAATCCATTTGCTTTTGAAAAGCAGCCCAAAGAACATAGCAGGAAGGAATTGCTTGATCTCTTAAGATTGCAGTTGGATCTTCATGATAAATATTCCGAATTGGAAGCTCGTCCGTTTAAGCCGCTTCGTCGCTTTTTTAAGATATATGTCCGTGGGTTTCGAGGGGCAAGTGAACTACGAGCGCAATTGATGCATACAAATTCAACAGATGATGTACGTGCATTGCTCGAATAACGTTTGAGTAAAAGACGGATGGGTACGGTAGAAGACCTCTCCATGTAAGGAGAGCGAACGCTTCGTTGTTATTTCAGAGATAGAAATGATTCTATGTATTGTCACTTTAAGCAGATCATTTCAGGAGGTAATTGTATGAAGGCGGATAAAATTTTGTCCTCTTTATGTTATTTCAGTGTCTTTTTTGCACCATTTTTATTTCCAATTATTATATTTATTATAGCGTCGGGGAATGTGAGGTATCATGCAGGAAAAGCTTTATGGACACATTTAGTCCCCTATCTTTCTTTTTTTATAGGTGTGGGAGCCTTGGTATTAAATGCTGGGAACCAAACAACAACGCTGATCATTATTTGCATGTTTACGTTGATCGGGATCTACTACATTATTTTAAATATTGTTAGGGGAATAAAGGTTTTACTAGAGAGTTAAATCACGAAAAAACATCAAATTTAGTTTAAAAACTTCGTATGATGGAACAGAACCAAGGAAATCGTTTGACGGATATAAGGAAGAGACATGTATACTTAACTTAAGAAGGTCGAACTCCGATTCACTAAGATACTTAAAAAGTATAAGGCTGGTGAGATTCTAGGAGAGTTGTTTAAGCAATAAAAAAGGAAAGGATACGATTTAGTATGGTGAATCATCAAGCAAAAGATTTAAAATTATCCATTTTGGATTTGGCGACCATGTATAACGGGGAATCAGCATGGCAAACATTACAAAATTCTACAGACCTCGTGCAGTTAGCCGATCGTCTTGGATATACTCGTTACTGGTTTGCGGAACATCATAATACCAAGTATCAAATGAGCACTTCTCCGGATTTATTAGGTGCTCATGCAGCAGCTGTGTCGAACAACATTCGTATTGGATCTGGCGGAATTATGCTGCCGAATCACAGTCCACTTAAGGTAGCAGAGAATTTCTCCATACTCGAAGCTCTGCATCCAGGTCGAATTGATCTTGGAATCGGGCGGGCGCCCGGGACGGATGGCCTGACAGCATTGGCATTAAGAAGGTCACGAGAAGCAGTGACTACCTATGATTTCCCGGAGCAATTGGATGAATTGCTTTCCTTTTTTTCGCATGCATTTCCAAATGATCATCCTTTTAAAGAAATCACGCCTTCACCGGATAAGCATTTGATTCCGGACATTTATATGCTTGGATCAAGTAATGGAGGAATGCAGTTCGCTTCACAGCATGGACTTGGCTTTGTATTTGCAGCTCACATATCTCCCCAATTAGCTGTACCAATGCTGCGAGCTTATCGTGAAAACTTCACACCATCTTCTTACATGCCTGAACCGAAAAGCGTGTTATCTATCATTGTCATTGCTGCAGAAACAGATGAAGAAGCTGAATATCTGGCAGGACCGGCAGAATTACAATGGGTACGATGGGGGACAGGAGAATTTCAACTGGCTCCTCCAACGCTTGAAGAGGCAAAGGCCCATGAATATACACCTCAGGAGGAAGATGTACGGAGAGAAAATAAAGGCCGCTTTGTGATAGGAAGCGTGGAAAAGGTAGAGAAGCAACTTAGGAAACTTGCGGAAGATGCGATGGTCGATGAAATCATGATATTGAACATGTTGACCGAAAAACACACACGGCACAGGTCTTATGAACTTTTGGCAGATGCGTTTAACCTTTCCCCTTCTAATCAATGATGAAAGGGTGAAGAAACGAAAGAGAGAAGGGTGCGAACCAACCAAATCACCAGAATGCATGCATGTATGAAAATGAGTCTTTGAAATTCTCTGTACTTTGCTTATGAGTTTATGAATGTTGACGAAATCTTGGTCGAACAGTGTCAGACACTGTTCGCTTTTCATATTTCATGATATAATATGGTCTTATAGTGACCTTATGTTTTTAAGGGGGTTAGAAATGAACAATGAACAAGCAGCTTCCGCGCAGAAGTTGGATAAAGCAATAACATCAAGTAATCACATTATCCGTGATCTTATATCACTTTTGAAATTAAAAGTACTCATCGCTAATGTTTTTCCGGTTTTCACCGGTTTCTGGTTAGCTGTTTACTTTACCGGTGGTTCTTTTGCAGCGCAATTGGATACATTTCTGTTAACGGTAATTGGAAGTACATTAATCATTGCAGGTGCACTTCTTTTTAATAATTGGTATGAGGTTGACCTTGATAAAGAAATGAAACGCACGCAAACACGTCCTACTGTAACTGGGAATTTTTCTCTACAGGCTGTATTCAAAATGGCAGCAGCATCTACAGGAATTGGGTTCATCCTAATGTTGTTTACAACGTTAGAAGCAGCGTTATATGCTGTGCTTGGATGGTTTGTCTATGTCGTATTATATACCCTATGGTCGAAACGAAAATATACACTCAATACGGTAATCGGTAGTTTATCGGGAGCATTTACACCTTTAATCGGATGGGCAGCAATAGATTCTGCTTTTCATATTGTACCAATGGTCTTGTTTCTTGTGTTGTTTATATGGCAAATACCACACACGTTTGCGATTGCAATCAAAAGACATGATGAATACAAAGCTGCAGGGGTACCGATGTTACCGGTTGTACATGGTTTTGCGTTTACCAAGCGGCAGATTGTTGTCTATGTTGCATGTTTACTTCCATTACCGCTGTTTTTAGCGACATTTGGCACAACCTTTATCGTACTGGCAACGTTGCTTAATGCTGGATTTTTATATTTAGCTATACGTGGATTTTTCACAAAAGATAATCGCAAATGGGCTCAAACAATTTTTATATACTCATTAAGCTATTTATTCGTTTTATTTCTGATAATGATTATCGCTACGTTACCTGTGTTTACTTAGTAATACCGTAAGAAAAACAATTCCAATGGAGGTATTTTGATGGTTATGATAAATAAAGGGGAAAATAAGTTTTATGTGGGAGACGATATAAAAGATCCATTGGCTGAGATTACGTTTATAGAAAATGGGGATAACCGGCTTGTCATTGATCATACTTATGTATCGGATGAGCTTCGTAGACAAGGTATTGCGGGAGAGTTAGTGGGAAAAGTAGTGATGCGCGCAAGAGAAAAAGGGAAAAAAATTCTGCCTTTATGCCCGTATGCCAAAAGTAAACTGGAAAAAACACCGGAATATCATGATATACTGGAGAATCAGTAAAAGAGATATAATAATCAGGACCTCTCTTGTGGGAGAGGTCCTGATTTTTTGTATTGGTGGGATAGTATAATAGGGATATGGCTGAGTTACGATGGCTAAAGGCTATCTAATCTGCCTTCCTCCCGTCAGACGTGGTCTGTCCCGAATTGGTACGGCGCCCCCCTGCTTTAGAAAGTTTCCTTCCGAACTGACACTTATCTTTCCCGATTTGAAATTCGTTATTTTATTACGCACGAGATCTACATTGAAAGATTTTCGTATTAGTGCTTAACTGATATAATGTTTACATGCTATTTTTTAACAATCCAATAACTACTACGGAAGATAATGATGTAAAAGATGAGGATTAGATTTTTCGACATTGGTTAAAGTAAACCTACCTATTATTTTAAGAACTAGAGGAGATCATTTATGTCTAATAGAAAAGAAGGAGACTCATTCGTTTATACGGTTAAGGAGCAAACAGAACTGTTGCCTTTTTTGCGGGAGGTAATGTCCAATCGCAGCCGAAATTCAGTGAAGTCTATACTCACCCGTGGCCAGGTTACGGTTGATGACCATATAGAAACAAAACATAATTATGCCCTTTACCCAGGGCAGACTATTACCATTTTAAAAAACAAGGCGGCAATAAAAGAAAGTGCATTAACAGGGATGTCGATTTTATACGAGGATGACGATATCATTGTTATTAATAAAGAGGCTGGCTTGCTTTCTATTGCTACTGAAAAGGAGAAGAAGCAAACGGCACACCATCAATTGATGGACTATGTTCGTCGTGAAGATGCCCAAAACCGGATTTTTGTGGTACATCGGCTTGATAAGGATACCTCAGGTGTTATGATGTTTGCGAAAAAGGAGCAAGTGAAGCAGATGCTGCAAGAGGACTGGAAGGAAACTGTTAGCGAACGGACTTACGCGGCGTTAGTGGAAGGGGAAATGGAAAAGAAAAAGGGATATGTTTCCTCATGGATAAAGGAAAGCAAAACCCATTTAATGTATTCCAGCCCAATGAAAAATGACGGACAACATGCCATTACCCATTATAAAGTTATTCAATCCAATAAAGATTTTTCATTACTGGAAATTAAGCTCGAAACAGGGCGGAAAAATCAAATTCGTGTACATATGCAAGATCTTGGCAATCCAGTTGTCGGTGATAAAAAATATGGATCTAAACAAAATACCATTAGACGACTTGGCCTCCATGCAACGGTGTTGGCTTTTCGGCATCCAACTACAGGTGAATTATTGCGATTTGAAGCGGATGTTCCGAAATCTTTTTTGGTTAAATCTAGGTGATGTTGAAGTTATTAACCTTGTCTATGATGCATAAACGGCAATACCAATGAACGTCGCATATAGTTTAGAATGGGGGATTAACATGAACGTCAGGATGGAAATAGCCTATCAAACACCCAAAGGGACAGAAACATTCTTCACTTCAGACCAAATGCGAGCGCCAAAAGCATTATTAATCGCGGAGGATATAGAAAGAACCGGTCGCATGAAACGTATACAATTTATCGATAGTAGGGAAACCACATGGAATTTCAAGGAATTAAAAAAACAGATGGAGGAAATAAAAACAGAAATACATAACGTGACGATTTTCTTTGATGGCGGCTTTGATTTGGAAACAAGAAATTCCGGGCTAGGCTTTGCGATCTACTATGAACAGCATGATAAATCATTTCGATTGCGAAAAAATGCATTGGTTGAGGAACTCTATACAAACAATGAAGCAGAATACGCTGCGTTGCATCTTGCATTAAAAGAATTAGAATTGCTTGGCGTCCATCATTTACCCGTTACTTTGATTGGTGATTCTCAAGTTGTCATCAATCAGTTAACAGCGGAATGGCCTTGTTATGAGGAAGAATTAGCAAAATGGGCGGATCGTATTGAGAATACAATTGATCAGTTGGGAAGAACCAACATATGAACTCATTTCTCGAAAAAAGAACCGGGAAGCAGATCACCTCGCTTCCCAGGCGCTACATGAAATTGAAATAGTGAGCACGAAAGAAATTGATCCTGAAAGAGAGTAAACATACTAGGATGAATGGGAAAGGTCATCGACGAACATTTTTCCCCATTAATCCTAGTATGTTTTTTATGGATTTAATTTTTTATATAGTACCTTGCAATAAACAATAGTTAGTTGTATAGTATTAATTAAGGTACTGTTTAATAAACAGTAGTGTAAATGAAATGAGGTGTGATTGATCTTGAACATACAATTCAAAAAAGGTGTATTAGAACTATGTGTTCTGGCACTTTTGGATAAACAAGATCGGTACGGTTATGAACTTGTACAGAAAATTTCTGATCGGATTGCCATATCTGAAGGCTCTGTATATCCGCTACTTCGAAGGCTGAAAACAGAAGAATACTTCACGACATATTTACAGGAATCCAAGGAAGGCCCTTCGCGTAAATATTACAGGTTGACAGATAAAGGAAGGGATTATCTTCAAAAACTAATCAAGGAATGGCAACAATTTTCGATTGGTGTGAATGAATTAATAAAGGAAGGTGTTCGTGGTGAATGAAGAGCAGTTCTTAAAAAAGATGGACGTAGCATTAAAAAAATTACCTGATGCAGAACGACTGGATATGTTAAACGATTTCCGGGAGCATTTTGCCATCGGGAAAGAAGAAGGAAAGACTGAGGAGGAGATTGCCAATAATTTGGGAACGCCTAATCAAATTGCAAAAGAATTATTGGCCACCTATTATTTGGAGAAAGTCGACGACGTTTCCACAACAGGTAATATTCTACGAGCCGTATGGGCCGTCATTGGGTTAGGATTCTTCAATTTAGTCATTGTGCTTGGACCATTTATAGCACTGGTAGTCGTCTTACTTACAGGCTGGGTGTCTGCAGTCGCATTCATTGCCACTCCATTAATGGTTGTCGCTAATTTGGCCATTTATCCGGATTCATTTCAGTACTTTGATTTATTTTTCTCGATCGCACTTGCGGGTCTCGGTTTATTGCTAGCAATTGGAATGGTGTATGCAACTCGTTTTATTTCTACTGGATTTGTGCGTTATTTGAATTACAATGTGAAACTTGTGAAGGGTGGTTTGAAGCATGGGTAATGTGAAAAAAATAATGGTTGTTGCTCTACTGTTAATACTCGTTGGTGTAGTAGGAAGTATTTTTACGTTTAATTTTCATGAACGGACGGCAGTTGCTGAGACGAAACAAGCGAATATAGATAATATAACAGCTATTGATATTCGGCTAGATAATGAAAAAGTAATCATGAAATCCACGGAAGAACCAAATGCAAGAGTGGAGCTTGAAGGAAGTACAGCAAGCGATAATAAAACGGAATTGGCTGTGAAGGAAAATGATAATACATTGTCCATTGAAACCAAGAAACAAAAAGAAAAACTATTCCAGCTTGATTGGGGAGGCCCTATGACACTGACCGTATACCTTCCTGAAAAAGCGTATGAATCGTTACTTGTAGATATAGATAATGGAAGCTTTCAAGCAGATGATCTAACGGTAGAAGCTATTGACGTATCAACAGACAACGGGGAAGTTGCAATGGCTAATATTGCAGCTGGGATGGTTAATGTGACATCTGACAATGGAAAAATAAAATTGGATCATGTAGATGGAGCCATCAACAGCAAGACAGATAACGGAGCAATTTCTCTTGTAACGGAGGGGCTTGATCGAAACCTTGATTTCTATACAGATAACGGGAGTATTACCATTCAGACAGCAGAAGAACCCACAAATGCAGTATTTGATGTGCGCGTAGATAACGGAAAAATTAACATCTTCGGCGATTCGGACTGGGATACTGTAACTGGGAATGGCGATAACGAGATTACATTAGCTACGGATAATGGAGATATTACGGTAGAGAAGTAGCCTTTCAGTCATTAGGAGGGACAATGGGACTGGGACAAAAATGTTTTTAACAAATAAATTCTGAACATACATCGCTTCTAAAAATATACTTCGCGCATCTTAGGGCGGCTGGTGAGCCCCCTTGTGCGCGTCGTGTTGCAAGTGACTTCGTGGGTCAGCACTCCATCGCAAAAAAAGATTGCTACCCGTGGCTTTAGGTGTCTTACCTATGCCTTTCCTCCCGCTGGAGTCTCCGCATATTTCCTACGCTAAGTTTGATAATGTTCGTCTTTTTAAGGAAACACGTTTGTCCCAGTCCCAATCGTTTTTCGCTGTGCTGGGACGAGGGACCTGTCCCTGCTGTCCCCCAACGAAAAGGCTGAATGGTTATGGAGTGATATGCCAATTCTATAATGGAGCTTTTTCCACAACACGCCCATTTCTCCCCTCTGTCGTTTCTGCATATTTGAGAGAGCGAATAATTGCTTCTTCCGTTGCCTCGGTAACAGCTTGAAATAATTGGTTCATTAATGGGTGATCATCACGTACACATGATATGGATTCGATAGCAGCCTTTTTGTTGTGATCATAGGTATTAGCAGTGGAAAACGCGATAGCAATATCGCCACTGCCATTATCCATATGGCTTCCGGTACGCGCAAGTCCAGCTGCGCAACGCTTGGCAAGGCGCTTTAACTGCCGATCGTAAAGCGGGGCATCTGTTGCTATGATTAGCATAATCGATCCATCAGGTGTATCGACATCGCGTTTCTCCCAATTTGCAAATAGTGCTTGCTCTCGTTTTCCAAAGTTACTTAAAACGAGACAACCCACTGTATAGACTTCTCCGTCTGCAGTTACTTCGCGTGATGCTGTTCCGATTCCGCCTTTATAACCAAAACAGATCATTCCTGTACCAGCTCCAACCGCACCTTCTAAGGAAGGTTTATTCGATGAACCTGTAATCGCTTGAACAGCATGCTTGGGCTTAATAGCCTGATGCCGGATAGAATTAAGATAGCTATCATTGCACTCACCGACAACAAGATTGATTGTACTGGTTGCATCGCCAATTTCCTTGTTTTCCTCAATCATGTATTGCAGGGCACCTTGCCACACTGCCCCGACACTAAATGTGTTTGTTAGCATGATTGGGGATTCTAATAGCCCCAGTTCTCCCATTTGAACAAGGCCTGTCGTTTTTCCATAGCCATTGAGGATAGCACTGGCTGCGCGCGTTTTTTGATTGAAAAGATCCCCGCCATGTGGAAGGATGGCGGAGACTCCTGTACAAATGGTAGTTGCATCGTCGACTTTTTCATATAATGTGACATGTCCAACTTTTACGTCCTGCACATCAGTAATGCAATTGGAATTTCCTGTTGGAAGCGGCATCGCTTGAGCTCCTTATTGGATAGTTTGTGATTGATTAATGTTATGTATATTATAACTGCTGATACAATACTGTCAATCGCTGATAAAAGCATCCGAACTGCTGATAAGATATGAGGTTCCACTGATAAAAGCTCCTCAACCGCCGATAAAGTATGCAGTTCCGCTGATAAAACATCGCCACCGTGAATAAATGTCAAACTGTCACCAGTACGTGAGCTCTACCTGTTATTTTGTGTGCTGGGACAAGGAACCTGTCCCCATGTCCCTTGCGTTTTCCAAGAATGCAGTGCTATACTGTAGTAAATGAAATATAAATGTTCCTTCAGGGTCGGGTGAAATTCCCAATCGGCGGTGATGAAATAAAATTCTTAGTCCGCGACCCGCACGGTTATAAAACCAAGCGGTGGATCTGGTGAAACTCCGGAACCGACAGTTACAGTCTGGATGGGAGAAGGAATTTTTTAATCAACGCGTATGTCTCTAATCGAAAAATGCATGGGTTTTCATGATGGTGTCCATGTATTATTGTTAGATATACCTTTTTCTTGTTGTTAAAAATTCTAACCTAGGTCTCTGAAGCGAATTCAGAGGCCTTTTCATCGTGAGGAGAGATAGTTTTGAATGATGAGGATTATATGCGTTATGCACTACAACTTGCTCAAGGAGTATCGGGACAGACAAGTCCGAACCCCCCGGTCGGTGCAGTTGTTGTGAAAGACGGTGCTATTGTTGGAATTGGCGCACATTTAAAAGCAGGGGAAGCTCATGCAGAAGTTCACGCACTTCAAATGGCGGGGGAGAACGCTCAAGGCGCAACGATATATGTCACGCTTGAACCATGTGCCCATTATGGAAGAACTCCACCGTGTGCGGATTTGATTGTTGAAAAAGGAGTAAAACGGGCGGTTATTGCAGTTGCTGATCCAAATGAAAAGGTAGCAGGTCAAGGTATACAAAAGCTTCGCGAAGCTAATGTGAACGTTGATCTCGGTGTGTTGCATAAGGAGGCTGAAGTAGTAAATGCCGTATTTTTCCATTATACCCAAACCAAGACTCCGTTTGTGACCGTAAAAGCTGCTGTCAGCTTGGATGGAAAAACAGCAACCGTAACAGGTGATAGCAAATGGATAACAGGGGAAAAGGCGCGGCATGATGTACATCACTATCGACATAGGCATGACGGGATTTTAATAGGGGTCAACACTGTAATTGCGGATAATCCGAAGCTTACGACAAGACTTTCCCATACGGGCAAAAATCCGGTACGCATCATTTTGGATACCAAGTTAAGAACACCGTTGGACGCCAATATAATTACAGATAATGAAGCCCTTACGTGGATTTTTACCGGGAAGCATGTGACGGAAAAAGAAATGGCCCCATTTTTGAAAAAACCTTGGGTAGATGTTATACAGCTGGAAGAAGAACAGATCGATGTAGATACAGTGTTGGACATTTTGGGGGAACGAAAAATCATGTCAGTCTTAGTAGAAGGTGGAGCTGAGGTTAATGGTTCTTTTTTAAAAAAGCTGCGAATGAATCAGTTGGTTATGTATATGGCCCCAAAGTTAATTGGCGGAATTGATGCACCGACTTCTTTTATGGGGGAAGGATTTAGGCTCATTTCAGAAGTTCCGGAACTAACGATAAAACAGGTCGAGATGATAGGTGAAGATATGAAAGTCACCGCTGAACCGAGAAAGGAAGTATCCGATGTTTACAGGAATAATTGAAGAAGTGGGTATCGTGAAACGCATGGAACATGTATCTGATCAGGCTGTTAAGCTAGAAATTGGATCTGATAACGTTATCGCTGATATAAGTACGGGAGATAGTATAGCAGTAAATGGCATTTGTCTGACTGTTACGGATTTCACTTCGGAACATTTTCAAGTGGATGCGATGCCTGAGACGATTACATCCACTTCCCTAAATGCACTAACGTTAGGATCCAAGGTGAATTTGGAAAGAGCCATGGCAGCAGATGGTAGATTCGGTGGCCATTTTGTTTCCGGTCATGTAGATGATACGGGAAGAATTATTCGAAAGGAAAAGCAGGAGAATGCGGTTTATTATGATATTCAAATTGCGAAAGAACTCACCCCGCTTTTCATTAAAAAAGGGTCGGTAGCGGTGGATGGAATTAGCTTGACTATTTTTCATGTGGAGAAGCATACATTTACGATATCATTAATCCCACATACTGTCTCAGAGACAACATTGGGTGAAAAACGAGAAGGGGATATCGTTAATATCGAATGTGATATGCTCGCTAAATATATACAGCAAATGCTGAAGCAGCAGGACAACCGCGAAATCTAATCAGGAAGTTATTATGTGAAAGAAGGGAAGCTTATGTTTCATACAATTGAAGAAGCTATATCAGATTTACAAGTAGGAAAACCGGTTATCGTTGTAGATGATGAGAATAGGGAAAACGAAGGTGACTTAGTTGCATTATCGCAATATGCAACACCGGAAATGATTAACTTTATGATTACACATGCAAGAGGACTTGTGTGTACACCGATTAAAGCGGATCTGGCTGATAAACTCGGTCTGTCTTTAATGACAAGTCAGGAAACAGATCCATTTGGTACAGCTTTTACCGTATCGATCGATCACAAGGATACGACAACAGGAATTAGTGCTAACGATCGATCTCAAACCATTCAAGCACTCATCCATTCAGATGTAGAGGCAACAGACTTTAAACGTCCAGGACATGTTTTCCCATTAATTGCAAAAGAAGGCGGTGTCTTGAGGCGGCCCGGTCATACGGAAGCTTCTGTAGATTTAGCATCACTAAGCGGTGCATTTCCATCAAGTGTCATTTGCGAAATTATAAAAGATAATGGTGAAATGGCGAGGGTGCCTGAATTAAAGAAAATGGCGGAAGCATTTGATTTGAAAATGGTAACTATTGAAGCATTAATCGATTATCGAAAAAATAAATCAAACCATATTAAGCGAGAAGTAGAAACCATTTTACCGACTGACTTCGGGGCATTTAAAATATTCGGCTATACAGAAGACCAGGGTGATAAAGAACATATTGCGCTAGTAAAAGGAGATATTGATTCTCATTCAGATGAGGCAATTCTGACACGGATTCATTCGGAGTGTCTTACAGGAGATGTTTTTGGATCCCATCGCTGTGATTGTGGTCCGCAGCTCCATCAAGCACTGAAAGAAATGGAAGAAGCTGGACGGGGCGTTCTCATTTATATGCGCCAAGAGGGGCGAGGTATTGGACTGATCAACAAACTCCGTGCCTATAAACTGCAGGATGAAGGCTTTGATACAGTAGAGGCCAATGAACAGCTGGGCTTTGCACCAGACCTGCGAAAATATGATGTTAGTGCACAAATTTTAAAGGATTTGGGAGTAAAAAATATTCACCTTTTAACCAATAACCCGGAAAAAGTAAAAGCGCTGGAATCGTTTGGGATAACGATTCAATCACGTCTACCCATACAAACAAATATGTGGGAAGAAAATGAAAACTACATGAGAACAAAATATGCGAAATTAGGACACTTACTATCATTCCATCACGAATAGGGGGAAAGTGATAATGGGAAAAACATTTGAAGGAAATCTGGTCGGCAGTAATTTGAAAATAGGTGTTGTCGTAGGTAGATTCAATGAATTGATTACTGCTAAATTACTAGATGGCGCCGTTGGGACACTGAAAAGACATGGGTTGACGGATGATAATATAGATGTTGCATGGGTTCCGGGGGCATTTGAGATACCTTTAATTGCCAGGAAAATGGCAAACAATCCAACCTATGATGCAGTGATTACATTAGGAACGGTAATCCGAGGGTCAACGCCGCATTTTGACTATGTATGTAATGAAACTGCAAAAGGCGTATCCCATGCATCTGTTCAATCTGAAAAGCCGGTAATCTTTGGAATTCTTACAACAGAAACAATTGAGCAAGCAGTGGAACGCGCAGGAACGAAGGCTGGAAATAAAGGGGCAGAAGCAGCAGTGTCGGCCATTGAAATGGCAAACCTGATAAAAATCATCGAGGCGTAAAGAAAAGCCGGGAAAGCGACGTTGTTTACCTTTCCTGGCTTTTTCGATGGAAAATCTACTATGAATACGATAAACTAATGGGAAGGCTATTTGAATCGGGGGGAGTTTACCATCAAACTATTAGTTGCACAATGTATTATTATAGCTGTCATTTGGGCAGGGATGGCATTCTTTTTTTCTGATATGAATACAGTGAGTCAAATAATATTTTACATTGTAACGTCTTGGCTTCTGTTCTTAATCGTTGTCACCGTTAGAACGTGGATCAGTAATAAAAAGAAACATAACTAGCTGTTGAATTTAAGCGTGAGGAAGGGTTTATCAAATGCTTACCATTGAAAATTTATATAAATCATATGGGGAAAAGATTTTATTTAATGATATTTCATGTACGATAGGGACGCAGGAGCGTATTGGTCTAATTGGTGTTAATGGCACGGGCAAGTCCAGTTTTTTAAAAGCAATAGCCCACGAAGATACACCTGATAAGGGGACGATTAAACATCCAAAAGATTACCATATTGAATATCTTCCTCAAGATCCGGAACTTGATGGAAGTTTAACGGTTATTGAACAAATTTATTATGGTAATTCTGCCATAATGCAGGTCATGCGTGACTATGAGCGAGCACTTTACAACTTGCAAAATAACCCCAATAATGACGATGTCCAGTCCTATTTGCTTAAAATGCAGCAAAAGATGGACGAGTATGAAGCTTGGGATGCGAACACCGCTGCAAAAACGGTGCTTACGAAGCTAGGAATTACAAGTTTCGATAAAAGGGTTTCGGAGCTTTCTGGCGGGCAGCGAAAGCGTGTGGCAATAGCAAAAGCGCTTATTCAACCAGCGGATCTATTAATATTGGATGAGCCGACCAACCATTTGGATAATGAAACGGTCGAGTGGTTGGAGAAATTCTTGCAAGGATATAAAGGCTCTCTGTTGCTCGTTACCCATGATAGATACTTTTTAAATCGGGTAACCAATAAGATTTTCGAGCTGGACAAGGGGAATTTATATGTCTATGAAGGAAATTATGAAGTATTTTTAGAAAAAAAGGCAGAGCGTGAAGAGCTGGAAGCAAGTAATGAGCAGAAGCATCAAAATACGCTAAGACGCGAAATTGCCTGGTTAAAACGTGGTGTAAAAGCCAGAGGGACAAAACAAAAGGCAAGAATAGACCGCGTTTCTGAAATGAAGAAGACTACTTTTGACACGGAGAAGCAGGATGTTGATTTTCAAGTTGGATCTACACGTTTAGGAAAACAAGTCATTGAGTTGGAAGCTATTGAAAAATCCTATGACAATAAGACGCTGTTGAAGCATTTTAGTCATCTGGTTGTGCCACATGATCGGATCGGAATTGTTGGACCAAATGGTTCCGGGAAAACGACATTACTCCATATAATGGCGGAGCGCATAACCCCTGATCAAGGTGAAGTTAAAATAGGAGAAACAGTTAAAATTGGCTATTATACCCAAGGTGAGGAAGAACTGGACGGAAATATGCGGGTCATTGACTATATTAAAGAGGTTGCTGAAGTTGTTCATACGAAAGATCAATCAGTGGTTACTGCTGAGCAGATGCTGGAGCGATTTTTATTTTCCAGACCGGAACAATGGACGTATATCCGCAGGCTTTCCGGCGGGGAAAAACGACGCTTGTATTTGCTTAAAGTACTAATGGAGGAACCAAATGTTTTATTTTTGGATGAGCCAACAAATGATTTGGATACACAAACACTAAGCGTACTGGAAGATTATTTGGAGCAATTCCCTGGTGTAGTGATTACGGTATCCCACGATCGTTACTTTTTGGATCGGGTAGTGGATCAGTTGCTTGTGTTTACAGGTTATGGTGAAGTAAAGCGTTACTTTGGAAATTATAGTGCATATTTAGAAGAGGTCCAGGAGGTTCCAGAGAAGCAAACAAAGCCTGATAAAGTGGAACAACGACCAAAAAACAGAAGAAAAAGCTCTCCTACCATGAGCAAAAAGAGTGGAACCAGATTGAGGATCAGATCATGGAGCTTGAGGAAAAGATAGAAGCATTACAGCAGGAGATTGCAGAAGCAGGCAGTAATTCAGAAAAGGTTCAGGAATTATTTGCCGAACAGGAGAAGAAAGAAGCGGAACTTGAAGTGAAAATGGAGCGCTGGGAAGAGCTGTCATTGATGGTGGAGGAATTGGCAAACAAATAGGATTTACCTGAATAAGATTGAGGGTATGGATACAAGCTACTATTAATATCTTATTTAGGTGGTATATCCTATGAGTGAAACCCAATTGTATCAACGAATTTATGATTTGAAGGAACAACTTAGTAACGCTTATTCGGAGTACTGGCATCTCTATTCGGGTATGAGTACATGGTTTTTTTGGTTTAACCTAGTAAGTGTTGTGATACCATTTGTTATTCTCTATTTTGCAGTTGATAGGGAGAGGTTATTCGAGATCTCTTTTTTTGGTTATACGGTGCATTTGCTATGGTTAAATGTGGATATTTTTTTAACCGCAGAAAATTATCTCATCCATCCGCATACCATCATCGGATTTATCCCATCTGGGATTACTGTAACGGCCGTTATACTTCCAATAACTTTTATGTTGCTATATCAATATTGTACCAATAAGGGTAAAAATTTTTACCTTTATACTGTAGTGGTTTCCTTTATTTTTGCGTATGGGTTTGGAGGCATATCCACTACTGTTGACTTATTGCGAATGCATAATGGGATGAATTTCTTGTATTTGTCGTTTATCAATATAGCAGTTTCCCTCCTCGCTCTGTGGATGACAAAGCTTTTCCTTAAAATAAAGAAAACGGAAAGAAAAATATAAAATTCTTTTGGATCTTCCATTTCAATTTCCTTCCATATCGATTAAACTAAGGGTAGAAAAAGAAAAATGAGGGATACATCCATGCAGCAAATATATAGCGATATTATACAGTTTCGGGGAAGTCATTATGATTTTGGCTATATGCAGGGAGAATTATTAAAGGATTCTATGATAATAACAAATCGCAGGAAGCAATGGAAGGTTAGAAAGCAACGTTTTTCTATTCATGAAAATGAAGTAAAACAAGCGATTGAAAAGGTTGCACCGGGAATTTGGGAAGAGCTGATTGGTTTACGCGATGGTCTGCAAATGTCGATGGAAGAGGTTTTAAAAGAATTCGGCGGATATCGACTTGACTACGTGAAGAGTGGATGTTCCATTTTTACCGGATCTGATTATATGGTCCGAAATTATGATTTCCATCCAAGAACATATGAAGGACGTTATACGATTTTTCAACCGGATGATCAGGGGTATGCCGTTATTGGGCCTTCTCAGCGGATTACAGGACGAATGGATGGCATGAATGAAAAAGGGCTTGCAATGGGCTATAATTTTATCCATCGAAGAAAACCCGGTGAGGGTTTTATCTGTAATATGATCGGTAGAATGGTCCTGGAGAACTGCGCCACTGCCTCCGAGGCAATCTCGCTCTTGAAGGAAATACCACATCGTCACTCATTTAGTTATATTGTGTTGGATGAAAATGAAGAAACATTTGTTATCGAAGCTACACCCAGAGGGGTGGAAGTACGCACGTCAAATGTTTGTACCAATCATTTCGAAGTATTAAAAGAAGAAAATCGCCATCATTTAGATGATTCTTATAAACGAATGCAAGCAATCAAGCAGCAGCAAGATAAGGTTACGGATGAATACCGTGCATTTCGAATGTTGAATGATACAGATAAAGGCATTTTTTCCGATAAATATAAGCATTGGGCAGGAACTATTCATACATCTGCTTATTTTCCAAAGCAAAAGAAAGCATGGTTTGCCTTAGGTGGTGACCGTAAGCCGGTTATTTTTGATTTTGACAGATGGCTTCGTGGAGAGCGAGTTACAACAAAACGGATCTTAGGGGAAGTTGATACGGATCTGTCATTCGGTCACATGAATGAAGTTGTACGATGATTTGGGATAATTAGAGCTAATTTCTGCTTATTTTAAGGTTTAAAACGTATACGAATAAGGGAAACTGTCTATATAAAGACTCTCTTAGCAGTTATGAGCGTATAGGTATATTCCTTACTGCATAAATCTTATAAAGACATTCGCTAAAGACCGCGTATGCCAAGTTTTTCTAATAAATGTAGTTATAAAATCACAAGGTTATATAGGAGGTAGTTTAATGAAACTTTATCAGGTAAGAAAAGGGCAATTTGTATTTTATAATAATGAACTGCACAAAGTATATTCTGTAAAGCCCGTGTTCAGAAAATCAATTCACTTGTACCGTTTGAAAGATATGCAGCAATTTTTAACAAGAGCCAGTGAAATTGAATTGTATAGACCTCAACATAACGATACATTTATCTTTTATGGAAAAAGGTATACGATTAATAAGGATAAGAAGCCAGAGCCAGGAGACTATATTTTAATTACAAAACCTACGCCGGATTTTCTGGATCATTACTCCCTTAATGAAATTGAGAAAGTAGAAAACGTTGAAGATGGAAATGTGGTCACAACAAAAGATAATGGTGTAAAACATAATGAGTATGTAGTTATGGTTCCTGGAAGGTCAGATGCGAGTCAAGAAATTGCTTATCGTGATAAAAATTTGGTGCCGGAATCACAGCAAATTGAAGATGAATCCATATCTTACTTATCGGAGAAAGATCATACATTAAAACCGGTAGTTGGCGATATCTATATTGATGTCATTAATGAAACAAAAGCAATGATTGTTGCAATGACAGAGGATGAAGTTGTCTTCGGTCATGGGGTGCGAGTTCATGTTGCAGAGCTACTGGATGAAAATAATTTCACGCTTGTGTACCAGTTTGAAGAAGATCTATAAGCAAGGAAATCCCAGCTGACATCGATGGCTGGGATTTTTGATTTAGGCTCTTTTCGTACGTATTGTTGGTTTTAAATCTTCGTTGTTGATATGAACTGCGACGTAGTGAAAGTAACTTTATGAGGAGGTTCTCGTTCTAATGATAGTTGAGCGTAGGGATACCGCTACGGAAACACATTCCGCGCACCTTAGGGGGCTGATGAGCACCTCGTGCTAGCGCACTTCGGCGTCTCATCGTAGCCTTTAGCTCCCGTCGGAGTCTACATGTGTTTCCTCCGCTAGCATTAACTTATTATATATTATTTATGTAATAAAGCAAAACAGTTTTGTGCTGTCACTAGTCCGGGTGAGTGAAGGGCAAGTCGAATCCTGCGGGAACAAATGTCTTTGGTAGGACGAGCATTTACGCGTAGTCCCAGCACGTGTCCGAAGACCCCGCAGAGTGGGTTTCTCAAGGAGGCTGAGACAGTGCCCGCGAAAAGCGACTGCCCGGAACGATCCCGGACGGCGACGAGTATTTCATATTACGTCGCAGTTTACATCTTTTGTGTCAGAAGCAACAGTCTTTTAGAAAACAGCCTTGCTTATTAATCCAACTTTCTACGATTTTGTTCAATCAATCATCGCTGAAGCTTTATAACCGAGAATATTAACCGGATCTTTTGGACTGGAATAGGGAGGGGCATAAGCAAGTTCCAATTCAGGTAGATCCCATACAGTTAGTCTGGCTTTGATGGCTGTTGTCAGCACTGCAAGTCGTTTATCGACTCCATCATATCCGACGATATGCGCTCCGTACAGAGTACCAGTTTTATCATCAAATAAAATTTTTAGCCAGAGCTTATCAGATCCAGGATAGTATCCTGCATGAGAATAAGCTTGTAATGTAGACGCTTTAAACGTATACCCTAACTTTTTCAAGGAGGCACTATTATGCCCTGTTGCACCAACAGTTAGGTTAAACACTTTTAAAATAGCCGATCCGAGTGTCCCTTTATATGGGATATTTCCACCACTTAGGTGATTCGCGATTATAAAAGCTTGTCTGTGCGCGGGCCATGCGAGAGCTGTATGTGTTGGGGTTTGTGTGATTAAATCGTTTGTTTCAACAGCATCGCCCAACGCATAAACGTCCGGATCTATGGTTTGCATAAACTCATTTACAGAAATAGCGCCTGTATTTCCAAGCTTTAAAGAGGCATCCATAGCCAGCTTTGTATTTGGTTTCACTCCTGTTGCCATTAGCGTCATATCTGCCTGCAGGGTGTTTCCACTGGTAAGTTGAATTGTTTTCCCTTCATTGGAATAACCGGCCAACCCGTCGTTTAAAATGAGTTCGATGCCTTGTTTCTTTAGGTGATCTTCAATAATAGCAGCTATATTTTTGTCGACTATTTTCATTACTTGGTCAGATCTGTCAATGATCGTACATTTTAGTCCTAAGGCATGCAGGTTTTCGACCATTTCCAAGCCAATAAAACCAGCGCCAATAATTGCGACGGTCTTTGGTCGGTTAGCTTTTATATAGCTGTGTATTTCATCCATATCCGGGATCGTGTGCATGGTGAATATACATGCCTTGTTTCTACCTTCCACGTCCGGGATAACGGCCGATGCCCCTGGTGCAAGAATTAGTTTATCATAGGTTTCATGGTATATACTTGATTCATCGCTTACCTTAATTTGCTTATTTTGCCGATCAATACTTGTAACTTCAGCTCTTGTTCTTATGGTGGTATCATATTTTTCACGAAATGTAGCTGTAGATGTTAATAAGTCATCTCTACTTTCGACGACTTCCCCAATATAATAAGGCATTCCACAGTTTGAAAAAGAAATATGATCGCCTTTATCAAACATTACTATTTCTGACGCTTTATCATTCCTGCGAATTTGCGCTGCAACAGTTGCCCCTCCACCAACTCCACCGACAATTACAATCTTTTGAGCCATCTGAATCGCTCCTTTCTCTAACATACTATTTTTAAACCAACAGGATCTGCTTATCGCTCTTTTATCAATTTGACATAAAAACTAGAAATTGCGACGTAGTGACAATTCCTTAGCAAACACTGATTGAGAGCAAGTATACCGCTCCAGAAACACATTCCGCGCACCTTAGGCGGCTGATGAGCCTCCTTGTGACGTGAGCACTGCGGAGTCTCATCGTAGCCTTTAGCTCCCGCAGGAGTCTCCATGTATTTCCTCCGCTGGTTAGTGTGGTTACTGCCACTAGATTGTACCGGTAATCACAATTCAAAATATCACACCTCCTCACCCGAACGGCGATTATAGCTGATACTTATAGGAAACGGTAACTACGTCGCAGTTTACATCCACTGCGACAATGTAAAAGCAATGGTACATACGAAAGGGGCCTTTCTATATTGACCCCAGAAACACAATGATAATCGTAACAGGAACGAGCCATCGCATAATTTGAAACCATACCTGATAGAGACCGGGGGATAATGTATTGCTATAGGAAAATTCCGTTTTTATAAGTGTCTTATCCATTCGAAAACCGATGAATAAAGCAATTAATAAACAGCCGCCAGGGAGCAGGATATTACTTACGAGATAGTCCGTTGCATCAAACACGGTTAAACCGAAAATAGTAAAATCAGCTAAGACATTTGATGACAATGCTGCTGGAATCGCCGCAATAAAAACAATCAGTCCAGCAATGGAAGCGACGCTCTTGCGGGAACGCTGTTTATTCGCTGTGAAAGCGGAAGTAATAATTTCCAGCATGCTGAATGAAGATGTCAGTATCGCGAACAAGAATAACAGCAAAAACAGACTTAGGAACACCTCGCCAAAGGGTATTTGTGCAAATGCTTCCGGTAAAACCATGAACAGTAATCCCGGCCCTTCCGTTGGCTCAAGTCCGAATGCGAATACAACAGGGAATATAGCTAATCCAGCTAGTAGTGAAACGAATATGTTCATTATGGAAACAGACCCGGCGGACATTGGAAGACTGATATCTTTATTTAAGTAAGAACTATAAGTGACCATCACCGAGAAACCAACAGCTAAAGAGAAAAAGGATTGGCCAAGTGCATATAGAACACCTTCACCAGTAAGTTGTGAAAAATCCGGCTGCAGGAAGAAGGATAATCCTTCCATGGCACCATCAAAGGTTACAGCGCGAATGACAAGAATAACGAAAAAGACAAATAGTAAGGGCATTAATACTTTGCTTGCTTTCTCAATTCCATTTTTAATCCCAAATGAAACAACGATGATATTAATGATTAAATATAATGCGAGACCTACAATCACGATCAGCGGATTTTCTGTAATCGTCTCAAATAATGCTGTATAATCTGTGTTGTCCTGAATGACCATCCCGGGTATGGACATGGCGCTGTAAATGAGAACCCAGCCACCAACCACACTATAGAAGGACATGAGCAGGAAAGCACCGACTACACCCCAGCGCCCGATGATAGGAGACCATCTGCTTTTCGGTGCCAGCGTTTTATAGGCACTTACCGCTTCCTTTTGGGAACCTCTCCCGATAATAAATTCGGCAAGTAAAATGGGCAGGCCGATAATGATCGTGAATAGAATAAATAGCAGGAAGAAGGCACCACCGCCATTCATGCCTGTCATATAAGGGAATTTCCATATAGCACCAAGGCCGATGGCAGCTCCTGCGGATGATAAGATAAAGCCAAACTTTGTGGCCCATTGATCGTTTTTAGCTGGCATTGTATGACTTCCTTTCTGATCCATTTTAGTTTAGTTATTGGACAAATTCCATTTATCTGTCGCTATTAAAAGTCATGTATTAGCTTTACATCTTTGTTCGAATATCCCATAATTCCGGGAAAAAGGAATGATCCAATACATTTTTTAAATAGCCTACACCGGAAGATCCGCCTGTCCCTGATTTATGACCGATAATGCGTTCGACGGTTTTCATATGTTTAAAGCGCCATTGCTGGAAGGAATATTCAATATCGACCAGTTTTTCCGCCAGCTGGTATAGCTCCCAATAGTGATCGACATTTTTATAAATGGTGAGCCAGGCTTGCTCAACGGATGCATCCTTCTCATATGTTTGTGAGAAATCACGATTTAAAATGGATGTATGGATGGGAAAGCCAACTCCAGCCAGTGTTTCAATCGCAACATCATAAAGCCCTGGTGATTGATATGCCTCTTTCAATATAGCATGAATCTCTGGATCCTTTTCGTAAATTTTCAGGATAAAGGGGGTTTTATAGCCAAGCACAAATTCTACCAGTCTGTATTGATAAGACTGGAATCCGGATGCTTTGCCTAATTTCCCGCGAAATTCCATGTACTCTGCTGGCGTTAAGGTCGATAGAACATCCCAACCCTGTATCATTTGGTTTTGAATCGTAGAGACACGTGCCAACATTTTAAAGGAAGCTTGCAAGTTTCCCTGCTGAATGGCTGTGATAGCACCTTGTATTTCATGAATGATTAGTTTGAGCCAAAGTTCGCTGACATGATGAATGATAATGAATAACATTTCATCATGATGGTCGGATAATCTTTTTTGGCTGGATAATAATGTATCAAGTTGCAGGTAGTCACCATAGGTCATCTTTTCAATGAAATCTGTATGAATGCCTTCTTCTGACTTAAATGTATCATCAGCGTGCTTATCTGTCATGATTCATTCTCCTCATTGATGGGACGTAAGACTGCACGAACCGGGCTACCGTCAGCACCATGAATAGCCAATGGAAGTGCAATTAATTCATAAAGTCCCTCTTTAACATGGTCGAGCATGATATTTTCTAAAATATTAATTCCATTTCTGTACAGCGCATGATGCGTCTTTAGATCTTTACTATCGGGAGCATCAACTGATGGGATATCAACCCCTAATAATGTCACCCCTTTTTGCTGTAAAAATGAGGCAATATCAGGATCCAGATATGGGATTTGATCAGGAAAATGGTTCGGATTATTGGGCAGGGAAGTGCGTAATAAAACACGGGATACATTTTCCCATTTGAATTCCTGTAAAACTTGTGCGGTTATTTTTTCTGTATGACTAACGTCCATGACCACAGCCTTTCCTATATACCGATCCAGATCAAGCATTTCTACTGTTCTGCCAGTTGAGTCATAGTGAAATGGTGCGTCAATATGTGTGCCAATGTGCAGGCTTGTTGTTATTTGGCCAATATTAGCAGAGCCTGTTTCTTCTTTTGTGAATGTAGGTGAATAGGAGAAGGGAGTATCTCCTGGGAATTGCGCGATTTCATTCGTTAGTGCCTGAGAAATATCTATCCAATTCGTCATTATGCGATGACACCTCGTTTATTTTCATATTTTGTATAATGCTTTTCATCCATGATAGTCTTTAAACTTTGGACCATCTGCCAGACTTCTTCAAATGTATTGTATAAGGCGACTGGTGCTAAGCGTATACCATTTGGATTACGGAAATCAGGGATGACGTTATTTGTTTTTAATGCCTTACAAATACGAGCAGCTTCCGGATGTTCCAGATATACATGACCACCTCGTGAACGTTCCTCTCTCGGATTCGCAATTGTGAAGTGATAGTCGGCCAGTTCCGTTTCAATCAATTCCATTAAATAATTCGTTAGCTGAAGTGATTTTTGGCGGATGCGATTTATCCCTGCTTCCCGGAACAATTCCAAGGAACCGAGTAACGGCGCTGCACTTAATACATGGGGTGTACCAATTTGAAATGTTCCTGCATCTTCAGCTGCTGTGAGGGTATGTTCCATATCGAATTGCTTTTCTTTGGATGAGCTAAACCAGCCGGCAAGCCCTGGTTCATTGCCTAAGTGTTTCTCATTCACATACAAAGCCCCGACGCTGCCAGGACCGCCGTTTAAATGTTTATACGTACACCAAAAGGCAACATCTACGTCCCACTCGGATAATTGATGGGGAATAGCTCCGATCGAGTGGCATAAATCAAAGCCAATCAGGATATTACGTTTATGTGCTTCCCTTGTGAGTGTCTCCATGTCTAGAATTTGCCCGCTTCGATAGAGTACACTTGGTAAAATAATGAGCGCAATGTCCTCTGTCATAGCATCAATAATGTCATTCGTTTGAAGCGTAGTTTGATCGTTGCTTTTCACCTTGATTAAATGTATATCCGGGTCCAAGCCATGGAGTTTCAATTGGCTTTTTAATGCATAGATATCTGAGGGAAAGTTCAGTTCGTCGGCAAGAATTTTCGTTTTATCTCCTTCAGGTTTAAAAAAGCTTGCAACAAGTTGATGCAGATTGGTTGTTGTCGAACCTGTTACGATAACTTCTTCCGGTTTTGCTCCAACTAAGGGCGCAGCCATTTCTCCAAGTTTCTCGGATAAGTAGAACCATGGATATTCCCCTCTGCCCATCCATCGATGGCATAACGCTTCCAAGCATTCAGCGTTGTTTCTATAGCAACTTCAGCCCGTTTGGACATAAGCCCTAATGAATTACCGTCGAAATAAATCGTATCATTCGGAATATAGAATTCGTTGCGGAAGTTTCGCAAGCTGTCTTGTTGATCTAAATACTGGGCATAACTTTTATCGGTATTCATTTGCAGTACACCTCTTTTTATATGGGTAGTTCCATTTTAACAAACGAAGTGCTTTTTGTATGCGACATTTTATTGTTTCGACACGAATATAGATTGCAGCGTAACTTGATATGCTTGTTAATCCACTGCTCCGGAAATACATGTTGCCACCTTAGAGCGGCTGAAGTTGTGCCCCAAGGTTCCGCGATTGCCCGCAGCGGAAATCACTAAGCCTTACGTTGCAGGTTACAGCGTAGTTTTTCAAACAACAATAGTTGCATAAAGTACCATGTGAAATAATTTAATAATTATTTGAATAAATATTGCAAATTATAAAATGCTGATTTATACTATTGATGGATTGGCGAAATGGTGTTTTAAAATAGGGAGGGTGAGGATGTCCTTTATTTCTGACAAGGTGGAAAACCTGCCACCGTACTTATTTTCCGAACTGCAGAAAAAGAAAAAGACGTTGGAAGCTAAAGGGATAGATGTGATTGATTTAGGAATTGGAGCTCCCGATTTGCCTGCACCTAATTTTGTATATGATAAATTGGTGGAAGAAGCTAAAAAACCGGTTAATCATCGGTACTCCACCTATAGTGGCAGTTCAGAATTTAAAGAGGCAGTAGCAAGTTTTTATAAAAGACATTATGCAGTTGATTTGGATCCGGATACAGAAGTTTTGACATTAATTGGCTCCAAAGAGGGAATTGCGCACTTGATTCAAGCTGTTATTAATCCAGGTGATGCAGTGATTTTGCCAGATCCCGGCTATCCGGTTTATCAAACAAGTGTACATTTGGCAGGTGGGAAAACGGTGCTTTTGCCGTTGGATGCGTACAATGGCTATGTTCCACAATGGGAGAAATTGGCTAATAAGGATGTGCAACGTGCAAGGGTGCTGTTTTTAAATTATCCAAGCAATCCAACAGCGGCTACAATTGAACTAAGCACTTTTATGAAAGCGTTGTCATTAGCTGTCGAAAAACAGCTTTTGCTTGTGAATGATGCAGCATATGATCAGATTACATTTGATGGGTATAAGGCGCCAAGCGTGATGCAGGTTCCTGGCGCAAAGACGCAAGCAGTAGAATTCGGCTCCCTATCGAAAAGTTTCAATATGACTGGATGGCGAATCGGCTATGTTGTTGGCAATAAGAATGTTATTCGAGCATTGGCAACATTGAAAAGCAATTTGGACACAAGTCAATTCTTACCTATCCAAAAGGCTGCAGCGACTGCATTGCGAAGTGATTTCTCCACTGTAACAGCAATGAACAAGCTATATAAAGAACGCATGGAAAAGATGCATGCTGCCCTAAGGGAAATGGGAATATATGCGGAAAGGCCTAGAGGAACTATATTTATTTGGGCAAAAGTTCCCGACGGGTTTTATTCCATCGATTTCGCAAATAAACTATTGGATGAGGTCGGTGTTATGGTGACACCTGGAATTGCCTTTGGCTCGCTGGGAGAAGGTTATTTTCGAATTGCACTAACGGTAACCATTAAGCGTCTGGATGACGTTATATATCGATTGAAGAAGCTGGATTTAGGAGGGGAAGCTTAAGTGAGAATGACCGCAGCTCAAGCTATTATAGCATATATGAAGAAAGAAGGTGTTCGAAAGGTATTCTGTGTACCTGGTGAGAGCTATTTGCCTGTACTGGACGTGTTGCATGATGAACCTTCAATTGATGTTATTTCAACCAGGCATGAAGGCGGGGCTGCATTTATGGCAGAAGGATACGGGAAATCTGCTTTAAAACCCGGTATTGTGTTTGCTACAAGAGCAGTGGGAGCGGCCAACTTATCCATCGGTGTACATACGGCTTATCAGGATTCCACACCAATGATTGTCTTTTTAGGCCAAGTACATCGTACGTTTAGAGGTAGGGAAGGATTTCAGGAAGTAGATTTAGATCAGTATTTCCGACATATTGCGAAATGGGCTGTAGAAGTGGATGATGCTAAGCGTATACCGGAAATCCTACAACGAGCATTTCGGATTGCAACATCAGGAAGACCCGGACCTGTTGTTGTTGCACTACCGGAAGATATGTTACTGGAAGAAGCTAACATGCAGTTTGGCCCTGTTACGTCTCGTCCAAAGCCTGCACCATCACAGAACGAAATGGGGTATATAGAGAAACTCCTTACACTGGCACAAAAACCGGTGATCATAGCAGGAGGAGGGATAAAAAGCGCACAAGCAGAAGATGACTTACTAGCTTTTGCAGAGAAATATGAGATTCCAGTACTCGCGGCTTTTCGTCGCCAAGATGTTTTTTCAAATAATCATCCCTTGTACGTAGGACATCTCGGTCTTGGCACGGATAAAAAAATCCTTCAAACCGTCAATCAAGCAGACGTGGTTATCGCGCTCGGTACGAGACTTTCGGAAGTGACAACACAAGATTATTCAATTATTACGCCGGATAAAAAATTGATTCATATAACAATTGATTACGATACGATTGGTAAAGTATATGCGCCGGATATTGGAATCGTGGCAGATGTAAAAGAGGCATTGCAGTTATTCATGCATATGGATGTAGATGGAACTCCTTGGAGAAGGTGGGCTGACACGCGAAGGCAAGTATTTGAGGAAGTAAGTAGCTTAGATGTTTTAGCAGATGACGTAATCAATAAGCGGATCATCGCGTACATGGCAAAGAAGCTTCCCGAGCATGCATTGCTAACAACAGATGCAGGGAATTTTGCCGGATGGCTTCATGCTTTTTATCCATTTCAGAAGAAACATACGTATGTTGGTCCGACATCAGGAGCAATGGGATATGGGATGCCTGCAGCACTTGGGGCGAAACTCGCCTTTCCGGAGAAAACAGTCGTTTCTTTATCCGGAGATGGAGGATTTATGATGACGGGACAGGAACTGGAAACAGCGGTTCGACATAACATTCCTGTTCTCTCTCTCGTTTTTAATAATAATATGTATGGTACCATCCGTATGCATCAGGAAATGCATTATCCGGAAAAAGTGGAAGCGACTGATCTGGGTGATGTGTCCTTTAAAGATTTAGCCATTAGTATGGGGGCTGATGGGTATATTGTACGTACGATAGAAGCGTTTGAAGCGGCTTTTGATCAGGCTTTGCAAAAGCAGAAGCCGGCAGTTATCGAAATTATAACGACGAAGGAGCACATTTCAGTTTCATCAACGATTACACAGATTCGTGATCGATGAAAGAAAAAAATCCATGCAGGAGGTATTTTTATGACGGTTGTATCTTTGGAAACACATAAACTAACAAACTATATTGGTGGCCAGTGGGTAGATGTAAGTAATACGACACCAGTAATGAATCCGGCAACAAATGAAACGATTGTAGAAGTACCACTATCGGATGCATCTAGCGTGGATCATGCCGTTGTGCAAGCAAAGAAGGCACAGAAAGCGTGGGCTTTAGTACCGGCTCCTCAACGCGGGGAAGTACTTTATCAAGTCGGAACCCTTATGAAAGAACGTAAAGAAAGACTTTCCCAATTATTGACAATGGAAAATGGGAAAGTATTGGAAGAGGCACGTGGGGAAGTACAAGAAGGGATTGATATGGCCTTTTACATGGCTGGAGAAGGGCGACGCTTGTTCGGGCAAACTACGCCAGCGGAACTGAAGGATAAATTTGCAATGAGTCAGCGCACGCCGGTAGGTATTGTTGGCATTATTACACCGTGGAACTTTCCGATTGCTATTGCAACTTGGAAGTCATTTCCTGCCATCGTTGCTGGAAACGCGGTGATCTGGAAACCGGCAACAGAAACACCAATTATGGCGTATGAACTTGCAAAAATATTTGAAGAAGCCGGTTTGCCTGATGGTGTATTGAATGTCGTATTTGGTGCAGGTTCCAGTGTTGGAGATGCAATGGTTCAGCATAAGGACATCCGTGTTATTTCATTTACCGGCTCGGGTGCTACAGGGAGTAGGGTTGCCAGTGAGTGTGGGAAACGATTGAAAAAAGTATCCCTGGAAATGGGCGGGAAAAATGCTGTTATCGTGATGGATGATGCAGATTTAGATCTTGCAGTAGAAGGTATCGTGTGGAGTGCATTTGGAACAAGTGGGCAACGCTGTACGGCCTGTAGCCGTGTGATTGTACATGAAAATGTGAAAGCAACATTGGAAGAGCGCCTGCTTGCAAAGATGGAGGAGTTAACCATTGGTAATGGTTTGGATGAATCCATCAAGGTCGGACCGATTATCAATGAATCCGGAATGGATAAAATTAAGGACTATATGGAAATTGGAAAAGACGAAGGAGCTACATTACTTGCCGGTGGTTATGAATTGAGCGAAGAAACCCACAAGAAAGGGAATTATTTTGCACCAACATTATTTTCAGATGCAACTGCAGAAATGCGTATTTCACAAGAGGAAATCTTTGGACCTGTTGCTTCTTTAATCCCGGTTAAGAGCTTTGAAGAGGCGATCGAAGTAAATAATAGTGTTGATTTCGGTCTTTCAAGTTCGATCTTCACAACGGATGTCAATCGTGTCTTTCAGGCACAGCGTGATCTGGATACCGGGATCGTGTATGTAAATGCAGGAACGACAGGCGCTGAAATCCACCTGCCATTTGGAGGAACAAAAGGTACTGGTAATGGCCATCGTGATTCAGGCGTGCAGGCATTGGATGTGTTTACAGAGTGGAAAGCTGTATACGTTGATTATAGTGGCAAATTGCAGCGCGCACAAATTGATGTGGATTAATCTATAAAATAGGAAATGGAGAATGGAACAATTTTTAATAGGGGGTATTGCATGAAAATCGGTGTATTAGGGTCAGGTTTAATGGGCAAAGAAGCTGCACGTGACTTAGTGGAAAGTGAGGATGTAACAGCTGTTGGATTAGCAGATATTGACGTAAACCGCACGCAGCAAGTTGTGGAACAATTGAATTCGCCAAAACTTAAGGCTTATCAAGTGAATGCCAATGACGAAAACGAGATGGCAAATTATATGCGGCAGTTTGATGTTATTATCAATGCACTATTTTATTCCTTCAATGAAATGGTTGCGAAAACAGCGATTCAGGTTGGAGTAAACGCTGTCGATCTCGGTGGGCATATTGGTCATGTCACAGATAAAGTGTTAGCGATGAAAGAAGATGCTAAACAAGCCGAGGTTACACTTATCCCCGATCTTGGCGTTGCGCCGGGTATGATTAATATTTTGTCAGGTTATGGGGCTAGTAAATTAGATAATCCGGAATCTATAAAATTATATGTTGGCGGTATTCCGGTTCAACCAGAGCCACCATTTGAGTATAATCATGTATTTTCCATGGAAGGCGTATTTGACCATTACACCGATCCGTCTTTGATTATTCGCAATGGGATTAAACAGGAAATAGCGTCCTTATCAGAGGTTGAACGGGTTCACTTTGAAAAATTCGGCCCCTTGGAGGCATTCCATACTTCAGGGGGGACATCGACCTTATCCCTTTCTTATCCTGATCTGAAAACATTGGAATATAAGACCATTCGTTATCCCGGTCACGCGGAGAAATTTAAATTACTCGTTGATTTGAATCTGACCAGAATGGATTATGAAGTAGATGTAAATGGGGCAAAGATCAATCCGCGTCAAGTTCTGCTAAAAGTACTGGATCCAGTCGTTGAACTTGGTGAGAAAGATGATGCTGTCTTATTAAGGGTAATTGTTTCCGGTGAAAAAGAAGGAGCTCCGGCAGTCTACGAATATGAAATGACAACATATAAAGATAGAAATACACATGTTACGGCTATGGCCAGAGCCACTGCAAATACGATATCTGTAGTCGCTCAGATGATTGGTAATGGAACTATTTCTAAAAAAGGCGTATATCCACCAGAGAGAATCGTCCCGGGCGAGACATACATTCAAGAAATGGAAAAACGTGGTGTTACTATTTTAGAAAAAGAAAATGAAGAAACGTACCGAGTGAATATGTAGGTGATATCCCTCTGCTTGACGGTAGAGGGAGGTTTTTTACATGTAAGAGGAGTTGGTGAAATGAATTTGTCCAGCTCTTTTGAATGGAAATATGTTAAAATTACCACTATAAGAGACAGGTAAGGCAATATAGAGACAACTAGTTTACAAGGGGAGTAATAGAAATGAATACCGTATTTATCGCAGGTCATGCGCGTCTTCCATCCGGAATGGCTGCCAAAAGCATCTACGAAACATTAACCATAACTGCAGAAATAGATAAAAAATATGGTGTCGTTGTTACTGCAAGCTGCACCTTAGCAACCATTCATGGAAGGGAATTTGTCCAGCACTTATTGCGTGGCCATAGCTTGCAAGATGGTATCGACAAACCAGTCGAAGAAGTAAAAGAACATTATCTAGGGAAGGCCGGGGGAGCTGTGGTTTCAGCGCTGAAAGATTTGTATAAGCAGTATGAGACTTACATGGAGTCTTGATCATATGACTAATGGAACGTCTCATATTCAGGAGACGCTGCGCCTGAAACGTGAGAGGCGCGCCTCTGAATTAGGAGACAACGCCCTTAAACTGGTAAACAGCACATTCAAATCGGGACAAAGGTGCCACCAACCGTACTCACGCTAATCGATTCCAATTTCATTTCCAAAAATTCCTCCATCCCATGATGACCACCTTCTTTGCCATTTCCGGATTGCTTGATTCCGCCAAAGGGTGCTTCAGAAACGGCAGGGGAGACATCATTTATGACAAGGAAATAGCAGCTTGTTAGATGCGAAAAAACTTACTCTACGGTGATGTGCTTTTCCGGGTGCCAAGCTGGTAGCATTTTATTTAATTGTTTATCTTGGCGATAGCCTAATACATATTCTGCCTGCATAATGGTATGAATCTCCCTGGTTCCTTCATAAATAACCGGAGCTTTGGAATTACGGAGGTAACGCTCTACCGGATATTCGTCTGAATAGCCGTAAGCACCATGAATCTGAACCGCATCATCAGCTGCTTGATTGGCAAAGTCACATGCTTGCCATTTTGCCAGCGATGTTTCTCTTGTATTTCGTACCCCTTGATTTTTTAATTCACCAGCGCGGTATACGAGTAGACGGCTCATTTGAAATCCGGCTTCCATCTTTGCAATCATCTGCTGCACAAGTTGATGCTTGCCGATTTCCTTCCCAAACGTTTCACGTTCATGACTATATTTCACGCTGGCTTCCAAGCATGCCATAATCTGTCCAACTGCTCCCGCAGCTACTGTGAACCGACCATTATCAAGCGCGGACATTGCTATTTTAAATCCCTCTCCTTCTCCGCCAAGTCGATTTTCTTTCGGGACTTTTATATCATCAAAAAATATCTCGCCTGTATTACCAGCACGAATACCATGTTTTCCTTTTGTCGCCTTAGAAGAGAAGCCTTCCCATGTACGCTCAACAATAAATGCGGAAATCCCACTATGTTTGGCGGACCTATCTTTCGTGTAGGCAAAAACGATAAAGTGATCCGCTATATCACATAGAGAAATCCATGTTTTCTGACCATTTAATATATAATAATCCCCTTCTTTAACAGCGGTTGACTGAAGTGCAGAAACATCAGAACCCGCTAAAGGCTCTGTCAGTCCATATGCGCCAATCTTTTCTCCTTTTGCCTGCGGGGTGAGGTATTTTTTCTTTTGCTCTTCAGTCCCCCATTGTAGTAACGTCATGCTATTTAACCCTGTGTGAACCGATACCGCTGTACGAAAAGCGGTATCACCACGCTCGAGTTCCTCACATACAATCGCCAGGGAATTATAGTCCATCCCACTGCCACCGTATTCTTCCGGAATACATACACCCATCAATCCTAGTTCACCAAGCTTGGTTATAATAGCAGGGTTGAATTTCCCCTCTCTATCCCAATCCGCTATATATGGCAAAATTTCATTATCAGTAAAGTTTTTCACTGTTTCACGTAGCATTTCTTGTTCATCTGTAAAATTAAAATTCATTCTGTGTCCACTCCCTACGTTCATTTTTTTATTCCAAGCTGTGTTATGATATCTTCATTATGCTCACCCGCATCAGGCGGATGGTGGCGTATGGTAACAGGCGTCCGCGTGAGCTTTAATGGACTTCCGATCATTTTTATTGCTCCTGCAGTCGGATGTTGATAATCGATAAACATATTCCTTGCCTGCAGTTGCGGATCATTTGCTACCTCTCTTATCGTATGAATGGGCCCGCATGGTATTTTATTTTCCTGACATTTGTCCTGCCAATATGCGGTTGATTTTGTTAAAAAAATCTCCTGTAATAGCGGGACTAATGTATCCCGGTGCTGTACACGATCCGGATTGGTTTGAAATCTTTTATCCGCGTGTAATTCAGGTTTTTCCAAAATGGTACATAGTCGATGGAATTGACTGTCATTGCCTACCGCAATGACCATCTCCCCGTCTGCTGTCTGGAACGTCTGGTAAGGCACAATATTGGCATGATGATTTCCAAGGGGTGCGGGAATGTTTCCTGACATTAAATAATTACTACCGACATTTACCAGTGCACTAACCGCAGCGTCATATAGCGAAAGATCCAATTTCTGTCCCTCGCCGGATAACGTTCGCTCAAGCAGCGCTCCTTGAATGCCAATACAGGCATATAATCCGGTTAGAACATCGGTTATGGCAATTCCCAGTTTTTGTGGTCCGGACTTTTCATCTCCAGTGATGCTCATGAATCCACTCATTGCTTGGATAATAAAATCATAGCCCGGCATGTCTTTGTGGGGTCCTGTTTCCCCGAATCCAGTGATGGAACAATACACAATCTTTGGGTTTAATTCTGCAAGTGTTTCATAACCGAGTCCAAATCGTTCCATCGTGCCTGATTTAAAGTTATGAATGACGACATCACTCTTTTGAACAAGAGATTTAATAATTTTAATCCCCTCCGTAGATTTCAAATCGACAGTAATGCTCTTCTTATTCCGATTTGCGGATAGATAATAAGCGCTTACATCATGCTGAAAAGGGGGCCCCCATTTTCGCGTTTCATCACTTCCGCCCGGAGCCTCGACTTTAATTACTTCTGCGCCAAGGTCGCCTAGTATCATCGTGCAATAAGGTCCGGCAAGGACTCGGGATAAATCTAGCACGCGAATATTCTCTAATGCACCAGCCATTTTCTCACTCCTTTCTAATTTTTACTAAAAAAGCCAGATCAAAATGGATTACAGTCGTTCTGTAATTCCAAAATGATCTGGCTTTTATCTGTTGGAACAGTTCCGGCATAGAACAGTGAACAGATTAGGCAGCATTTATTCATGTTTAAATCATCATAGGTTTGAAATAGGATTGCGAATTCATATGATTTATTATACATTATTCTGAATAATATGCAAGCGTTTTTAGTTAATACAAATTAACATTTAGAAAATGCCCAAGGTAATAAACTGTTGGCATATAACGAGCGGAACCGGAAAAGGCGAAACTTACAGTAACCAAGAGAGAGAACCGTACCATCTCGATTTCTGTCTCGAATATAAAAGCTACTTCCGAATACATACATAAATAAACTTAACTTTTATTTGGCTGCTTTTTGCAGTTTCCCAATCATTTTTATTGCTCGTCCAGTTCCGATCGCAACCGATTCAAGTGGATTTGGTGCAAGATGTACGGGGACGATGATTTCATCGCTAAGCCATTCTTGCATTCCTTTTAACAAGGAACCACCGCCAGTCAGGACAATCCCGTGATCGACAATATCCCCACTTAATTCGGGTGGACAATTTTCCAGCGTCGAGCGAACTGCTTCAAGGATTTGTTGCAAGGATTCCTTCAGGGCAAAATGAATTTCAGTAGACGTAATTGTTATTGTCTTCGGCAATCCTGTTACCATATCCCGTCCACGAATCTCCATTGTCTCTTCTTCATGATCCTCTTGTGCAGATCCAATCTCCATTTTAATGCTTTCGGCAGTGCGTTCACCTATTAAAATGTTATAGTTTTTGCGGATATGTTGGGTAATTTCTTCATCCATTTTATCGCCGCCCGTGCGAACGGAATTACAAGAAACAACCCCACCGAATGAGATAATTCCTACTTCAGAAGTTCCACCACCAATATCAACAATAACATTAGCAACAGGCTCATCGACAGGTAGATCAGCTCCAATTGCAGCAGCAACAGGTTCTTCTATTAAATGCACCTGTTTGGCTCCATAACTTGAAACAGCATTATGAATGGCACGTCGTTCGACTGATGTACTTCCGGATGGCGTGCAGACGACAACAGTCGGTTTGCGCATGGAAGATCCAACTTGCTTGCTTACTTTTTTCAAAAATTCTTTCAGCATTTGAGCTGTTACATCATAATCCGCAATAACCCCATCACTTAATGGGCGTATTGGGACAATATTCTGCGGTGTCTTTCCTACCATTTCCTTTGCTTCTGCTCCAACTGCTACGACTTGTTTTGTATTGATATCAATAGCTACAACAGAGGGCTCATTTAAGACGATTCCTTTTGTTTTTGAGTAGATTAGTATATTTGCCGTACCTAGATCGATTCCGATTTCTGCATTAGATAACATAGACATAGTTGCGATCCTCCAATGATGTTTTCTTCCATATTAATTCTACCATATATGACAATTTACGTGGGTATTTTTATCAGTTACACATTTTGGTAGTATGATACCATGTAAATACTTTAAAAATAAAGCATATAACCTTACAAATCAAGTAACAATCTGATTACAATTTTCGAGTCTTTGTAACAAAATACGGGGGTTTTAAGAAGTGTCAACAGCCATTTTGTTGTAATTTTTACCACTGCATTGATTTTTTTCCTGTATACACATTTCTGGGTGCTTTTAATCACCTAAAAATAGAAGGATTTTTTTATGATGAAGGAGGAAAATAATTCTATTTATTGGGTTTGGAAAGGAATGCCATAAATATTACAAAAAACCTCGTGCTATGATGATTTTGCAAGAACAAAAACAAAACAAAGGAGCGTGTAACAGATGTTTCAAAAACTAAGCATAGTTACAGCATTATCAGCCACATTATTTGTTGGTGGAGCTTTTCAAAATTCTGTAGATGCCTCAGCAGGAGCTGATCAATCGCAGAGTCAAGCATATAACGTCTATTATTCTGTGAATGGGAATTGGAATACATATTCAGAGAATAATATAGATGAACTTTGTAATAAGGTTCAACGAGATAAAGAAGAGCAATCAGAACAGAAGGAAGAACAGGATAAAGAGAGTCAAGCAGAACAGAAGGAAGATCAATCAGCTAACGAAGAACAACCAGAGGAAAAAGAAGATCAGCCGGAAGCATCGGCACCACAACAGCCAAATAGTAATCAAGAACAACAAAATCAAGATCAAGAGCAATCACAAGAGCTAAGCCAATTTGAACAAGAAGTAGTAGAATTAACGAACCAAGAACGTGAAAAGCATGGTTTACGTCCACTTGAAATTGATACCGAGTTAAGTGAAGTTGCTCGAGATAAATCACAAGACATGGCGCAAAACAATTATTTTTCACATGACAGTCCAACGCATGGTTCTCCATTTGATATGATGCAAAGTTATGGAGTGGATTACAGTACTGCCGGTGAAAACATTGCTAAAGGTCAAACCACACCTGAACAGGTTGTAAATGGTTGGATGAACAGTGATGGACACCGCGCTAATATTCTAAATGAAGACTTTACGCATATCGGTGTAGGATACGTGGAACAAGGTAACCACTGGACACAACAATTTATTGGAAAATAGGTAATAGATGAAGAGAGGCTAACTTTTGTTGGTCTCTCTTTTTCTGTGTAATACTTGCTACTTAGCTATATTTCGTTTATATTTTGAGGGCAATACAGGTATAATACAGATGGAAGCGTACAATAGGATTTTCATGCAAATAATACCAGAAGCAATGGAGTGGTAGCAATGGTACAAGGAGCAACAAATTGGAATACAGAGCTAACACAGGAATGGTTACAGGATTATGTGGATGATTGGGTATCCTTTTACAGGAAACATACCGTTGATGGCAACTTAGCATCTTATATTCCAATCTTGCAGGAAGCGAACAGAGACCATTTAGGTATTTCGATTGTTGGTGAAAATGGCATGATGATACGTTCCGGTGATGTTGAGGTGCCGTTCACTATACAAAGTATTTCCAAAGTGTTCAGCTTTATTGTTGCTTGTATCGGACGGGGCTTGTCTTATGTACTTGACCGTGTTGATGTTGAGCCAACAGGGGAAGCGTTTAATTCGATTATGCATCTAGAAATGACACAGCTTAAAAAGCCATTTAACCCTATGATTAATGCTGGTGCAATAACCGTTACATCTATGCTGGAAGGCAAGACCTCTGATGAAAAATTGGAGCCTGTGTTTCAGTTGCTGGAACGCATGCTTGATTATCGGCCGCACTTGAATGTAGATGCGTATGAGTCAGAAAGAGATTCATCGATGAGAAATCGAGCGATCGGGTATTATTTATTGGAAACTGGTTTCCTGGAATCAGATCTTAATATCACGTTAGAGACTTATTTTAAGCAATGCTCTATTGAAGTAACCCTCGATGACTTGGCCAGAATTGGTATGATTATTGCAAATGATGGGGAAGATCCCAGTACAAAAGAAGAAATTATTCCACGCCAGGTAGCGAGAATTGTCAAAGCGTTAATGCTGACATGTGGAATGTATGATGCATCCGGGAAATTTGCTGCCTATGTTGGAGTACCTGCAAAAAGTGGTGTTTCCGGTGGGATTATTGCAGTATCGCCACCGCGAGTCCGCAGTGAGGAATTACCTTTTGTTACGGGATGCGGGATCGGTGTATATGGCCCTGCTTTGGATGATAAGGGAAACAGTATTGCCGGTATTCGCCTGCTACGGCATATAGCTAACCAGTGGGATCTGAGCCTATTCTAAATACAGACTGTTGGTTTTGACACAAAAGATAGAAACTGCGACGAAACTGCTATTTGCTATAATCGCCGTTCGGAGCAGCGAAGGGTGGGTGTTTTTCGCGGGCACGGCCTCAACCTCCAATTCTTTTCACTCTGTTGCCGTTTCTACATCGTATGCCAATGATATTACCAAAAAACAAAGAAGATGAATGGTTAACACCGTATCAGCCATCTTCGGAACAAGCGCTTGAATTCTTACAAAGAATGGAAGATAATGAATTAACAGCCTATAATATAGGAACTTATGTTAATGATGAAACGTGTGTGGAACTGATTATACAAGGAAATTAGCACATTATTCCTGTATAATATAAAAAAACATACTATATGCTAAAAGGAGAGAATACAAATGAGTAAGCGTAAATTATTTCTTGGAGTTGTGACAGGAGCTGTTGTTGGAGGCTTGGTTACAATGTTTGACAGAGAGACAAGATATTATGCGAAAAATAAATTAACAACGGTAACATCAGGTACAACCTATATGGTGAAAAATCCATCAGAAACAGTACATAATATACGTGTTGCTTTAGCGAAATTTAATGATAGTTTATCAAGTGGATCTTCCAATCTAATGAACGCATTAGAGCAGGTGGAAGATACTTTAGACAAGGTCTCAACTAAAGATAAAAGCAACGAAATAGAATAACATAAAGTAGGGAGAGTGGGTATGGAAAAAGCAGTGGCATTTGCGAAAGGCGTATATCAACGAATTATGAATGATGATATTATAGGTTTGGCTGCACAATTGGCCTACTTTTTTCTATTATCCCTTTTCCCGTTTTTATTGTTTTTATTAACATTAGTCGGTTACTTGCCAATCGAGGAAAGCCGGGTTATTGCTGCAATCACAGATTACGCACCAGCGCAAATAACGGATTTAATTAACGCGAATATTAGTCAATTGATCAACCAGCAAAATGGGGGGCTATTGTCGATAGGGATAATAGGTACCCTCTGGGCTGCATCTAATGCAATTAATGCACTTACGAAAGCATTAAACAAGGCGTATGAAGTGGAAGAGGATCGTTTGTTCATTGTTTCCAGATTAATTGCTATTGTGCTTACGATTGCGATGGTTCTTATCATTTGTATAGCTTTTTTACTTCCAATTTTCGGTCAGATGATCGGAGAATCGATCTTTTCGCTTTTCGGTTTATCTGAAGGGTTTTTGACGGTTTGGGAAGCTATGCGTTGGCTTGTCTCTTCCCTTGTATTCTTTATTGTATTTCTTACGCTGTATAAGTTGGCGCCAAATATAAAAGTTTATTTTAAAAATGTTATCTGGGGTGCTCTGTTTTCCACAATCAGTTGGCAGTTGGTATCCCTCGGTTTTTCCTTCTACGTCAACAACATGGGGAACTACTCGGCAACATATGGAAGTCTGGGTGCTGTTATCGTTTTAATGATATGGCTTTATATTTCCGGAATTATAATCATGACCGGCGGTGTGATTAATGCCGTTGTTCGGAAGCATGCGTGAATGAGGAATAGCTGGCCGAAATGGTCAGCTATTTTAAATGGAATCAAAAATTTTGAATTTTATATATGTACCTGTTACTATAATTATTAAGTTTTTTGTATAACAGATATTTTTAGGGGGGTCTATAATTTGGAACATCTAAAATCATTGTCCTTTATTCTTCTATTAGCAGTCATTTTAAGTGCATGTAACAATGTGGATGGAAGTGATACAAGCAATAGTGATGATAATAATACAGATGAAAAATGGGAAGAAATACAGGACGCTGGAGAGATTGTTGTAGGAACGGCGGGTACATTATTTCCTGCTTCGTATTATGAAGGAGAAGCCGGAAATGAGGATCAGCTTACAGGCTATGATGTCGAAGTGGCCCGGGAGATTGGAGAGCGCTTGGACTTGGAAATCAAATTCGAAATAATGGACTTTGATTCTATGTTAACAGCTTTGGATACAGGTCGGGTTGATATGATTCTAGCAGGCCCACGAGAGGAAAGCAGAGAAAAATTTGGATTTAGCGATCCTGTTAAATACTCCTATTCCACAATGGTTGTTCGTTCAGATGATCATTCAGGAATAGAAACACTTGAAGATATAGAAGGGAAAAAAGCAGGTGGAGCAGCTACCACAGTCTATAGTGATATTTCCAGAGAATTTGGTGCTGAAGTAATTACATATGGAAACGCTCCTAATGAAGCCTATTTAAAAGATGTGAATAATGGAAGAACGGACTTCGTTATTAATGATTATTATTTGCAAAGCTTAGCTTTAACTGAATTTCCGGAGTTAGATATTGAACTACACCCTGATTTGAGATTTCACTCTACTACGAATAATGTTGTGATGGATAAAGAAGCTGACGAGTTCTTGGAAAACGTAAATGAGATCATAGCTGATATGAAAGAAGATGGTACGCTTACTGAAATATCAGCGGATTTTTTTGAAGGCAACGATGTTTCTAAAGAACCGGAAGAGGACATTATCGAAATAGAAGGGATTGAGTAATTTCAGCAACACTTGTAATATCAAGAAGGTCTTAAAGAGATAGAAAAGGATTAGAACAATAGGAGAATTGCTAATGAACGTTAATGGGTTTGATTTCGGTGGCTTATTTGATGTAGAACTGGCTTTGGAAAGTTTGCCTTTTATTCTTGAAGGATTGCCAATGACGCTTCTTGTCGCTCTTATTGGAATGATGATCGGGCTTGTGCTGGGGTTGTTATTGGCATTAGCACGCGGTTCGAAGCGATTTGTGCTTCGATGGCCGGCCCGTCTTTATATATCATTTATGCGGGGAACGCCAATGCTTGTATTTTTATTTATATTATATTTTGGTTTGCCTGTCGTTGGGGTTGAATTATCTGCAATAGTGGCAGCCTCCATTGGTTTTGGCTTAAACAGTGCAGCTTACATTGCGGAAATTGATCGTTCTGCTCTAAATAGTATTGATAATGGGCAATGGGAATCAGCGAGAGCTTTGAATATGAGTTACTGGCCAACGCTGAGAACAATCATCTTGCCACAGGCAACAAGAATAGCCATTCCTCCATTAACAAGTGTGTTTATGGATGTTGTGAAGGGGACGTCCTTAGCGGCAGTCATTACAGTGCCGGAATTGTTCCAAAAAACACAGATTGTTGCCGGAAGAGAATTTGATGCAATGACGATGTATGTCTTGGTCGCCCTTATTTATTGGCCGATATGCATATTAATTGGATTCATGCAGGATCGTTTAGAACTGAAATATAGCAGGTTTTTGTAAATTGAAAGGCTAGGAGCAAAAGCATAGGTGAGACACCTAAAGACGCGGTAGCGCTCTTTTTTCGAGGAGTGCTGCCCTCTTCGAAAACACTTGCAACTCAACGGGTACAAGGGGTCTCACCAGCCGCTCTAAGGTGCGCGACGTATATTTTTAGATGCGGCGTTCATTCGGGATGTTATTTGTTACAAAACACTTTTGTTTCAGCTCCTTTGTTTAAAATAAATCGCTAATATAATAACGATTAGTATGGCAACAATCAAATAAAAGAAAGAAGCGCCTGGGAACATATCAACATACCAACCGCCTAATAAAGGTCCACTAATGCTTCCCAAACTGAACGTGATTCCCACCATCAAGTTCCCTGCAGGAAGCAAATTTCCCGGCAGTAAATCAGTCATATAGGAGATCCCCAGTGAAAATAATGACCCGACTAACATTCCGGATAGCGTAAACAGTATAAATAAAGCAACAGGCGATGATTCTAAAGTTGCAGCCAGAGCAAAGCAAGCCATTCCTGCGGTTAAAACAAAGAGTAGGATATTTCGTCGTCCAAATCGATCGCTTAACATACCAAGTGGCAGCTGGGTGATAAGACTTCCAGCTGCAAAGCAAGGAATAATAAGGGATAAAATATCGACATCATGCCCAATACGCATCCCATAAATTGGAAAAATACTATGTAGTGACGCTTCAAGAAATCCATACCCAAACCCCGGAAGTAGCGCTACCCAAGCTATTTTTCCTGTCTGGAGGAATCTTCCAAAAGAGGAATTTGTCGTACGTACTGTATCGATTTCTTGCTCAGGCCATGTATTGCGTACAAATAACATCGATGACCATACAAGCATACTTAGAACTGCTGATACGATAAAAGGAAGGGCTTCATGTACGTCTAATAATTGTGTCATTAGCGGGCCAAGGGTGAAGCCTAATCCGAAGAACATCCCGTAATAGGCAATGCTTCTGCCTCTCGTTTCTTTTGTTGCTGTTGTGGTAATCCAAGTTTGCGTTCCAAAGTGTAACATCTGATCCCCGATACCAACTGTTACTCGAAGTATAAACCAGAACCATAAGGCTTTCCAAAACGGAAATAGAGCCAAGGAAATAAAAACAAGCATACCGCCGACGATAATAACAGGCTTGAACCCGAATCGTTGCATTGGTTTTTCCATAAATGGAGAAGCTAAAAGCACACCAATATATAGCCCAGTAGCATGTAATCCATTAACAGAAGATGGGACGCCATGTTGTTCCAAAATAACGGAAAGCAGTGGCAATAACATCCCCTGTGAAAAGCCGGAAACCGTAACAAGTGCAATTAAAATCCAAAATCTAGTTTTTGCAGATACCATTTCGTTCATCCATTCGTGTTGTCATTTACATAATCTAATTTAATTGGTTTCGTAAGAGAGGTCAATGTTTAGGAACTGCTATTTCAATGAAATTAAGTTATGATGGAAACAATAATGGGAATATATCAGTACAACCATAAAAATGGAGGGAAATAACATGGAATTTTATTTGAAAGAAAATGGCATGCGAGTAGATTTAAACTATGGGGAATTAAGTATCTCGGGAAATGAGGATGATGGATTCCGTCCATTTCAATTAATGGTTGCTTCTATAGCTGGCTGTAGCGGATCCGTATTTCGTAAAATATTGAAAAAACAGCGTATGGAAATTGAAGATCTTACTATCCATGCGGATGTCGTTCGAAATCCGGAAGAAGCCAATCGTATTGAGGAAATTGCCTTGGTTTTTACGGTGAAGGGATATAATTTAAACCCACAAAAATTAGATAAAAACCTGGAGCTATCTCGAAAAAATTGTTCGATGGTCCGTTCAGTAGAGGATAGTATTAACATAACAGAGCGAATTGAAAGCATTGAATTAAGCCGGTAAAAAATCAAGGTATAATATTCATGTATCCGAAAATGCTATAGGAAAAGGAAAGGAATGGGATACATGAAAAGAAGTCATTATGCAATTGTAGCAATTGTATGCTTTTATGCACTTTTATTACCGGTAATTAGTTTTGCTGAGGAAAAGGAAGATGAGGGAGAGAAAAACGGGAGTGACACTTTTGAACCACCGAGCCATGTCCTTACGATATCGAAGGAAAATACATTTCCCAATTCAGGTGAGGATCAAGAGGTCATTGAGCCGAGCGAATTAACGCAGGAATTAATAGATGAACTGGATATACCGATTGAAAATCCTGAATTAATAAAGATGTTAAATGAGACAACCTTAGATCCGTCCCCGATTGGATTTGGCTATCGCGGCATGGTGTACGTTGGAAGATGGCCACTCAATTATGAATCATCGGACACAACTGTGAATTGGGAGTATCAGGGTATAAATACGAATGAACTCAATAATCTGGGTGGGGACACTGACCAGGAAATGAATTATGTACAACAAGAGGATAAAGAAATAAAGGGTGCACTTACCAACAAAATTTCTGACCCTGAAGATGTAAAAAAGATGATGTTATCAAAGGCTGAGGCAAAGACAGAACTACCACTTTCTTATGAGACAACCATTGGAAAAAATACAAAAAAAGATAATTCATATAATGTTCCTGTCAAAAAACAAGCCGAATTGCAAGCATATGCTCCAGCTGTAAATGAAAAAGGACAAGTGACTTTTGGTGAAGTTTATATTGAATTAAAAGGAACGAAAAAGTCCATTGCTATCAAAAATGTAACAAAGCAGGGCATCGGTTCATGGATACCAGTTCAAGATCATATTTCTTTCTCTTTCCAGTTGAAATAGTATTAATCGAAAGAACCCTTTACGACGTTTATAGGGTTCTTTTTATGTACCTAAATTTTAAAAAATAGGGTTGATTTTTATACTTTAATGCTTTATCATGATGAAGTGTAATAAATGAATATCAACAGGAAAAGGAAAGAGATAGAGAGGAGAAGCATGTATGGAGTGGGTTGTCGTTGTCTCGGTGTTCGTTATGATTATTCTTAGTTTACTGCGAGTAAATGTCATTATAGCAATCATAGCAGCCTCTATTACAGCCGGTTTAATGGCAGGACTAGATATCGTCGATTCGATTGAAACAATGGTAGCTGGGATGGGAGGGCAGGCGAATACAGCGTTAAGCTATATTTTGCTTGGTGCTTTTGCCGTGGCAATTAGCTACACGGGCATAACTACTATTCTCGTAAACTTTCTTATTCGTGTATTAACAGGTAAGAAAACGATGCTAATGTTGGCTATCGCTGGGGTCGCATCATTATCACAGAATTTAGTACCTGTGCATATTGCATTCGTACCAATTTTAATTCCGCCATTATTAAAACTTTTTGATCAAATGCGTGTGGATCGTCGCGGGGTTGCAACTGCGCTTACCTTTGGATTAAAAGCGCCCTATGTTATGATTCCAGCAGGCTTTGGGCTTCTTTTTCACAACACCATTGTAGATGGCATGGAACAAAATGGAGCAGCACCAATAACCGTGAAGGAAACGGCTTTAGCTATGCTTACTCCTGGTTTAGGTATGGTTCTCGGTCTACTGATCGCTATATTTATAACCTACCGTAAGGACCGAGATCCTGTGGAGGGGGCAAGTGGAACCGGAAATGTTCTAATTGAACCTGAAGTGGAAAAAGTTACGTTTAATATCAAACATTTTCTAACCCTCGTTGCTATTGTAGCTGCGTTGGTTGTGCAAATTATTACAGATAATTTAATTGCTGGTGCGTTGACTGGGTTGGTACTAATGTTTGCCTTCATTGTTGTACCATTTAAGAATGGTGATCGCATTGTCGGAGAAGGGATTAGCATGATGGGGATGATTGCATTTGTTATGCTAGTTGCGTCCGGATTCGGGAATGTTTTAAAGGAAACGGGAGCAGTTGATGCGTTAATTGAAGCAACCTCGGGATTTTTAGGTGATAATCAAGCAATGATTGCATTTATATTATTATTTGTTGGTTTACTTGTAACAATGGGAATAGGTTCATCCTTTGGTACCATACCGATTCTTGCCACATTATATGTGCCAATATGTATGGCAGCTGGATTTTCTCCATTGGCAACAGCAGCTTTAATCGGTACAGCTGGAGCTCTGGGTGATGCAGGTTCACCGGCTTCAGACAGTACGCTTGGGTCAACAGCTGGTTTAAACGCAGATGGAAAGCATCATCACATCTGGGATACCGTTGTTCCGACATTCATCCACTTTAATATTCCATTGTTTCTATTTGGATGGATAGCCGCACTTCTATTATAAGTGAATAATTACGTGAAAAAAGGTAAAGGTAAGAAAAAAAGAAGGTGGGTTGTTATGCGGAAATATACGCTTATGACAATCGTCATCGTTTTTCTTACCTTTTTTATTGGCGGCCTGCAGTTAGAGGCTAAGGCTTCTAATGGGTATGGATGGGGATTTAAAAAAAATACAGATCATAAAGTCCCTGATATAGGGAGCTACCAGGATATCTTAAAAAAATACGGTTCCTATTATGCAGATGATTCTGGTGAGAAGAATATTTACTTAACCTTTGACAATGGATATGAAGAAGGGTATACGGATGATGTGTTAGATGTTTTGCATAAAGAAGATGTACCAGCAACTTTTTTTGTGACAGGACATTATGTGGAGGATCAACCAGATCTCATCGAACGAATGGTAGATGAAGGTCACACTATTGGAAACCACTCTTATCATCATCCGGATTTCACAACAATATCCAAGGAATCCATAAAAGAGGAGCTTGAGTCTTTGAAAAAAGCGGTTGCAGAGGTGTCTGATCAGAAAGATTTAAAGTATCTCAGGCCTCCAAAAGGAACGTTTAATGAAGAAACGTTGGAATGGGCAAATGAATTGGGGTACATTCATGTGTTTTGGTCATTGGCCTTTGTTGATTGGGAGACGGGCAATCAAAAAGGATGGGAATATGCCTTTAACGAAATTATGGATCAAATTCATCCCGGTGCTATTATACTCCTGCACGCGGTTTCAGCCGATAACGCAGCAGCATTGGAGCATTTAATTCAAGAATTGAGAGAACAGGGGTATAGTTTTAAAAGCTTGGATGATATGGTAATAAAAGATAAAATCCCTGAAGGTATTTATGGATTCTAATTAACGAGTGTCTTCTAAGAGCGTATAACACACGAGACTGCGATGACTGTCTTGTGTGTTTTATTTATAGGACGCAACATGCAATATTTATTTAAAATTTTCCCAAACTTTGCTATACTAAGTATTATACTAGCATAAGGGGTTGTTATATTATGAAAAAGGAAGAATTAATTGCTCCAAAGGATTATAATATTGTTATGGAAATGGAACGTTATGCGACAGACCCTGGCAGAAAAGCCTTGATATGGCAAGATGACAAAGGTAATACAAAGGAAATAACTTATGCAGATTTGATAAGAAATGTAAATCGAATTGGAAATGTATTCTTGGAAAATGGATTGAAAAGAGGAGACAAGATCCTTGTTATGATTCCACGTTTTATTGAGGCTTACGAGGTTTATCTTGCGGCACTGAAAACCGGAATCATTATTATACCAAGTTCTGAAATGTTAAAAACGCGCGATTTGCAGTATCGTATCAGTCATGGAGAGGTACGTGGGGTTGTAAGCTATTTTCATTTTGTTGATCAATACAAAGGGGTACGTGAATATGATCAATTAATTAAATTTGCAGTTGGTGGACAGGCTGATGGATGGCATTTCTTGGATAGACTGAAAGCAGATGCTTCAGATCAATTAGACATGGTGAATACAACTCGTGATGATATTGCATTTTTGCCGTATACTTCCGGTACGACAAGTAATCCAAAGGGAGTCATACATACACATGGATGGGGTTATGCGCATTTGAAAGCGGCTGCAGAAAATTGGTTAGCTATTAATGAGGGGGATAAAGTATGGGCAACAGCAGGTCCCGGCTGGCAAAAGTGGATTTGGAGTCCATTTTTATCGGTGCTTGGTTCAGGGGCAACCGGTTTTGTCTATAACGGAAAATTTGACCCGAAAACCTATTTGCGCTTGCTTCAGGATAAAGAAATAAATGTATTATGCTGTACGCCGACAGAGTACCGTATTATGGCAAAAGTCGATAATTTAGAGGACTACCATTTCCCAGCACTTCATAGTGCAGTTTCTGCTGGTGAGCCATTGAATGTTGAAGTGATTGATACATTTCGTAGGTATTTTGACATTACTGTTCGTGATGGCTATGGACAAACGGAAAATACATTATTATTAGGATTCCCTAAAGGAATGGAGGTAAGACCAGGCTCCATGGGGAAACCTACACCAGGTAACGATGTCGAAGTAATTAATGAAGAAGGACTGCCTGCTCGCGTTAATGAGGTCGGCGACATCGCTGTTAAACTGGATTCCCCAGCACTATTCCAAGCGTACTATAAGGATATGGAACGAACCAAAATGTCGCAACGAGGTGATTACTATATAACAGGAGACCAGGCTTCCAAGGATGAAGATGGCTACTTTTGGTTTGAAGGCCGTAGAGATGACATCATCATAAGTTCCGGCTATACTATTGGACCGTTTGAGGTGGAAGATGCTTTAGTCAAACATCCTTATGTACAGGAATGCGCAGTTGTCGCGAGTCCGGATGACATTCGCGGGAATTTGGTAAAGGCATTCGTTGTATTGAAAGAAAGTGTTGATAAAAACAGCACAGACCTGGTCAAAGAATTGCAGGATCATGTAAAAGACACAACCGCTCCGTATAAGTACCCGAGGCGGATTGAATTCATCGAAGAACTTCCAAAAACCACATCCGGGAAGATCAGAAGAGTAGAATTAAGAGAGAAAGAAAAACAGGTGCATTAGCAATGAACCAAAACGCTTGTATATATACAGGCGTTTTTCGTTTATTTGAACGCATATCGTTCGTTCAAAATAGGGACAACATCCATACTTCCTCAAAAAAATTTAACGAAAACACTTGAAAGTCAAAATAGGTCAGTGTATAATAATAATCAAAGGTCAAAGATAGTCAAACTTTAAATGGCCTAGCGTTCCATGAATTTAAATCATGAAACAAAATACTTGAAAGTCAAAATAGGTCAAGTTATAATATGTTTATAAGGTCAAAGATAGTCAAAGTCAAATTTGATTTTAATACTGCTTACAAACCTTTAAGGAGGAATGGAAAATGCAATGTCAACAATGCGGAATGAATCCAGCTACTATTAACGTTGCAATGCAAATCAATAATGAAAAAGTAAACATGCATGTATGTAATGAATGTTTTCGTGAAATTCAAAGCCAATTGATGAATTCCAATAACTTTTTCTCAGATTCATCGTTTAATGGAAATGCTAACGACGCATTTTCTAATAACTTTGCACAAGGAAATGGTTCAAGTAAAATGGGAACAAGAACAAGACAAAAACAAGGAAATAATGGTTTACTCGAACAACTAGCAAAAAATGTAACAGATGATGCGAAAAGAGGTCAAATTGATCCGATCATCGGTCGCGATAATGAAGTAAAACAAGTTATTGAGACACTTAATAGAAGAAATAAAAACAATCCAGTCCTAATCGGGGAACCTGGAGTTGGGAAAACAGCTATTGCTGAAGGACTCGCATTAAAGATTGCAGAAGGTGATGTTTCATCCAAATTAATTAATAAGCAAGTTTATCTATTGGATGTAGCATCCTTAGTAGCAAATACCAGCATGCGCGGTCAATTTGAAGAGCGCATGAAACAATTGATTCAGGAATTACAATCTCGTGAGGATGTTATTCTATTCGTAGATGAAATTCATTTACTTGTTGGTGCCGGAACTGCAGAAAGCTCCCAAATGGATGCTGGAAATATTCTAAAACCCGCATTAGCTCGTGGTGATTTGCAGTTAATTGGTGCAACAACTTTGAAAGAGTACCGTCAAATTGAAAAAGACGCAGCACTGGAACGTCGTCTGCAGCCAATTATGGTCAAAGAATCGTCACCAGATGAAGCAGTGCAGATTTTAAATGGTATCAAAGATCGTTATGAAAAATTCCATGAAGTTCGTTATTCAGATGAAGCAATACAAGCATTCGTAACACTATCCGGTCGGTATATACAGGATCGCTTCCTACCAGATAAGGCGATTGATTTAATGGATCAAGTTGGATCTCGCCTAAACCTGAAAAACGCAGAGAAAGATTCAAATTCCATTAATAATCGTCTAAACGAAATCATTACAGAAAAAGAGCAAGCAGCTGAAAAAGAAGACTATGAACGTGCAGCACACTTGCGTTATCAAGAAATTCAACTGCAAAAACAATTGGATAAAGCAAAAGATGAAGAACAAGTTATCGATGTCGATGTTTCTGATATTCAATTGATTGTCGAAGAAAAAACAGGTATCCCTGTTACAAAATTACAAGCAGATGAACAGGAAAAAATGAAAGACCTTGGTAAAAACCTCGGAGAAAAAGTAATCGGGCAAGATGAAGCAGTTGAAAAAGTTGCTAAAGCAATTCGTCGTAGCCGTGCAGGTCTTAAATCAAAATATCGTCCAATCGGTTCATTCCTATTTGTAGGACCAACCGGAGTTGGGAAAACAGAACTAACAAGGGCACTAGCGGAAGAACTCTTTGGAACTCGTGAATCCATGATTCGTCTTGATATGAGTGAATATATGGAAAAACACGCGATCTCCAAAATTATCGGTTCACCTCCTGGCTATGTTGGTCATGAAGAAGCTGGACAGTTAACCGAGCGTGTACGTCATAATCCATATTCGATCATTCTACTTGATGAAATCGAAAAGGCACATCCAGATGTACAAAACATGTTCCTGCAAATCATGGAAGATGGTCATCTGACTGATTCCCAAGGTCGCCAAGTGAGCTTTAAAGAAACAGTCATCATCATGACAAGTAACGCAGGAACCGGTGAAAAACAGGTGAATGTAGGTTTTAATAGGGATGCACATGAATCTGTATCCACATTGGAAAATTTAAGCAACTACTTTAAACCTGAATTCTTAAACCGATTCGATGCGATTATCAACTTCAATGAATTATCTGAGGATAACTTAATGGTAATTGTGGATCTCATGCTTGATGAAGTGCAACAAAATATTGAGGAAAATGATATTTCCATTAGCATTACAGATGATGCAAAACGAGCATTAGTACGACTTGGTTATGATAAACGCTTTGGTGCAAGACCATTACGCAGGGTTATTCAAGATAAAATTGAAGACCAGCTAACCGACTTCATCTTAGAAGAAGAATCTGTTGAAAATGTTAAAATTGATGTTGAAGATGAGGACATTGTTGTTAAAAACGCATAATAAATGGTGATTAGTAAAAACCTGCTGCCTTTGTGTAGCAGGTTTTTATTTTAGGAAAAATTTTCAGGGTGCGTAATAAATATTATATAAGATCCGTGTAAAAACTAACAACATCATTTTAATAAAGGATGTTTCTCATGCGCAGCAGCAAGTTTTTACTCGTATTTATAATGTTCTTTTCCATTTTTGCCGTGCAACCTATACAAATTCATAGTGAATCACAACAGGATATGCAAGTTCATTTCATTGACGTTGGTCAAGGCGACAGTATGTTCATTCAAACTCCCTCTGATAAAACAATCCTTATTGATGGTGGTCCACCTGAGTCCGGTAAAAAGGTTGTATCCTATCTGGAAGATCACCAAATTGATGAAATTGATCTTATCATTGCTACCCACCCTGATATTGACCATATTGGCGGACTCCCTTATGTAATGGAGAATATCGATGTTGGTCAAATACTTGATTCCGGAAAGTTATACTCCACAAAAACATATGCCAAATACGTAAACCAAATCCGAAAACAAGGTATTCCAATCAAGATAGCAGAGAAAAATGAACTTTTAAAGGTTGATCCATTGTTAACAATTCGCGTATTAAACAGTTACGAAAAAGAGAAAGACAATAATCAATCCTCCATCGTATTAAAAATAACATACGACGATATTGATTTTTTGCTAATGAGTGATGTAGGGATAGAACAGGAAAAAGAGCTAATGGAAGACAATGAACTTCAATCTGAAGTTATTAAAGTTGGTCATCACGGATCGAATACAAGTAGTTCATTGGAATTTCTGCAAGAAGTAAATCCGGAAGTCGCCTTGCTCACGTACAGTATAGAAAACGATTATGGACACCCGGTCGATCGGGTTATAAGGAACTTACATCGTATAAACGCGACTATTTATTCAACAGCAACTTTTGGCGATGTTGTATTTCGAACAGATGGAAAAAGCTATCTTGTCATGCCGAATGAAAATCCATTTCGTAATTTGGAGAAAACAGCAAGTTAATTCTTTGCAAAATGTGAAATCAAAGTGATATCATAATAATATAAGAAAGTCACTTTAGATAGGGAAGGTGTATACATGATGCAAGAGAAGAATGCTTGGATGATGAATGGATTTTTGGGTATGTTTGTTATTGCTATTCTTTTGGCAACAACAGTGTTTAGTTTTGTTGCACAACAATTTATATTGGGGGTTATTTGCCTCATTCTGGCTATTAGTTTAGGCAGCGGGATTACACTAGTTCAACCAAATCAATCCGTTGTTGTTATTTTTCTGGGAAAGTATATGGGCACCATTCGTCGAGAAGGGATTGTCGTTACAGTCCCATTTTCTGTGAGAAGAACGATTTCGCTACGTGTGCGTAATTTTAACAGTAGTCTTCTAAAAGTAAATGACGTAAATGGGAATCCAATTGAGATTGCTGCAGTCGTTGTTTATAAGGTGGTTGATGCAGCTAAAGCCGTATTTGATGTGGATAAATACGAGCAATTCGTTGGAATTCAAAGTGAAACAGCAATCCGTGCTGTTGCTACAAAATATCCGTACGATACGTTTGAGTATGCAGAAGAACTTACCCTTCGCGGGAATGCGCAAGAAATTTCAAATGAATTGACATCAGAATTACAAGATCGTTTAAAAGTGGCAGGGGTTGAAATTATCGAAGCACGGTTAACCCATTTGGCCTACTCAACGGAAATTGCTCAAGCCATGCTTCAACGTCAACAGGCCAGTGCGATTATTGCGGCAAGAAAACAAATCGTTGAAGGTGCAGTCGGTATGGTTCAAGATGCCATTGCACGAATGGAAAAAGAAGGGTTAGTTGAATTGGATGACGAACGTCGAGCTTCCATGACAAATAATTTACTTGTCTCTATCGTAGCTGACGGTGGGGCACAGCCCGTTGTAAACACTGGATCACTATATCAATAAAAGAGGGTTCTTATGGCTAAGAAAAAGAATTTTCCATTGCGAATTGACCCGAAACTATATGACGTTTTGCAAGCTTGGGCAAAGGATGAATTTCGCAGCGTTAACAGCCATGTGGAATTTTTACTGCGAGAGTCAGCCAAGAAGGCTGGCAGATTGCCAAGAAATGAAAATAAAGGTATAGAAGAAGATGAAGGTTCTGCAGATAAATAGTGTGGAACCTTGTTTTTTGTAAAAAACATTGGCAAATTAAGCAACAGTCACTTGTCAAGCTAAAATTGTGTCGTTCAAACGAAGCACTTTCAAGTATTTCGACAACGGATCCAATAATCTGTAACAGAGAGTAAATCCCTAGACGTTAAAAAAATCGAGATAATACCCGATTTTTTAAATCTTTTCATATTGATCTATAATTCCTGCAAAGAGGCTATGTAATGATAATTGCTTTCTAATGGGTAAATGTTTAAGACGGTAGATTTGTTCCTTAAAATTTGGGTAGGTCATAATGTATTCGATGAGATCGACTAATTCTTCATCAAATGCTTTTGATTTTGAACTGTAGATTCGCTTGAAATCTTTTAAGAGATCGTCCCGGTAGGAATGATTTCCTACGAGCTGATCTAGCGTTATATGAAAGACATTACTTAATTTCATTAATGATGAAATGTCTGGGGTAGTGGAATAGTTTTCCCATTTAGCAATGACGGAACGCGATACCATAAGTTTGTCGGCAAGTTCCATTTGTGTCCATTCCTGCTGATCCCGGAAAAATTTTATATTATGTGCAATTTGCTCCAAACTCATCGTTATCACACTCTAACATCTAGATTTATACTTAAATCCTACCATGATTGAATTACTTTAGAGTGTAGATGTTTGTTCTTATATGACACATATAGTAAAATGTTCCTATTAAGAACAAACGTGTGAAGGGATTCTGATGGTCAGTTGTCTAATTTTGTATCATTCTTCAATTACAAGCTTAACAAAATGTAAAATACTCCGAGCCATGTTCCATGAAGAAGAATTTGAAATCAACGTTATAGAAGATAATACGGTCATCATTTTTATATGGAATCTAAATAAAGAAGCGATTTGGCAAGCAGTCGTTAATTTTGAGACAACCAATATGAAAATCGGCTTTGGTTTTGGGGAGCGGAAACATGACGCTAGAATAGAAGCGAACAACGTTTTAGAGGAATGGCTTTTTGCAGAAAGCGTAGAAGAAAATATATCCCCGAGTTATAAACTGGGGGAGTAAGATGATAAAGCAAAGTGCTTTGTTGATCGTAGCATTTAAATGTTTCTTCTTCTCGAACCAGTAGCCGAAAAGGAATTCATCCGCAAGATTAATAACGCGATGAATGGTGGAAAGTTTTTCAACAGGATAATCATAGCTTAGGAAAGTTGAATTCTCGCTGTTTGTGTATGTTTCCGGATGTCTTGTAAGAATGAAGGTGTGGTGATTTTTCCCATGTCGGGCTGCTATCAGATTTTACCGACAAATCTTGTTCCTCCGGTATTCAATAGAACCCCCTTATCTAATCGCATATGCAGTCCTTTCGATTTTTAGGTGGTGTCCGTCCTTATTTTTCATGTTATGATTAGAGAAAGGGGTGAGAAATATTGAAAAAGATTGCACGGATCACCACTCAAAAAAAATCGAAGGATCGATATAATATCTTTTTGAACGATGGACAAGATGAAAAATATGGCTTTAGTGTGGATGAAGCTATATTAGTTGAATTCAATCTTCGTAAAGATCTTGAATTGGAAGAATCAACCATCGATGCACTGATTCAAAAAGATACCATACATAAATCATATACCCAAGCTATTCATTTTTTAAGCTACCGAATGCGAACAAAAAAAGAAATGCATGATTATCTACTGAAAAAAGAAGTGGATGAAGCGCATATAAATGAGATTATGGAAAAATTAAAAACCGAAAATTTGCTGGATGATCAGCAGTTTGCCGACATGTTTGTCCGCAGTAGAATGAATACATCAACAAAGGGGCCTATGCTCATCAAAAAAGAATTGATTGAAAAAGGTATATCGGCGTCTTTGGCAAGTCAAGCCGTGGAACAGTATCCGTATGAAGTTCAATATGAGAACATAACCAAATGGATGAAAAAAAAATTAACCACTGGAAAAAAGGATTCGTTTCGGAAACAGGTCCAGCAGTTACAAGCTACATTGATGCAAAAGGGTTTTACACAAGATGTGATTACAGAAGCCTTAGCGGATATAAATGGTCAAAAAGATGAAGCAACCGAATGGAATGCGCTTGTTTACCAAGGAGAGAAATTATTGCGTAAGCATGAGACAAAGCTTAATGGGGATAAACTCAGAAACAAACTCAAACAAGGTTTATTTGGGAAAGGTTTTTCAATAGCGTTGATTAATCAATTTTTAGAGGAAGTGTTCGAAGAATGAAAGGTATAACCTCGGGTAAATCGTTGCAAGAAACGTGCACATAGGCTGCATCATTAACATTGGTGTACAATAACTGGTAAACTAGTAGATTGGAAGGGGATCTTATACCATGAATTATCGATATAGTGATTATTCCATTGAACAATTACGTATAGAAATTCAAAAGTTTAAAGAACAAGCAATGAAGGCAGAACAACTTGGCAATATATCAGAAGTAGCAGTTAATGAACGGAAAATGCAAGTCGCATTGGCATATACCATGAACCCAGAAGACTTTTCTGCAGGTAACATATATCAATTAACCAATGATCCCGGACATAAATTTAAGATCCATTATGTGAACGGCGTATTCGCTTGGGGCTGGCGGGTAAATCTATTGGATGAAACGTATGAAAAGGAAGAGGCACTGCCTATTTCATTATTAGATAATGAGATTCATTAATAGACTCCTTTTGTAGGCATTGTTTCTTTTAAAGCTTCACAGCATTTTATATCTTTCATATTTAAAAACAGCAGGTGTAAAATACACTTGCTGTTTTTAAACAGGGCTGTCACGCATATATAGTTTATGTTGCAGTTTTTGCTCGGAGAAGATCCAACCGGTATAGGAGCTCATTATTTGCATATTATCGTTAATTTGAACGACGGCAATAAATGGATAGCGATTATCAGAACGGTAGCGTAAATCAATGAAGCGAATCTCTGTAAAATCATCAAAATCGTTTATTTCCCATCGATAAACAGGGGAAAATGCAAGAAATGCCGAGATATTTTTATCTTTCTTGGCCAGTTCCATTATATGGACGCTGGGCAATGGAACCTTCTCAAACTCATCAACGATTTCAATATGACCGTTTTCGACAGCAGCGACGTAAAATTTCGTATCCGTCGTAATGGCTACACGCCAATAATTTTGTTTAATCGTAGGTGATGTAGCGATTTGCTCAATATTTGGGATGTAGTCTTTTAACTTTTTAACTATTTCCCTTTTATCCATATAACGTTTAATGTAATATAGCGCTATGACAACATAAATAATGAACCATGTGTACCCGGGGTTTGCGCCCAAGATCCAGGCTCCGATACCTGCAAGATGCAATGTGAAAATGTACGGATCAAATGTATTAATAAATCCATAAGCAATCCATTTATTGGTAAATGGTCTGTAAGCTTGTGTTCCATACGCATTAAAGATATCCACAAATACATGAATGATAACAGCTAAAAATGTCCATAGCCAAAGATGAAGGAAATTGACCTGTGGAACAAACATATAAATGATTCCGGAAATGAGAATCCCCCATAGTATAATCGCTGGCAATGAATGGGAGGCACCGCGGTGATGACGGATATAGGTAGCATTATTTTTTAACTTGAAAATCGTGTCAAAATCTGGTGCGTGAGAACCTATGATTGTTCCGGTTAAAACAGCGGTAAAAAGTGTTGGATCATTATGCACAACAGGATCTAAGGTTGCTAATCCTCCAAGTGCAACACCCATCACAATGTGGGTTGCGGTATCCATAGTAAAAGGTCCTCCTTGGAAGTTTCTTTTCGTGGATTTTTAATCAAGTCAAAAGTTTTTAAAATAAATCAGATATTCTTTTATAAGTTTATTGTACCATAAAGGACGTGTTATTATGAATGATAAAACATTACAATTTTTCGACACTACTGGTTTCCAGCAGGATTTAATTGACTGGTACCATGCGAATAAACGCGATTTGCCGTGGCGTATGGATCAGGATCCTTATAAGGTTTGGGTTTCCGAAATAATGCTTCAGCAGACAAAGGTAGACACTGTTATTCCCTATTTCTACCGTTTTATGGAAAAGTTTCCTACTGTGTACCAGCTTGCCGATGCAGATCCCCAGGATGTTCTGAAAGTATGGGAGGGTCTCGGTTATTATTCGCGCGCGAGAAATTTACAAAATGCAGTACAGGAAGTTGTTGATACATACGGGGGTGAAATCCCTGCTAATCCTGATGAGCTGGGATCATTAAAAGGGATTGGCCCGTATACAAAAGGTGCGATTCTTTCCATTGCATATAATCAGCCTGAACCGGCAGTGGACGGTAATGTAATGCGTGTCCTTTCCCGTATTTTAAAAATAGAAGACGACATAGCTCAGCAGCGAACGAAAAAATTGGTTGAGGCTTACGTTCGTGAACTCATACCAGAGGATGATCCTTCTTCATTTAATCAAGCAATTATGGAATTAGGTGCACTTGTTTGTACTCCCAAATCCCCGGCCTGTTTGCTTTGTCCGGTTCAAGAATATTGTCTTGCCTTTGCAGAAGGAAGGGAGAACGACTTACCTGTAAAGTCAAAGGCTAAGAAACAAAACAAAATTCCATATGTTAGCTTATTAATAAAAAATGAAAACAGTGCGTACATCATTGAAAAACGGGCAGAGAAAGGGCTGCTAGCAGGCTTGTGGCAATTTCCAATGGTTCCTATTAATGAAATAGGCTGGGATCATTTGGAGAATTGGATCCTCAGTGAATATGGATTAGAAATTAAAGTAAGCGAGAAAAAGGGAGAATTAAAGCATGTTTTCTCCCACATCGTCTGGGAGTTGGAGATATATGGGGCAACTACGCACCAACAATATCTTACAGATGAACGTTTACGTTTTGTTTATAAAGAAGAATTGCAAGCATATCCATTTCCGGTTTCTCACCAAAAAATGATGACATATATCGTATAAGGTTTAATTTTAGGCTCCCTTTTCTATATGGGGAGCTTTTGTTGTTAATGATGTTATGTAGAGAGGTGTCTTTTCAAGCTGGAGGTATTAATTTACCATAATTTAACTACCAATATGGTGGATAACAACATTTATAATGGACAAATTAGTAGTGCGGAGGTGATACTGATGGCTAAAAAACCTAACAAAACAGCTGCAGGTACAAACGCTCAAAAAGTAAAACAACAAAATCAACAAGCAGCTCAAGGACAAGGTCAGTACGGTACTGAATTTGCATCTGAGACAAATGCTCAGGAAGTAAAAAAACAAAATGAAAAGTCGCAGCAAAACAAAAAGTAACGTAGCATCACACCCCAATGATCATATGAAAAAGAGCTTCCTATCTCCAGGGAAGCTCTTTTTCATTTAAAAAATTTCATGTATTCCATACAGGTACTGTTCTCTTTTGTCGGTTCATTATACTTTATATTTCATATTGTTGCTATTATAATAAATACAGGATTGGCAAGCGTGTATAAAATGTATGGAAAGGGAGATTAGATGGTTGCTCCGAGACCAGGTTCCGTGGTGCAAATTCAAAGTTATAAACACAATGGACAAATTCACCGTATATGGGAAAATAGTCTAGTGTTAAAAGGAACGGAAACGATTGTAATCGGAGCCAATGACAAAACGCAGGTGATGGAAAGCGATGGTAGAACTTGGACAACAAGGGAACCGGCAATTAGCTATTTCCATGCCGAGTACTGGTTTAATATCATCGGGATGATTCGCAATGACGGTATTTATTATTATTGTAATGTGAGCTCCCCTTTCGTTTATGATGGAGAGGCATTAAAATATATTGATTACGATTTAGATGTAAAAGTATATCCGGATATGACGTATGATTTGTTGGATGAAGACGAATACGATGAACACAAAATACAAATGAATTATCCACAGGTTTTAGATCGTATTTTGTATAATAACGTTGAATATCTTCTAAGGTTTATAAGACAACGTCAAGGCCCTTTCTCGCCGGATTTCGTTGACCAATGGTATGAACGTTATTTAACATACCGGTAATTTTTTAGTAGAGAAAGGGGCTGGGACAAAACAAACGTGTTTCATTAAAAAGGCGAACATTATCAAACTTAGCGTAGGAAATATGCGGAGGCTCCAGCGGGAGGGAAGGCGTAGGTGAGACACCGAAGTGCGATAGCAATCTTTTTTTCTGAAGCGATGTATGTTCGGAATTTGTTTGTTAAAAACACTTTTGTCCCAGCCTCTTTCTATTCAATATGAATTAGAGGTAGATTCGTTTATGAGTAGTATAAAACAATATATGGGATTCGTAAAACCGTATAAATGGAAAATATTATGGACGATACTTATTGGGATTGTTAAATTTGGAATTCCATTATTAATGCCATTAATTTTAAGATATGTTATTGATAATATTATTAGTACAGAAGCGAGTGCCGCTGATAAAGTCTCGGAACTATTCATCTTAATGGGAATAGCATTCGTCGTATTTTTGTTACTACGTCCACCGATTGAATATGCTAGGCAATATTTAGCACAATGGGTAGGAAACACAATTCTGTATGATATAAGGGATCGTTTGTTTGACCATATCCAAAAATTAAGCTTGAAGTTCTATTCTCAGACAAAAACCGGCGAAATTATTTCCCGGGTAATACATGATGTCGAACAATCAAAAAACTTTGTCATAACAGGGTTAATGAACGTGTGGCTCGATTTAGTTACCATTCTTATAGCGATAGGAATCATGCTGACAATGGATATAGGTTTAACCATTGTGTCAATTATTTTATTCCCATTATTTGGGTTTTCGATTAAATTTTTCTATGGCAGATTACGTCGATTAACACGGGAGAGATCTCAAGCCTTGGCAGAGGTACAGGGCCATCTTCATGAACGTATACAAGGGGTGCCTGTTACAAGGAGCTTTGCTTTAGAAGACTATGAGCATGGACAATTTGAAACACGAAATAGGAATTTTCTTGATAAAGCGTTGAAACACACCGATTGGAATGCCAAAACTTTCGCGGTTACAAATACGATTACGGATCTAGCCCCATTGCTTGTGATTACTTATGCGGGGTATCAAGTGATTAATGGTAATCTGACATTAGGTACGATGGTTGCTTTTGTCGGCTATATGGAAAGAGTATATAGTCCATTAAGACGGTTAATAAATTCATCAACTACGCTGGTTCAGGCTATCGCATCGATTGATCGTGTGTTTGAATTTTTTAATGAAAAATATGATGTTGTTGATAAGCATGATGCAAAGGAACTTCAGCGTATAGATGGCTCTGTGGCGGTCGAAAATGTTTCTTTCCAATATGATGAAGAAGAAAATGAAGTATTAAAAAGTGTTAATTTGCATGTTCAAAAAGGAGAAACCATTGCTTTTGTCGGGATGAGCGGTGGAGGGAAGTCAACGTTGATCAGCCTAATTCCACGATTTTACGATGTGACAGAGGGCGCGATAAAAGTTGACGGTATCGACATCCGTGATGTGAAAGCCCGTTCTTTGCGCAATAATATTGGCATGGTACTTCAGGATAATACATTATTCAGTGAATCGATCGCAATGAATATTCGAATGGGAAATCCGTACGCTACAGATGAAGAGGTTGTAGAAGCGGCAAAAGCTGCAAATGCGCATGCGTTTATTGAAGAACTTCCTTACGGATATGATACGTTAGTAGGGGAAAGAGGTGTGAAATTATCCGGTGGCCAGAAACAACGTATTTCTATCGCACGTGTTTTCTTAAAAAATCCACCTATCCTGATTTTTGATGAAGCGACCTCAGCATTGGATCTGGAAAGTGAACACATGATACAGGAAGCTGTCGAAAGTCTAGCGTCTGATCGCACAACATTTATCGTTGCACATCGCCTTGCAACTATTACACATGCGGACAGAATTGTTCTGATTGAAAACGGTGAAATCCAGGAAATTGGTACACATGATGAATTGATGCGCATGAAAGGCGGCTATTATGATCTTTATCAAGTGCAGCAATTGGATGATGTGGAAACGAAGTGATGTGAAATGGATCATCATGGCTATTGTGGCGACCATTTGATCACTTTTTCAATCTTTTCGGAAGCATAAATCCGTTGACGTCATA